>NZ_JBPKGF010000001.1:0-571669 GCF_051208015.1 Haloarchaeobius lipolyticus | reverse complement strand
CTCAGAACGGCGAAGCCGTTCTGGGAAGCAGCCAGAAATCTGTGAACCGAACGGCCACACTGAGTAACCTCTTTCTCCGTCCGCTCCTCACACCCTCGCATGGAGAAGACCGTCGAGCGGAACGTACCGGCCGCGACAGCCCTGTTGACGGTGGTGTCACTGGCGCTCGTCGTCGGGGCGGCCAGACAGCTCATCCCGTTGTGGCTGCTTCCGAAGGCGCCGGACTGGGTGGTGAATGCGATTCCGCACCTGAACGCGGTCATCAGTCTGGTCGCCATCGTGGTCATCGTCGCGGGCCTGCGGGCCATCAAGCGAGGGGACTACCAGCGACACCGCCAGCTGATGCTCACTGGCGTCGTGCTGTTCGTGACGTTCCTCGTGCTCTACCTCTACAAGGTCGCGCTGAAGGGGCCGAATCACTTCCCCGGAACGGGACTCGTGGAGGTCGCCTATCTCGGCATCCTGGCGATACACATGCTCCTCGCCATCGTCTGTCTACCCCTGCTCTACTACGTCCTGTTGCTCGCGTGGACGACGCCGATGGCGGAGCTGAAAGACACCCTGCACCCGAAGATCGGGCGCATCGCCGCGCCGCTGTGGCTCGTCTCGTTCGTGCTGGGGAACGTGGTGTACGTGCTGCTGTATCTCGTCTACTGACGGAGGGAAAAGACGGTTCGGGCGGCTACTCCCGTCCGAACCACTGGTCGGCCGTGACGACGTAGACGCAGGTGTCGTGGTGCTCACCGTCGACGAAGACCCAGTTCGGAATCCGGGCGACCTGTTCCATGCCGACCGATTCGAGCAGGCCGCGGGACTTCTCGTTGAACGCGAACGCCTCGGCCCTGACGGCCTCGAGTCGGCGCTCCTCGAACAGGTAGCTGAGCAGGGCCCGGGTCGCGTCGCTCCCGTAGCCCTGTCCGTGGAAGTCAGCACCGAGCCAGCAGCCCAGCGTCGTGTTCCCGTTCGTCTCGTCGACGTAGTGGGCGTTGATGACGCCGACCGGTTCGCCGTCGAGGCTGATGGCGAGGTGGAGGCCGCTGCTGTCGTCGTCGCAGAGCTGGTTCTCGAACCAGTTCTCCTCCTGCTGCATGTTGATGGGCGTGCACATGCCGAGCGACGAGCGGACGCGGGGGTCGTTCAGCTCGTCGCGGCAGAACTCGAGGTCGTCTTCCTCCAGCGGGCGGAGGTCGACCGTCTGACCCTCGAGGAAGACCGTGTCGCTCACCACTCCCACTCCGACGCCGTGACAGCGTAGATGTTCGAGTCGTGGTGTTCACCGTTCACGAACGCCCAGTTCGGGAGCGTCCCGACGTGCTCCATTCCGATGGACCGAAGCAGGGCGTTCGACGCCTCGTTGAACGCGAACGCTTCGGCGCGGACCGTCTCCATGCGGCGCTCGTCGAACAGGTAGCTGATCATCGTCTTCGTCGCGTCGGCGCCGTAGCCCTGGCCGTGGGCGTCGGCCGCCAGCCAGGCGGAGAGGACGGCGTGACCGTGGCGCTCGTTCATCCAGTTGGAGTTGATGATGCCGACGGGCTCGTCGTCGGCGACGATGAGGAGGTTGAGGTTCTCGTCCTTCGAGACGTGCTCCTCGAACCACTCCTCGTGCTGTTTCTCGTTCCGGGGCTCGGCGATGCCGAGGGGAATCCGGACGGAGGGCTCGTTGATGGCCTCGACGACGAACTCGATGTCCTCTTCCTCGATGGTACAGAGGTCGACCGAGTCGCCGCGGAGGAACGTAGCTCCAGGCATGACGGCTTCTTCACTTGACGACGAGTTAAATCGTATTCAGGTGTGGTAACAGCTGTCGTCGCACCGAAACGTCTATCCCGAGCTTGACCAGTCGTCGGCGGTCGCGGCGTAGATGAGTGCGTCGTGGTACTCGCCGTCGGCGAACCCCCAGTCGGGAATCCTCCCTGTATGCTCGTAGCCGACCGACTCGAGCAAACGGGTCGAGGCTTCGTTGAAGGAGAACACGTGGGCGTAGATGGTCCGGAGCCGCCGTTCCTCGAAGGCGTACCTGGTGAGGGTCCTGAGCGCGTCACCTCCGTAGCCCCGTCCCTGGTGGCCGGACGCGACGAAGTAACCGACCTCGGCGTGGCCGTGAGTCGCGTCGAGACCGTTGAGCCCGATGTTCCCGACGCGTTCGCCATCGGCCCAGATGAGCAGCTTCACGTCGTCGCCCTTGCTGACCCGGTTCTCGAACCAGTCCTCCATCGCCATGTTGCACGGGACCGAACTGGCGAGGTTCCGTCGGACGGCAGGGTCGTTGACCGTGTCGCGGACGAACTCGAGGTCGTCCTTCTCGATGGTACGGAGGTCGACCGACTCGCCGGAGAGGAACGTTGCGCCAGGCATGAAGCGGTGTTCGCGGCAAGACCGGAAAAAGCGTGGGCGATTCAGCCGTGCTCGCGGCCTCAGTCGTCCGCCGGCAGGTCCGCGCCCTCGATGACGGGACGTTCGACCTCGCGGTCGGTCGGTTCGCCCTCGATATCGTACGGATACTCGCCGGTGACGCAGCCGAGGCAGAGGTCGGCCCGGGAGTTGCCGAGCGCCTCGGCGACGGCGTCGATGGAGAGGTACGAGAGCGAGTCTGCGGCGATCTCGTCGCGGATGTCCTCGACGGTGTTGCCGGCGGCGATGAGCTCCTCGCGGGTAGCCATGTCGATGCCCATGTAACACGGCGCGATGATGGGCGGAGCGCCGATGCGCATGTGGACTTCCTCGGCGCCACAGTCCTTGAGCAGGCTGACGAGCTGGTTGGAGGTGGTCCCCCGGACGATGGAGTCGTCGATGATGGTGACGGACTTGCCGGCGACGGTCGACTTGATGGGGTTTAGCTTGAGCCGGACGGCGCGTTCGCGCTCGTCCTGTGTCGGCATGATGAACGTCCGGCCGACGTACCGGTTCTTCATCAGCCCCTCGGCGAACTCGGTCTCGGCACCGTCTTCCTGTGCGGCCTCGGCGTATCCCGAGGCGAAGGCACGCCCGGAGTCGGGGACGGGCATCACGACGTCCGTCTCGATTCCCGACTCCTCCCAGAGCAGGCGTCCGAGTTCGCGTCGAACCTCGTAGACGAGCTTCTCGTCGATAACGGAGTCCGGGCGGGCGAAGTAGACGTGTTCGAAGAAGCAGTGGGCCGTGTTCTCGCGGTCGACGAGCTGGTAGGAGTCGAAGCCGGAGCCGTCCTCGTGCAGGACGACGAGTTCGCCCGGCTTCACGTCGCGGACGAGTTCGCCGTCCAGCGTGTCGATGGCGGCCGATTCGGAGGCGACGACGTAGCCGTCGTCGAGCTTCCCGATACAGAGCGGTCTGTTCCCCTCCGGGTCGCGCACGCCGAGGACCGTGTCGTCGTGCATGATGGTCAGCGAGTACGAGCCGTGGATTCGGCTCATGGTCCGTTTGACGGCCCTGACGAGGTCGGCCTCGAGGAGGTTCCGTGCGAGGTCGTGGGCGATGACCTCGGTGTCGCCGTCGGAGGTGAACGCGTGGCCCATTCCGGCGAGTTCGTCGCGTATCTCGTCGGCGTTGACGAGGTTGCCGTTGTGGCTCAGCGCCAGTGAGCCGGACTTGAACGAGACCGTGAACGGCTGGGCGCAGGACTTGTCGACGCTCCCGGCGGTCGGGTAGCGGACGTGACCGATACCGGATTCACCGTTCAACGACTCGATGTCGCTTTCGGAGAACGCGTCGCCGACCAGCCCCATCGACACGTGGTCGTGTTGCTGGAAGCCGTCGTGCGTGACGATACCGGCGGACTCCTGCCCACGGTGCTGGAGCGCGTAGAGGGAGTAGTACAGCGGTCGCGCGGCGGCACGGTCGGCGAGCGAGACGCCGACGACGCCACACTTCTCTGTCGGACCGTCCATCTGCGGGCGAGTGCCCGGCCCGTCTGTCATGGTCGTCAGTCGGGCGTTCGACTACAAAAATCCCCGTGGTTGTGCGCTAATCTGGGTTCGGTGGCGTTAATATATGCACAAACATGCATAAATTCTGCGTCGGGACAGCGACGACGCCGTCGCTCGTCACCGTGGAGAACGAGAGAGAATCCGAGAGACCTACTCGCCGGCCTTCGACTGCCAAGCGTACTCACGACGCTTGGCGGTCTTGCCGAACCCGCAGGACGAGCAGACCTTCTTTTTCGAATGGTACGACTTCTCACCACAGCGTCGGCACTTGACGTGTGTGGTGGTGTTCTTCTTCCCCTGAGAGGGTGTTCCTGCGCCAGTCATGGGCTTATCGAGACGACGTTATCGCCGCGTATAATGGTTGTGTTGTCGCCTCGTTCGATGACGAGGTTCATGTGCTGGTCGTAGCCCGTGAGCTCGCCTTCGTACTCTTCGCCGTCTTTGAGTCTGACAGTTACGTCTGCGCCCACGGCTGCTTCGAGCACGTCGAGGGGGCGTCCACTCCGTTCACTCATACCCAAACGGGCTTCCGACGCCTCCATAAACGTACCGAGTTAGTCGCGCGGGTGCCATCTCCCGCCGAGACCGCCTCAGACGTCGACCGCGAACGAATCGTAGTCGCTCGCCTGTTCCGCGAAGGCGGCGAGCAGGTCGGCGACGGCGTCGACGTCCCCGGTGTCGACGACCTCCACTGGCGTGTGCATGTACCGGTTCGGGACGCCGAGGTTCAGCGTCGGAGTGCCGCCCTGTGCCACGAAGAACGCCCGGGCGTCGGTGCCGGTGTGGCTGGCGTCGACCTGTAGCTGGACGTCGATATCCGCGTCGGCGGCCGCCTTGCGAACGGCCTGTGCGAGGACGGGGTGGTTAGCACTCCCACGGCTCACGACCGGTCCTGCACCGAGCGAGATGTCGCCGACCTTCTCCGTTTTCGCCCCCGGATAGTCGCCCGTGTGGGTCACGTCGACGACGATGGCCGCGTCGAGGTCGAGCTGATTGCCGACCATCTCGGCCCCCCACGTCCCGAGCTCCTCCTGTACGGTGGAGACGGCGTGGACGGTCGCGTGGACCCCGGAATCAGCGGCCCGCCGAAGGCCCTCCGCGGCAGCCCACGTCCCGACCTGGTTGTCGAGGGCTCGACCCGCGACCCGACTTCCGAGAAGCCGTTCGACCGTCGTCGAGAAGGTGATGGGGTCGCCGACTTCGACCGCCCTCCGGGCCTCTTCACCATCCGCAGCACCGATGTCGACGGTCTGCTTCTCGATGGCTGGGGGCTCTGCGTCCTCGTCACCGTCGCGGAGATGCGTCGCGGTCTGTCCGACGACGCCCTGTACCGGTCCGTCGGCTGTATGGATCGTCACGTGCTGCCCCTGCGAGACGGTCCGGTCGACGCCGCCGATGCCGGCGAGGTGGACGAAGCCGTCGTCGTCGATACGACGCACGGCGTAGCCTATCTCGTCCGCGTGTCCAGCAAACGCGATGGTCGGGCCGTCGTCCACTCCACGGTAGGTCGCGACGGCGTTGCCGTAGTCGTCGGTCCGGACCTCGTCGGCGAACCGTTCGACGTAGTCGATCCACACGCGCTGTCCCCGCGTCTCGTATCCTGACGGGCTCGGCGTCTCGAGAAGCTCCTCGAGGAATTCCCACTGCGAATCGTCCATGTTCGGGCCTGGGATAGCATGCGCTTGAACCTCGCGATATCGGCGCCACACATGGGCCTACGTACCTTCACGCAACTGGTATGTGGTTTCCCGACGAACCGGCTACTATGGAGAAACTGACACTCCTCGAAGTCCACATCAACGGCGATTCGAAACTGGGTTCGTACCTCGGTGACGAGATGGCTGGAGACACAGACGAAGGAACCCCGACGGCGACCGACGGTGGGCTCCTCTCGTTCGCGTTCGGCGGGTCGAACGGGTCGGATGAGAGCACAGACGACGATATCGGAACGGCTGAAGAGGCCGAATCGAGCACTCGCGATGGCGACTCCGTCGAGGACGACGATTCCATCGACGACAGCGTGAAATCCCTCGACGACATCTCGGCGCGGAAGGGGAAGACCGACGAGGAGGAGAGCACGGCCAAACCACTGTTCCTCATCGGCGGACTCGTCGCCATCCTCGGCGTGCTCGTCGTGGCGAAGCGAGCCCTCGGCAGTGAGGGTGAGACGGACGAGTTCGAACCCGAGATGGTCGAACTCGAGGACCCGACCGAGTAGCGACGACGAACTCGAGGGCCCTTCGTAGCCGACCACCGTCACGCTGTGAGAGAAGATCCGCCCGCCGGGTGAGACAGCGAACCAGCCGGCAAACGAGACAACGAAACAGCACGTGTCGGTGACGTTGCGTCGACACGTCTCGGCCAGAATAGACAGAAGGGTTTTGCATACACGGACCCAATTCGCGCCCGTGAGTCTCTTTCGTAGCGTCCGTGCGGTCGCTTCGTCCTCGGGCGGCGACGGTGCCATCGACTGGCACTCCGTCGCCGAAGCAGCGAAAGGTGCGACCGACCCCGGCTCCATCGACCTCTCGGAAGCCGACCAGCAGGGGTACGCGACCGACGTGCGCGACGCTCGCGACCGCGTCAGCGAGGTCGCCGGTATCGACTTCGACGTGCCGAGAACCATCGAGATACAGCACCGGCACCACTGGATAGACGCGAACATCGAGACGTTCCGTCGGGTCCTCAAACCGCTCGAAGAGCAGCAGCTGTCGTCGTTCCCGGGCGTCGCCCGCACCGTCAACACGGGGACGATGTCGTTCATGCTCGGCTTCCTCGCCCGGAACGTCCTCGGCCAGTACGACCCGCTCCTGCTCGCCGGCGAGGACGTCGACGCCGACCACGCCCTCTACTTCGTCCACCCGAACATCGAACGGGTCGCGACGGTCCTCGACGTGGACTTCCCGCGGTTCCGGCGCTGGATCGCCTTCCACGAGGTCACCCACGCCGCCGAGTTCGGCGCCGCACCGTGGCTCTCGACCTACCTCGAAGACCGGATGGAGGAGGGCCTCTCGGACCTCAGCCACGGGAGCTTCGACCGCAAAGCGTTCAAGGAGATGAACGCCGCGATGACCGTCGTCGAGGGCTACGCGGAACTGCTGATGGACCACGCCTTCGACGGCGAGTACGCCGACCTCCGCCGGAAGGTCGACGCCCGCCGGAGGGGACAGGGGCCGCTGACGAAGCTCATCAAGCGCCTGCTCGGTCTCGGGCTCAAGCGCCAGCAGTACGAGCGCGGCAAGGCGTTCTTCGAGTTCGTCGCCGCAGAGCGCGGTATCCGCGCGGCGGGCGTCGTCTGGGAGCGTCCGGAGAACCTGCCCACCGAGGAGGAGCTCGACGCGCCGGGGAAGTGGATCCGTCGCGTCGACCCCTGAACGGGACAGCATCGTTTGCCTGAGCGGTCGAGAGGACGACAGTTCTTTCTGCCAGCTATCTGTACTGCTCGTGTGAACAGACGTGCCCTCCTCTCCGCGGTATCTGCGTCACTCGCGACGAGTCTTGCCGGCTGTAACTCGCTCGGTTCGGCGGTCGAGACGAGAGAGCCGTTCTCGGTGGACAGGTTGGAAGAGACGACGACAGGGAACACGCAGAAGAATTCACCATCATCACGATCCGAGCCTGCCAGGCAGCCTGCGGACGCCATGGTGACGTTCGAGAACCGGTCCGACGAGACACAGTCGGTGACCCTTCGGGCGGAGACAGACGAAACGACGGTCGCCTGGGAATCGGACGAGCTCGCCCCGTTCGAATCGCTCATGGCGCACGGCATCCGCTCCACCGGGGAGTATTTGGTCAGCGCGACGGTCCGAGACGGCCCACGACGGACTGACCGGGTCTCTGTCTCCGAGGAGACCGAGGCGATTCATTTTGCCATCGACCGTGACTACTCGATTCGGCGCCGAACTCTGCTTAACTGTACAGGCGGCTGTTCTGCACTGGCTCGGCGGGAACGGACCGAGACTCGCACTTCGAGGGAGTACAGTTCGCCTGCAACGTGGCTGGTGCTCGAGAACGACTCGGCCAGCACCACGACGCTGTCGGTCACCGTCACCAGTGGGGGAACACGGTACGTGGACGCGACCTACACGCTACAGTCAGACGTCGCGGCGATTCGCCGACGGGCAGTCCCCGAATCGGGCCGGTACGATGTCCGAACCGAGACGAGCGATGGGCAGGTGCGGCGGTACGAGTGGGCGGTCGGCGAGCGGTTCGGTGGCCTCCGAACCGGCGTGACGGCGGACGACGAACTGGAGACGACCTGTGTCCCGGTCGGCAGCTACTACGCTGACGTGTTCAACCGTGACTCGGTCGAACGAACCGTCGCCGTCTCGCTCACGAACGAGGACGGACGACAGGTGAGCGATACCGTCATCGTCGCTCCCCAGGATCGGGACGTCATCCGGATACCGACGCCGCCGGGCGGGCGGTACCAGACGAGAATCGAGGTTGGCGAGCAGTCACGGGTCGTCGACCAGTCACTCTGCCGGCAACCGTCCGAGTTCGACATCGCCATCGAAGGCGGAGACGTCATCCTGCTTCCAGTGGCCGAGAACGGGATTCCCGTCGAGACGGAGCCGACGACAGGCTGACCGTCGCGTGAATTCTGAAAACCGGCGAAACGAAAAGAGGGTCAGAACCGGTTTCGCTTCTCACCGCTGCCACCGTCACCGTCATCCCGCCCTCGCGAACTTCCTTGCTTGAACATGTGCACGAGGTAGGCCCAGAGCGCGGCTCCTGCGAGGCCCCCGCCCAGAAGTCCGGCCACGATGTACAGCATCGACGCCTCCGCCTGGAGCGCGACGAGTGCACCCGAGAGCGCGACGGTCCCGATGAACGTCCACCGGAGACGGCTCATCCCGATTCGACGGTCGTCCTCGCTCGTCGTCGGCCCGACCATCTCAGATGTCGTGCGGGGCGCTGACGTGCAGCTGGACGAACTGCCACTCCTGGTCGGCCTCGTCGATGCATTCGAGGACGCCGCTCCAGCGCGTGTCGAAGCCCCAGCGCTGACCCGTGGAGGTGTCGGTCCAGCCGAGGTGCACGTCGTCGTGGAAGAGGGCGTACGAGCCGTCACCGCGTGTCGTCACGGTCGCCCCGGCGCTCTCGACGGTCCACTCGTCCGTCGACTTCGTCTGGTCGCGCAGCGCCTCGGCGACGGTGTCGTAGCCCTCGTACGCCGTACTGATGGCGGCCTTCCAGGTCGCTCCGTCCTCCAGGAAGTACGGATACAGCGGTTCCCCTCGACGCAACGCCTCGTAGTACTCGTGAACCGTATCCTCGGCACTCATACGCCAACGAAGGGGACCGGGTGGCTTGAAAGCACCCTTCCCCGCAGGTTGAAATAGCAGGCCGGGGCCACCGTCGGTGTGACGTGAGAACTGCCCCGGCGGGCGTCGCGGGTGTGCGGTGCTGTCCGCCGGGAGAACACCACCTGGAGAGCGGTCGAATCGCGTGAGGAGGGCGAGGAGACCGTCGACGCACCGCCTGTTCGCTATCACGTATTCCGCCTGTTCGCCATTACGCACTCCAACGAGTTCTTCACTCCGTGCGCCAGCGGACAGCACGCCTCACATGAAGCCGCGGTCGACCTCGTCCTCGCCGATGAGGTCGTCGAGCTCCGCGTCGAGTAGCTCCTCCGCCTCCTCGAACGTCGTCGAGAGTTCGTCCAGCGACTCGGGCCGGTCGTATTGGTCGTACTCCATCGGGCCGAACGCGGGGCTGTCGAGCGCCTCCATCATGTCGTCGAAGAGGTCGCCGGGCGTCGTCGGCGCGTCCGCGTGGGCCTGCACCACGGACTGCAGTCGCTTCGCCTTCTCTGTCGCGTCGTCCTCGTCCTCCGGCGCGGACTGGACCGCGAACCGGCTCGGTTCCTGCTGTTCGGGGAACAGACGGCCGATCTCGTCGTCGAGTTTCCGTGCGACCCGCGAGCCGACGCCACGGACCTCGAACGGGTTCTTCGCGTACGTCTTCAGCTGGTAGACGCCGCGTTTCGGATGTCCGAGGTAGAGGTCCTCGCCGAGACCGTTCGCCCGGTCGCCGGCCACCGCTCGCCAGCCGTCGGGGTCGACGTTCGACTCGGTCACGTCGGCGACGATGTCGTCCCAGTCTCGAACACGCATACCTGTGGCTATGCGGGCACGGGAGGATGAACGTATCGTTGGCTGGTGGGAGTAGCTGTTGCGACGGGGAGCGTCGTCTGTGCTGTCACCCAAACGGGGTCCACGAATCACGAACCAAACGAGAGACCGAACCACTGCTCACGGCTCACTTCGTTCGCCGTTCGCCGCGAGGCGGCTCCGCCGCCTCGCTCTCCCTCCCCAGCCGACTGTGATACTCGGTCCGGCCTGCGCTTCTCGTCCCTCGCACGGCTTCGACGCTCGCCCTCACTGGCGTTCGGGACGACCGTCAGCGCGCGCCAGTGTGTTGCGCTGGTCGCCAGTGCTCGGGGCTACTCACCGCCCCGCAGAGCCAGCGTTTATTGCGTCCCACCGCTACCTCCCGACAGTGACTCTGCGCGGCGTCGTTACGGACGTGGGGGAGCCCCGTACGGTGAATACCAGCCACGGCACCTCCGAGCTGGTGGAGGTCGACATCCACCGACGGGAGGACGGGCCGACCACCGTCACCCTGTGGGGGAAGTGGACGGAGACGGCCGAGCTGCTGGAGCCGGGGATGGAGCTGCTCGTCACCGACCCCGACGAGGACGAGTACCAGGGTGAGCTGCGCTACTCGACGACGGGCGACTCCTACGTCGTCGTCGAGCCGGACTTCCTCGTCAACGTGACGGACGTCCGCCAGTGGGTGCAGTGCCCGCGGCTGTACTACCTGAACAAGCTCTCGCCGGTTCCGCTGGCGTATCCCGTCACGAAAGGGACCATCGTCCACGAGGTGTTCGGCGACCTCCTGCGGGGGGTTTCACTCGAAGAGTCGGTGCCGGAGCGCGTGCACGAGAGCGGGCTCGAACTGGGTCTGCTCGGTCGGTCCGCCGCCGACGTCGAACGAGAGGTCGAGCAGAACGCCCGCGCCATCGAGGGGTGGCTCGCGCAGGGAAGACTCGACGACGAGGACGGCTGGCGCTCCGAGCAGCTGCTCATCTCGGAGACGTTCGGCCTGAAGGGGCGAGCCGACGCCATCCGCCGCGGCCAGCCCGTCGAGCTGAAGACGGGCAAGAACCTCAAGAGCTCGCCGCGGTTCCCGGACAAGGTGCAGGCGACGGCGTACGCCCTGCTCTTGCAGGAGCGCGGCGTCCCGGTCAACACGGGGACGTTACTCTACACGAAGAACCGTGCCCTCGACCGGAGCGAGTTCACTGGCGACTTCTCACCGGCCAAGGACTTCTCCATCGGCCCGGGTCTGCTGAAGTTCGTCGTCCGCGCCCGGAACGAACTGGCGGCGTTAGAGTTCGGCGTGGACGTCCCGACCGGCTACGAGGCCGACGCGAACTGCGAATACTGCTTCGAGCAGGACACCTGCATGGTCGTCTCGGGTCGACTGGACCAGACCTCGAAGGCGGGACAGATTGGCCGGGCGATTCCCGACGAGGAGCGGGAGTACTTCGACGAGATGTACGCCGCAATCGAGGCCGAGCGACGCAAGTCCCACGAGTCGTTCGCGAAACTGTACAAGCAGACGGCCGCAGAGCGTGCCGACGAGGATCGCGCACTCGTCGACCTCGAGCCCGCCGGCAAGACCGAACTCCCAGGTGGTCGCTGGGAACTCCGTGCGACCCGGACCACGTCCGCGGTATCGAAGATCCGCGAGGGCGACTACGTGCTGGCGAGCGACGGCGACCCAATCCGGGGCCATTCCGAACTCGCCCGGGTCGAGAAGCTGGGCGACGAGGAGGTCGTCCTCACGGCCGACGAACCGGTCGACGTCCACCGGCTCGATACCTACCCGTCCGAGATGGGCATCAGCCGGATGCTGACCGCGGTCCACGACGCACTCCTGAAGGGCGACGAACGCCGAAAGGACGTCCTGTTCGGTCGCGCAAAACCCGGGTTCGACGAGACGGAGGAAGTCTTCATCGACAACAACGAGGCGCAGGACGAGGCCGTCAGGAAGGCCGTCACCGCGCAGGATTTCGCGCTCATCCACGGGCCGCCCGGGACCGGAAAGACCTACACCATCGCCAGGGCGGTCCGTGCGATGGTCGAGCGCGGCGAGCGAGTCCTTCTCTCGTCGTTCACCAATCGGGCCGTCGACAACCTGCTCGAGGCGCTTCGCGACCAGGGCTTCGACGATATCTGTCGCGTGGGGACCGAGACCGGCGTCCGCGAGGATATGCTCGACCTCCGGCTCGACCAGTCTGGCGATCCAGACGAGTGCGTCGACCGGCTCGAGTCCGCGTCGGTCGTCGCGGCCACCACTGCCACCTGCGGCGGAACCGTCATGCGAGAACAGGAGTTCGACGTGGCGCTGGTCGACGAGGCCGGCCAGCTCACGGAGCCGGGGACCCTCGCGGCGGTCAACCTCGCGGGCCGGTTCGTCCTCGTCGGGGACCACCAACAGCTCCCGCCCGTCGTCCGTGCCGACGAGCCGACGCTCCACCGGTCGCTGTTCGAGCGTCTCGTGACGGACCATCCAGACGCCGGCGTCCTGCTCGACCGACAGTACCGGATGTCCCAGCGTATCCAGGCCTTCTCGTCGCAGGAGTTCTACGACGGGAAGCTCCGGCCGGCCACGCCCGAGGTCGCGGGACGCTCGCTCACGGACCTCGACGGATTCGACGGTGGCGCGCTCCCCGACCATCTTCAAGGTGGTGTCGTGTTGCTAGATACGCCGGGTGACGGGAATCGCCACACGGACGCCGTGGAGGCCGAGCGGGTGCGCGAGACCGTCTCGGCGTATCTCGACGCGGGCCTGTCGCCGGGCGACGTCGGTGTCATCGCCCCCTTCCGGGCGCAGGTCGCCGAGATCGGCAAGCGTGTGCCCCAAGGAGTCGCCGTCGACACCGTCGATCGGTTCCAGGGCTCTGCGAAGGAGGTCATCGTCGTTTCGTTCGTCGCATCCGGCGACCTCGACAGCCCCATCTTCGAGGACTATCGCCGGGTGAACGTCGCCCTGACACGGGCGAAACGCGCCCTCGTGCTGGTGGGTGATGCGGCGACCCTCGAGTCCGACGACGTGTACGCCCGGATGGTCGACTGGGCGAGACGATAATCCGCTCTGCTGCGTCCCGTCCGTCAGCGGAAACTATCCACGGCAGAAAGGTTGAACTGATGTCCTCTCAGAGTCGGTACTATGGTACGACTCGAAGCGGCGAGCGCCATCGTTCGTGGGTGGTTCCCGCCCGAGTTCGTCGAGGTCTACGCGGGTGTGACGACGCTCGGCGACCCTGCGGTGGCGACGCTGCTGCTCGCGGTCTGTTACTGGGTATGGCGACGGGAGGAGACGGCGGCGGTGGTGAGCTACGCGTTCGTCGCGTTCGCGGTGACGCTGTTGCTGAAACACGGGTTCGCACTGCCCCGCCCGCCTACGGGGGCACAGCTGGTAGCCGAGGACGGGTTCGGGTTCCCCAGCGGGCACACCATCGGCGCGACCGTGGTCTACGGCGGGCTCGCACTGGAGTACGGCTGGCTCCGTGACCGCGTGAAGGCGGCACTCGTCGCACTCCTCGTCGTCAGCGTGGGGATGACGAGAGTGGTTCTCGGTGTTCACTACCTCGGCGACGTCCTCGTCGGCTTCGTCGTCGGTGCCGCTGTCCTCTGGGCAGGTCACACGTACTGGCGAGATCGCCCCACGGCTGGGTTCGTGGTCGCTGGGCTCCTCGCGCTCCCGGCCATCCTCGTCTCGGGCGGTCATCTGGACGCGGTGCGGGTGGTCGGCTACGGAGTCGGGGGCGTCGTCGGCTATCGAGCACTCGATTCGACGGCCGCCGGTGGTGACGGTGTCGAACGGCTGGCGCTCGTCGGTGCCGGACTGGCGTTCGTACTGGGGATGTTCGTCCTCCAGGGAATCGCCGAGGAATCGCTCCTGGCCGTTCTCCTCGTGGAAGGGCTCCTCGTGGCCGGCGTGCTGTCGCTACCTGAACTCGTCGCTCGCACGGGAGTGGCGTCCGGCGAGCGTGCCGACGCGCAGGGGCGCTGACGGCTCATCTGAAGGCGGGGTATTATATTCGTGCCATGCGTTCTCTTACCATATGGTTAGCACCATCCAGGAGGCGGACGACGAGAGCGTGGGTGCAGAGGTAGTCGACAGTCGTGAGCGTGAAGACGAATTGCGGGCCGCGCTGGCGAGTCTCGCCGGGGGAATCGTCGGTACGACGACCATGACGCTCGTGCTGTTCGTCGTCAACGCGATCTACGGACCCCGGCTGGACGTGTTCGCCACCGTCGCCGAGCTGGCAGGGAGTCCGGATAGCGTCGTACTCGGCTTCGCGCTGTTCTTCGGGGCTGGTGCCGTGGCGTGGCCGCTCATGTTCACCACGCTCGGGGCCTATCTGCCCGGGCGGACCCGGCCGATGCAGGGGCTGGTGTTCGCCGGTGTCCTGTGGCTCGGGTTCGTCACCGCGTTCGCACCACGGTACAGCGGGACCGACCTGCTGGTGTTCCTGGTGTTCTCCATCGTGACCCACGCCATCTACGGCTACCTGCTCGGGTTCGTGTCGGCACGGCTCACCGGACAGTACAGGAGTCCCGAGCTCGCTGTCTGAGACCGCCGGTTCATTTCTCCGCGGAGTGTTAGAGTACAGAGATTGCACGACGGTTCTGGAGAGAATCGAGGCCTGTACGCGAGTGACACGACGCCGTCGCTCGCCATTGCGTTCAGTCCTCGTCGCTCCCGCTCGCAAGAGCCCTTCTCCCGGCGGCCTCCTCGTCTCCGATCTCGTCCAGAACGCGCTCGTGGAACGCCTGCAGGGCTGCACTCTCGTCCTCCGCGAGGACGACGTCGCTGGCCATCAGCGTCGCGAGGCCGAACGCCCGCGGCGAGGGCGAATCGACGCGGGTATGGGTAATCTCGACCTCCCCGGCATCGATGGCACAAACGGCGTCCACTATCGCGTCGACGGCGAGTTTGTCCGCAAGTATCTCGCGGTAGGTTTCCTCGATGACCGCGAACTCGTCGAGGTCCTGTGCGAAACCGAGCAGCATCTCGCTCGACACCTGCTGTTGCTTGGCGGACTTCTCGTAGCCCTTGTAGTTCTTCAGTATCATCAGCGAACGCGTCGCGTTGATGCGGAAGTACCGCTGAAGGAGTTCGGTCTCTGCGAGGCTGTCTCGGAGCAGCTCGCGAACTTCCGTCGGTTCCAGCGCCTCGATAATGCCCACCATGTCGACCTTCCGGTTCAGCGGCATCGAGAGCGTGAAGCCGTTGTCCGCGACGCTGATACCGACGTTCGCGTTCGTCTCCTGGGCCAGCCGGTAGGCGAGCACGCGCGAGAGACCGTCGTTGAACCGGCGGCCGTAGGTCGAGTGCACGTAGTACTGGCGCCGGTACTCGTCGCGGTTTATCTCCTCCTCGATGGCGAGACGTGACGGGGTGCTCAGGCTCTCGGGCCCCGTGTAGCGGAGTTGCTCGTCGAACATCCGGGCGATGGCGCGAACGCTGTCGTCGTCGAGCGGGAACTCCCGGAGCCAGTGTCTGACCGCGGCGGCCCCTCCGCGGTCGTACTCGTCGAGCAGGTCGCGCTGGAAGGTGGCGATCTCACAGCCGAGGTCGTACGAGAGCGGGAGACGTTCGGAGAACCAGGACGGAACGGTCGGACTCGCTTTCGTCGGATCGACGTACACCTTCGAGCCGCGACGATAGCGGAACTCGTAGTTGGTCCCGCCGAGGACGAACACGTCGCCCGCCTCGAGCGTGTCGAGGTACCCCTCGTCGAGCTGACCGACCCACTCGTTGTCTGCGCGGGTGAACACCTCGCAGGTGAACGAGTCGGGGATGGTCCCGATGTTCGTCATGTAGATGACGCGGGCGAGCCGACCGCGTTTGCCCATCAGCGGTTCACCGACGGGGTAGTCCTCGTAGTGATACTCGCCGTCCGGTGGGTCGTTCTCGTCGCGCCAGACCTTCGCGTAGACGTTCCGGTCCTCGAGCCCCTCGTAGTCGGCGGTGAGGTACCGGACGAGCTGGTCCCAGTCGTCGTCGGTGTAGTCACAGTAGGGCCAGGCCGACCGGAGGATGGACAGTATCTCCGACTCTGGACGGACCTCGGCGATGGCCATCCCGTAGACGTGCTGGGCGGCGACGTCCTGGCAGTTCTGTGGGACGTCGACCGAGTCGACGAAGCCCTCCTGTGCCTTCTTCAGCATCACGGCGCACTCGACCAGCTCGTCCCGGTCGAGAGCGTAGACGCGGCCGGTGACGGTCTGGCCGACCCGGTGTCCCGCCCGGCCGACCCGCTGGAGCAACGAGGCGACAGATTTCGGTGACCCGACCTGGACGACGAGGTCGACGTGTGGCATGTCGATGCCGAGCTCGAGGCTGGTCGACGTCGTCACCACGTCGAGCGTGCCCGCTTTGAGCTTCGACTCGACGCCTTCGCGGACCTCTTTCGACATGCTCCCGTGGTGACAGCCGGAGTTATCCTCGTCGTAGGCGTCGAACTCCTCGCGGAGCCGGTGAAGGACGCGTTCTGCCCCGGAGCGCGTGTTGGTGAAGACGATGGTGTTCGTGTGGTCCTGGATGAGGTCGTGCAGTTCGTCGTAGAATCGGTCGGTGACGACCTGCCGGGGCGTGTGGACGAGGTCGTCCGTGGGACACCGGAGCTGCATGTCGAACTCGCGTGCAAATCGGGTGTCGACTATCTCGTAGGGGCGGACCTCGCCTTCGTCGTACCCGACCAGGAACTCGGCTATCTGCGAGAGCGGTTCGATGGTGGCCGAACAGCCGATACGCGTCGGAGAGCCGTCGGCAAGCCGTTCGAGGCGCTCCAGCGAGACGGAGAGGTGAGTCCCGCGCTTCGACTCGGCGAGCGAATGTATCTCGTCGACGACGACGTACTCCACGGTCTGCAGTTTCTCGCGGAACTTCGGCGAGTCGAGCAGGATGGCAAGGGTCTCCGGCGTCGTGTTGAGGACGTGCGGTGTCTCCTCGAGCATCTTGCTTCGCTCGTAGCTCGTCGTATCGCCGTGGCGGATGGCGTGGCGGACTTCGCCGACGGGTTCGCCGCGGGCCTCGGCCCGTTCCCGGATGCCAGAGAGCGGCTCGGTCAGGTTGCGGTGGATGTCGTTCGCGAGTGACTTGAGCGGTGAGACGTAGAGACAGTAGACGGAGTTATCGAGACCGTCGTCGAGTTCGCGCTCTTTGGCGAACAGCTCGTTCAGGATGGCGGTGAAGCTGGCGAGGGTCTTGCCAGACCCGGTGGGTGAGCAGATGAGGGCGTTCCGACCATCGTGGATGTGCGGAATCGCCTCCTTCTGCGGTGGAGTGAAGAACCCGCCGTTCTCGGCGACGTACTCGCCGAACTGGTCGACCCACCACGCCCGGACAGCGGGGTCCAGCTGGTCGAGTACGTCGTCGTCGTCGAGGTCGACCGCGGACGGGTCCCCCTCGAAGCCGTCGCACTCGGCGAGCAACTCCCTCGCGTCCATTACCGGGGTCTCGGCGCTACGGACGCAAGTGCCTTTGCCCTCCGGAGTGAAAGTGAACGGTCCATCGTCTATCGGCCGACTCGCTCGGAGGTGTCTCTCGGACGAGCCAGTCGAATGTAACAGAATAATATCCATTCTGGAAGGGTAGCCCTCCAGCACTTCTGGGTTTCAGAATCAGGCGCTAATCACTTTATATCCTGCCCCCGTCATATCCCTCATGGGGGAGAAGGACCGGGAGTCGCCGAGTCCGGAGTGGGACGAGTTCACCGGGACCGGTCGGTCCGTCTCTCGTCGGGCAGTCCTCGAATCGTGGGAGAGCTGTAGACAGATACTCGGAACCGACCTCGAACGGACTGAAGCCGTCCTGCGCGCGGTCGCTGCAGTCGCCGCGACCGACCCTGCCGCGGTCGCGCACACTGCCGAAGACGTCTCGGGCCTCGCGACAGCCGAGGCGACCAACGTCCGACAGCAGGCGACGCTCATCCTCTCGCAGATCGCCACGACGAACCCGGCCGACGTGGAGCCGGCAGTCGACGACCTTGGCGTCACACTCACCAACGCACCCGACCCACCGAGCCGGAGACGGGCGGCTGCTGCGATTGCGAACGTCGCTCGGATAAATCCCTTCGTCGTTCGACAACTCGCCGACGACCTCGTCGACAGACTCGACGACGAGGACGAGCGAGTTCAGGAGGCGGTCGCCATCGCGCTCGGACGGGTCGTGCTGGCACGGGCGTTCCCTGTCGACCTGAACGCAGACGTGGACGAGGTGCTCGCCCGTTATGCGGGTGCGCTGGCCGCCCGAATCCGACGGTCCGTCCGGCTCGATGAGCTGGACAGTTGCTCGGCCGACGGGGCGGAACTCGACGAGGTGCTCGACGAGCTCGCCGGGTACGAGGACCTGCAGACCGACCTCGGCGTCGTTCTCGATGCGGTCGACGTCGCGGCCGCTCACGGTGGCGTCGCACCGGAACCACTGCGTGAACTGGTCGACGTGGTCGGCCAGCGGGTCGAGACGGCCGTCCTGTCGGAGTAGCCTCGCCGGCAGCCACGGGAGAGGCGTCAGGGCTTTCCGACCGGCCCGCGCGTACTCGCACATGCGAATCACGTTCCTCGGGACTGGCAGCGCGATGCCGACCGGCGACCGGATGCAGACCGGGATACTGGTGAACGACGATCGCCCCCTGCTCATCGACTGCGGGAGCGGTGTCCTCCACAATCTCGCGAAGACGAACGTCGGCTACGAGGGCGTCTCGTCCGTGCTCCTCACGCATCACCACCTGGACCACGTCTCTGACCTGATGGCGCTGTTGAAGGCGCGCTGGCTCGCCGGCGAAGACCACCTCGAGATAGCGGGGCCGCCGGGAACCAAAGAGCTCGTCGACGACCTGCTCGACGTCCACGAGTACCTCGACGGTCGTGTCGACCTGACGGTGCGGGAGGTCGGGCCGTACGAGTTCGAGATCGCCGGCTTCGAGGTCACGGGCTACGAGACGCGCCACTCCATGCCCTGTCTCGCGTACCGCTTCGACGACCGGTTCGTCTTCTCCGGCGACAGCGAGGCCTTCGACGGTCTCGCCAACTTCGCCGACGAGGCGGCGGTTCTCGCTCACGACTGTTCGTTCCCGGACGGAGTCGACGTGGACAACCACCCGACGCCGTCCTCGCTGGGGGCCGCCCTCTCGGGCAAGGACATCGGTCGGGTCTATCTGACGCACCTGTACCCGCACACGGACGGGAAGCACCAGGCGATGCTCGACTCCATCGCCGAGCAGTACGACGGTGAGGTCCGGTTCGCCGACGACATGCTGTCCGTGACGGTCGAGTGAGGACGTCGCCGTCCTCTACATCGCCGCCGTCTCGGGGACTTCGCTCGGAAAGAGACTCGATAGACAGAGACACTCAACCTCCGTTTCTCTCCGTTTACGCGCATTGCTGTTTACAGTACGTTTATGAGAGGTCAGACTGTTAGTAGCATCATACAAACAGTGCTGTCTTATGACGAGTAACTACAGACCAACGTCAGAACCGATGGAGGGGTCCGGCGGATGAGTCGAATCGACAGACTCACCGCGGGAATCACGGAGCACAGTCGGGTGATCATCGCGGTGATGCTCGTCCTGACGGTCGTCCTCGGGGCTGGGGCGGGCCGGGTGGACTCCAGCTCGTCGCTGGACCAGTTCGAGAGCGATTCGCCCGAGGCAGCGGCCCAGTCGTACATCTCGGAGAACTTCTCCAGGGGGGAGAACGACACCCAGATAACACAGGTCATCGTGCGGAACGACGACGGGAACGTCCTCACGAAAGCCTCCTTGTTGCAGTCGCTCGAGTACCAGCAGTCGATACGAGCGAACGAAACGCTGAACGAGACGCTCATCGAGGAGAACGCCATCGTCGGCGTCTCTAACCTCGTCGCTATCACAGCCATCCAGCAGGAAGCGGCCGCGGAACTCCAGGCCGAGGGAGCGCAGCTCCAGCAGCGTCAGCAGCAGCTGGAGGCGGACAAGGCCGCCCTCGAGAACCGGTCTACCGACCTGAACCGGACCGCAGAACTCCTCCGCGGCGCGCTCACCGAGCTGCAGCAGAACCCGAACGCGAGCGTCGAAGCCGCGTTCGAGGACGTCCAGCAGCAGGCGCCCGTCGAGCTCGACGACTCGCACTTCCAGACGTTCCAGCAGGCGGCCCAGCAGCTTCGGAACGCCGAGACCGAGTCGGAGGCCGAGCAGGCCTACAAGCTCGGCACGCAGGGCGTCCTGCAGTCCGAGTACGAGGCCGTTCAGCAGCAGGGTCAGGAGCTGGCCGACCGCGGCGAACAGCTCCAGACCGACTTCGAGGCGTTCGAGCAGAAACGGCAGTCACTCCAGGCGAGCGGCAGTCCGACCCTCGCAGAGCAGCGAGAACAGCTCGAGTCGATGAACGAATCCGAGATAGACGATGTGCTGAAGATCGTTCTCGGAGAGGCCAGCGGTTCGAACGGGCAGGCCAGCTCCCCGTTCGCGGGCGTCGGGCTCCAGCTGATGGAGAAAGACTACGAGCCGGGGTCGACCACCGCCAACGCCCGGATGATGATCGTCCAGCAGGTCGCCCAGAGCGATAGCGACCTTCAGGGCGGTAGCTCGGTCGCGGAGAAGACCATCCAGACTCAACTGGAGATGCAAGACCTCGCAGAGGAGGTCTCGCAGTCGAGCGACGACGACTACATCGTCTTCGGCTTCGGCGTCATCTCCCAGGAGATAGACCAGTCGATGGCCGACTCGCTGGCCATCGTCGGCCCGCTCGCACTCCTGTTCGTCCTGCTCACCCTGCTCGTCGCCTACCGCGACATCGTGGACATCGTGCTCGGGCTCGTGGGAATCGTGTTCGCGCTCGTCTGGACCTTCGGCGTCATGGGCTGGTTCGACATCGCGTTCAACCAGATAATGATCGCCGTCCCGGTGTTGCTCATCGGGCTGTCCATCGACTACGCCATCCACATCTTCATGCGCCATCGCGAGGAGCGCCTCGACGACGGGACGCCGAGCGACGTTCGCGGCTCGATGCGGTACGCCCTGGCCGGCGTCGGCATCGCCCTGCTCTGGGTGACGGCGACGACGGTCATCGGGTTCCTCTCGAACCTGACCAGTCCGCTCAGCGCGATCGCCGACTTCGGCATCGTCTCCTCGTGGGGCATCATCGCCGCCCTCGCCATCTTCGGTGCGTTCATCCCCGCGCTGAAGGTCGAAGCCGACGAACTGCTCGAATCGTACGGGTTCGACCGGAAGAAGCGTGCGTTCGGGACGGGCGGCGGCCGCTTCAGCGAGGTCCTGAAGGTCGGCTCGACGCTCGCGAAGACGGCACCGGTCGTCGTCATCCTCGTCGCGCTCGCCATCTCGGCGGCGGGAGCCTACGGCGGCTCGCAGGTCGACACCTCGTTCGCGCAGGAGGACTTCATCGCGGACGAGCCAGCGGACTGGATGTACGAACTCCCCGGGCCGTTCGCGCCGGGTGAGTACAGTGCGAAGCAGAACCTCGATTACGTCAACGACCACTTCCAGCGCGAGGACTCGAAGGCGGAAGTGCTGATACGCGGCGGCGTGACCGACCCGCGGACCTTGCAAGCGCTCGCCGACGCCCAGCGGGACATCGACGACGGGGAGTACGAGACCCCGTTCGCGGGCGCGAGTGGCGAGGTTGCGACCCGGTCACCACTGACCGTGATGGCCGACGTGGCGGCCCAGAACGAGTCGTTCAACCAGACGCTCGCGAACGCGGACACCGACGGGGACGGTGTCCCCGACCGGAACGTAAAGCAAGTGTACGACGAGCTGTTCGCCGTCGCACCCGACGAGGCCGGCGGCGTCATCTACCGAACCGACGACGGCGGCTACGAGGCCGTTCGGCTCGTCGTCCCGGTGGCGGGGGATGCGGCGACCAAGACCGTCACCGCCGAGATGCGGGGCATCGCGTCGGACATCGTCGCCGGCTCGCCCGCGACCGGCGAGCAGGTCATCGCGACCGGGTCGCCCGTCGTGAACGAGGTCGTCCAGAACGACCTGCTCGAGACTGTCATCCAGAGTCTCGTCATCACGCTCGTCGCCGTGTTCGTCTTCCTGATGCTCGCGTACCGCATCACGGAGGGAAGCGCGACCCTCGGCATCGTCACCTTGCTCCCCGTCGCCCTCTCGGTCGCGTGGATCCTCGGGACGATGTACCTCATCGGGATGCCCTTCAACGTCCTGACGGGGATGATAACGAGCCTGACCGTCGGGCTCGGCGTCGCCTACAGCATCCACGTCTCCGAACGGTTCAACCTCGAACTCGACCGCAGAGGCGACCAATGGGAGGCGATGGACCGGACCATCACCGGCACGGGCGGGGCACTGCTCGGCAGTGCCGCGACCACCGTCGGCGGGTTCGGCGTGCTGAGCTTCGCAATCTTCCCGGCGCTCCAGCAGTTCGGCGTCATCACGGCGCTGACCATCATCTACGCCTTCCTGGCGAGCGTCCTCGTCCTGCCGAGTCTGCTCGTCGTCTGGCACCGGTACGTCGGACCGACGGAGACCCCCGAGGACGAACCGCCAGTACCGCAGCCCGCAGACGACACAGCCGCGGAGTCCGATGACGCCCTGGTTCCGACCGCGGAGTCGCGGACGCCGACCGGGTCGCAGCCGACCGCTCCGGCCATCACGGAGGCGGAGGCCGATGCACCGGCCGTCGTCGAAAACGGCGGTTCGGGCAGCGACGGTGAGCCGGCCGTCACCGGTTCGGAGGGCTGGCAGACGCTCGCCGACGAGCCCGACGCCGCGGCGACAGCTCCTGGCTCCGAGCCCAGCATTCGAGCCTCTCGGAAGGTCTCGGACGTGACGCCCGACCGTGGAGCCGAGTTCACCGTGCGACTCGACGTTGCCGGCGCGACCGGCCGCATCCTCCTGGCTGAGTCGGTTCCTGGGACGGGTGGCGAAGTGTCCACCCTTCGCCCCCGGCCGACGTCGCACGCGATGGTCGGCCGCCGGCTCTACGTGCTGTGGGAGCTGAAGGAACCGACCGACGTGACGTTATCGTACTCCGCGTCGGTCCCCTCGGACGCGAAGGCTGGCGAGACGCTCTCGTTCGACTCGTCACTCCAGACCCGGGCCGGCGAGGGAACAGTCGATGGACCCGCGTCGATGACCGTGACGACCCCGTTCCTCCGGGACGCCCTGTCCGGCCCGGTCACGCAGGCAACGCTCGACCGTGCGAGCGAGAAGGCCAGGGACGGAACGCTCGCGCGCGACGAACTCGAGTATCTCTACGAGTGCTGGCTCGGCGACGAAGTGCCGGAACCCAGTGCGTCTCAGCGAACCGACGGAGGTGCAGACGAATGAGCCTGGGCGAGGACGACGCGGTCGACTCGCTCGAACGGCTCGGGCTCACCAGCTACGAGGCGAAGGTGTTCATCGCGCTCCAGAAGCTCGGAACGGGCACCGCCCGGGACGTCTCTCGCGTCGCCGACGTCCCCCGGTCGCAGGTCTACAGCGTGACAGAGAGCCTCGAAGACCGGGGACTCATCGACGTCCAGCAGTCGAGCCCGATGCAGTACCGTCCGGTCAGCATCGAGAAGGCGCGCACGACGCTCCGTCAGCGGTTCGAACGCGAGTCCGACCGGGCGTTCGACTACGTCGAGCACGTCCGCGAGCAGTTCCGTGCCGAGGAGGACGAACAGGAGTCGATATGGACGGTTCGCGGACGCGAAACCGTCACGGACCGGGCGCTCGACCTGATTCAACGAGCGGAGGAACGGATCATCTTCCCGGCACGACACCCGGAGCTGGTCCCCGACACCCTCGTGACGGCTCTCGCCGAGCGTGGAGCAGAGGGGCTCGACGTGCTGGTGATGAGCGAGAATCCGGACGTGCTGGCGCTGTTCGAAGACGACCCGGTCGCCACGGTCGAGCCGCACAAGCCCCCACACCCGGATTCCGACCGGTTCGCTCGCGGCGTCTTCGCCGACGACGACATCCTGCTGTTGAGCGTCCTCGGCGAAGGTGAGGAGCTGCCGGGAATCGAGCGCGAGACGGCGTTCTGGAGCGCACACTCCAACTTCGCGCGGGTGCTCGTCCAGCTGTTCCAGTCGTCGGTCGTACAGCCCGAGTGGTGAACTCGCCGTCCGGACGGACGCGATAGCGGCTGGTCCGAGAACACTGTTTTCGCAGGAAAGGGGCTGAGTAGGGCCGAACGGAGGGATGGGAGTGGCGGGTACCGGTGGGAGCGGACAGTTTCCGGTCGTCGGCTGGGTGGGGCGCAGCCGGACCGGATGGGGTCTGGTCCGGTCGTCGGCTGGGTGGGGCGCAGCCGGACCGGATGGGGTGGGATGGTTCGGCCGGGTGGGGCGCGGCCGAACCGGTGGGGTCTGGTCCGGAAGCGGCGGGTGGAGCGCCGCCGGACCGGGTGGGATGGGACGTGATTCGAGAGCGGGTGGGGCGCTCCCGAACGGCGGTGGGGTGCTGTCGTAGCGGTGGGTGGGGCGCTGACGGACAGCGGGTGGGGTGGGATCTGGTGGGGTGGGATGGTGGAACTGCGGTGCGGTACAGGCTGAGCAGCCTCGACGTGTGGGCGCCGGGGCCTCCAACCGCATCTAAAGCTATGCGGCGGGATATACTGGAACTATAGCCAAACTGTGTTGGTTCCGGGAAACCGGAGGGTTACTCGAGTCGATAGCGGAGTAGAGCCGCGATACCACCGAGGTTACGCAGCTGCTTCCCCGGCGGGAACTCGCTCGAGAAGACGGTTATCTCGCCGCCCTTTCGCTCGACGTCCGTGATGAGGTCGTTCACGTCGAACGACCACTCGCCGTCCGGGCCGCGCTCTTCGCGAAGCTTCTCGTCGAGGACGAGGAGCGTCTCGATGGCGCCGTAGTCCGCGGCCTTCTGGACCTCGTCGGGACCGTATGCCGCCTCGTGTCCCTGTGCGATGCGCGTGGTCAGTTCGTCGATGTACTCGGCCTCCTCGGCGATGCGCGTCTCGCGCTGGACGTCTTCGACGGCGCCGCGTTTCAGAACCTCGTGGACGCCCCGGTCACCGACCGAGGCGGTGTCGACGACCGTCACCAGCTCCGCGACCTGGGGATGCTTGTCTTCGATGTACTTATAGGCGTCCTGCTTGGTGAAGCCCGGACCGGCGAGGATGATGGCGTCGACGTCCATGCGCGCAAGCGCCTCCGCGAGCTCTGCGAACAGTTCCGAGCGACCCCGGGCGTACTCTCCCTTTCCGGTCGTCCCGGTGAACGACCCGCGCTCTTCGGTCCCGTACTGGGCGACCGTGTGGATGTGCGCCTCACCCTCCTCGATGGTGGCGATGGCCACGTCGGGGTTCTCGGCGGAATCTTCGGCCTCTTCCAGCCGCTCGAGCTGGTCGGGCTTCCACACCTTCTCGACCTCGATCTCGTCGTGCTCCTCGACGTTGAGGGTGTGATGGTGGCCGAGCTGGTCCTCCCGGGAACAGCGGTCGATGGTTCCGGAGACACGGAGGCGGTTCGCGAACTTGTGGAACTCGACGTCCTCGACGCCGATTCCGACCCACATCGGTTCGCGTTCGCCACCCGTGTCGCGGAGCTGCTCGTCGTCGCGCTGGATGCGCCGCGTCGTGTCGCCCGCGACCACGTCACCGGGTTCGAGGACGTACTGGAGGTGCCACAGGTCGTCGAGGCTCTCCGGAACGAGGGTGATGCGTTCCAGGCGGCCGTCGAGCTGTTGGCGACCCTTTATCTGCATGTTCGCGACTCGGAGTGCCGGGCGTACAACCCTTTCCCTTCGCCCGAGTCACGGCCGCCGGGAAGACGAATCCGACACGCGATGCCACCCGAGTCCGACGAGCCGCGACGCCACGAGACTCGCGTAGACGGAGACGAGCGCGGCGAGCAGCCCGAGTGGCCCCCGGTTCGTCAGGGCGACGCCGAACACCGCCGCGCCCAGGACCCCGACCGTCGTCGCCGACGCCCAGGTCACGAGGTACGTCGGGTCCCGGTAGACCGTCCCGCGCTGCCGCGGGTCGAGCGCGTTCGAGAACGACGACCCGCTGGCGAGACGCCCGAGTGCGCCGGGGTAGAGGTAGGAGACGGCCAGTGCGACGACGACCGAGACGGTCGACCCGGTGAGGAAGACGAGCCCCCCACCGCCTCGAACGGACGCAGGGGCGACCGATTGCACACCGGCGACTGTCACGAGCAGTATCACTGTCGGCACCACGAGGTACGCGGCGGTCAGGACCCCCGTCGCGACGCCTGCGCCGGCGAGTTCGCGAACCGACCCCGGTTCAGGGAGCCCGTCGGTACCGTCGGGGTGCTGGCCGACCACCCGACGGCAATAGCCCGCCCAGACGAGCACCGGGCCCACGAGGAGAACGGCGGCCAGGAGCGAGACCGGATTGGGCGCAAGCGCGACCGTGCCTTGGAAGAGAATAGCGGTCGCCAGAACACTCCCCGTGAGTACCGCCCAGCTATGTTTCGCGTGTGCGCCGCGGAACGGGACGGTAAACGCCTCGGCGAGCACTCAGCCCTCACCTCCCGCGCGGAACGTGACGGTCATACCTCGCGCTGGGCGGCGGGCGCGCAAGTGCCTGCTGGTTCCGTCGGGGCGACCGAACGGGACGTTAGCGTTCCCTCACCCCGGTGTAACGACTGCATACTTAGGTATTCGATATGTGTTATATTTCCCATGGCAATAGACGACGTCACGACATCGGTACAGGTTGAACACCAGACAGTTGAGGCGGAGAAGACGAGTCTCGGACTGGACCAGAACGTCACGGCCGCCCTCGCGTACCTCTTCGGCGTACTCTCGGGCATCGTGGTGTTCCTCGTGGAGAAGGAGGACGAGTTCGTACGGTTCCACGCCGCTCAGAGCATCGCCGTGTTCGGCGGGCTGTTCGTGCTTTCGGTCGGAGTGGGGTTCTTGAACCTCTTCCTCGGCCTCGTGATCGGCGGCCTCCTCGGGGGGCTCCTCTCCCTGCTGTTCACGCTCGTCTGGTTCGCGACGCTGTTCGCGGGGTTCGTTCTCTGGGCGTACCTCCTGTTCAAGTCGTACTCCGGCGAGACGCCCCGGATACCCATCGCTGCAGGTATCGCGGATTCGCTTGTTCACTGACCGCTGAAAAACCGCTCGGCGACTCCTTCTCGAGGACACGTCCCTCGACTCTCCCCCGTGCCGACACGGTCCGTCACTCCTCGACGATCCGGCTGCCGCCCGGCGGGAGGAAGTGCTGTATCTTGTCCGGGCTCGCAACCTTCCGCACGAAGGAGGTGTCGGTGAAGACCTCACGGAACTGCCGGTAGATGCGTTTTCCGACGTCTCCCTGCGCGTAGCGGCCTGGTTCGACCCTGGCGCTCGTGACGGTGACCGGTTCGATGGCGGCCGGCGGCCCGCCGACGACCCGCGTCTGGGGTTCACACTGGATGCCGACCGCACAGCCGACGGGAGTGTCGTTATGGTAGGTTCTGTCGCCGCGAATGGCGAACGCCCCCTTCTCCAGATACTCGCCGCTCTCGGGCGTCTTCGTCACCTGGTCTGCGCCGACCTCGTAGACGTCGGCAGCGTAGACGCCGTCCTTCCAGACCGACGAGTACGTGACGGCGAACTGCGCCGCTTGCTCGAGACTCGTCTCCGGGAAATCGACCTCCTTCGACGGCTCGCTCGGGTCGGTCGCCTTGAGGATGGTGACCGGCGCACCGTGTGCCTGGGTGTGAAACACCCGGTCACCCTTGTCGAGGTACTTCTTGACGAGTTCCTCGTTCTGGTCGGCGTTCCGGCCCCCGATGACGAGGAAGCCGTCGCTCGTGTGGAACCAGCGGAATCGCTCGAACCACTTCTCGTCGGTGCGGATGGGGACCGACTGCAGGGCGGTCCAGTCGACGTCGTGCTCCTCGCCGTCGTCCTCGTCCGCGGACTCGTCGGGCTCCTCCCACGAATCGCGTCGTTCCTTGATCTCCTCGAGCTCTTCGCGCGTATCTTCGATGGCGGCCAGTGCGCCCTCTTTCTTGCCCTCGACGCGCTTGGCCTCCTGATAGAGCACGTCGGCGTTCTTCTCGACGCCCTCGAACACGTCGACAGTGACCTCGGTCTCGTCGAGTTCGAGCGTGACGGTCGCGTTCGCCCCGTCGATCGAGACGACCGCGGCGGCAGCGTCGATACCCTGCTCTGCACCTTCCTCGAACGTCGCTTCGATGTCATCCCAGGGAACCTCGTCCTCGCGGGCGGACCGGATGGTCGAGCAGACCTCGTCGACAAGCCCATAGTGGCTGTACAGCAGCTCTGCCTTCTCTCGCTCGGCCTGCGCCTGCTGTTCGAAGCCCTGGATGGCGCCCTCCTGCTGTTCGATGATGCGCTCGTGTTTCTCTATCTGCTCCTGGAAGTCGGGCTTCGTCGAGCGTTTCTTCTGGCCCGTCTCCTCCTCGTCGTCGCGTTCGAGCTCGAAGAAGTAGTCGTCGACCGCGCCGTTGAACGTGTCGTAGACGTCGCTGGCGAGGGATTCGCGCTCCTCGAGCGGGAACGGGGTCACGTCGACGACGCGGCCCTTGTCGGAGTCACTGTCGTCCTCCTCCCCATCTCCGGCCGGCTCGTCTTCGCCACCCTCGTAGTAGACGCGCGGGTCCACGTCGGCCGATTTGAGCGACTCGGCGAGCCGTTGGACCGCGTCGTAGATGCGTTCGTACTCCTCCTCGCCCGCGTCCTCGATGTCGAGCGTCTTCTCGACGCCGGCACGCTGGCACAGCTCCTCGCCCCAGAGGCCGCCCCAGTTGAGCTGGGTGGCGAGCGTCCGGACGACGTCCGTGTCGGACTGGTCCATCTTCTGGGCGAAGCCCTCGTAGCTCACGGTGAGCGGGTTGATCCGCGACTCGGGGAACTCGTATAGCGAGCCCGGCGCGACGGTTCGCGACTTCAGTCGGACGGTGTCGAAACAGTCGACGATCTCGTAGTTCTCGTCGCAGACGACGACGTTCCCGTGGCCGAACAGCTCGACGATGATCTTCGTGTCCCGGTCCTCACGGGAGAACGAGAACTCGAGGATACGGTCGAACTCGTACTGTTCGACCCCCTCGAAGTCCGCACCCGAGAGTCGGTTTCGGAGCATCATCGCGAAGTTCGGTGGCCGTCCCGGCGCGTCCGGGACGTGTCCCTGTGCGGCGACGTGGGCGCGTTTCACGTCGCCCACCTCGCAGAGCAGCTCCACGCGACCGCGGTCGAAGTCGCGCATCTTCAGGCGCAGGAGATCCTCGTCATAGAGGTACGCCTTGTCGACTTTCGCCCCCCGGTAGGCGTTCAACTCCGAGACGAGGGCGGCGAGGTCGACGCTCGTCAACTCGCGCTTCGGTTCCATGGCCGTCGCTTTTCACGGCGACGGCAAAAGGCGTTCGTTAGGTCCGCCGTCTCAACTCGACTGCCACAAGGTTCGAGTCCTCCCGGTTCGTGCGTCCCTACGATGAGGGGGTCGGGCACCGTAGTCACTGTCGTCGACGAGCGTCGAGACTGCGCGTCGCTCTGTGCGCAGCTCGCAGCGACCGGTCTCGAGACGTCACGAGAGACGGGCGTAACGGATGGACCCATCGGACGTGACGTCGATTGCCTGCTGGTCGTCGATAGCGCCAGGCTCGATGGGATAGCACACCTGGACCGGGTCAGGCCGACGCTCCCGGTGGTGTTCTGCTCGTCGTCGTCCTCGCGGCTGGCGGCCGCCGCCGAACGCGGTGTCGCCGCCTTCGACGAGGTACCGGAGACAGACGCGGACTTCGCTCGGCTGGCACTCCGAATCAGGCGGGTGGTCGACGACCGGACGGTGGACCAGCGGGACCGACTGGCGTCCGAGCGTCACCGGCCTCGTGACCTCACGGACCGCGTCGTCGAACTCGCGCCGGTGGGAATCATGCTGGTCGACCCCGACGAGACCATCCGGTTCGCGAACGAGTACGCCATCGACCACTTCGCGCTCACGTACGACTCGAACGAGGACGTCTACCGGACCGGAGACTTCGAGGTCTGCTATCCCGACGGCACAGAGATTCCCCGAGAGGAGTTCGTCTTCCATCGGGTGCGGAGGGAGGAGACCGTCGCGAGCGAGCCGGAGAACGTCGTCGAATGGCCGAACGGACGGAAGCTACACTACTCCGTGTTCGGGGCGCCGTTGTTCGACGACGCCGGTGACCTGGAGCAGGTGCTCCTCGTGCTCCAGGACCGGACCGAGCTGGTCGAACACACCCGAGAACTGGAGTTCGTCGAACAGCTCGTCTCGCAGGTCGGGGTCGGCGTGTTCGCCTACGAGGACGACGGAACGCTTCGGCTCGCGAACGAGTCCTTCGCGAGGCTGTTCGACGCGTCCGTTCCGACGGTCGAGGGGACGCCGGTCTGGCGGTGGATCCCCGGCGTCACGGCCGCCGAGTTCGACCGTTTCTGGTCGTCGGTCGACGCCGGTGAGACGACCCGTTCCGAGTCCGTCGTCGAGCCGACCGAGGGACCGTCATTCCCCGTCGAGACGGTCACGACCCGCATCGAAGTCGGTGACGACGCCTACCACGTCGGGACGGTGAAGGACATCACGGACAGGAAGGAGCGCGAGGAACGTCTCACCGTCCTGAACCGCGTGCTCCGCCACAATCTGCGGAACGAGCTGAACGTGTTCCTCGGTGTCGTCAAGGATCTTCGAGACCGGGCCGACGGAGACGCACCGCTGGCCGACCTCGCGGAGAACGCGGTCCAACGGCTCCTCTCCATCTCCGAAAAGGCACGCCTGCTGGAACAGGCGCTCTCGTTCGACGGTGACGAGGTCGTCGACGTCTCGTCGGTCGCCGCGGTCGAGGTCGACGCGGCCAGACGACGACACGCGGGGACGACGATGGGGTTCGAGGCACCAGAGACGGCGACCGCTCGCTGTAGCCACGCCATCGGGCAGGTGGTGGAAGAACTCGTCGAGAACGCGGTGGCGCACGCCGACGATTCCGGGCAGCTGTCGGTCGACGTTCGCGTCGAATGCGACGGCGACGTGGTCCGGCTCGTCGTGCAGGACGACGGACCCGGGATTCCACCCGAGGAGGTAGCGGTCCTGACGGACCCGACGACCATCACGCCGCTTCACCACGGCAGCGGGCTCGGGCTCTGGGTGGTGAACTGGCTGGTGCGGCGGAGCAACGGCTCACTTCGCTTCGAGGAGCGGGAGCCACGCGGGACTCGCGTCGTCGTGGAGATACCGCGAGCCGGCCCCGGCGACGACGAGAGACGACACCGTAGTGACTGAGCTGGCCCGATGGACTCGGCGCCAGTGACCGGACGGTCTGGAACCCTATGGGCGAACAGACGATACGTGGAAGCCGTCGCGCGAGGCTGTATCGTACACCCGCTGGACCTCGCGCGGCTGGTCGTCAGGGCATGGCCACTCTGGCCCCGGTATCGCGTAAAAACCCTCGCGGACGGTACCCGGTCAGAGACCCGCTGCCGAGGCGAGGAACATGAACACGCCGACGAGCGCCACGACGACCGAGACGAGTTTGTTCAGGGCGACCTTCCACTCCGCCGGTTCGACGGTCGCCGGGTCGGTGGTACTGCCGATGGCGTCGAGCTGTTCACTGAACCGCGAGAGCGGGCGAGCGTAGTGGTAGCCGAGGAGACCGCCGCCGGTGGCGAGGGTTCCGAAGAACATGCCAGCGATGTCAGGCATACGTACCTGTTCGGAATACGGTAGAAAGTATCTTGTGTGGACGTGACCACCGGTTGGCTCGGCAAAAGCTGGGACAAAAGCGCGGGTGCTCCCTTCGGTCCGCGCCCGCGACTACAGCTGCTTGCTCACGTACGGACCATCGGCTGCCACCTTTTGCGCTGCGCTCACTTCGTTCGCTCGGCAAAAGCTGGGACAAAAGCGCGGGTGCTCCCTTCGGTCCGCGCCCGCGACTACAGCTGCTTGCTCACGTACGGACCATCCTGATGGTACCCCAGCTTGTTCCGGTAGTACTCTCGCGCGCCGATGCCGGAGATGACGCTGACCTTGTCGTAGCCGGCGTCGGCCGCCAGCTCCTCGGCCTTTCGGAGGAGCTTCTTCCCGTAGCCCTTGTGTTGCCAGTCGTAGCTCTGCTCGCCGACCTCGACCATCGGGCCGTAGACGTGGAGCTCGCGGACGAGCGCGGCGTTCTGGAGCTCTCGGCGGACCGGGTCGCCCGGGAAGCGGAGCCGGCAGAAGCCGACGAGGAGGTCCTTCTCGGGGTCCTCGTAGCTGATGAAGTGCTCCGTGCCGCCCGCACAGTCGTAGGTCATGACGTCGAGTTCGACGTTTTCGGGGACCTCGTCGTTCATGCCGACCTCTCGACAGCGGATGCAGTCACAGGTCCAGCCGTGCTCCTCCATCTTCTTGCGGGCGAGCTGACGGAGGTTCGACTTCCAGACGCCGGCGTCGATGAAGTCAGCCGGGATGTCGCGCTGGACGCGCTGGAGCCGGGTGTACTTCGGTATCATCGACTTTATCTCGGCGACGAGTTCGGCGGCCGTCTCGTTGTCGAGCGGCTCGAACTCCCCGTTGTACCACGAGTCGTACACGCGGGTGCCGCGGACGACCAGCGTCGGGTATATCTTGAGGTAGTCCGGCCGCCACTTCTCGTCCTCGAAGAGCCGGCGGAAGTCCTCGATGCACATCTCCTGGGACATCCCCGGCTGGCCGGGCATCATGTGGAAGCCGACCTTGAACGCGGAGTCGCGCAGGCGCTGGTTCGCGTCGATGCTTGCCTGTGCGCCGTGGCCGCGGTGCATCTCGCGATTGATGCGCTCGTAGGTCGTCTGGACGCCGACTTCGACCTTCGTTCCGCCCAGGTCCAGCATCCGGTCTATCTGCTCCGGGTCGCACCAGTCGGGCTTCGTCTCGAACGTCGTGCCGATGTTGCGGATACGTCCCGTCTCGTTCTCGGCGATGACGTCCTCCAGGTACCTGAACTCGTAGTCGTCGGGGTCCTGCGCGAAGCTCTCTCCTTCCGCGGGCTCCGGCTGCTTGTCGACGTCGTAGTCGTTCATCGCCTCCAGCGCGCGCTTTACGAACCACTCCTGGTAGTCGTGGCTCCGGGCGGTCATCGTCCCGCCCATCAGGATGAGCTCTACCTTGTCGACGGGGTGGCCGATCTCGCGCAGCTGTTCGAGTCGTAGGGTGACCTGGCCGTATGGGTCGTAGTCGTTCTGCTGGCCGCGGGCTGCTGCGGGCTCGTGGCCGGTGTAGCTCTGCGAGCTGGAGAACTCCGATGCCGGCCCGCCGGGGCAGTAGAGGCACTTCCCGTGCGGGCACATGTGCGGCGACGTCATGATGGCGACGGGCGAGACGCCGGAGGCGGTCCGGACCGGCTTGCGCATGAGGACGGCTTCGAGCTCCTCGCGCCGCTCCTGGGGTGCGTGGTCCAGTATCTCGGAGTTCTTCGGGACCTTCGGTGCGGAGTGGTCCGAGCACGCCTGCAGCTTCGCGGACTCGACGTCGTCGCGTTCGAGTTCGCCGGCGAGGATGCGGTCGACGAGGTCCTCACAGACCGCCTCGAACGCGTCGGTCTCGGTCGGGTCCGTCTCGGTACTCATTGGTGTTCCATCGCCGTGTAACGGGCAAAAGAGTGTCGTCTACGACCGGCGCGTTCGTCACCGCCCTGTAGCCCGCTTCGCGGGTCGTTCACCTTCACGGTTTCCGGAGATGCTCCCGTTGGTCGTGTCTCCCACTCGCTCCCCGTTCGGCATCCGGAGACGCTCCCTTCGGTCGCGTCTCCCCCACGGCAAAGGTGATACGTACACGACACCTATCTGGGGTACCTGGGGGTACATAGCGTGGGAGTTCCAACCGTCGTTCCAGTCGTCGAATCGCTCGCGGGAGACCCGACACTCACCGGCGAGAAGGCCGCAAACCTCGCCAGAGTCGCATCCGAGATGCCGGTTCCACCGGGGTTCTGCGTCACGACGGAGGTATACCGGACCATCGTCGACGAGCCCGCCGTCAGAGAAGCAATCCGGGCCCTCGACGGGCTGGACCCGGACGACACCGAAGCCATCGAGACGGCCGGAAAGCGCGTCCGGGAGACCATCCTCGAGACGCCACTCGCCGAGTCGGTCAAACACACCATCACCGGCGAACTAGCCATCTCGGGCATCGAGGAGGCGTATGCCGTCCGTGCGTCGCCGGTCTCGATCTCGTACCCGTCGGTCTCGTTCGAGGGGCAGCTCGACACCATCCTCAACGTGGTCGGGCCGAACGCGGTCAGCGAGACGGTCAAGGAATGCATGGCGAGCGTGTTCAGCACGAAGGCCATCGTCCACCGGCTCGAACGGCGCATTCCGCACGACGCGGTCGCCTGTGCCGTCCTCGTCCAGCGGATGCGCTACCCCGACGTCTCGGGTGTCGCGAGGAAGGTCGGCGGTGGGAGGCGTATCGAGACGACCGCATTCTACGGGCTCGACACCTGGGACGACCCCGACGCGGTCGCGATGGACGTCCTCCGGGTCGACGCCGCGACCGGGGAGGTCCGTTCCTACGAAGTCGGCGAGAAACAGCAGGCGGTCTACCCGGCAGCCGGTGGCGGTACCGAGACGACCGCGGTCGACCCGGAACGTCGAGACATGCGGGTCCTCGACGACGACGACGTCTCGCGGCTCTCCAACGTCGTCGGCCGCGTGTTCGACGTGTTCGACGATTCGGTCGCCGTCGAATGGTGCCTCGACGAAGACGGCGTCTGGGTTATCGGCGTCGTCGGACGCGAGGAGAGAGATGCGAGGCGGCGGTCGGGCGTCGGCGTTACTGGGGCTTGAAGTCGTTCGCGATGACGCTGATCGTCGCGTTCAGCACGTCGTCGCGCTCGCCGCAGAGGTACTCGAGATGGCCGTCACGGCCACCGACGACGGAGAGGCCGGCCTCCGGTTCCTGAGCGTCGACCTGGTCCGCGACCTCGCGGACGTCGATGTGGCTCGTGCTGCGGAGGTGGAGGTCGTCGTCGCCCAGACCGATGGTGACGAGCGCGTCGTCCGTCTCGCCAGCCAGTTCGCGGTGGAGCGCGTCGAGCAGGAGTTCCGTCGGCGGGAAGTCGAACCGGTGGGTGAACGCGTCGGCGTCCAGCACGGCGAACTCGACGCCCTGCGCGGTCCGCGAGGAGAGGTTGCGGCGGGCGGTCTCCAGTTCCTTCTCGAGTTTGACGCGGAACTGCTCGCTGACGTGGCCGGCGAGGCCGTCAGCCTCCTCGAACAGGAGGTCGGTGACGAGCTCTCGCTTGTCCTTGTAGGACTGGTAGTAGGCCTCGAGCGCGACGGCCTCGCGGAGTTCGCGGGTCTCGTCGGCGTCGTAGCCGGCCTCGCTCGCGAGCTCGGTATAGACGCTCGGTGCGTCGGCCCAGTAGCTCACGGCGGGCAGGTGGAGCAGGTCGTCACGAACGCTCTCGTTGACGTGCGCGGCGACGTTCGCGGCGACGGCCGCGGTCGACACGTCTTCGCTGGCGTCCGCGAGGTGCGGGTTCGCCATCGCGCTGACTGCGTCGACTATCTCTTCGTCCGGGTGGCCAGCGTCGACGACGACGCGCTCTGCACCGTAGACGTCGAGCAGTTCGTAGCTCTCCCGGGATTCGAGGGTGCTACCGAGGTCACAGAGGACGACGAGCGGGAGCTGTTCTCCGTGGCGTTCGCGCGCGTCGAGCATGTTCGTCACGTCGTTCGTCGCGGCGTCCATGTCGTAGACCGGCTCGTCGAGCGGACGGCGCTCGACGAAGTGGTAGACTGCGTCGTCGCGGGCGTGTTCTTCGCGCACGAGGGGGAGCACGGCGCGTTCGATTGCGGCACCGGCGACGTAGCCCTCGGCGGTCGCGCTGTGGCGGACGACGACCGGACGGCCCTGGATGATCGCGCGGCGGATGTGCGTCGCGACCTCGCGGACCTCGTCCGCGACGGCTTCGACGGCGTCGTGGTCGGCGAGCAGGTCGACCGAGCCGGGGTCTGCCTCGGAGTCGAGTGCGGCCTGCATCCGGTCGGAGACCGAGTTCGCGTCGTCACCCTCGAGGACGGTCAGCGCCTCGGTCTCGATCTGGATGCTGTCGTGGCGGCGCTCGACCTCGCCGTCGAGTCGGACGACGTCGTCGACTTCGACTTCGGGGTAGGCGCGGACGCCTGCCTCCTCGAACGCGGCGCACTCGATGGTGCCGGACTCGTCGCGGAGTTCGAAGACGGTCGGCCCGGAGGTCTGTCGGATGCTGATGATCTCCCCCTCGACGCGGACGACCTGTCCGACCTTCTCGGAGAGCGAGTCGACGGTCGTCCGTTCGAGCGAGTCGCCGGACTCGTCCGTCGTCGCTTCAGTGTCGTCGGTCTCCGTTTCCGCGTCGACGTCCTCGTCGACATCGGGTTCGGACTCGGTGTCGTCGGCGTCTACGTCGCGCTCGGTCGGCGACTCCTCGGGTTCTGCGGACTTCGTGGTGGTCGGCTGCGCGTCGTCACCGCTCGGAGTCCGCACGTTCGCGTTTCCCTGGCGACTGCTCTCCGCCGTTGCGACGACCTCCTCTTTGTCCTCTTCTTCCTCCTCGGGCAGTCGGTCCCCTTCGGGGTTGTCGATGAGCTTACCTCGGAACTCGGACTCGGCCTGTCGGATGGACCAGCCGAGGTCGATGTTCCCGTTGTCGCGCACGTCCGTGACCTGCACGAAGACGGTGTCGCCCGGGTCCCAGTCGAGGGAGTCCAGTCGCACGTCGAGTTCGCTCCGGTGGAGCAGGCCGGTGACGGAGTCACCGATGTCGACGAAGACGCCGAACTCGGCGAAGCCGTCGACGGTCCCGCGGTAGTACCGACCGGGGGTGAGCTGGTTGGGGTGGTTGCCTTCGAAGGTGAAGACGACGTCCTCCTCGTGACTCTGACAGATGTGCCCATCTACCTGGACACCGCATATGATACAGTTACCCATTTGACCGAGTAGAATGGACCCGGCCTAAAACTGTTGTCGATACACGCTCAGCGGTACAACGAGAGATACAGCATACTGAAGCCCACGATGAACGGCACCGTCTCCGCGATGTTGAAGTAGACGACGCCTTCCGATATCTGCATGCTGATGTTCGTCAGGGCGACGCCCATGCTGATGAACGCGAAGCCGATGAACGCCGACTCCAGCCGTTTGCCACCCTTCTGGTTGTACGCCTGAAAACTGATGAACGTGAGTCCCAGAGCGAGCGCGAAGAGGATGAGCCGCATCCCCATCAACACCATCCCGGCGACCTCTATCAACGCTACCACGGTTCGGCCCACCCTACCGTGGCAGTATACATAACTGCACCGCCCGCGCGCGTCATCGTCCGAGCTCGTCCCACAGACTCGAGAACCGGTCGGGAAGGTTCTCCTTCCGGTAAATTCGGATGTCGTACTCGTCCTCTTTCAACCTGATGACGGTCGCGTCGAAGTTGGACCGGAACGCGTCGTAGTGGTTCCCGTCCTTCGCGACGAGGGTCTCCGAGGTGATGAGGTCGTGTTCTTTGAGCATCTCGATACGTCGGTACACCGTCGGGAGGGAGAGGTCACAGAATTCGGCGACTTCTTTCGCCGAGAGGGGTTCCTCACTGACTGCAGCGAGCACCTCCCGGGCGTGCTCGTCGCCCATGGTGTCCAGTATCTCCTCGATTGGCCGCTCGTCGTCCACGACGGTACGTCACCGGTTGCGAACTATAAGGTTTTTGTACTACGTCTGACCGTTCGGGAATTTTCACGACCATCTTGCCACCACCAAGTTGTACAACCGGGTTATTTCTCGTCGTGAAAATGCTAATGCACCATTATAATAGTAGGGGCTAATCTGCTACCATGGCGACGACTGACGACTCATTCAACGGGATGACCGAACACTGTGATTGCTGCGGTGGGGATACGCTGCACAAAGTTTCGGTGCAGCTCATCACGGAGAGCACGAAGGCTGAGAACGCACAGTTCTCGCGCGAGCCGTACCGCGTGAAGGAGTGCCAGGCTTGCGGCACGCGGTCCAGCCAGCGGATGAACAACGCCTGAACGGTCGACGATAGATTCACGCCGGGAGCTGGGTACTCTCGCGTGGCGGGTTCCGTCGCGGTGGGGCGACGGAACGACAGAACGATGTGATGACCGAACCGGTGCGGGAACGGTACTGGAAGTGGTTCACGGGTGCGACTCCCTCCACACGTCCGGGTGACGCCGGTCACTCGAAGACGGGCGAATCGTCGGATAGCCGTTCGACGTCCGCTACGATCTTCTCTACATCCTCCGGGAAGAGGGCTACCTGAACTTCGTTGCCCTCGCCGTCTTCGAAGACGAGCTTGACACGCTTGTCTCCGAACTCTCGAGCTTCGGCCTCCGCCACGTCGAACAGCTTGGCTGAGCCGGATTTGTTCGCGGGACCGACGTTCTTGATGGAGCCGTCTTTGAGCTCCAGCATGAAGTCACTGAGTTCGAGCGCTAACATGTCCTCCGCTACGAGAGACCCGGTCAAATAACCAGCCCCCGGTCTCGTCGTCGTTCGACTGCCGGCGCGCTCACCTTTATGTGTCAGACAGGAGTAGCACGAGGTGTCATGGAACTCACCTGGTACGGCCACTCGACGTGGCACGTGACGGTCGGAGACACAGACCTGCTCATCGACCCGTTCTTCGACAACCCGAAGACGGAAACCGATCCCGAGGAGCTCGACCCCGACTACCTCCTGCTCACGCACGGCCACGCCGACCACATCGGTGACGTGGACCGCTACGAGGGGACGAAACTCGTCGCGACGCCGGAGATCGTCGAGTACTGTCGCGACGAGTTCGGTGAGTACGAGGCCGTCGGCGGCATGGGCATGAACCTCGGCGGCACGGTCGAGTGCGGCGACGCCTTCGTCACGATGCACCGCGCCGACCACACCAACGGGATGGACACGAGCTACGGTACCTCCGGCGGGATGCCGGCGGGCTTCATCATCTCGGACACGAAGCCGACGCAAGTCGACGACAAGGAATCGGAGACCTTCTACCACGCGGGCGACACCGCGCTGATGACCGAGATGCGCGACGTCATCGGCCCGCACCTCCAGCCCGACGCCGCGGCGCTCCCCATCGGCGACCACTTCACGATGGGCCCCTGGCAGGCCGCCCTCGCCGTCGACTGGCTCGACGTCGACTACGCGTTCCCCATGCACTACGACACGTTCCCGCCCATCGAGCAGGACCCACAGGACTTCGCGAAGGAGGTCAAAGCGACCGGCAGCGACGCGGAGGTCGTCGTCCTCGACGGCGACGAGTCGTGGAACCTGAGCGAGAACCTGCTGGACTGACTCCCGGTCGCAACGGTCCTACTGTTTCTGCCGCACGACCGCGACGCCCAGTTCTTCGCTGCCGATGACGAGACCGTCTTCCACGACGGCGAACCCCGTGTGCGTGCTGTGCCCGACGTTCAGTGACCATCTCGGCACCCCGTTCGATGGGTCGAGTGCTCTGACCTCTCCCGAGCGGTCGGAGATGTAGACGCGTTCGTCGGTAACCACCGCGGACGTCTTCACCTGCTCCGTCATCGAGTGACTCCATCGTCTCTCGCCGGTCTCTGCGTCGAGCGCGTAGAACTCCTCCCCCTTCGTCCCGACGAAAGCGGTTCCGTCGTGGACCGCGGGCGAGACGCCCTCCATCTCGACCCCGAACTCGTACCGCCAGACCTCGGACCCGTCCGCGACGTCGAGCGCGTAGACAGTTCCCTCGAGCGACGTGACGAGCAGTCTATCGCCGACGACGGTCGGCGAGTTCGCGTTGAACATCGTCCCAGTCCCGAAGGTCCACTCGACGCCGCCGTCGGTGAGTGAGAGCGCGTTGATTCCGGGCACCTCCTCCGAGGCGTGGTCCGGATGGCCTCCCGCGGTGAACACGAGCCCGTTGCCCACGGCGGGCATGTTCGCGTACCCGAAGGCTCGCTGCGACCAGAGGACACTGCCGGTGTTCGGGTTGATTGCAGTGATTTTTCCGTTCGCGCCGCCGGTGAGGAAGACGTTCTCGGTGACGGTCGGGTGGGAGAAGATGAGTGGCTCGTGTTCGGCTCCCTCGGGGAATAGACGTGGACTCTTCCACTCCTGTTCGCCGTCCTTCGAGAATCCACGGACGTAGCCGTCGATACCGGGCATCACGACGAGGTCGTCCGTGACGACCGGACTGGATTCCGCGTTCGTATCACCGCCGATGTCTGCCTTCCAGCGGACCGTCCCATCCCTGAGAGCATACAACGTCCCATCTCGGCCGCCGACGTACACGTCCCCCTCGTCGACGACGGGTGGCCCGTCTGTCCGCGGGCCACGCCAGACGATTTCGACGCGTCCGGTCGGCCCCGACACCTCGGGCACGTAGCCCGTATTCTGGGCGTCGTAGCCGAACTGGCGAAAGCTCCCCTGTAACTGTGCGGGTGGGAGGTCCTGTGTCGTCTGTTCGGCGGACGCCGTATCGGTCTTGGTCTCGTCTCCGTCGTCCACCGCCCCCGCCACGTTCTTGGCTGCCCCGCCACCCTGTTCACCTGTTTCCTCTTCGGTGAGTCGCAGACACCCCGCGAGCGATAGTGGCGCGACTGTCCCCAGAAATCCCCGCCGATTCATTGCTGAAGACTGTACAGTCTGTCTGTAAAACAATTCTGGCAGTGACGAGAGATGTGTGGACTGAGCGAGAAGTGTGCGGGCAGACTCCTCACTCGTAGCTCTGGTGGAGCAGTATTAGCACAGCGATGCTCGCGAACATGTCGGGGATGAACGCGAACGGGCCGATGCTGGCGCTGATACCCTGCCGGAAGCCGACGAAGATCATCGCGACCAGCGGAACCGACGTGATGGCGTACAGCAGCAGGGAGAGACAGAAAATGATGAGACTCAGCGTGAACCGGTTGGGCATGTCGCGGTAGACGGTGAGGTAGTTCATCGTCAGCGCGAGCAGCAGGACCACGGTGAACGTGGCAACGAACGTCTTCACGACGAGCTGGAGCGCGATCTCCGGGTGGTCGTTCATCGGCACCCTGCCGAGCAGTCGCATCGAGAGGAACGTGACGGCGATGGCGACGAGGAACGCGACGGCGGCGACGCCGATGGTCTTCAGACCCGCACGGACCTCAGCCATCGACATCACCCAGTTCCGCCTGCTCGGCGATCTCGTCGAGGACGTCCATGTTCGATTCCATCTGGTCGGTCAGAAAGTAGGTCTTGCCGTAGTCGTCACCCATGGTCATCAGTACGTTGTTCTCCACCAGCAGCTCGAGGTGGTGCTGAACCGTCTTGTAGTCGAGGTCGAGCGCCTTCGACAGCTGGTTGGTGTTCATCGGTTTCTCGGAGAGCGTGTAGACGATGCGCAGGCGGTTTCGACCCCCGCGAGCGCCGCCGATGAGCCACCATAGCACCTTTCGCATCGATGTCTGTCTCCTGTACCGCGATTACGGTAATAAGTGGCGGGGCCGTTCAGCTGGGAGACCGATTCGTGACAGGACCGGTTCGTGGCGAGGCCAGGCCAGACCCTCAAACGAGGGCGACGGTACGGGCCGAATCGGCCGGCCTGTCGGTCGGCGGGGTGTCCGACCCGCCGTGCGAGCCGGACAGCTCTTCGGCGCGCTCGTCGATGTACTCGCGGAGCTCTGCCCACGAGGCACCGTCCTCGTGGAGCTCACGTGCTTCGGAGAGGACCATGCGGACCTCCTCGCGGGTCAGGTCGTACTCGGCGTGGAGGTGGTGTGCGATGCGCTTGGTGACGGCCTTCCTCCGGTCGTCCGCCGTGTAGTGCTTAACCTTCTCGCGGACGGCCTGTTCGACCTCCTCGTTCGTGGCGCCGTTCTGGCGCAGCTCGACCGCCATCGAGACGATGTCGCGGACCTCGGCGTCCGAGAGCGGGAAGTGCTGCTTCAGGTGCGTCGCGAGGTTCTTCACGGCGTGCTCACGGCGGTCGTCTGCGGTGTAGTGTTTCACCTTCGCGTGGACCACGCGCTTGATCTCCTCTCTGTTCGCCCCGTCGGCGTGCATGCGCTTCACCGTCTGGACGATGTCGCGAACCTCCTCGTTCGTCAGCGGGTAATTCGTCTTCAGGTGCTTCGCGAAGCGCTCGAGACGGTCGTGTCCGTCGTCGGTCGCATAGTCGTGGACCATCTCGCGGACCGCGTCGCGAATCTCTGCGTCGGAGGCACCGTCGGCCTTCATGTCGCGAGCGGTCGTGGCGACGTCGCGGACCTCCTCACCGGAGAGGCCGTAGGTGTGGGCGAGGTCGTGGACCTTCTTGACGAACTGGAGCTTGTCGTGCCAGTGAGCACGGTCGGCGCGCTTCGCGTCGAACTCGCGGAGGTCCGAGCGGACGGAATCCTGTATCTCGTCCCAGGTCGCGCCCTCCTCGAACAGCGCACGGGCGTCGTCGACGATGAGCTGGGCCTCCGACTCGGTCAGGTCGTACTGGCGGAGCAGGCGGTCGTAGCGAGCCTGCCAGATGCGGTCCTCGAGGTCGGTCGTGTCGACCCCGTAGTCCTGGAGCTGCCAGACGATGGCGTGCTTGATCTCGGCGACGGCCTCACCGTCGTCGTACATCGTCTGGACCATCGTCGTCAGCTCGTCGAGCTGGGCGTCGGTCAGGTCGTAGTGGGTCTTGAGCCCGTACAGGTGACGGAGCCGGTTCTTCTCGTGTATCTCCCGGTCGCTCACGCCGTAGTCGCGGAGCGAATCAACGACCATCCGGCGTATCTCTGCGCCCGTCGCGCCGGCTTCGTGCATCCGTTTCGCTTCGGCGACGATGGCGTCGACCTGTGCGCCGCTCAGGTCGAACATATCGAGGTACCAGGTGAGCTCTGCGACTCGGTCGCCGTCGGTCGGCTGGTCCGGAGCGGTCGTCGAATCGGTGCCGGTCGTCTGGTCGGGCGTCGCCATCACCACGCCTGCCACGCTGGACGTGAGCAGGAGGACGGCGAGTCCGACAGCGGTCAGTTTCGGTACGTTCATTGTCGAACCTCGACGTGAGAGAACGCATTGGCCTAAAAGAGCGTTCGCCGAGATAACACGAAACTCGACCACAGGTTAGACCCAATTTGACCCCGAAGTCAGACCCAGATTGTGCCGAAATCGCCCGCCGAAACGGTGGACCGTCGCGCGCGATTCGACGCGTGGTGTCGCGTCGGGCCACGTCCCGAATCGACGCCAGCGACCTCGACGAAAACGACCGAGAGCCCAACGCTTACGTCTCGCGCGTGAGAGGTTACAGGTGCAATGTCCAAGGAAGTTCGTACCATCTCCGAGGAGGGGTTCAGCTCAAAGAACGAGATTCGTGACTTCGAGACCACCATCGACGCGACCGGTGAGGAGGCGCCGGACACGCTCGAGGCACTGCTCGCGACCTACGCCGCGTGTTACGTCCCGGCGCTCCGCGTCGGCGCCGAGCAGCGAAAGGCCGGCGACCTCGGCCGCGTCGAGATTACGACGACGGGCGACCTGAACGACGACGACAAGCTCGCCGCCATCACGTTCGACGTGCAGGTCGAGAACGACCTCGGCGACAAGGCCGACGCCGTCGTCGAGCGAGCCGAACAGCTCTGCAAGGTCCACGACGCGCTGAAGTCGGACCTCCACGCGACGGTCGAGATCGAAGACGACGCCTTCTGAGGAGCCGACAACTCGCGTCGTGAGGCGAGTCGGCTCGTCCCGGCGCACCAGCCGCCCCGTCCTGGGGTGGTCGCCGTTCCCGCCGAGACACAATTCTGATACCCCATCTTCTCCAAGAGAGCCCATGACCAACCGCTGGACCGACCACATCGTGGGCGCACGGATGACGGTTGACCAGGAGTTCACCCAGGAGGTACTCGACTCGGAGTTCTCGAACCAGGAGTGGGGCCTCATCATGAGCGCCATCGAATTCGAGATAGAGAACGCAGAGAACCCGGACGACGCTCGGATCGTCGTCGACGACTCGAAGCTCGGGTCGATAATCCCCGAACTCGAGAACATCCAGCAACAGATGGGAGCGATGGGCGGCGCAGCCGGAGCCGGTGCAGGCAAGAGCAGCGGCGGCGGTGGCGGACTGTTCGACTCCGTGAAGAACGCACTCGGGATGGGCGGCGTGAACAATGAGGACCGCCACGCAGAACGAGAGGAAGCCGCCAGCGAGCTCGCGGGCGCGTACGCGAAACGGTTACAGACCCACCTGGAGTCGAACGGACGCTGGGAAGAAGTCTGCCGGGTCTACGCAGCGGGCCAGTCGTAAGGGAAGCGGTACGCGAACGGGTCAGTCGCCGGCGTGGAACAGTGTCCGCTCGCTGGCCTCGTAGATGTTCATCAGCTCGATGATGAGCTCTTCGTCTGTCTCGTCCTCCTCGCGGAGGCGGTCGAGTCGCTCCATTGTCTCCTCGCTGACATCGATGGTGGGCATACGTGAGGATGTAGGTAGTCCGGCGGCATAACGACAGCCCCAAGATATCGTGTTCTTCCGTCACGTGGGCGAAGTCGAGACGGGAGAGCCGGCGCTCAGGACAGGTGTTCGACGACCGCGCTGGTCACGTCTTCCGTCCCTGCGTCGCCGCCGAGGTCCGGCGTCCGGGGACCCTCGTCGAGGACGTCCTGCACGGCAGTCCGGACGGCCTGTCCCTCCTCGTCGTGGCCGAGGTACTCCAGCAGCATCGCCGCCGAGAGGACGGTCGCCGACGGGTTGGCGACGCCCTCGCCCGCGATGTCGGGCGCTGTTCCGTGGACGGGTTCGAACAGTGCGTTCTCCTCGCCGATGTTGGCGCTCGGGAGCAGCCCGAGGCCGCCGACGAGGCCGGCCGCGAGGTCCGAGAGCACGTCACCTGCCAGGTTCGGACAGACGACGACGTCGAACTGTTCCGGGTCGAGACAGACGTGGGTCGCAAAGGCGTCCATCAGGACCTCCTCGGTCTCGATGCCGTTCGACTCGGCGACGTCGACGACGGTATCTCGGAACCGGCCGTCCGTCTCGCGCATCACGTTCGCCTTGTGGGCGACGTGGAAACCGTCCAGTCCACGCTCGTCGACGTACTCGCATGCGTACTCGGCGAGCTGTGCCGAGGCAGACGAGGTGACGACGCGGGTCAGCGTCGACAGGTCGTCCGAGAGCCGGTCCTCGTGACCGGAGTAGACGCCCTCGGTGTTCTCTCGGAGGAAGACGAGGTCCGTCTCCGGGCGGAGCGCGTCGACGCCGGGGTAGGCCCGCGCGGGCCGGACGTTGACGAACGAGCCGACGATGTCGCGAAGCGGGAGGATGACGTCGGCGGCCGTCTCGCCGGCTGCACCGAACAGCGTCGCATCGGCCTGCGCCGCGAGGTCTCGGGTCTCCGGGGGGAGTGCGTCGCCGGTCTCTTCTTTCGTCGCGTCGCCCGCTTCACCGTACTCGAATTCGAAGTTGCCGACCGCGTCCAGCACTTCGATGGCGGCCGGGACGACCTCCTGTCCGATACCGTCGCCGGGGATGACGGCGATGTGTTCGCTCATTGCTCGCGATGACGGTAGGACGGGGGGAAAGGTATTCGGTATCGGCAGATGTTCTCCGGGTCGGCAGCTGTGCGGTTTCGACCGACCTGTCACGCGAACGCCACCCCAAGACTTTTATCGCCAGGCATCGAATTATTAAATGCACGAGCAGCGCGTAATTAAATCGGCAGCTATTTGTATCAGTCTCCAGTAGCTACTTCTCCGGGGAACGAACCTCCGATGTTCGGCAAGTACAGGACCGAACACGACCGCGACCGCGACAGCGACACTGCCCACCGAGCGACTGCCAATCCGAAAACAGACAGGACACATGAGAGACATCTCCGCCGATTCCAGGTCCCCTGCTGACGCACGCCCGCTGACCACCCCCGCCTCGCACTTCGACCACCCCGCCGTCGAGTCGGTCGAGCAACCGACCGAGGTCCACCAGGGCCACTACGACGTGTACGAACCCATCGCCGGCATGGCCGTGGTCGGGGTCACCGACGACGCCGCACGCGTCCTGCTGCTCGTCAACGAGGATGCGGGCCACACGCTGCTACCCCACGCCCCCGTCGACCCCGGCGAGGACTTCGTCGCCGCCGGAGAGCGAGCAGTTCGCGAGCGGGTCGGCATCGCGGTCGAAGTCGAAACCATCCGACGAATCAGACGTAAATCGTTCCGCGCGGAGACCGACGACGACTACGAGACCACCGGTTACGACGTGGTTTTCGAGGCGACACCCCGTGACTCTTCCGACCCCCCGAACGACCCGGCCATCGACGACGGCGATGACTGGACGGTCGGCTGGTACGAGACGTTCCCGACCGACCCGGAGCGGGGGAACCAGAACGTCGTCGCTGACATCCGCTCGTTCCTCGACCGATGACAGGCGAACCGCCCGCGAACCAGCGACACATCCGACACATGTCCGAGAACGCCACACCCACCGAGACCGACGTACCGTCCACGTTCGACCAGTTCACCGACCTGCAATCGCTCGCCGACGAGGTCGACGCCGACTACCAGGAGACGCCCAACGACCACGAGGGAGCGGACCACTGCGAGGCCGACTATGCGGGCCGCGCCATCGCCGGAATCGTCGACGAGGACGGCAGGATACTCCTGATGGTCCACGAGCCCTCCGGGGCCCCGCTCATGCCGAACGTCAAGGTCGAGCCGCGCGAGGACTGGCTACCGCCCGCACTCGACGAAATCGAACACCTCACCGGCGTCGCGGTCGAGTTCGCTGGAACCGAGCGAATCCGACGCGTCGACCACCGCGTCGAGGGCTCCGAGGAGGTCTTCGAGTCCACGACGCACGTCGTGTTCCGGGCCGTCCCCGCAGCGAGGCCCGAAGCCCGCCCAGCCCCCCGGTTGAATCCCGACGCCATCGAGAACGACGACGTCGCCCCCGACGACTTCACGGTCGACTGGTTCCAGGACGTGCCCGGCGACGAGTCGGGGATGGTCGAGGCCGACGCCCGACTGTTCCTTGAGTGAGCAGCATCGACGCCACCTGGCGCGACCCGGCCGCAGACTGCCCCACCCATCGACATGACCGCGACAGACCGGACACACCCCGACACCATCGACTGGAACCGCTACTGGACCGACGCCGACGACGAGGCCCGCGAGAGCGCGACCCCGAGCGCCCACCACATGCGCGAACTCCTGGCGGACTTCGTCGCCGCGAAGAGCGTCCCCGACACGGTCGCCGACGTGGGCTGTGGCCCCGGCGTCGTCACCTTCGACCTCGCCGACCGGTTCCCCGAGACGACCGTCGTCGGCTACGATGCGGCCGAGCCCATCCTGACCGAGAACCGGACTCGTGCCCGCGAGGAGGGCATCGAGAACGTGCGCTTCGAGCAGGCCGTCCTTCCCGAGTTCGCCCCCGACACCGAGTTCGACCTCGTGGTCTGCTACGGGACGCTGTGTTACGTGCCCGAGTCAGCACGGGCGCTCCAGGCGCTCTACGACGCCGTCGCGCCCGGCGGGCACCTCGTGCTGGGCTACATGAACAGCCTCGCCGCGGCACACCACCGCCGGCTGCAGGCGGCCGACCCTGACGAGCTGGACCACGAGTTCGACCCCGACGCCCACCGCGAGCGCTTCGGCCTCGTCATGCGCGAGGAGAGCACGCTCTCGTACCGCCAGATACACGACGCCGTCGGCACCTGGCCGCGGAGCTTCTGGGAGGTCACGGAGAAACCCGAGCAGCGCTGGGCGTGGCGGCACGTGCCGTCGGTCTGGATACCCAAGTAGAACAGGAACGTCCGAAACCGAGTCCTCAGACCCGCTTGCCGTCTTCGACGTACGGCAGGCTCTCGGCGGTCTTCTCGACCTCGCCGGCGTTCGCCTTCATCAGCGCCGTCGTGTCCCAGACGCCCTCGACGAGCGCCTTCCGCTGGGCGTCGTCGACGGTCACGGAGACGGTCTTCCCGCCGAAGGTGACCTCCTCGTTCGCGACGTCGACGTCGATGTCGCCGTCGGGGTTCGCGTCCACCCAGTCCTGGATGGCTTCGACCGTCTCGGTGTCGGCCGTGACGGTCGGGATGCCGAGCGCGAGGCAGTTCCCCGCGAAGATCTCGGCGAACGACTCCCCGATGAGGGCGTCGATGCCCCAGCGCATGAGCGCCTGTGGGGCGTGCTCGCGCGAGGAGCCACAGCCGAAGTTCGCGTTGACGACCATGACGTTGGCGCCCTGGAACTGCTCCTCGTTGAACGGATGGTCTTTCTCGTCGTCGTTCTCGTCGAATCGCTGGTCGAAGAACGAGAACTGGCCGAGTCCGTCGAAGGTGACGACCTTCATGAACCGCGCGGGGATGATCTGGTCGGTGTCGATGTCGTTCCCTCGGACGGGGACACCCGTTCCCGAGACGTGTTCGACGGTCTCCGCGGGGCCGCCGTCGGCTCCCGTCTCGCCGTCTGCGCCGGTGTCGGCGTCAGTCATTCGAGACCACCTCCGTCTCCGCGACGGTGCGAACGTCGGTCACTTCGCCGTTGATGGCCGCGGCGGCGACCATGCGCGGGTTCATCAGGACGGTCCGGCCGTCCTTCGACCCCTGGCGACCGACGAAGTTCCGGTTGGACGAGGAGGCACAGGCCTCGTCGCCCTCCAGTGCATCGTCGTTCATCGCGAGGCACATCGAACAGCCGGCGTTGCGCCAGTCGAAGCCGGCCTCTTCGAATATCTCCTTGAGTCCCTCCGCCTCGGCCGCCTCCTGGACGCGCTGGCTACCGGGGACGACCAGCGCGCGGACGTCGTCGTCGACCTCGCGGCCCTTCACGATGCTCGCGGCGCGGCGCAGGTCCGGCAGGCGAGCGTTCGTACAGGAGCCGAGGAAGGCCACGTCGATGGGGTAGCCCTCCATCGTCTCGCCGGGCTCGACGCGCATGTGCTCCTGGGCCCGGCGAGCCGTATCCTGCTTGTCCGCGGGCAGGTCCTCGGGTGCCGGAATGGGCTCGGTGACGCCGACGCCCTGTCCCGGAGTGGTGCCCCAGGTGACGACCGGCTCCAGCTCGGAGCCGTCGATGGTGACGATGTCGTCGTACTCGGCATCCTCGTCGGAGCGGATGGACTCCCAGTACTCCTTTCGCTCCTCGAACTTCTCGCCCTCGGGCACGCGGTCGCGGCCCTCGAGCCACTCGTATGTGGTCTCGTCGGGGTTGACGTATCCCGCGCGGGCGCCGCCTTCGATGGACATGTTGCAGAGGCTCATCCGCCCCTCCATGTCGAGGTCCTCGATGGCCTCGCCGGCGTACTCGTAGACGTAGCCGACGCCGCCGTCGGTGCCGAGGCGACGGATGATCTCGAGGATGACGTCTTTCGCCTCGACGCCGTCTGCGAGGTCGCCGGTGACCTCTATCTTGCGGACCTGCTGCTTCTCCATCGCCACGGTCCCCGTCGCGAGCACGTCGCGGATCTGGCTCGTCCCGATACCGAATGCGAGCGCGCCGAACGCTCCGTGCGTCGAGGTGTGGCTGTCGCCACAGACGATGGTCGTGCCGGGCTGGGTGAGTCCCTGCTCCGGCCCGATGACGTGGACGATGCCCTGGTCGCCGGTGTCCGGGCTGGAGAACTCGATGCCCGCCTCGCGGACGTTCTCTTCCAGCTCGCTCATCATCCGTTCCGCGGCGTCCTCCTCGTAGGGGCGGGACTGGTCCGCCGTCGGGACGATGTGGTCGACCGTCGCGTGGGTCAGGTCGGGGTAGGCGACCTCCATGTCGCGTTCGCGGAGCATCCCGAACGCCTGCGGGCTCGTCACCTCGTGGATGAGGTGGAGACCGACGAACAGCTGGTCCTGCCCGGTCGGCAGCGTCGTCACCTTGTGGCGGTCCCAGACCTTGTCGTACAGTGTGCCTTCGGACATCCTACTCCTCTGTCTCTTCGACGTCCTCGCCACCCCGGGCGAATACCCGGTCGGTGGCTTCTCCCTCGTCGTGCGGGGGCGTGTGTTCGACGTCCTTCATCGTTCGGCCATCGTCGACCGGTTCGCCCTCTCGCTCGGGGTCCCGGCCGCCGTCAGCCACGATGGTGACACCGTGTTCGAACACGGTGCCCATGCTCTCGTTCGTGTACGGGTTGGTGTGGCTGACGTCGCGCATCGAGTCTCGGTTTCGGGTGGAGTTCGTGGTCATGGTCGGGTCGTGTTTCGTCCTCAGTCGTCCGCTGCCGCTGGCTCTGCATCCTGTTCTTCGCCGTCGTCCTGCCACGCGAACAGCGCGCGGAGGTCCTCGCCGACGGCTTCGATGTCGTGATTCTCCTCGGCCTGCTTGAGCTGGGTGTAGCTCGGGCGGCCCGCCTGGTTCTCCGTGATCCACTCGCGGGCGAAGGTCCCATCCTGGACCTCCTCGAGGACCTCCTCCATCTTCTCGCGGGCGTGCTCGTCGACGATGCGGTCACCGCGGGTCAACCCGCCGTACTCCGCCGTGTCGCTCACCGAGTGCCACATCCCGCCGAGTCCGTCCTCGTAGAACAGGTCGACGATGAGCTTCAGCTCGTTCAGGCACTCGAAGTACGCCATCTCCGGGCTGTAGCCCGCGTCGACCAGCGTCTCGTAGCCCTGCTTCACCAGCGAGGTGACGCCGCCGCAGAGGACGGCCTGCTCGCCGAACAGGTCGGTCTCGGTCTCCTCCTGGAACGTCGTCTCGATGACGCCCGCGCGGGTGCAGCCGATGGCCTGGGCGTACGCCAGCGCCTCGGACTTCGCCTCGCCGGTCGCGTTCTGGTAGACCGCGATGAGGCCGGGGACGCCCTCGCCCTGTTCGTAGTTCCGACGGACGATGTGGCCCGGACTCTTCGGCGCCACCATCGTCACGTCGACGTCCTCCTGAACCTGGATCTGGTTGTAGTGGATGTTGAATCCGTGTGCGAACTGGACCGTGTCGCCCGGCGAGAGCGCAGGCTCGATCTCCTCGAAGACGGCCGGCTGGACGGTGTCGGGAACCAGCACGACCACGACGTCTGCCTGTTCTGCCGCGTCGTACGGCGTGGCGACGTCGAGGCCGTCGGCCTCTGCCGCGGCTCGCGAGGAGGAGTCCTCGCGCAGGCCGACGACCACGTCGACCCCGCTCTCGTCGAGGTTCTGTGCGTGGGCGTGGCCCTGGCTGCCGTAGCCGAGGACGGCGACCGTCTTGTCCTGGATGTACGTTGCGTCTGCGTCGTCGTCGTAGTATACTGTCGTGGTGAACTCGTCGTCTGTCATTGGTCGTGTATCAGTGTTCGACACCGCGGGCGGTGTCCGTCGTGCCTCGCGCCAGTGCGGCGGTTCCTGTTCGCGTTATCTCGCGGACGCCGAAGCGCTCGAACGTCTCGATGGCCGATTCGACCTTCTGGCGAGCGCCGGTGACCTCGACGGTCACGGTCTCCGGACAGGCGTCGACCGTCTTCGCGTCGTACATATCGGCGACCGCGGCGACCTGGTCCGGCTGTTCTCCGTCGACCTTGATGAGCGCCAGTTCACGGTTGATGGCGTCGGCAGGCAGCTCCTGCACCGAGATGACGGGAATCTGCTTTCTGAGCTGTTTCTCCAGCTGGTCGATGCCCGGGTCGGGCTCCTCGCAGACGACCGTGATGCGTGCCTTCGAGTCGTCCTCGGTCGGCCCGACGGTCAGGCTCTCGATGTTGAACTGCCGACGGCTGAACAGGCCAGAGACGTCGGACAGGACGCCCGGCTCGTGTTCGACGAGCACGGAGATGACCGCGCGCCGTGGCTTCCGTTCCGCCTCGACCTCGGGGTCGATTCGGATACCCTGTGAGTTCCGTCGTCCCTCTGGCCGTGGCCGCTCCTCCGGTGCCGGTCCCTCGAGTCCGTTGCTGTGGCTGCTCATAGGTGATCGTCCTCCAGTGCGAACTGCCCGTTGTCGCCGCCGCTCGGAACCATCGGGTAGACGTTCGCCTCGGGGTCGACGTGGAAGTCGAGGACGGCGGGGCCGTCGTACGCGAGTGCCTCGGTGACGGCGTCGGCCACCTGGTCGTAGTCGTCGACGGTGATGCCCTTCGCGCCGAACGCCTCGGCGAGCTTGGCGAAGTCGGGACACCAGTGGTACTCAGATGCCATGCGGCGCCGTTCGAAGAACGCGTCCTGCCACTGGCGAACCATCCCGATGTGCTCGTTGTTGAGCACCGCGACGGTGATGTCCAGGTTCTCGCGGACCGCGACCGAGAGCTCCTGCATCGTCATCAGGAACGAGCCGTCGCCCTCGAAGGAGACGACCTGCTGGTCGGGCGCGGCCAGTTTCGCACCGATTGCCGCGGGCAGGCCGTAGCCCATCGTCCCCAGCCCGTGGCTGGAGACCCAGGTGCGCGGCTCCGTGAACGTCCAGTACTGGACCGCCCACATCTGGTGCTGGCCGACACCGGTCGTGACGATTGCGTCGTCCTCGGTGGCTTCGTCGAACGCCTCGACGACGAACTGCGGTTTCAGCGGTTCGTCCTTCGGCGCCCGGTAGTCCATCGGGTACTCGGACTTCCACTGCTGGCAGGTCGCGCGCCACTTCTTCGTCTGCGGCGGCGCACGGATCGCCTCGTGGAGCTGCTCCACGACCGTCGCGGCGTCGCCGACGAGCGGGTAGTCCGCGTGGACGTTCTTGCTTATCTCGGCGGGGTCGATGTCGACGTGGACGACCTCCGCGTCGGGCGCGAACGTCTCGATGCCGCCCGTCAGTCGGTCGTCGAACCGACAGCCGACCGCGATGAGACAGTCCGTGTGCGTGATGGCCATGTTGGCGTAGCCGGTGCCGTGCATACCGGCCATCTCCATCGCCAGCTCGTGGTCCTCGGGGAACGCGCCGACTGCGGGCATGGTCGTCACAACCGGGATCTCGTACTCGGTCGCGAACTCGCGCGCCTGCTCGGTCGCGTCACCCTTGATGACGCCGCCACCGTACAGCATGACCGGGCGAGACGCCGATTCGATGGCGTCTGCGGCAGCCCGAACCGCGTCGTCCTCGGCGCGCTCGGTCACCTCGTAGGTGTCAGGCGTCGTCGGCTCGATGGCCTCGACGTCGGTCTCTGCCTGCGTCACATCCTTCGGCAGGTCGACCAGCGTCGGCCCCGGACGGCCCTCGTTGGCGAGGGCGAACGCCTCGGAGACGTCTCGTCCGACCGTGTCGGCGTGGCTCGAGAACGTGTTCGTCTTCGTGATGGGGGCGGTGACGCCGGTCGTGTCCGTCTCCTGGAAGGCGTCGTTGCCGACGAACGCGGTCGGGACCTGCCCCGTCAGCGCGATCATCGGGTCGGAGTCCATCGACGCGTCGGCGATGCCGGTAACGAGGTTGGTCGCGCCCGGGCCAGAGGTCGCCAGACAGACGCCCGGCGTGCCCGAGACGATACCGAAGGCGTCCGCTGCGTGGGACGCGCCCTGCTCGTGCGCCATCGTGATGTGGGTGATGTCCGAGTGGTACAGCGCGTCGTAGACGGGCATGATGGCCCCGCCCTGCACGCCGAAGGCGTACTCGACGCCCGCGGTCTCCAGTGCGTCGACCACCGCGGTCGCGCCGGTCCGCGGGGGCGCCTGGGCGGTATCGCCGTTCTCTGCCTGCTGTTCCGTCTCGGAGTCCTGCCCGGCCCCGTCCGTTGACTGGGACTCGTCGGCCTCCGTCTCCGTCGATTCACCCGTCGCCGTGTCCTGGGGAATCGGTTTCGCGCGTTCGCTCATCGTCGATACTCGCTCGCTGCTGTGTCGTGTGCCGGTGTACTCTCGTCCCGGCGTCCTGGGTTGGTGTGCTGTGACATCGCTGTCGTACGTGCTCGCGGCTGTGGCTGTGTGGTCGGTGCAACAGGGGTCGATGGAGGGAGGTGAGTAGGGGCTAGGCAGCCCCTACAATCGACAGAATACGTACGACAGCTCCGCTGCTGGCGAGCCGGGCTCGCGTCGCAGTGGGTGGCTGTCTCATTACCAGTGTGGTAGGCCCCTCCCCGGATATAAACCTTCGTGGTGGGGCAGGCGTTGCGGGTACCTGGCATCAGGCCGACACCTCCTCGTGCTCCGTCTCCTCGTCCTCCTCCGTGATGGGGATGCCGACTTCGCGGGCGAACTCGCGGACGGTCCGGGCCGTCACGCGCTCTTTCTCCGCGCCCGTGTCCTTCACGCGGCGGGTCACCTCGCGGACCTGCTCGTCGGTCGGGTCGAACCCGGCCTCGGTCAGGTGCTCGCGGACGGCGTGGACGCCCGTGTGCTTGCCCAGTACCAGTTCGCGCTTCGCGCCGACCATCTCCGGGGTCATGACCCCCGGCTCGAACGTATCGGAGTTCTCGATGACGCCGGCGGCGTGGATGCCGGACTCGTGGCTGAAGGCGTTCTGTCCGACGACCGGTTTGTTCGCGGGGACGGGCATGTCGGACTTCTCCTCGACCAGTCGGCTCAGCTCGGTGATGCGGGTAGTGTCGATACCCGTATCGGCCTGGTAGACCGACTCGACGGCCATGACGAACTCCTCGTAGGCCGCGTTCCCGGCGCGCTCGCCGATACTGTTGACCGAAACCTGTGCCTGGTCCGCGCCCGCCTCGATACCGGCGAGGGCGTTCGCGGTGGCCAGCCCGAAGTCGTCGTGCGTGTGCACGTCGATGCGGGCGGTGGTGTGCTCGCCGACCGTCTCGATGAGGTCGTAGAACCGGCGTGGCGTCGCGACCCCGCAGGTGTCAGGGACGTTTATCCAGTCGGTTCCGGCGTCGGTGACGGCTTCGACCATCTCGATCAGGAACGACTCGTCCGTCCGAGTCGCGTCCATGGGCGAGAACATGCAGTCGACGCCGGCGTCTTTGACGCGGCGAATCGATTCTATGGCGCGTTCTTTGACCTGCTCGCGGGTGGCGTGCATCGAATCCTCTATCTGGACGTCGGAGGTGCTGACGAAGACGTGGACCATGTCCACGCCCGCGTCGATGGCGGCCTCGACGTCCTTGTCGACGACGCGAGCCAGCCCACACGTCGTGGCGTCGGTGTAGCTGGCGATGTCCGAGACGGCCTCGAACTCGGCTTCGGAGTTGACGGGGAACCCCGCCTCGATGACGTGGGTGCCCATCTCGTCCAGCGCGGTGGCTATCTCGCGTTTGTCGTCGTACGAGAACGAAGTGCGCGGGGACTGCTCGCCGTCCCGCAGAGTGGTGTCGAAAACTCGTGCTGTATCGAATTCAGTGGTGGCGTTCAGTGTGCCCTTGAAGAACTCGACCGCCCTGACGGGTGTCAGAGCGAGGCGTGTCGTTGGAAGACATCGTACTCTGTCCCAGCGCCGACCTTGTATATAAGACTGGTGGTGTGACAGGTCGGCCGAACGAAGATATTCCGAACGAACGATAATTCTGTTCGGGAGAACCGCAAGAGGGCGGCGACTACTATTGGATAGATATACCTTATATTCTCGAATCGATTGGTGCGGATCCCTTCACTGGCGAAGGCAGACAGTGTCATAACTTGCCGCTCCCGGCCCGGAAGTTCGGCCGGAAGGGTTGGCGCGCGGAGGAGTGCCTCCGTCGAGGCCTGGGTGGCGATGATGTGAGGGCTCGAACTCCTGCGGTGAGACAGATTCACCCGCATTGCCGCGTGCCCCACCGTTATGTCTGTCGGGTGAGAACACGAAGGTATGGCTGACGACGAGGTAATCCGACTCCTGCAGAAGGCGTACAGCGACGAGATAGAGACGGTCATGAACTACCTGACCAACTCCATCGTCCTCGACGGAGTCCGCGCCGAGGAGATCAAGGACAGCCTCGACCAGGACATTCAGGAGGAGCTCACCCACGCCCGCCAGCTCGGTGAACGGCTCAAGCAGCTCGACGAGTCACCGCCGGGCTCGATGGGTTTCGAGGCGCGACAGGAGACCCTCCAGCCGCCCGAGGACACGACGGACGTGCTCTCGGTCATCGAGGGCGTCATCGACGCCGAGGAGGACGCCATCGAGACCTACCGTTCGCTCATCGACGCCGCGGAGGCGGCCGACGACCCGGTCACCGAGGACCTCGCGGTGACCATCCTCGCGGACGAGGAGGCCCACCGCGCCGAGTTCCGCGGCTACCGCAAGGAGTACCGGAACGACTGAACCTGGTCCGTCCCCGCCGGCACGTACCGTCTCGGAACACGCAAGGATTTTTCTCGGCCCATCACGAGTAGTCGTCCATGGGCAGATTCGACCTGGACCTTCGCGCGGTCGAGGACCACCTCGACGACGACGAGGATGGGGACCTCGTCGGTGGTATCGAACTGGGCATCCTCGACGGGTCCACTCCACCCGAGGAGTGGGTAGACGTGGTGATGAACGGCCGTATCCTCGTGCTCCACATCGAGGGTGACGTGAACGAACTGGCAGCAGGCTTCGCACGGCGAGTGAAGAAAGAAGGCGGCGAACTCGTCCACTTCCGCGGGTTCCTCATCGTCTCTCCGCCGGGCATCGATATCGACACGAGTCGCCTCTGAGGCGACCCGGTGCCAGACCCCGCAACCTGTTCTGCGGCGACGGACGAACCGTTACGCCGATTCGACGGTCAGGTAGTGGCCGTCGGGGTCGAGTATCCGTACACCGCCGTCGAGTTCCTCGATGGACCGTGCCGTTTCAGCGACCGCGTCGCGAACCGCTTCCGGGGAGCCTTCGAAACCGAGGTCGACGTGCAGCCCACCGCGGGCGTCTGCCAGCCCGAGGTGCGGCTCCCACAGTTCCAGCGCCATCGGCCCCTGAAGCCGTATCCGATTCCGGTTGTGGCCCCGGTCGACCACCTCGAAGCCCAGGTCGGTGTAGAACGCCGCCGCCCGGTCGAGATCTGCCACCTCGAGGACGACCTCGAACACGCCGTCGATACCGGGACCCTCGACGTCGGTCTGACCCAGTTCCACGCAGTTCCCGTCCGGGTCGTAGAGGTACAGCGACTTAGAGGAGCCGAAGACGTGTTCCTCGAGGTCGAACGACGCAGAGAGGCGGTCCCACCACTCGTCGTACTCCTCGGCCGGGATGGAGAACGCGTAGTGGGTGTGGATACCACCCCGTGGGACCGCGTTCGGGCGCCGCAGGACGAGGTCGGTCTCCCCCGCCGCGAACACCACCTCGTCCGCTGTTCTTCGCCGCTCGGTCATCCCCAGCGTCTCCCCATAGAACCGGACCGCCGGGTCGAGGTACTTCACTTCGAGCGCCAGCCAGCGAAGCGCGGTGAGCATAGATTCCTCTTGGCGCGCAGGGGGGTTAAGGGTAGGCCGGGGCTCCGTCGGTCGGCCGGCCACACCGTCGCCGACACTCGGTTAGTCTGCCGACCCCACCGTCGACGACTCGCTGCAGGTCGGTCAACACGCTGCGGTAAGGCTGTCTCTTATTGTGTCAGCGCGCCTCAGGGACGGTATGGGAATGAAAGGCTCCGGAGCGGCGACCGACTTCCGCGTCGTCACCGAACACGATGGCGGCTTCGGCTGGATCGCCTACCCGGACGAGACGATGCAGCGTGCGAGCCACGCCCTCGTCGACGACGGTGACGTCTGGGTCGTCGACCCGGTCGACGTGCCCGACCTCGACGAGCTGCTCGACGAGCGAGGCGAGGTCGTTGGCGTGGTCGTCACCCTCGACCGCCACAAGCGCGACTCGGCGGCCGTTGCGAACCGACACGACGTCCCGGTCTACGTCCCGAACTGGTTCGACGGCGTCGCCGAGGACCTGAACGCGCCGGTTGAGCGGTTCGGGAACCGGCTGGCCGAAACCGGGTTCCGCGTGCTCCGCCTGCGGGACAACCGGTTCTGGCAGGAGGTCGGCCTGTGGAACCCGGAGACGAAGGTGCTCTGGGTACCCGAGTCGGTCGGGACGATCAGCTACTACTGCGGCAGCGGCGAACGGCTCGGCGTCCACCCGATGCTCCGGGCGTTTCCGCCGCGACGGGCGCTCGATGGTCTCGACCCCGAGGTCCTCGCGGTCGGCCACGGCGCAGGCGTCGAGGCGGACGCGACCGACGCGCTCCGGACGGCGCTCGCGAACTCGAGAAAGAAGATGCTCGGCCTCTACGCGAAGAACCTTCGGGCCTTTCTACCGAACTGACCGGGGTTCTCACGTCTCGCCCAACGACGTCTCTCTTCTCACCAGGTCAGGCCTTCGTACTCGAGTCCCTCACGACGCTCGACGACGTGTCGTCCGTCGACGACGACTGGTCGTGCCATCGCATCGAATTCGGCGTCGAGCGCGGCGAACTCGTCCCAGTCGGTGACGACCGCGCAGCCGTCCGCGTCCTCGAGGGCCGCCGCCGCGGAGTCGACGTACTCGACGTCGAGGGAAGGATGTGTCTCGCGAAACTTCTCGGTCGCGACGGGGTCGTAGGCCACCACGTGTGCGCCACGCGCGAGGAGGCCTTCGACGACGGGGAGCGAGCGGGTCCCCCGGACGTCGTCCGTTCCGGGTTTGAACGACAGGCCGAGCACGGCGATTCTCACACCCTCGAGGTCGACCCGTGCCGCGAGCAGCTCGAGCAGGCGACGAGGCTGGAGGTCGTTCACCTCGACGGCGGCCTCGAGCAGGGGCGGCTCGTACCCCTGTGACTTCGCGGCGGCGATGATGGCGGCGACGTCCTTCGGGAAGCAAGAACCACCCCAGCCGAGGCCGGAACGGAGGAACCGCGAGCCGATTCGGGGGTCGAGGCCGATGGCGTCGGCGACCTCGTAGGCGTCCACGTCGAACTCCTTGCAGACGTTCCCGATGTCGTTGATGAGACTGACCTTGCTCGCGAGGTACGCGTTGTTCGCGTACTTGATCATCTCGCCCTCGCGCAGGCCGGTTTCGACGACGGCTGGGTCCGCGCTGTCGACGATAGGTTCGAACAGCTCTCTGAGCGTGTCGAGCGCCCATTCGTCGCCGTTCTGGGTGCCGAAGACGACCTTGTGCGGGTTCCGGAAGTTCTCGACGGCCGTCCCCATCTGGAGGAACTCGGGATTCACTGCGACGTGGACGTCTTCACCGATGGTCAGGTCGCCCGCCTCCGCCAGTGTGGGCGCGACGAGTTCGTCCGTCGTCCCCGGGACGACCGTGCTCTTGACGACGACGAGGTGCTTCCCTTCCTTCGAGTCGAGTGCCGCCCCCAGTGATTCGGTCGCCGCCTCGACGATGGAGGTGTCGATGCTTCCGTCCTCACGCGACGGTGTCCCGACCGCGAGGAACGTCACGTCGGTTTCCCGTACTGCTGCGTAGTCGGTGGTCGCCCGAAGCCGGTCTCCAGCGTGCTCGGCGATGAGCTCGTCGAGCCCTGGTTCGTGAACCGGCGACTCCCCCGCGTTTATCGAGGCGACGATGTCCTCGTCGATGTCGACGTTCACCACGTCGTGGCCGTAGTCGGCGAAACAGGCTGCAGCCGTCGTCCCCACGTACCCACTGCCGATGATGCTGACGTCCATTGGGGCGGGATACTCGACCGGCGTTCTTGACGGTGATGGTTCGTCGGACCTGTCGGGCCACCGACGACAGGGGAGTCTACCAGGGAGTGACAGACGCATCCCCCGTGACTGGTGCGGCCGTCACGACTCATCTTACATCGATACAATGCCACCGTCTTTTGGCAATTGCCGTTGGAAGCTCGAAACACCATGTCGACCAACATCGCCATCGCCTGCCAAGGGGGCGGGAGCCACACCGCGTTCACCGCCGGCGCATTACGACGCATCATCGCAGACAGCCCGGACGAGTACGAGATCGGTGCCCTGAGCGGCACGTCCGGTGGCGGAATCTGCGCACTCGTCGCCTGGGCTGGCCTCGCAGCTGGCGAGCCCGAGGCGGCCAGGGACAACCTCGAGCAGTTCTGGATGGACGTCGCGGCCGACTGGCCGGTCGAGTCGTGGTTGAACGACTTCACGCTCACCAACACCCGGTTGTGGAGCGAATTCGGCTCCTTCGGTGTCAGCCCGTACCGGAATCCGGTCGCAAGACCCTCCCAGCGCCAGTTCCGACGGACCATCCTCGACCACTGTGCCGTCGACGGGGCCTACGAGAACCCCGATCCACCTGCGCTGTTCATCGGAGCCGTCGACGTGGAGTCGGGCGAGTTCGGCGTGTTCACGAACGACGAATCCCGGGCGGCAGAGGACCCGGAAACGTTCAGGACGGTCGGGACGCCCGACGAAGCCGCGACGGCCGCACTCGCGTCCGCTGCCGTCCCGACCCTGTTCGAAGCGGTCTCCATCGGTGACCGGTACTACTGGGACGGACTGTTCTCGCAGAACCCGCCGATCCGGCACTTCATGGCGAGTGCCGACGTCGAGGAGAAACCCGACGAGATCTGGATCGTCCGTATCAACCCGAAGCGAATGGACAGAAAACGACGGACGGTCCCACCACGGTCGATGGCCGAGATCATGGACCGACGGAACGAGCTCTCGGGGAACCTCTCGCTGGAACAGGAGAAGGACACGATACGGACGGTCAACAAACTGCAAGGGGAGGATCCGGAGTACAAACACATCGACGTGAAGGAAGTGTTCCTACAGCGGGACCTCGACGTCCATTCCAAGCTGGATCGCGACCCTGCGTTCCTCGAGGACCTGATGAACCGTGGCTCCAAACGAGCCCCGGAGCTCTGGGAGTAGGTAGGTCCGTGCTCCAGCCACCTCTGCGGCGGCTCGACCGGTGACACCTCCCCGGACGACCGTGGCCCTTTAGCAGTCAGCCGTCCTACTGGTTCCGTGGTCTACGTCACTCGTGGATTGCTGGAAGTGCTCGTCGACATCGCCGGTTCCGCAGACCCCGAACGCGTCACACTTTCGCTCGCAGCGACCGCCGCAGGTGACCTCGACGGCGCGGACGACTTACCGCCCGAGACGCCCGTATTCACGGACTTCTACTTGCCAGATGCGGGTGGGTCCGTCAACGCGGTCTTCGGTGTCGACCTGGGAACGCCCCCGGGACAGACCCACGGCCGGTTCGTCTCGCACCCGATGGGCAAACGAGAGGTCACCCGAGAGGACGACCTCCACGCTGTCGTATTCGTGGCCGTCCCCCCCTGGGAGGCCGACAGCGTCAGGGTGTTCGACCGGGCAGGGACGATGCAGGAGCTGGTCGTCGTCGACGCCGAGCCGCCGCAGGAACAGTGGTCGTGAGACGAGCCGATGGTGACCGCAGGACCTACTCCAGGTAGCCCAGATCCCGCAACTGTTCGGTTATCTCCTCGAACTCCTTCTCCGAGAGTCCACCAGAGCGCTGGTGCTGGATGACGATACTTCGAAGCAGGAAGCGGACGAGGTCGGAGGTCGACGAGAAGCTGGTCCCCTCGATGGTCTCTTCGACACGGTCGGCGAGGTCCTTCGGGATGGAGACGGTCGTGTAATCGGTCATGGTCGTCTCTCGACGCTCGGCGCAAATGGACGTTTCGACCGAAGCGTTTTGTGACCGGAGCAGTAATGCTCCGGTGAATATGGCGATGCGACCGCCGTCGAACGACACGAGCGATGCGTCGGTCATCGAGTTCGGCATCGCGGCGGTTGATGCACGGCTCGACGCCGACGAGGTGGACTATCCGATCTCGGCCGAAGAGTTACGGAGCCGGTTCGGCCAGCTGGAGATCGCGTACGATACCCGGGGACGGACGATCAGCCTCGGTGAGGCCATCGAGCGAACCGAGAAGCACCGGTTCGAAGACGAACAGGACCTGCTCAACGCACTCTATCCCGTGTTCGATGAGTTGCGCTCTGGAAGAGAGGGTGGTGTCGTCGGTCGGGTCCGGTCACTCCTGCCCTTCTGAAACGGGATCCGCCTCCCGCAGGACCGTCTAATTCTGGTCCGGCAGTTCCGTCTGGATTCCATCGACCCCTTCGGCCTGGCCGTCGGCTGGCCCATCGAGGACGTCTTCGTTCCCCGTCCGTGCCGCGATGCGTTCGAGGCGGGTTCGTTGCTCCCGGTGGAGTGCGACGACCGTATCCGCGAGTACACCGAACATGATTAGCTGGACACCCAGAAGCAACAGCACGCCGGACAGCACCGCCAGCACCTCGTGGCTGATGCCCTTCTCGACGAACTCGTACGCGACGTAGGCCGCCAGTATGACGCTCGTCACACCGAGCACGCCGCCGACGCTCCCGAAATAGAACAGCGGGTTGTGCGTCTTCGCACGCAGATAGAGGGTCAGGAGGATGAGTCCACCGTCACGGAACGGCCGGAGGTTCGTCTCCGAGCCGTCCGGTCGCGCCAGATACGTGATGTCGACGACCTCCGTAGGGATGTCGTGCCGTGCGCACTCGACGGCCAGCTCGGTCTCGATACCGAACCCTTCCGCGTTGAGCGTCATCCGTTCGAACGACTCCCGGGTGAACGCCCGGTACCCGCTCAGGATGTCGCCGAAGTTCTTCTTGTGGATGACCTGGAAGCCGGCGTTGATCATCCGGTTGCCGTACCGATTCAGCGTCGTCATCGCCCCTGACTCCATGTCGGCGAAGCGGTCGCCGACGACGTGTTCTGCCCGGCCGTCGAAGAGCGGCTCCAGCATCGCGTGCGCGTCCTCTTCGCGGTAGGTCCCGTCGCCGTCGAGCATCAGGACGTACTCGGCGTCGATGTAGTGGAGCACCGCTTCCCGAACTGCCTCACCTTTTCCACCGCCGCGGCCGGTACCGGATTGCGTAACGACCCGAGCGCCGTGTTCCTCGGCGATCCGCTGGGTGTCGTCCGAAGAGTGGCCGTCGATGACGAGCACGTTCTCGAATCCTTCGGCTCTGAGGCCACCGACCACCTCGCCGATGGTCGCCGCCTCGTTGTATGTCGGGACGAGTACGCACACGTTGTCCGCCATTGCACTGCAATCGAAAGCCGTTGGGCAAAAGCGTTAGCTTTCGGCCTCACATCAACCGCTTCACGACAGATTTCAGCGGGCCGAGGTCGACGTCGTATTTATGTTCGAAATCGAGGACCAGCTCGATCTCCTCGCGCTCGATACCCCCGAACGTGATGACGGCCACCGCGTGAACGACGACGAACGTGATCGTGGTGACGACGACCACTGGAAGCGTCACGGTGACGTACGAGACGACAGCCCAGTACGAGGTTCCGACGACGAGGGTCGTCACGGCGGCTGGTTTGACCATCGCACTGGAGAACGGCTGGATACCGACCGAACGGTACAGTTGCACCGAGTAGAGGACGTTGAGGACCACGTAGGCGATGGCGGTCGCAACGGCCGCACCGACCATCCCGTACGGTGGGATGAGTAGCAGGTTGAGGACGACGTTGAGACCGGCGACGAAGATGTTGTCGTACATGATAGTCCGCGTATCGCCGATCGCCGTGAGCGTGTCGCGGTTCGGTCCCATGATGGCGTGGAAGAAGAAGCCGGCTGCGAGGATGGCGAGTGCGACGTCGCCGCCCACGTACTCTGGGCCGAACGTGTAGCGGATGGCCGTCTGCGGGAACAGACCGAAGACGAAGAAGGCCGGAAGCGTAGCGCTGAACACCCACTTCGTGACGACCTGATACATCCGTTGCATGTCCTCGTACGCCTCCTCCGCGTGTAGCTCAGAGATGATGGGGACGGTGAGGAACGCGACGGAGGTGAGGACGACCAGGATGAGGTTCGATATCGGATAGACGACGTTGTAGATGCCGACGACGTCCGTGGTCGCCTCGCTCGCGAGGATGAACGTGTCGAGGTCTCCCAGTATCTTCGCCATGAGGATGGTGATGATGAGTGGCACCGAGAACCGTAGCAACTCACCGTGCATCCGTTCGTAGGGCTCTCGCGAGAACAGCGGTGTCAGCTTGTAAAGATAGTAGATTCCGAGGAACCCTGCCACTACGTAGGCGATTGCATACGCCCCGGCGACGACCAGCACACCGTAGCCGAGCAACACAGCCGAGACGGCGAGTACGAACCGCGTTCCCGGAATGGTGAATCCCTGGATGAGGACCTTCGGGCGTGACTGTTTGACACCCTGCATGCTCCCCTCGACCAGTCGGACGAGTGCGCCGAAGGGAATCGCAGCACCGAATATCTGGAGAACAGGAGTCAGTGAGGGGTCGCCCCAGATGTCGGTCGCGATGAAATCTGCAAAGACCACGACCGCGGCACCTGCCAGGATCGCCAGCGGGACCGTCAGTTGGAACGCAGAGACGAGAACCCCCCGACGCTTTGCAGGGTCGTCGTATCGTGGGAGATAGCGTCCGATACCGGCGTGCGTACCGAGGACGACGAGCGTCGAGACGAAAGAGAGGACGGTTGCCCCGAGAGAAATACTGCCGAATCCCGCTGTCCCTAGCTCACGAGCAAGGAGGAGCGCAACTAGAAACGAGATACCGAGCTCGAGAACCCGTCCCAGAAAGACGAGGGCGCTTCCTTTGAACAGGTCTCGCAATGACGACCCGTTGCGCTGGCTCATCTACAGTTCGTTTTATTGGACGGAGTAAGTTTGTTGTGAAACGAGATTGCGTTCCAGGAGTGGAACCCGAGAGAATATAATGTGAGCACGGATACTATGCGGTCAACGGATGAAACCGAACGTTCTTCTCGTGATACTAGATAGTGTTCGGGCAAAGAATATGTCCATCTATGGGCATAGCCGTGAGACGACACCATTTCTCTCTCAGTTCTCGGATAGAGCCTACGTATACGAGCAAGCGCGATCCCCGGGGAGTGAAAGCCACAATTCACACGCGAGCATCTTCACCGGACTCCACGTCGAAGAGCACAACATCGACGACGTTTCGGATAAGCTTAGCCCAGGTCACTCCATCTGGGAATCCCTCGGTGAAGCTGGGTACGAGACTGCTGTCTTTTCGAGCAATGCCTTCCTTACGGAGGCTGATGTCGGTTTGAAAGATACGTTCGGAACGGTCGTCACCGGAGAACGGGAACTGATACCATTCCGGGATGCACTCAACCCATTCGACTATGCCGATTCGTTCGGAGGTGCCGATCTGTCTTCGTTCCTCGCAGATGCAGTTATGAATCGTCGTCCGATTCGGTCTTTGCTGAACGGGCTGAGTGTCAAACTTGATACTGAGGGGGTATGGCTCCCGGCACCGATTCGTCCACGTCCTCGGTCCGCCGCTCTCTATCTCCAGCAATTCTTGAACTGGGAACAGAGTCAGGACGGTCCCTGGGCTGCGTGTATCAATTTCATGGACGCACATCTACCGTACGAACCTGACGCCGATTTCGACAAGTGGGGTGACGAAGAGACTCGAGAGTTGATGGAGGAGATTGGGCAAGGTGTCTGGTCATTCTACAGTGGAGACCGGGACTGGGGGCAGAAGGAGGCCCTCGAGGACCTTTACGATGGCTGTATAAGACAGGTCGATGCGGCAATCGAACAGCTCGTAAGCGCACTGGAACGTCGCGATGAGTTCGATAATACCATGTTGGTTATCATGGCCGACCATGGGGAAGGGTTCGGCGAAAGAAGTGAGATTCGGGACGTGCGGTCGAGTGCGCATGGGCCTTCCGGTGGTCCGGAGGAGGGGATTCTTCACGTGCCATTAATCGCAAAGTACCCCGGCCAGACCAAGGGTGGTCGAGTGTCTAGATTGGCGACTACACGTCATTTCCCAAGGGCGGTCGACGCGGCACTCGACGGCGATCAGTCTGCCGAGGCGTTCACCGATAAGGAAGTGTTGTCGACGGTCACACCGATGCGTACACTCGCAGAGGAACGGGCAAGCGAGTATCTCGATTCGTTCGAGTCGTTCAAAACTCCCACGCGTGTTCTTTATCGTGACGACGGTGAAAAGATAGTTAAGGTGCTTCAGTGGGGTTCCGAGATACGCAAGTACATCTGCACTGACGCCCAGACTATCGAGACCACTGCGGTTTCACTGGCTGACGAAACAAGGATTGGGGAGCGATTCGAAGAGATCACCGACGCTGGAGTGAGAGAGACTGTCACTTCCGAGGTCGACAGCGACGTGATGCGTCGGTTGGAAGATCTTGGTTATGCCTGATTTCCATCGGCCTGGTCCTTCTTGCCGGTGATGGCAACTCTTTTAGTCCACATCCCGCTCCTTTCCCTAGTACTGGTGGTACCATCACGACCTTTGTTCTCGGCATAGACGGTGCGACGTTCGACCTCTTCGATGACTGGCTGGACGATCTCCCGACCTTCTCTCGAATCCTCGATGAGGGGACCGGTGGGCGGATGGAGAGCGTCACTCCGCCGGTGACGAGTCCAGCCTGGCGATGCTACGCGACGGGAAAGAACCCATCGAGCATCGGTGCGTACTGGTGGCGCCAGCTCGACCGAGACGAACAGGAGTTCGTCGGCGTCGACCGTGTTCCGCTCAAGAGCCGGTGCTACTGGGAGTACCTCGACGACGACTCTGCTGTCGTCATCGGCGTCCCGCTCAACGTCCCGCCGCGTGAACTGAACGGCTTCCTCGTCTCCGGTGGGCCGTACGCAGACCCAGAGAACTACACCTATCCTACGGATCTCTCCGATCGACTCGAGGCGAAGTTCGACTACCAACTCCACCCACGAACGGACCCGGCATCGACCGACGACCCCGAGAACCAGGCCATCGTCGACGACCTCGAGCGGATGATCCACCAGCGGTTCGACGCGGTCGAGTGGTTCCTTGAGACCGAGGATCCCGAGCTGCTCAACCTCTCGCTGTTCTACATCAACCACCTCCAGCACATGGCGTGGCGCTCCGACGGTGTTAAACACCTCTGGGAGGTCATCGACGAACGGCTCGGTCGGATACTCGAAACGAACGAACTCGACCTCGTCATTCACTCCGACCACGGTCTTCACGAGATACAACGGGTGTTCTACGTCAATGCGTGGTTGCAGCGGAACGGCTATCTGACCGTCGCCGATGACGACGAGGGGACGAGTACTGCCAAACGGCTCGTCGATACTGGATACGACATCGCGGACAGTCTCGGTGTGAAAGACGCGATCGTGAACTTGCTACCGGGGTCGGTCTCCGAACGACTACAGTCGGTCCGGAGCGACCGAATCCTCGACTCAACGAGCTTCGAGACACGAATCGACTTCTCTGCGTCGAGTGCAGTCGGTCTCCCCCACGGTGTCGTCTACGTTCTCGACGACGACCAATCGGTCCGTGATGAACTCCAGGCGAACCTCGAGGGTATCACCGATCCGGAAACCGGACGAACGCTGGCTGACGATGTCGTCGCCGCCGAAGATGTCTTCGAGGAGCCGATTCCAGAAGATGCTCCCGACCTGTATATCCGGTACGCCGACGGATTCGAGGTCAAGGACATCAGTGGCGACGATGAATCCCGCGTGTTCGGATCTCGCCAGAAGTTCCGCGCCGACAACCACCGCGAGGGTATTCTCCTCGGATACGGTCCGAACATGACCGACGACGATGCACTCGACCTGCCGAACTTAGTGGACATCGCTCCGACCGTCATGCACCTGCTCGGTCAGCCGGTGCCCGACGATATGGACGGGTCCGTCGTCGAGTCGCTGTTCGCACCTGGGTCGGATGCAGCGACTCGTCCCATCGAGACTCAGCAGAGTGTCGACTTCGGCGAGCAGGCAACGGACCATACTACCAGCGACGAGATGCAGGATCGCCTGCAGGACCTCGGGTACTTAGAATAGGTCGTCCCGGTGCGATTGGAACGATTCGAATACTCCTTTCGCCGCACGGAACGGTCGGCTCTCGTAACTCCAGCGACGTAGCGGCCACTTCTCGGGGCCGAACTCGCTCTTGAACTTCACGACGCCCTCGTTGCCGCCACTCGGATTGAAGTCGTAGTACTGGAATCCGCGGTCGACGGCGTCCTCGATGATGGTCGAGTGAATCACGTCGTTGATGTAGTACTCGAAGTAGTCCGCGTACGAGGCTGCGTGCCAGTTGACGACGTGGTCATTCCAGTAGAACATGAGAGCGCCGGAACCGATGTCGCCGTCGATGTCAGTTACCCAGAGCTTGACGTTCTCTGGATACTCCTGTGTGAGGTCGTATATTCGCTCGAACAGTGACCAGTCGTACTCGATGGAGACGTCGTCCCACCGCTGGATGGATTCGCGGTACGCGCCGTAGTACGCCCAGAACTCCTGTTTCTTCGTCGCCTCTCGAACGACGACGCCAGCGTCGTCGGCCTTCCGGCAGCCGTACCGACGGTCCTTGGAGAAATTATCGTAGAGCACCTCGTAGGGGGCGTCGAGTTCGAGTATCTGCGTGAAGTCACGTTCGAGAAGGACCTCGTCTGAGTGGAGGACGTCGAGACCGACGGGGTCGTCGGCGAGTGGATTCTCGACGAGTGAGAGTTCACCGGTTTGCCACGTCACAAGTTCCCTGAACAGGTCGGCGACCTCGTCGGTGACCGGTCCATCGGCAATCAGTCCACCGTAACAGCCCACGAACGTCGAGTGAAGTCTTCGGAGGGCTCGATCGCCACTCGGTGAGGGTTGGACGAGCGGCAGCACGACGGTCGTACCGTTCGAGAGTTCAGCTCCGACCGTCCGGTCGGTCTCCGCATGTGTGCTAGCCGTGGCGATGTCGGCCCAGAGCGGTGTGTGGAAGAACGTTGCATGGGGACACTCGCGGGCGACGTCCCACCACACGTCCTCGTCGACGTCTCTGAGTATCTGCATCTACGGGCGGATTACCCCCCATCCCAAATGAGTATGTTGGTTGGTGGGGTCGGCACGGATTCGGCAAAGAAAGAACTAACTTCGCCAGTTCCGCACCTGCGTGCATGACCGACCAGATTCCCCTCTACGACGTGAACAAAGTGATAACAGGGGACGAAGTCGTCGACGACATAAGGAGCGTCATCGACTCGGGCTGGCTCACGCTCGGCCAACAGACGGAGACGTTCGAGTCGAAGTTCGCCTCGGCACACGGCGCAGAACACGGTATCGCAGTTAACTCCTGTACGTCGGCACTCTACGCCGCACTCCGTGCACTCGGTGTCGGGGACGGTGACAGGGTCGTCGTACCAGCGATGACCTTCTCTGCGACTGCGAACGTCGTCCGCTTGCTCGGTGGTGACGTCGTCCTGTGCGACGTAAAAGACAACGGGAACATGGACCCTGTGGCACTCAAGTCCGTGCTCGACGAACGTGACGACGTCACAACTGTGATTCCGGTTCACCTGTACGGTCTCCCGTGCGATATGTACGAGATACTCTCGATCGCCGACGAACACGACGTCGACGTCGTCGAAGACTGTGCTCACGCACCGGGGGCGACCCTCGACGGCCAGCCCGTCGGCTCGTTCGGTGATGTCGGTTGTTTCAGTTTCTACGCAACCAAGAACATGACTACCGGAGAAGGTGGCATGGCCATCACGAGCGACGACGAGCTCGCAGCGAAGATCTTCAAGCTCCGGAACCACCACCAGACGAAGACCCCCGAGGAGAAGGAAGAGAACTGGGGCTACGACGTGGACGGGCTCGGGTTCAACTTCCGGATGAGTGAGATCTCGGCAGCGATGGGGGTCAACCAGCTTCAGAAACTCCCGGCGATGAACGAGAGCCGGAGGGAAGTCGCCGAGGAGTACATCGAGGCGATCGAGGACATCGATGGACTCACGTGGCGAGGCGGGGACGACCGCAAGGAGCACGTGTTCCACCTGTTCGTGGTCCAGATTCAGGACGAGTACCATCTGACCAGAAACGAACTCTACGACCATCTCGCCAACCAGAACATCCTCTCCGGCGTTCACTATCCACCGATCTCGCGCCTCGGCTACTACGAAGGCGTCGCTGGCGACGTATCGAACGCTGAAGCTCTCTTCGAGCGCATCCTCTCGATACCGATGTTCCCCGACATGGCTGCAGACACCCAGAACGAAATCATTGAAGCACTCCGACCCTGAAGGCGCCGGTATGGATGGCCGAGTCGGTCACTTTCGTACGTACTACCTTCCCCTCACAGAGACGTTCATCTATCAGTATCTGACCAATCACGAGCGATACGACCCGTTCGTCTGTGCGTTCCTCGAACAGAACCTCGAGAAGTTCCCCTTCGAGTCACGACACGTGTTACAGGAGGAGATACGGACGAACCCCTCACTGGCGGTCGACGCGTTCGGACACGTGGCAAAACTCGGCTATCCGTACTTCGAACGGGTGCTCGACCGGGAAGACCCGGACGTCGTCCATGCACACTTCGGACCGATGGGCTGGCACCTGCAGCACGTCGTCGAGGACCGGCCGCTCGTCACCACGTTCTACGGGTACGATACATCCGAGCTGGTGAGCCCGGATACGACCCTGAAAGAGCGGGCGAAGCGGCTCTACACTGGGGACTACCGGAAGAAGTACCGGACATTGTTCGCGGAAGGCGACCGCTTCCTCGTCGAGGGGCCAGCGATGAAGGAGAAATTGGTCAACCTCGGCTGTCCCCCCCGGAAGATAGGCATACAGCGGATAGCGATAGACGTAGATCGGATCAAGCCTTCATACCCGGACAGCGATCCCGATTGGCGAGTTCTGATGGTCGGACGGTTCGTGGACAAGAAGGGGATGCCGGACGGTATCCGCGCGTTCGCCAGGGCGTTCGGAGACGAACCGGATGCGGAACTCAGAATCGTTGGTGGAGACGCACGGGAGGTGAAGCAGGAGGACCTGGAAGCGATTGCAGGGGCCGAAGGTGTGCGTGAGAAGGTCACGTTCACGGGCTACCTCGATTACGATGAGTACGTGAAAGAGATCCATTCGTGCGACCTGCTGCTCGCACCGAGTCGCACTGGGAAATCCGGTGACTCCGAAGGTGGGGCTCCGACCGTCCTGCTAGAGGCCCAGGCTGCGGGGAAACCGGTCGTCGCGACCACGCATGCAGACATCCCGTACGTGGTCGAAGATGGCGTCTCCGGCAAGCTGGCACCGGAGCGAGACGTGGATGGGCTGGTCCGAAAACTGAACGAGTTCAGGTCGGACCCAGGCGTACTCGCGGAGTTCGGCGAACGTGGCCGGACGAACATGGAACGACGCCACGACATCTCCGTGCTCGCGCCACAGCTCGAATCGACGTACGACACACTACTCTAGTGACCGAAAGACCGATTACCAGTCCCACCACACCTGCGGATATGCTGTGTCGCTCGCACGGTCCGGCGTCGCCGGTGCCGTGGCAGACCAACGACGACAGGAATTGTCGGGGTGCGAGATGAAAGGAATAATTCTCTCAGGCGGGAAAGGAACTCGCCTTCGACCGATCACGCACACCGGACCGAAGCAGTTGATACCGGTCGCGAACAAGCCGGTATTACAGTACGCCATCGAAGATCTCAGAGAGGCTGGTGTGACCGAGATCGGTGTCGTTCTCGGAAACGTAGGCCGTGAAGAGATACAGGAGTTCCTGGGAGATGGCTCGGAATTCGGGGTAGAGATCACCTACATCGTCCAGGGGAACCCGCTAGGTCTCGCACATGCGGCAGGCTGTGCGAAGGACTTCGTCGGCGACGACGACTTCGCCATGTATCTGGGAGACAACATGTTGAAGCACGGGGTCTCGGACCTGCTCGAGAGCTTCGAATCTGGTGAGTACGGTGCCGGAATCGCGCTCCAGCGCGTCGGCGACCCGCGCGCGTTCGGTGTCGCAGTCGTCGACGATGAGGGCAACGTTCAGGAACTGGTAGAGAAGCCGGACGACCCACCCAGCGACCTCGCACTGGTCGGCATCTACGTCTTCTCGAGCGAAGTGTTCGAGGTGATCGACGATCTCGAACCATCGTGGCGGGGTGAACTGGAGATCACGGACGCCATCCAGGGCCTACTCGACCGTGGACGGCCGATAGATTCGCACGTGGTCGAAGGCTGGTGGAAGGACACCGGGAAGCCGGACGACATCCTCGACGCGAACCGACTTGTCCTCGAGAGCGGTCCTGGTTCGCTGGCGGGCACCGTCGAGTCCGGCGCAGAGGTTCGTGGGCACGTCGACCTCCACGAGTCCGCCACCATCGAAGACGGCGCAGTCGTCCGCGGACCGGTCTCTATTGCATCGGGTTCCGTCGTCGAAGACGGAACCTACGTCGGTCCGTATACGTCTATCGGGCCGAACACCACGGTGTCCGGGACGCACATCGAGAACAGCGTCGTCATCGGTGACTCGACCATCTCGACGTCGGGTAAGATAGTGGACAGTCTGCTCGGAAGGGGTGTCACGGTCGGTAGCGCGGACGATCTTCTCCCAGAAGGACGGCGCCTGGTCGTCGGTGAGAACTCCAACCTGAAGCTCTGATAATGAGAATCATCACGCACATCTGTTCGAACTGTGGGACCGTCGTGGCAGCAAACGAGCTCGAGCGTCACCGGGTGATGAAATGTCCCGGTGTCACGTGCGAGACTGTCCTCCGGTTCCAAGATCTCGATGAAGAAGAACGCGAGTTCTTCCTCGAAAACGCCGAGCAGTACCGGTCGTAGGGCGAAAGCTAATTGACCGTCCGGGGTCGATTCTGCCCATATGCGATTGCTGGTCACAGGCGGCGCCGGGTTCATCGGTTCGAACTTCGTTCATCTGGTCCTCGACGAGACCGACCACGAGGTGACAACGCTGGACGCGCTGACGTACGCAGGGTCGAAGTCGAACCTCGAGGGCGTTCTCGACGACCCACGACACGAGTTCGTCGAAGGCGACATCTGCAACGATGAACTCGTCGGGGAACTCGTGTCGGGCGTCGACGCAGTGGTGAACTTCGCCGCAGAATCCCACGTCGATCGGTCCGTGGCCGGCTCCGAGCCGTTCGTGTCCACGAACGTCCAGGGTACACGCGCCCTACTCGATGCCGCGCTCTCAGAGGAGGTGGACCGCTTCCTCCAGATATCGACTGACGAGGTGTACGGCCAGATACTCGATGGGACGTTCTCGGAGGACGATCCGGTGAACCCACGCAACCCATACTCCGCAACGAAAGCCGGTGCCGACCTTCTCGCACAAAGTTACTACACGACTCACGATCTTCCAGTTCTTATAACCCGATCGTCCAACAACTTCGGTCCCCGTCAGCACGAGGAGAAACTCATTCCGAAGTTCCTCACACGGGCGGCGGCCGGCGAAACGCTCCCCGTGTACGGCGACGGGTCCAATGTCAGAGAGTGGATTTACGTCGAGGACAACTGTCGCGCACTGCTTCGTGTCCTCGAAGATGGAGACATCGGGGAGGTGTACAACGTCGGGAGCGGTATCGAGCTCTCCAATCTCGAGGTGACCGAGAACATCCTCGACGCCATCGGTGCCGATGCCGACCTCATCGAGTTCGTCGACGACCGACCAGGACACGATCAACGTTACGCACTCGACACGGCGAAAGTGGAGGCGCTCGGCTGGGAACCGCGGTACGACTTCGAAACTGGCCTCGAGCGGACAGTCGAGTTCTATCTCTCGTAGCGACTCGACTCGTCGAGCGAGTCTGTCTGAAGATATTTACCACCGTGGGAGTAACGGTGGGTCATGGATGCAGTAGTTCTCGCAGCGGGCGAGGGAACCCGACTCAGGCCCCTCACCGAGAACAAACCGAAGGGGATGGTCGAGGTCGCCGGAAAGCCGATTCTCACGCACTGTTTCGAACAGCTCGTCGAGCTGGGGGCCGAGAAGCTCGTCGTTGTCGTCGGCTACCGAAAACAGGACATCATCAGCCACTACGGAGACGAGTTCCAGGGAGTGCCAATCACGTACTGCCACCAGCGAGAACAGAACGGCCTCGCGCATGCTCTGCTCTCTACCGAGGAACACGTCGACGACGACTTCATGTTGATGCTGGGAGACAACGTGTTCCGTGCGAACCTAGCCGACGTCGTTCGTCGACAGCGCGAAGACCGTGCTGACGCAGCTTTCCTCGTCGAGGAGGTTCCGTACGAGGAAGCGAGCCGCTACGGTGTCTGTGTGACGAACGACTACGGAGAGATAATCGATGTCGTGGAGAAACCAGAGGAGCCACCGTCGAATCTGGTGATGACAGGGTTCTACACCTTCTCACCCGCCATCTTCCACGCGTGTAAACTGGTCCAACCGTCGAACAGGGGGGAGTACGAGATTTCCGAGGCCATCGACCTGCTCATCGAGAGCGGTCGGACCATCGACGCGATTGCCCTCGATGGCTGGCGCGTCGACGTCGGGTACCCCGAAGATAGAGACGAAGCCGAACGACGGCTTGAGGAGGAAGTAGGGGCGCAGGCGCAGAACTAAGACGACAAGACGACGCGGAATTCTCCAACAGGTTCAGCGTCATATTCGCGTATCGAGCGTACTCCTCGCCGTCACGCATTCGCCTTCTCGACGACGTTCGGCGTCAGCATTGCGTACAGGTAGCCGAGTCCGACGACAGCAGTGAAGACGAAGATCGTGACAAGCTGTTTCACCTTCGGCATCGACGGGGACCGAACGAGTTCGACCAAACGCTTTGGCACGAAGTGCGTCAGAAGCCGGTTCAGGTACGCGCTCTTGTCGTCGGGTGCGTTCGGGTACAGCAGATCCATGACTCGCTTCGAGTATCCTTGCCAGAACGACCGGCTGACCAGCCACCGGTAGTCACCCCTGTAGTCGAAGAGTTTGTGGTGGACGACGGCGTCCTCCACGAACACCATCCCTCTCCCGTACTCCTCTAACATCCGTATTCCGGCGGGGGCTTCGTGCGCCTGAAGGTGTTTCTCGCCCTTCCGACCCGTGTTCGGGTCGTACCCGCCGACGTTTAAGAAGACGTCACGACGGTAGGAGATGTTCGACCCGTAGGTGTTCCGGACCTCTTCCCCGTCTTCCGCAAACCCTGGCTCGACGCAGCCGACGAGCCAGTAGAACTCGTCGGGGAAGAAATCCGGTTTCTCCACCTGCCAATCCGGGCGGACGTCACCCCCAACAGCTAACGCGTCGGTGTTCTCGTACGTCTCGACCAGCGTCTCGATCCAGTCCTCCTCGGCGACGGCGTCGTCGTCGATCATCGCGACGATGTCGCCCTCCGCCAGCTCTGCGCCCTTCGTACGCGAATACGAGATACCGCGATTCTCCTCGTTGCAGTGGATCCTGATGTTCTCGACGTCGCCGAACTCTTCGACGGCCCACTCGTGGACCTTCTCGTTGCCGTCGATGACGAGGACGACCTCGAGGTCGCCGTATGTCTGGTTCAGAACACTTTCGACCGCTTCGGAGAAGTATTCGTACCGGTCCGTCGGGTACGTACAGATGACGACGGAGACTTTCATTGCTCGCTACAACCGTGGTACGTCGAATAAGGGTTTTGAAAGCGAGGAGAGAGAAGCTGTCCGCGTGTGGACCGATTACACAAGGCTTATTCGTGGGTTCGGGCTTTTCCCGTACAATGAGTACGTCGACTAGCGAGCAGTCGGAGTCCGAATCGGTGAGTTCGGACTCCGTGCTGGCGCTGTTCAAACGCTGGTATCACGTCCCAGTTCTGAGTCTGATACTGGCGTTCATGCTGTGGATTCGGCTGAAGCCCCTCGATAAGTTCACGCGGGGTGGTGAGATCTTCTTCGCCGGTAACGACGCCTGGTACCACTACAGACAGGTGTCGTGGACGGTCCGGAACTGGCCGTGGACGATGCCGTACGACGTCTACTCGGAGTTCCCGACCGGAGTGAGGGCCGATCAGTTCGGGACGCTGTTCGATCAGCTGGTCGCGACGGCGGCGCTCGTCGTCGGCCTCGGCAGCCCAGACCAACAGACCATCGGGATGACCCTGCTGGTCGCCCCGGCCGTGTTCGGAATGCTCGTCGCCATCCCCACGTACTTCATCGGGAAGCGACTCGCGGGACGGGCCGGCGGCCTCACCGCAGCCCTCGTCCTCGCTCTCCTTCCGGGAGTCTTCCTCCGTCGTAGTACGGCGGGCTTCTCCGACCACCACGTCGCAGAAGTCCTGTTCCAGGCACTCGCAGTGCTCGGCGTCATGGTGGCGCTCCGTTCCGCTGAACGTGAGAAGCCCATCTACGAACTCGTCGTCGACCGCGACTTCGACGGCCTGCGCGAACCGACGAAGTGGGCCGCACTCGCCGGTCTGGCCGTCGGCCTCTACATGTGGGTCTGGCCGCCGGCGGTCGTCATCGTCGGTCTGCTCGGCGTCTTCTACACGATAGCCCTCATCTTCGAGTACGTCGCCGGCCGGAGCCCGGAGCACGTCGCATACAGTGGTGTCGTGATCGGCGCCGTCGCCGGGCTGGTCACGCTGGTCCAGATAGACCAGCTCAGTCTCGGCGTCACCTCGATCTCACCGCTACAGGTCGGACTCGCGTTCGGTCTCGCTGCGGGCTGTGCGTTCCTCGCTGGGCTCGCCCGTAAGTGGAACGAGTACGATGCAGCTGACCTGCTCAAAGGCTCCGGCGCACTGTTCGCGGTTCTCCTCGTCGGCATCCTCTTCGCGCCCGTCGTCGGCTACCCGTTCCTCGACCTCCCGTTCGCACTCATCCTCGTCTTCGGCGGACTCGTCGCGGCGTTGGTCTACGCCCGAGAGGGCCTCCGAGACAGGGGCGCGTCCTACGCGCTCGCGGTGACGTCTCTGCTCACGGCCGGGCTACTCCTCCTCAAGCTCGTCTCGCCGAGGGCGTTCGGCGTTATCGTCCGGAACATCGAACGGACCATCGCACTCTCCCAGAGCGACACGACGCTCACCATCGGAGAGGCGCAGGCGGTCGTCGGCGCCGGTGAACCGTTCTTCTCGACGGCGACGCAGTTCTTCGGTGCGCAGTACGGGATGACCTACGTGGTCGCTGCCGCCGCACTCGTCTGGATGGTCGGGTATCTCTACTTCAAGAACGACTACCGCGTCGAATACCTGTTCGTCGTCGTCTGGTCGGTGTTCATCCTGCTGATGGCACTGACGCAGATCCGGTTCAACTACTACCTCGCCGTGACCGTCGCGGTCCTCAACGGCTGGTTCGTCGGTCGTATCGTCCGGTTCATCGGACTCGCCAACATCTCGACCGACGACATCGACGTCGAGCCCTATCAGGTCATGTCGGTCATCGCAGTCCTGATGCTCATCGTGATGCCGCTCACCCCGGTGCTCGCGATGACTTCGACGACGGTGGACAGGCAGGCGGAAGGGATGAGCCCCGGTGGGGTTCTCAACTGGAACTCCAGTACCGAGTGGCTGCAGGAGAACACACCCGAGCCGGGCAAGTACGGGGGCGCGAACAACGAGCTCCCGTATTACGGCCGATACGACAACCAGGAGGACTTCGCCTACCCCGAGGGCGCGTACGGCGTCATCTCGTGGTGGGACTACGGCCACTGGATTACGGTAAAGGGTGAGCGCGTGCCGGTCGCAAACCCGTTCCAGCACAACGCGAAGTTCGCATCGCAGTATCTCCTCGCGGAGAACGAGACGCGCGGCGAACTGCTGCTCGAAGCGCTCCCGACTATCGATCAGCGCGAGAAGCCCATCGACCAGCTTTCGAACGACGAACTCCAGCAGTTCGTCGACCAGCAGAACGAGCAACAGGCCGGCGAGGACACCCGGTACGTGATGATCGACTACCAGATGGCGAGTTCGAAGTTCGGTGCCATCGCCACCTGGACCGGTCCCGGACCGCAGGCCTACTTCGGTCAGGAGCAAAAGCAGATCAACAATCAGTCGGTCGTGCTACCGTCGACCACCGACAAGTACGACCAGACGATGCTGTCGAAGCTCTACTACGGTGACGCGGAGGGCCTCGAGCACTACCGGCTCGTTCACGAGGCACCCCAGCAGGTCGCCATCGCCTCCGTCGCAGTCCAGCGGCAAGGGCAGATTCAGGCGACGAACTTCGTCAACCGGCCGATGAGCGTCCAGCAGTACTTCCAGTACCAGATCAGTAACCAGACGCACGTCTACGACCTGTCCGTCGAGTCGACGGTCAAGACGTACGAGCGCGTGCCCGGCGCGACCATCACGGGCCAAGTCGACGTCTCGGAGCCGACGAACGTGACGGCGACCGTCCCGCTCAACTCGTCGACGCTCGGACGCTCGTTCAACTACACGCAGACGGTCCAGACCGACGCGTCCGGTAACTTCGAGATAACCGTCCCGTACGCGACCGACGACTCCGTCTCTGTCGAGCAGGGTGGGACCAACTCGGCCGTCACGGCCACTGGTGAGTACACCATTACCGTCGAAGGATCGAACCAGACCGCGACGGCGGCTGTTTCCGAGTCCGCGATCATGACCGAAGACGGTGAGCCCATCACCGTGGAGTTCACCGCCGGAGACGACTCGCAGAACTCGACCGAGTCACCGGACGGCTCCAACACGTCCGACGGCTCTGACACGACGAACTCCTCGGATTCCTCGAACACGACGGCCACGACGACCACATCGAGCACGTCGGACTCGACGACGACCGCGACCACGACGAGTGAGAGCGCATCGATGACGGAACTGTACGCACGAGCGGGGTAGTCGACGGAACGACACTCTCCGCTCTTCGCGGATACGCCGGCACCTCGAACCGCTCCACACCCTATCATCGAAGGGGAATCGTTTTCCGGACGCCACGGTTACCACAGAGCGATGCGTGAGGCACTCTCGGTCTACCTGAAGGGATTTCTGATGGGCGCGGCGGATACCGTCCCCGGCGTCTCCGGCGGAACCATCGCGCTCATAACTGGCATCTACGAGCGATTGATCGGGGCCATCACGGCCGTCGACGCTGGCCTCGTCCGAGAGCTGTTCTCGGGCCGCGATGGCTTCGTGACCGTACTCGAGGAGGTAGACGCGCCGTTCCTCGTCGCTCTCGGTCTCGGTATCGTGACGGCGGTGGTCACGCTCTCGCGGGTCCTCCACGATGCGCTCCAGAACTACCCCGCCCTGATGGCCGCGTTCTTCTTCGGGCTCATCGCGGCTTCGGCGCTCGTGCTCTATGGCGAGGTAGACATCACGACTCCTGGTCGGATGGCCGTCGCGATTCTCGGAATCGTTCTCGCTGCAGGTATCACGATGGTCCCAGCGAGCACGCTGGGTCACACGTACCCGGTCATCTTCGCGTCAGGGATGATCGCCATCTGTGCGATGATCCTCCCTGGCGTCTCGGGGTCGTTCTTCCTCTACGTCCTCCAGCAGTACGAGTTCATGACGGGGACGCTCAAGCGGTTCACGAACGGCTTGCTCTCGTTCGTCAGTGGCGGCGACCTCCAGCCGGTACTCGACTCTGTCGGGGTCGTCGTCGTCTTTTGCCTGGGTGCAGTCGTCGGGCTTCTCTCCATGTCGCGCGCGGTCAAGTGGGCGTTCGAGCACTACAGGGAGGCCACCCTGACGTTCCTCGTGAGTCTGATGGTGGGGGGTCTCCGGCTCCCGATGACGACGATCACCGAGGAGGGAGCGCTCTCATCCACGGAGAGCATGGCTGCGGTCGCGGTCATCGCGCTCGTCGGCGCCGTGCTCGTCATCGGCGTCGACTTCGTGACCGACGACCTGGAGTACGCATAGCCAGCTCCTGTTTGTTCCCTAGACCGGATGTCAATGAGTCTGAAAGAAGGAGTTGGACATTTGAAATAATTATTGGTGATTTCCTCCCGACATATGCAACATCAATGATGAAGATGTAGACATGCGTCCCGAGAATAATGTTCTCTGAACACGTACGTTCTCTCAAATAATTAAAAATCGTTTTATTCTATAAGAAACATTAAGATAATTTGATGGTAGTGCCCCTCATCGTCGCTATTGTCATGCAAGACAACAACACGCTGAAGAACTACCTGGCAGACCACCCGCGAATGATCGGCGTCCTGTTCATGATCGGCCTCCTGCTCATGCAGGCGAGTCCGGTCATCGCGGCAGATGGCAGCGCAGGACCGTAAAGTTACAATTTAGCACGTGATCGCCGATCGGATTTCTAATTCTCACAAATCCACGATACCAAGAGTATCGTTCCATTTGATTCTACCGTTAATCTCGAATGGGTACATCGTCCACGTCAAGTATTCAACCAACTCCTCTCGAGAGACCTCGAACGCCTTCATCGGGCCAGGTAGCAAGAAATATTCGTTCACCCCTTCCAGCGAAGGAGTTGCACGAGATCCGAGCTGGAACTTCTTGGTTGGGAATGACGAGATAGTTAATTCGTATCGTTCGTCGTCGATTTGGTTCACTTGATTGACTATCGGAACACCACTGTCTGTCTGAACGATATCGACCGATCCATCTCCGACGATGAGGTACTGCTCTCCGATACTATGATGTTGATGAATCAGTTCTGCAGCAGCACGGAGTGGGAATCCGAGATTGAGCAGGTGAGCGGCAGCTTGTCCAATCTCTATTGCTTGTTCATTGACCACGTCACCGAGTGTTGCAACGCCACCGAACGACCCCTTCTCGATGAGTGCTTCCGCCTGCTCGAAAGAGCGGCACGCATTCAATAGGAAAACGTTGACACCGATATTCGAAAGTTCTCTTATGTCTAATTTACCATCGTTACATCGGAGCCCTTCGGGAGTTGCATGTCCGATATAATGAAGGAAGTCGCATGAATCCTCTACGAGGATACTTTCGAGTTCATCTCTCGAGACTCCAAAATAGGAGTCGACGTTGTACGGTTGGTCTTCTCTATCCCCATACACGTTGTCCAGTGTATGCTGCTCGTCAACCATATGCGGGTCATTACAGATGACCGTGATGTCGATGGACTCATTTCTGTTTCGCTGACTCAATTGATGATCAAACGAATCGACAGATGCTTTAGACGCCCCCAGGGGGATTTGATTACCGAACCAGGCGTGTTCGATGGACGTATCCTTTCTAACCGGCTCAGCAATCGTCATTTCTACTGGCTCATCACTCGACCTGCAAGATTCGACCCCAGACTCCATGAACCGTTTGGGTGCGTCAGATACGGCTCGTGATATGGTCCTGGTCGACGCTTTAGTTTCACGGACGATACCAAGGTCGTTCACGATGTGTGGAATCGCTTCCGCGCTTTCTGGCACATCGGGTAGGTATGCAGTAAGACACCACCGTGGGAGATACGGACGGATATCTTCAAAGTCAACCGCTGTATACAGCTTGAACTGATCCGATAACGGGATATCATACGCCTCTTCAACTTCGAACGGCAGTTTTTGTTCTATTTTCTTCCGCTCATACAATTCTACTTGATGAATACCAATCGTCCGAACGACACAGTCAAGAAATAGTACCTTTTGAAGGAGCTTCGCGACGCTGTCTTCGAACCACTCACCATCTTCGAAATCGTAGGTAAAGTCCGGAGTAACCAGCTTTGGGGACTTACCGGGGACCAGTTCCGCTCCTAGATAAAAAGCGAGCGGGGCAGCGGTGTATATGTAGGATAGCTTCCGGGGGACTTCGAATACCAGACCTGTCTCTGGAGCGACGAGGTCGTCGGGTATATTCAGCTCCTCTCCAATTTGTATCAATGGTGGATATCCTCTAAGTGTCGGATACGACCGTTCACAACTCATCGTTTTAAGAGCAGATGGTAGTGTATTGATCGCTGCCATCATGTCCTCCGGATGGGACGTTGTGGTAACTGTGCCGGAGGGGTGTTTATGATACGTCCGTACGCCAAACACGACCGACGTACGCTCGGGAAAGGTAACCTGAAGAGAGCCCGTCCCCTTTATGATCGTCGGAGCTCCGGTAAATTTCAAATATATCTTTACCGGCGAACTGATGTCGAAGCTATATGTATTCTTCTTGAGGCTGACCGTTTGACGGCCACCGATAGGGCCGTCAAACTCTCCATCCATACTGCGAATGTATACTTCATCCGAACGGTTCATCGATAGTTTTCTGGCTTCGATCGTGAACGCAGCATCCACCGGAAATTCGAAGAGCTGAGAATTCGTCGGGGTTGGAGTTACCTCTCTGTCCGAGTAAATCTGGAGCTTCCGCTGCTTGATGTTGTCCGTGATCTCAACCCCGTTGGGTTCCTTGGTAGCGGAATAGTTCAGTGACATCGGAGGAAACTCACCACTCTTCATCTTGCTCAGTGACTCCAATACTGGTTCTTATCGAACATAGGGAATATCGGCAGGGCGTTGTTAGAGCTTTCCGGTGTTGTCGGTACATTCACTCGATATCAGGTACTACGAATACTGTTCGACGTCCAAGTTATGCTAGCTCCCAAGTGCTCAAACACTTGGTCAGTCTTCAGAGCAATGATTACGAGCGGGACACTTAAATTTCCGGTTCAGGCTAAAAAAGGATGGGATTGAGACTACTCTTTCGCTACTACTGTTTCTTCGACTACCTCCAACGTGTGCCGAACCTCCTGTCCACTGCCGTGTTCCATCTGCATGGCGCACGTCGGACACTCGGTCAGCCCGGTCTCGGCGTCGGCGTCTTCCATGTGCTCGAACATCTCCTCGCCGATGGCCATCGAGTTCTCGTAGTTCTCCTCCTTCCAGCCGTAGGTCCCGGAGATGCCGGAACAGGACTCCCCCACGTCGTGGGCGTCGACGCCGTCGACGTTGCCCAGCACTTCGACGGTCTGGCCGTCGAGACCCTGGTTCCGCGCGTGGCACGGGGCGTGGTAGGCGTAGTCGTCCTGCTTGCCAGGCTCGGCCGCTGCGAGCTCCTCTTCGAGGTCCTCGAAGGTGCGCAGGTACTCGACGGCGTCGTAGGTGTTCGCGGCGACTCGCTCCGTGTCGTCGAAGTCGAACAGCTCGGGGTACTCCTGACGGAGGGCCATAGAGCACGACGTGCAGGAACAGATGACGTCGTAGCCGTCGTCGACGAGCTCGGCGAACGTCTCGACGTTGAACTTCGCGGCGCGGTGGGCGTCGTCGAGCATCCCGTTCGCGAACATCGGCGTGCCTGAGCAGCGCTGTTCCGGGACGGCGACCTCGTAGCCGAAGTGCTCGAACACGCGGACCATCGCCTTGCCGACCTCGGGCGTGTTGTAGTTCGCGTAGTCGCCGTGGAAGTAGGCGACGCGTTTCTCCTCGCTCTGGACCTTCGCGCCGCCGCGCTTTGCGAACCACTCGCGGAAGGACTCGGTCGCGAACTCGGGGAAGTCACGTTCTGCGGTGATACCGAGCAGTTTCTCGTTGAGTTTCTGGACGAGCGAGTTCCCCATGATGGCGTTGGTCAGGCGGGGGAACGTCGAGCCGAGCTTGCCCAGACGGCCGTAGTTCGCGAGTATCTTGTTCCGAACGTACTCTCGGGAGAACGTCGACAGTTCCTCGTCGACGTACTCGGCCCGAGCGGTGTTGTGCATCTGGCTGAGCGGGACGTCGGTCGGGCAGGCCCCGTCACAGCGCATGCAGTTGGAGCACTTCATGATGGAGGGGTCGACCGCTTCGTCCTCCTTGCGCTTGAGCCGCCACTGCTCGGGACCCTGGAACTTGGGACCCGGGAACTCGTCGTCGACCTCGGCGACGGGGCACGAGGTATCGCACGTCGAGCACTTGTAGCAGCTGTCGGCCCCGGGACGGAGGTCGGCTTCGCCCTCGGGGAAGACCTGTATCGGTTCGAACTCGTCGTCTGTGCTGGTATCGTCGGTACTCATAGGGTGCCTCCTGCCCGCGCGCCGGCGAGCCAGCCGGTCGCGAGCGAGATGCCGCTGCCGGAACACTCCGCGGCGAAATCCGCGCCGGCGACGACGCTGCCGGCGGCGCGAACGTTCTCGTAGACGACCGACCCGGACTCGTCGAGCGGTCGGCCGTCCTCGTCGATTCGGACCCCGAACCGGGGGAACGCGTGGTCGCCGAAGGCGGCAGCCTCGGCCCAGTCGTACCGGTCGTCGGGGTGGTGAACGGGGAGGTCGAACAGCGGTTCGCGGACCGACTCGCGGTCGGTCTCGATTCCCCCACCGACCAGACCGCCGGTCGCGAGGACGACCTGTTCCGGTGCGTGGGGGATGGTCGCGCCCTTTCGGTCCATCTCGACGACCGAGATGCGTCTCCCCTCGTCAGTGCTGGCCTCGGCAGCTTCGAAGCCGACCATCGGACAGCCGGTCGTCACCTCGACGCCGGCGTCATCGAGTGCGGCCCGGAACCGGTCACGGAGTCGGACGCCCGGTAGGCTCGGTGGTGCTCCGGGTAGTTCGAAGACGGGGACTCCCAGTGCCTTCGACAGCGACCGCTTGACCTCCGCCGGTTCACCTGGTTCGCGGCCGAGCACGGCGGCGAACCCGACGCGATCCGCGTCTCCGAGATGCGGTTCGACGGTGCGCGCCAGGTCGCCGCGGACGCCGCCATCCTCGGCGAGGAGCTTCGCGATCCGCGTCAGTTCGACGTCGTCGCGCAGGTCGACGGGGAACTCGAGTTCGACGCCACGGACGGTTCCCGGAACCGTCTCGTCGAGCGAGGCGGCGGCGAGTGGTGCGTCGAAGTCGATGTCGCTGGTGAAGCTGACGAGCAGCGTCTCCTGACCGTCACCGACGATGCCGGGCTCGACCGTTCTCGGGTAGCGAGCGGTCGGCTTGACCGTCCCCTGTGTGGTCGGAACGAGGACGTTCCGGTCGTCGCCACCGTACATGTCTCCGGTGACCGCGTCGAACAGGTCGAATCCTGCGCGAATGGCGTCCGTTCCGACGACGCGGTACGGATGGTCGTCGGGCAGTTCGTCGACGTGTTCGAAGGGGTCGGCCACCAGGTCGTCGTCGACGTAACCGAGGCAGTCGGCGAGGCCGGACGCCTGCCGGAGCGTGCTCTCGTTCGCGGAGACGAGTCGGACCTTGGCGCCCGTCTCTGCAGCGGCGAGCGCGGCAGTCGAGCCGGCGAGCCCGCCCCCGACGACGAGAACGTCTGTGTCGAGCATCAGTCGGCACCTCCCGAGGTCGAACCAGACGGATTGGTTCCGAAGGCGTCCCAGTCGATTGCGCTTCCGTCAGTGTCATCGTCGGCTCTGTCACTACCACCGCTCCGGTGGTCGTGCCCCCGGTTCCACGTCGCACCGTGGAGCGCGTGGTTGACCATCGCCTGCTGGAGCTGTTCGCCCCAGAGGGCGTGTCGTTCGCCCTTCCAGCGCTCCTGCCAGAGTTCGTCGAAGGCATCGACGGCCTTACGTGAGTCGTGGTCGGGGTGGAGTTCGTTCGCGAGCCGGTGACAGCAGAACCCGCCCTGGCAGTTGCCCATCGAGGCGCGGGTCCGGATGCGGACCGCGTTGAGGTCAGTTCCGGACTGGGAGATGGCGTCCTGCACCTCGGCGCGGGTGACGGCTTCGCACTCGCAGAGGACCGGGTTCGGCTCGCTCGTGGAGAGGACGTCGTCCGCACGCGAACCGAGGCGCTGCTTGCTCCGGCGGGCGACCGGCGACCGGAGCCCGTACGCATTCATCCCCTGGTCGAGTCGTTCCGGGTCCTCACTCCCGGGGAGCGGAACGTCCGCGGTCTGGCAGGACGCCCTGACGCCGAGCTGGTCGCAGACGTGGTCGGCCACGTCCTCGGCCATCATCCGGTAGGTGGTGAACTTCCCGCCGACGACGCTGGTGAAGCCGTCGAGACCATCGCGGTCCTCGTGGTCGAGCAGGAAGAAGTCGCGCGTGATGTCGGTCGGGTCCGACGTGCCGGTCTCGGGCGGCTCGTACAGCGGGCGGACGCCCCAGAACGACCGGACGGTCCGTGCGTCTCCGAGGATGGGGACGAGCTTCGAGAGCTCGTCTATCATCAGGTCGACCTCCCAGCCCTCCTCCGGGTAGTTCTCAGGCTGATTGACCTCCTCGTCGGTCGTCCCGAGGATGGCGGTCGTCTCGTGGGGGACGACGATGTCGGCGTCGCCTTTCGGTTTGCAGCGGTTGACGACGGTGTCGACCTGCCGGACGTTCATGACGACCATGACGCCCTTCGAGGGGCGGACCTCGACGTCGACGCCCGCCATCTCGCCGAGGTGGCCGGCCCACGCGCCGGTCGCGTTCACGACGTAGTCTGCGTGGATCTCCTCGGTCTGTCCGGGGCGACCGTGTTCGCGCTTGCCCGGGCCCGTCGCGTGTTTGACCCGCGCGCCCGTGATGCGGTCGCCGTCGCGGAGCAGGTCGACGACCTCGGCGTGTGTCTCGATGCGCGCGCCGTGTTGTTCGGCCGAGAGCGCGTTCGCGACGACGAGGCGGAACGGGTCGACAGCACCGTCGGGGACCTCGATGGCCTTGTCGATGTCCTTCGCGAGGTACGGCTCGACCTCGCGGGCCTCGCGTGCGGAGAGGACCTCTGCAGGGATGCCGCAGTCGTGACAGCCCTGCAGTTTCTCTTCGAAGTAGTCCTCTGAGTCCTCGGGCCGCTTGACGAACAGTCCGCTGGTCATCTCGACACAGTGGCTCGCGATGTCCCTGAGGACGCGGTTCTCCTCGATGCATTCGGTCGCGCTGGCCTGGTCGGCCACGGCGTACCGGCCACCGCTGTGGAGCAGGCCGTGCATCCGGCCGGTGGTTCCGTGGGTGAGGTTCCCCTGTTCGACGAGGGTCACGTCGAGGCCGCGCATCGCCAGGTCACGTGCGATGCCGGTCCCCGTCGAGCCACCGCCGACGACCAGTACCTCTGTTCTCGATTCCATCCAGATACCGTCACTGCGTGCCGTAGTCACTTGATTGTTTACCCTCACCGAACCACCGCCAGTAACGATTATGGCTCCAGTCGGTAGGAGAGGGAAGTCGGCCCGGCATCGCCTGACTGGACGCCGAAGGAGTCGCCTCGAAACCGCGTCCGTGCGAGCCACTCCCAATCTTTATCATGATGGACGGTGAACTTTACTCGCACTGGCACGCCAGAGGTAAACATTGGTGGTCAGACACGGACCATGACAGGAAACAGTTACGTCGGTGCGATAGACCAGGGGACGACCGGGACCCGATTCATGGTGTTCGACCATGGGGGGCAGGTCGTCGCGAACGCATACGAAAAACACGAACAGATCTACCCAGAGCCGGGCTGGGTCGAACACGACCCGATGGAGATCTGGGAGAACACGAAGACGGTCGTCAGGCGCGCGCTGACCGAGGCGGGGCTCGACCCCGAACAGCTCGCCGCGCTGGGCATCACGAACCAGCGCGAGACGACGCTGGTCTGGGACCCCGAGACGGGTAAGCCGATCCACAACGCCCTCGTCTGGCAGGACCGACGCACCACGGACCGCGTCGAGGAACTGCAGGCCGACGAGAAGGTGGAGTGGATCCGCGAGAAGACCGGACTGGAGGCAGATGCCTACTTCTCGGCGACGAAGGTCGAGTGGCTGCTGGAGAACGCGGACCCCATCAAGATGGAGCGCTCGCGTCCGCAGGACGTGCAGGACCGGGCCGAAGCCGGTGAGCTCCGCATGGGGACCATCGACTCCTGGCTCATCTACAAGCTGACGGGCAACCACATCACCGACGTCACGAACGCCTCGCGGACGATGCTGTACAACATCCGCGAGATGGAGTGGGACGACGAGCTCCTCGAGGAGTTCGACGTGCCGTCGTCGATGCTGCCCGAGGTCCGGCCGTCCAGCGACGACGACCATTACGGGACGACCGACCCCGAGGGCTTCCTCGGTGCCGAGATTCCCGTCGCGGGCGCGCTCGGTGACCAGCAGGCCGCACTGTTCGGCCAGACCTGCTTCGACGAGGGTGACGCGAAGAACACCTACGGAACGGGTTCGTTCTTCCTGATGAACACGGGCGAGGAGGCCGTCTCGAGCGACCACGGTCTGCTCACCACCATCGGCTTCCAGCGCTCCGGTGAACCAGTCCAGTACGCGCTCGAGGGCTCCATCTTCGTGACCGGTGCCGCCATCGAGTGGCTGGAGGACGTCGACCTCATCGACGACCCGGCCGAGACGGCAGAGCTCGCCCGGAGCGTGGATTCGACGGACGGCGTCTACGTCGTGCCCGCCTTCACCGGTCTCGGTGCGCCCCACTGGGACGGCCGGGCTCGCGGCACCATCGTCGGCATGACTCGCGGCACCCGTCGCGAGCACATCGTCCGGGCGACGCTCGAATCCATCGCGTACCAGACCCGCGACGTGGCGGAAGCGATGGAGGCCGACGCCGGCATCGACATGAGCAGCCTGCGCGTCGACGGTGGCGCGGTCAAGAATAACTTCCTCTGTCAGCTCCAGTCCGACATCATCGAGACGGACATCGTCCGACCCGAGGTCGACGAGACGACCGCTCTCGGAGCGGCCTATGCGGCCGGGCTCGCAGTCGACTACTGGGAGACGGTGGACGAGCTTCGCGACAACTGGAAGATAGACCGCGAGTTCACGCCCGAGGCCGACTCGAACCAGATGGACCGGCAGTACGAACGCTGGCACACGGCGGTCGAACGGTCGCTCGACTGGGCCCGTGACGAAGGTGAGTGAGCATGGATCCGTTCATCCCCCTGCAGGTGCTCGGGCTCGAACCGAGTGCGTGGGTCGTGCTTCTCATCGCAGCGTTCGCCGGCGGCGCCTTCGGTGCCTCACTCGGTGCGCTACCAGCGTTCATCTTCACGGGCTTCATGGTCATTGCCGGCGAGGCGGTGAACATTCTCGGGAGAACCGTCGGGCAGTCGACCGGCGGTGACGCCGCGACGCTCGGCTCGGTCGGTATCACCGGCTCCATCGCGTTCGGCCCTGTCTTCTCGCCGGCCATCAGCTTCGCCGGCGGTGCGGCCGCGGCTGCCTACGCGGCGAAGAAGGGCTACATCGACAGCGGCTTCGACTATCACAACGCCAAGGACATCGGCTTCGCGCTCGGAACGAGACCCGACGTGCTCGTGGTCGGTGGCGTCTTCGGTATCCTCGGTCTGGTCCTGACGCGAATCTCCATCGCCGTCAGTGCACCGTGGGACCCCATCGCGCTGGCCGTCGTCCTCTCGGCGCTCATCCACCGAGCCGCCTTCGGCTACAGCATCGTCGGCGACGTCAAGGGCGGAATCCTCGACATGAGTCCATTCGAGCGCGAGGAGATGCGCGTCATCAGCGACGCGGGGACGGCCGGTGGAAGTGGTGACGCTGCCACCGACGGTGGGACGGCACAGTCCAACCGTTTCGTCGTCGAACCGTGGCTCCCCCACCAGTACAAGTGGGTGAACGTCGCGGCCATCGGCCTGTTCGTCGGTATCCTCGCGGCGTTCGTCGCACTTCGGACGGGGAGCTTCTTCCTCGCGTTCGGTATCAGCGCGGCGAGCCTCGTGTTCCTCAACTGTGGCGTCGAGAACATCCCTGTCACGCACCACATCTCACTCCCCGCGAGTACCAGCGCACTCGCCGTGCTGGGCGTCGGTGCGAGCGGGTCGGCGCTGAACTCCGGTGCGCTGCTGTCTGCGGTCGGTGCCGCCCCCGTCGCGGGTGGTCTCCCGGCCGCGGAGATGCCCGTGCTGGCGCTCATCGTCGGCGGCCTGTTCGGGATGCTCTGTGCACTGTTCGGTGAGGTCTTCCAGCGTATCTTCTACGCGCACGGTGACACCCACGTGGACCCGCCCGCCGCGGCGATCGTCTTCGGGACGTTGCTCATCGCGGTGTGCTACTTCGTGGGCATCCTGCCGTCCGCTGGCTGGGTCGCGTAGACCCGGTCGGGAAGACCTGTGACCGCACCCCGGTGAACCCCGCTCGCAGCCCTGTCAGCCTCTCCACACCGTTTCGATACGACGCGACTTCCATACACACACGTACACGATGGACCTGAAAACCCGGATTCGTCGGAGACAACGCCCCGGGTCGACCGCGGCGCTCGTCGTCGACTACGACGCTATCAGTCCGGTCGCCCACCTCGAAGAGCCGACCGGCCGCGGCCCCGTGCTGGAACGGTTACTCGACTATCTCGATCCGGTGTTCCAGGGGTCCCTGCCACCGAACGCTTCCCTCTGGGGACCGGCCGGTTCGGGAAAATCCGCGGTCGTGACCGCGCTCGTGACGCACCTCGACCGGCTGTGTGGTCGGAGTGGTTCCACGATACAGACGACCACGCGCGCACGTTCGGATACGATGCCGGCCTTCGTCTACGTCGACGGACGGCGGGCCGAGAGTGAGACGTCGCTCTACCACGCGGTCCTCGACGGACTCGCGGAGGAGTCGATTCCGAAACAGGGGGTCGGGACCGAGGCGCTCAGGTCCCGACTCCAGGACCGTCTCAGGCCGCCCGGCGAGATTGCGGTCGTGGTTGTCGACCACGTCGGGGAGCCGGAGACGCCCAGCCTCGACGACCTCGCCGACGCGTTCGACCCCGTCTCCGACGCGCTCAGCTGGCTGGCCGTCGGCCGTACCGACCCCGCGACCGACTCGTCGGCGCCACCGGAGCGGATCGAGGTCCCGGCGTACGACCATCACGCGCTCGTGGACGTGCTCACGGCTCGCGCGTCCGAGGGACTCGCCCAGCACGGGGTCTCTCACGAACAGGTCCGACACCTGGCCGACTGGGCGGACGGCGATGCGCACGATGCCCTCGCGGCCCTGTTCGGCGCGGCGGACACCGCCTCGCGGGCACGACACGACCGGATCCAGGAACGCGACCTCGACGCGGGGATGGCGGGCGTCCCTCGTCCGTCGGTCGCTCTCGGCAGGGTGATGACGCTCCCGGCGAACCGTCAGCTCGTCCTCAGGACGCTCCTCGACGTAGACGAAGCGGCGGCGGAGTCGGTCGGTGCGGCCGCCGAGGCCATCGCTGCCGACCCGGCGGTCGACCTGTCGGCCGGCACCGTTCGCCGATTCCTGTACGAACTGTCCGAGGTCGGTATCCTCGACCGAGTGACCGCTCCCGACGCGGCCGACGGCGCCGGCAGGCCGCCGAGTCGCCTGGAGCCGCGGTTCCCGACGCTCGTCTTCAGGCGGCTGTACGAACTCCAGAGCGAGTAAGCGTGTTACTATTCACCGCCCCGTCGACTGCCGAGTCGAGGCGTGAGGCCTTTATCGGCACTGTCCCGAAGTGAGAACGAGAATGACCGACCTGCCGCCCCTCGCCCTCGACATCGACGGGACGCTGACGCGCCCGGATCACGGCATCGACCCCCGGGTGTTCGACCCGCTCCGCTCGTGGCCTGCACCGGTCGTCATCGCGACCGGGAAGGCCTTCCCGTATCCGATCGCCCTCTGCCAGTTCGTCGGTATCGACGAGTGCGTCATCGCCGAGAACGGGGGCATCGCCTACGTCGATGACGAGATACTCGTCAGCGGCGACGAAACGGCAGCGTTCGACGCCGTCGACGAGTTCCTCGAGTCGGGCGGTGACCTCGGCTGGGGCGCGTCGGACCTCGTCAACCGCTGGCGCGAGACCGAGGTCGCTCTCAGGCGTGACGTGGACGAGACGTTGCTCCGGCGAATCGCGGCCGAACACGGCGTCGAGGTCGTCGATACGGGCTACGCCCTCCACGTCAAGGACGGCCGGTTCTCGAAGGGTGCGATGCTGGAGCAGGTCGCTCCTCGGCTCGGCTACGAGGTCACCGAGTTCGTCGCCGTCGGCGACTCCGAGAACGACGTCTCCACGTTCGAGCGAGTCGGACGAAGCTACGCGACGGCGAACGCGGACGACGCGGCGAAAGCGGCGGCCGACGTGGTGCTTGACGGGGAGCACGCGGCAGGCACGCTGTCAGTACTCGATTCGCTGAAGAAACAGTAGTCGCGGTGGGGAACGGGTAGGTCGGCTCACGGCAGGGAGATGCCGTTCCGGGCCAGGAAGTTGCTCGCCCGTTTTATCTCGACCGGGCTGCCAACGAGACGGTGGCACTCTCCTTCGTGTCTGATAGAAAGCATGAATTGTTCGTCGAGCTCGTCTCGTAACCCATCCAGAGCGCCCTCGGGAAGGACGATTTGGGTGCTGTCTCTGAGCACGGACGGGTCTGGCATTCGTCGTTCGACACGTGACGGCCGTCAGGTATTAACGTATCGAAGTATCTGTATGGGGGCGGGTCCGTCTCGAGCTCGCGCGCGAGTGGACAGGTTTTTCGGTACCGACGGCGGAGTGTGAAACGATACAATGGGGCTGAAAGAGGAGATCGAATCGATCGAGGAGGAGATATCCAACACGCCCTACAACAAGTCGACGGAGGCGCACATCGGCCGGCTGAAGTCCAAGCTCGCCCAGAAGAAGGAGAAGCTCGAGAAACAGCAGTCCGGTGGCAGCGGGGGTCAGGGCTACGCTGTGGAGAAGCACGGGGACGCCTCGGTCGCCCTCGTCGGCTTCCCGAGCGTCGGCAAGTCGACGCTCATCAACGCGATGACCAACGCCGAGTCCGAGACCGGCGAGTACGAGTTCACGACACTGACGGTGAACCCCGGGATGGTCGACATCAAGGGCGCGAACATCCAGCTCCTCGACGTTCCCGGCCTCATCGAGGGTGCCGCCGACGGTCGCGGTGGCGGGAAGGAGGTCCTCTCCGTCGTCCGGAGCGCCGACCTCCTCGTCTTCGTTCTCTCCGTCTTCGAGATAGAGCAGTACGACCGGCTCTGCGAGGAGCTGTACAACAACAAGATCCGCATCGACCAGACGCCCCCGCGGGTGACCATCCGGAAGAAGATCAAAGACGGCATCAAGGTCACCTCGACGGTCGACCAGGACATGGACGACGACACGATCAAGCAGATTCTCCGCGAACACGGGTACGTCAACGCGGACATCAACCTCGGCGAGAAGCTCGACCTCGACCGGCTCATCGACGGAATCATGGACAACCGGGTCTACGTGCCGTCCATCGTCGCGGTGAACAAGGCTGACCTCATCGACCCGAGCTACAAGGAGCACGTCGACGAGGAACTCGAGAAGCGCGACATCGACCCCGAGCGTGCGACGTTCATCTCTGCCGTCGAAGAGAAGGGCCTCGAATCCCTCAAAGAGCGCATCTGGAACAACCTGGGCCTCATCCGCGTCTACATGGACAAGCCTGGCCGCGGCATCGACTGGGACGAGCCGCTCGTCGTGCCCGAAGGCTCGACCATCGGGGAAGCGCTTCCCAAACTCGGCGGCGACATCGAGAAGCGGTTCCGCTTCGCCCGAGTCCGTGGCCCGAGCGCCAAACACGACGGCCAGCAGGTCGGCGACGACCACGTGCTGCAGGACGAAGACGTGCTGAAGCTGATTCTTCGGAAGTGACGCTGTTCGCGGCCGGTCGGTGACTGCACCGTTTCACGTCGTCGCCCAACTTCTTCGACCATCCTCCAGCGACTGCGCGGCTCGACTGACTGCGCGGCTCGACTGACTGCGCGGCTCGACTGACTGCGCGGCTCGACTGACTGCGCGGCTCGACTGAATCGTGATGGGGATGGCTTCTGCGGAGAATATTTTTCACCGCGCACGCGAGAGCGTTCGTCATCTCTCTGTTCGACGCTCCGCCTGTCGTCTCGCGACCCTCGCGTGCGAAACCGACACGGCCAGTTCCGCTTCCGGTATCCCTTTTCCCGTTACGATCGTACGCTCCCCCATGTCTTACACGCTCGACCACGTGATGATGCGCGTCGAGGACATGGAGGCTTCGCTCGACTGGTACCAGACGTACCTCGACTACGAGGAGAAGGGCCGTTGGGAGGCCGATACCTTCACCAACGTCTACCTCGGTCCGGAGGACGCCCACGACGAGGGCGCCGTCCTCGAACTGACCCACAATCACGACGACCGCACCTACGAGCAGGGCGACGCGTGGGGTCACATCGCCGTGCGCGTCGACGACGTGTACGAGGCGTACGACGAGCTCATGGAACAGGGCGTCGAGGATTACCGCGACCCCGATTCCTGCGGCGGCTCCTACGCGTTCGTGAAGGACCCGGACGGCCACGAGGTCGAGATCGTCGAGCGAGACTACGGCGCGCGCTGGAGCCTCGACCACACGATGATTCGCGTCGAGGACGTCGACGAGGCCATCGGCTGGTACGCGCACAAGCTCGACTACGAACTCGTCCGCCGCTCCGAGCACGACAGCTTCGCCCTCTACTTCATGAAGCCGCGAGACGCCGCCGAGGAGGCGATGACGATGGAGCTGACCTGGAACTACGACGGACGGAGCTACGAGATGGGCGACTCCTGGGGACACGTCGCGGCCCGCGTCGACGACCTCGACGACGCCTGGGAGACGCTCATGGTACGAGACGCCGAGGACTACCGCGACCCGGCCAGCTGTAACGACCGATACGCCTTCACCAAGGATTCCGAGGGCCACGAAATAGAGCTCATCACGCGCGACTGACCGCGTTCCCGAAACCGGACAGATTCCGTCGGTAACCACCGATTACCACCGTTTCGGTCCGTTTTCTGGAACTCGTAATCACTGGTTTCTTTAAGTACTTTGTGCCGGTGTCTGACGTAGACCCTAATCGAGCGATACCCGCAATCTTCGCCGTAGAGGGCGTGTGCGATACCGTCACAACAGAACCGTCTACCACAAAGCATTTATAACAATGGTTCTTTCACTTTCGATGTACCCCTACCCATGGTGACAGTACTGAGTAGGGCCCCACGCCCCCCACAGGCGGTGGGAATCAAAGGTGCTGTTGCCGCCGAAACGAACCTAACACACAAACCATGACAGGAAACAAAGACAAGGCACGCAGCCTGCTGCTGGCGGCGCTGATGGTCACGTCCGTGTTCGCGGGCGTCATCGCGTTCTCCGGTGGGGCAGCTGCGACCCCTGACATCGTGGATGGGAAGCGCTACTGGGCCGGCCAGACGCTGACCGACACGACGACGTACAACAACAGTTCGGACGTCGAACTGCAGAAGGAAACGAGCAGCGGTAACTTCCAGTTCGTTACCGACGTCCCCACGGACGACACCGGTAACATCTCCGTCGACACGTCTGGCCTCGAGACGGGCAAGTACCGTGTCACGGACGGTGGTGCAGCGAACTACACCAAGACGTTCCGTGTCACCGCACAGACGCTCGCAGTCACGGCAGACCCGGCAACGGTCGAGAACGGCGGCTCCGCCGACACGACCGAGATCACGCTGGACTCCAACCGTGACGGCTACAACTACCGCATCTCCGCCGAAGGTCTGACGCAGTCCGAGCTCGCCAGCATCTTCACTGGCGCGTCGACTCCGTCTGGCGAGAGCTACGTCACCTTCAGCGGTGGCTCCACGAACACGGTCAAGTCCGCCAACTTCTCGGACATCGACACCGGTAACTACACGCTCAAGGTTACGGTCTCCGACACCGGCGTCTCCTCGACGGTCGACATCACCGTCAACGAGGCAGGCGCGGGCGCCGTCGCCTTCTCCCAGGACATCGCGTCCGACGAGATCGGTGACGTCGCATCCGTGACCATCGCGCTCCAGAACACGAACTCGGCCTACGTTACGGTCGGTTCCGAGGACGCAGGCTACGTGACCAACGGCACCGTCACGGACAACGACGGTGACGGCAAGGTCACGCTCCTCGTCAACACGTACCTGATGGGTACGCAGAGCAACAACACGTACGACGCTGCCGGCAAGGACAGCGCAACCGGCTTCGAGTCGACCGAGAGCTCGAACCTCAGCGCACTCATCGACCAGGGTCAGTACGACCTCGCAATCGCACGCAGCTCGAGCGCCGACACCGAGGACGTCGCGACGCTCGACATCAACGCGCGCAGCACGGACGACCTGAAGACCTGGACGGCCCCGAAGGGCGCGTCCGTCTCGTCCGCCGCTGACATCGCTGCTGCAGTCGAAGCAGGCACCATCTCCGAGGACTCCACGATCGCGGCAGGCGACGTCCTGGTCCACCAGGTCGACGCCAGCGGCCTCGAGGGTGTCATCAGCTCGAAGAACGCGAGTGGCAGTGGCTCCGCAGTCACCAACCAGTTCTTCAACATGGTTGGTCAGGAGGTCACCCTCTCCGTCACGCAGCAGAACCCCGGTCAGAACCAGCAGCCGAAGCAGATCACGCTGAGCGCGAGCAACACGCAGGTCATCTCGGACGCTGACAACGACACCTACTACCTCGTCACCCCGACGTCGGGTCTCTCCAACGTCAAGTCCGGCGAGCGCTACCAGGCGATCTTCACCGTCGACGGTGACTCCTCGCTCGCTGCTGAAGACGAGTCCGTCGCCGCAACGTGGAGCATCGTCTCCCGCACGGCGACCGTCGACGCGAACGCGAACGATGAAGTCAACGTTGGCGCAGCTGACAACCAGTCTGTCACCGGTACGAGCTCGCTCGCCGCCGGTTCCAAGCTGAACGTCCGCGTCAACTCCGAGGACAACGACAACCCGTTCCTGAAGACCGGCACCGCAACGGTGCAGGCTGACGGTACGTGGGAAGCCCAGATGGACTTCAGCGACGTGCCCGCAGGCACGAACTTCTCGATGACGGTCCGCGACACGCAGGACGGCAACACGGCGCTCGTCTCCGGTGTCACGGGTCAGGTCCAGGAGGCAGACTCGGGTACGACGACGACCACGACGACCACGACGACGACCACCACGACCACCACGACCACGGCTACGTCGACGGCAACGTCGACCGCCACGGCAACCTCCACGGAAACGGCCACGGAAACGGCCACGGAGACCGCCACGGCAACCGAGGGTGAGGGTGGCGAGTCCGAAGGCCAGCCCGGCTTCGGCATCGGCGTCGCTCTCGTCGCACTCGTCGCGGCTGCGCTCCTCGCAGTCCGCCGTCAGAACTAAATCGCTAACTAACCGGAATCGCTCCGGTCCCTGATTTCGCCTTTCTTTCGGACGCAACACCAGACAGCGACAGCCAACTAGCTTGAACTAGCCAAGCTCTTACTATTCCTGGAGACCTGGACTCACCGCCCGAATCGAGGACTGAGTCGAACAGAATCGATAATATCTGTATGGGAGTATCACTGAACGAGACCGATGCGTCCCAAAACGTATAACGTAATCTGGAGGGCCCACCAGCAATGAGTAGTACTTCGGAATCAATCGACGTCGGCGCACGTCTTCGGAACCCGTCGCAAACGATGGGACTGGTCTGGAAGTGGTGTCGGAGTCACTACGACCGAGCCCGGTCCGACAATTACACCGAGTACTACCTGCGTCATACCAAACGAGGAAATGACCCTCGTTCACTCGTCGGGCCGCTCGACACCTGGGAACAGACCCTCGAATGGCAGAAGTCCCAACTATTCGATCGTATCGAGGTGAAACCAGATGATAGAGTGTTGGATGTGGGTTGTGGGATTTTTAGAGCTGGTCTCCCCCTTCTCGAGTTCCTCGATGAGGGGAAGTACTATGGGTGTGATATCTCAGAACGTGCACTTGAGGCGGGACGGGAGCGACTGAAGAACAACGGCGTCAATCCAGCCCGTGCCGGACGCATCTGGCAGAACGAAGACCTTCGATTCCAAGATGTGCCAGAAATCGACATCGTATGGAGTCAGAGTGTCGTGACCCACCTACCGAGAGAGCAGGCAAGAGAGTTCTTCAGCAGTCTCGATCAGCTTCTTTCAGACGACGGCGAAGCGTGGATCTCCTACTACCGAGGAGAAGTTCATAAACCGAAGTTCCAGACTGTGAACTTCCGGTATACGGTTGAGGAACTGAACGAAATGGCCGGTTCCCGGACTGTCGTCGACGTAGATCCAATGGACCACCCGAACGGCCTCGATTTACTGGTCGTACGTTGAAATTGATCCGCGTCTATTCTTCGAGCAGTGCAGCGGGCGCACCGGCGAGGTCTCGCAGCGCGTCGACCTCGATGAGGTGCAGGTCGCCGGGAATCACGAGCAGGTGAAGCGGGTCGCCGAAGTCGCGTGTCGCGAGTTCGGACAGGCTGTCTGCGGCGACGAGTGGCTCCGGGCTGCCCGCACGAGCGACGACGACACCGAGGGTGTCGGGGTAGTACGCTGCGAGCAGGTTCGCCGCGTAGTCCGCGGTCATGTACTCCTCGTGCTCCGGGTCGTCGCCGTCGGGGCCGCGGCCGACCTTGATGTCGAGGTAGACCACGGTGTGGAGGCCGCGCTCGCGGTTCGCGTCGATGGTGTCGCGGACGCTGACGGGCACGTCGTCGCCGCCGTGGGCGTACTCGAACGGGAGCGTCGTCGCCTTGCCGAAGCGGTAGTTCTGCAGGCCGGTGAGCGAACTGGTCGCGGTCTGGGCGGTGGTCCCGTGGATGATGCGCGTCTCGATGCCGCGCTCGTGGGCACGCAGGCGGAGGTCGACGTGGGTGGTCGATATCATCGTGTCTCCTGCCGTGAGGAACGCGACGTCGTCAGACTCGGCTGCGTCGAGGATGTCGTCTGGGTGCTGTTCGACGCCGGGTCGGTCGCGGACCTCGATGTCGGTGCCGTGGTACGCTTGGAGGTCGTCGACGTCCGCGCCGAGAAGCTTACTGGTGTAGAACTCCGCGTAGGCCTGGTCGGCCGCCTGAAGCGCGTCGGCTCCTTCGACCGTGATGGAGCGTTCGTCGTACAGGCCGAGACCGATGAAGGTGAGCATACGCCCACTCGCACGCGGGGGCCGATAAGCGACTCGCGTTCCGGGCGCCTCGTGGAAACTGTAGGCCGCGGTCGGCTGGGGGTAGCGTGTCGCGGGTGAAGCGAAGCCGTTAGGGCCGGGGAACCGCTCTCTTGCGGCATGGACGTCCCCTGCGTGCGAGTCGAGCGGTCTGCGGGCGAGGAGACGCGGCAGGCGCTCGCCGAGGCGGACTGCCTCACCGACGAGTTCGAGATCGGCCACGACGACGGCTGGCTGTACATCCCCGTGTCAAATCCGGACGCGGTCCCGGACGACTTCGAAGTCGTCGAGTGGGACGCATCGCCACGGCGGACACAGACCACGCCCGCCGACATCCTCGGGTACGAGCCGAGCCTCGAGCGGCTCGGCGACATCGTCATCATCGACGAGGACGACGACGAGCGAGCACAGGAGATCGCCGACGCGGTGCTCGCCTCGGACCTGCCGGTCTCGACGGTCGTCAATCGAGCCTCCGAGATAAAGGGCGAGTTGCGGGTGCGCGACTGGGACGTACTCGCGACCGAGCGCGATGAGGCTCCGACCGAGACGGTCCACCGCGAGTACGGCTGTGAATTCGCGCTCGACATCGCGCACGTCTACTTCTCGCCGCGGCTCGCGACAGAGCGGAACCGCATCGTCGAACAGGTCACGGTCGGTGAGCACGTCTTCGACATGTTCGCGGGCGTCGGTCCGTTCGCCATCCCGGCCGCGAAGCGCGGAGCACAGGTCGTCGCCGTCGACCTGAACGAACACGCGGTCGAGTACTGTCGGGAGAACGCAGAACGCAACCGCGCAGCTGACCGGGTAACGGTTCTCCAGGGCGACGTACGCGAGGTGAGCGCGGACTACGAGGGGTGGGCCGACCGCATCGTGATGAATCTTCCTCACAGCGCGAACGAGTTCGTCGAGACGGCGGTCGCCCTCGCGGGCGACGACTGCGTGATACACCTCTACGACATCCAGCACGAATCCGACCCGTTCGGCCCCGGCGAGGCAGCCATCAGAGCCGCCGCCGAACCCGAGTACGATGTGTCGGTCGAGAACCGTCAGGTCGTCCGGTCGTACGCACCTCACGAGTACAACGTCTGCCTCGACGTTCGCCTGACGAGACGGTGACGCCGACTCGATTCGCAACCCTTATTGTAGTCATCGCGCTACGTGAAAATGCGTTCGAGCGGGCGAACGCGTGCAGGTACGCGCCGGTGTAGCTCAGACTGGCTAGAGCGATTCCTTCGTAAGGAATAGGTCGAGGGTTCAAATCCCTCCACCGGCTCTTCTCTACGGACCATCGACGAGAAGCGGCGAGCCTCTCGATGGGCGAAGCGGCGGGCCGAGTCCCGTACGTGGCGTCGCCTCGGATCTCCCGGATTCACTTCTGGGGTAGTTGTTCTCGAATTCTTTCGGCCCGAAGGGGTTTTCTCACGTTCAGAAAACGCTGGTGGGGGTTCATATTACTCCCCACCAATGAACAGACAGAGTGTCCGAGCGAATGGTGATTACCGCCACTCGCACAGGAGGGACGACACCCATCATCCCTCTCGAACGGCGACTGGGCACTCGTAGCGGACCCCCCAATCCCCCCCTTCTCACCGAATCCAGTGGGTAGTACTATCAGCTCCCCGACTGTACTGGAAGCTATGCAGATACAGACACTCGTTCGGGACGTGATGCGCCAGCGCGTCGAGAGCGTCTCGGAGGGAGCGACCGCACGGACGGTCGCGGAGCGGTTCCGAGATGCAGACGTGGGGTCGATCGTCGTCACGCGCGACGGAGAACCGACCGGAATCGTGACCGAGAGTGACCTCGTTCGGCTGGTCGCCGACGGTGTGGCGCTCGAGAGCGCGGCCGTCTCGTCGTTCATGTCGTCGCCCGTTCGGAGCGTCCAGCCGGACGTGACGGTCGAAGCGGCTGCGACGGCGCTTCGCGACGCCGCCATCGACCAGGTGATCGTCACCGACGGAGACCGGCTCGAAGGCGTGCTCTCGACGCGGGAGCTGTCGTACTACCTCCCTCGATTCCTGTTGGAGTCGGTCATCGACACGGGGGCGGAGTGGGAGGGTGGCTACGAGGACGTAGACGGCACCGGCCTCAGCGTCGGCGACGTCGTCCACTTCTCCCAGACCATCTCCGAGGAGGAGGTTCGCCGGTTCGCGGAGATAAGCGGAGACACGAACCCGCTTCACCTCGACGAGACGTACGCGGCGCAGACCCGGTTCGAGGGACGGATCGTCCACGGGGCGCTCGTGTCGAGCTCGGTCAGCGCCGCGCTCGCCCGGCTGCCGGGGCTGGTCATCTACCTCAACCAGACACTCAGCTTCCAGGCACCGGTCCACATCGGCGACCGCGTTCGGGCGGTGTGTCGGGTAATCGAGAACGTCGGCCGCGGACGGTACCGCCTCACCGCGGAGGTGTTCGATACGGACGGCGAACTCGTCATCACCGGTGAGGTGACCGTGTTGATAGACGAGGCTCCGTCCGCCACGTAGTCACCGGACGACCGTCACTGGCACGGGCGAGCGGTGGACGACTGTCTCGGCCGTGCTCCCGAGGAAGACCTGCGTGAGTCGGTCCCGGCCGTGGCTTCCCATGACGATGGCGTCCACATCGTGGTCGTCGATGGCGGCGAGTATCTCACGGGCTGGATTCCCGGATTCGACGGCTGTGGTCACCGAGAAGCCCAGGTCGGTCGCGATGTCGGCAGCGGCATTACAGATCTCCTCTCCGCGTTCACGTGCAGCGGCGACGAACGACTGTCCCTTCCTGGGGCCCCCCGCCTCGGCCACGTAGATCGCCTCGACTGGGTCGATGACGTGCAAGAGGACGATGGTCGCCTCCGGTTGCGTGTCCATCGCGTACGTGAGCGCCCTCTCGGAGAGAGGGGAGCCATCTAGTGGCACGAGGATTCTCATATCAGTAACTACTCTCCCGACGAGCAAAGCGTCTCTCTACGGACGGAAGGTAGATGGAACCGGAATCACTCTTCTGTCATCGACTCGAACAGAGAGACGATGCTGAACGTACTGCTTGGTGACGAACTGGACGAGCCCGGTCGGTACATCGCCGAGGTCATCTACGGTGCGAACGACGGAATCGTGACCACGTTCGCGGTCGTGTCCGGAGTTGCCGGGGCGGCGCTCGACCCACGTATCGTCCTCGTTCTCGGCTCCGCGAACCTGTTCGCCGACGGCTTCTCGATGGGCATGAGCAACTACCTCAGCCGTCGCTCCGAAATCGATTACCGGGACGCGGCCGGAGAGGATCCAGCGGGTGACGGGAAGACACCAGGGAAGACGGCGGTCGCGACATTCCTCGCTTTCGTCGCTGCTGGCTGGACCCCGCTGCTCCCGTACATCGTCGGGTTCGAGCCACTGTTTGCCCTGTCCATCGTCGTGACCGGTCTGGCGTTTTTCACCGTCGGGGCGGGCCGAAGTCTGGTGACCGAACGTTCGTGGTATCGGAACGGGGGAGAGATGCTGGTCGTCGGGATGTTGGCGGCTAGCGTCGCCTACCTGGTCGGCAGTCTACTGGCCGGCGTCGCCTGAGTCGACTGGACACCGATGGTTCCGAGCACCGCAGTAATTCGACCGCTGGAGCGACGACTCTCGCGCGGCGATGGTTCCCAGAAGAAGCGGGGGATTACGACTGGGTCAGCTGTTTGATACCGCTGAGGATGAGGGTGACGATGGCGGCGGCGGCCGAGAGAAAGATGATTGCGAGTATCATCCCGAAGATGGCTTGACTGAATCCGCCCCGTATCGACGGGAACACGTCGTTCGCGATGTCGAGCAGTATCAGCATGGCGACGAAGGCGCCCTCGACGAACAGGAAGGGCTTGATCCACGCGTTCCGGGAGAAGAAACCGTCTTCGACCTCCTCGGGGCGGCCACGGTCGGCGGCCTGTTCCGTAGTGGTGCTCATGTGAACGAACTACAACCCCGCACGCAGATAAAAATTGCCTGTTTCTTCGGCTCAGTGGGGAGATGGTGAATCGGGCGACTCCGTCGCGGACTCCGAGGGTTCGACCGTCGTCCGGTCTCCCTCGCCGTCTCGCTCCCAGCCGTGGCCGTCGACGGTCGTGGTCGAGTTCTCGCTGACGGTCCCGGTCTCGGCTTCGACCTTCTCGGTGAGCAGGTCGACGGCCATCCGGTTGGCCCCTTCCGGGATGATGACGTCGGCGTTCTTCTTGCTCGGCGCGACGAACTGTTCGTGCATCGGTTTGACCGTCGAGAGGTACTGGTCGATGACGCCGCCGAGTTCGCGGCCGCGCTCGATGACGTCCCGGCGGATGCGCCGCAGGATCCGAACGTCGGCATCCGTCTCGACGTAGACGCGGAGGTCACACATGTCGATGACGTCCGGGTCGTACAGCGCGAAAATCCCCTCGACGACGATGACGTCCGATGGTTCGACGGTCACCGTCTCCTCCTTGCGGTTGTGAATCGAGAAGTCGTACTGAGGCATCTCTATCGACTGGCCCATCAGGAGCGAATCGAGCTGGTCGACGAGCAGCTCCCACTCGAACGCGTCGGGATGGTCGTAGTTGACCTGCTCGCGCTCTTCCATCTCGAGATGTGTGTTGTCCTCGTAGTAGTTGTCGAGCGGGATGCGGGTCACGGCCTCGCCCACCGTGTCGGCCACCTCGCGGGCGACGGTCGTCTTGCCCGCCCCCGTCCCACCCGCGATGCCGATGACGAAGGTCGGAATGGTCATTCGGTCGAACAACGGTCGTTCAGGCTTTGAATGAATCGGTCTCGAACGATGAGGGTTCCGCGACGGTTGGGAAGTACCCGCCGGGACCGTTCTCGCCGGTCGTTTCGCGGGACTCAGCAGGTACGCGTCTCCCATATCACCGATGCCGACCTAGACTCCGCTGACGACGGCCGACCAGCACCGCGAGCGGCGCTCGTGCCCGGGAGACGTCGCCAGGCGGATACGAGGGACAAACCATGCGTACGAAGACATTGACGCGACGAGAGATACTCGGACTGGTCGCCGGCGGGACCGGGGCGGCCCTGACGGCGACGAGCGTCGTCGCAGCCCCGATGGGCGACGACGGGGAGACGTTCAGCGGCAACCGCATCGCGGTCGACGACGGGAGTCGTCCGCCACGCGGGGAGACGGCATCCGAGACGGAGCTCGACCTGCGCGTCGCCTGGGCCGAGACGATCAACGGATTCCCGGTCGACGCGTTCCCGCCGGGGGAGCGCCCCGAAGAGCAGGCGGTCATCTGGTCCCGTGACCAGCTCGAAGCGCGGTATCCAGACCTCGACGCCGACGCCATCGAGGCGCGGTTCGACGCCCAGTTCACCGACATCGACGCGCTGTTGGGCGACGGGAGTGAACCCCTGCTTGACCTCTCTGCGGTCCGCCCCGGCGACAGCGGTTCGGTGACCGTCTATCTGAACCTCGCCGAAGGAACGGGGCTCGTCGGCGTCACGGGCGCAATCCAGGAGGAGACGGGTGGCGCGGCTCGGACTACCGCCGCCGGAACGGTCCCGCTGGCCGACGCCGTCGAACTCACCGTGGTCCAGCTCGTCCGAACCCAGCGCGGGTTCCGAGACGAGCGACCGCTCGCCAGCGGGTCGCTCGGTTCGGTGCTGACCGAACTCGCCCTCCAACCTGCACTCCTCGACGGCGACCCGTCCTCTCCCACGGTCGGGTGTACGACGCCTGCCGACATCCTCGCCGTCCGTTTCGACTGGGCGCTTCCACGGAGCGCCGGCCGGCGTGTTTCGACGGAGCCTGTCACGTTCGACCTCGGGTTCGTCGCCGTCGCCTGCGAGGAGGCCGGGGCGAGCCTGTCCCTGACGAGCAGGGCGTGGACCCAGGGGCGGAACCGGCTCATCTACGTCCTGCGGGTCGAGAACCATGGGGACGCCCCGGCGACGAACGTGCTCGTCGAGCCCGTTCAGTGGCAACGGGACACGAAAACGGGCACGGCCAGTGAACCCGTGTTCGCGGCCTGTACACGCGACGGTACCGGCGCGCTCGCGCTCCGCGCGATGCGTATCAGGCGGGGGCAGGTCGGCGGCCAGTTGACAGAAGTGACGCGGTGGCACGCGAGAGACGGGCGAACCTACGGGGACCTGTACGACCCCGTCGACGGCGTCTGGGAGATTCCCACCATCCGTCCGGGGGAGGCGTACGACCTCCTCCTGAACCTGCACACGGGAGCCTGTGCGAGCGGCGAGACCGTGACGAACGGGATGGTCGTCAGTACAGAACCGTGGTGGAACGACCGGAATCCCGACCGGACGGCCCGGACGACGGGGGTCAGCGTGACGCTCGATTGAGGTGCGGGCGAGAGCGCGACCGTTAACTACCACGGCCGGCAACGCACGGGCGTGAACACGACCACGAGCGGGCGGTTCCGCGTGCTCGACAGCGCCCACGACGACGACGCGTGGACGTTCCTCGCGCTTCTCGACGGAGTGGACGCGGACCCGGAGACGAGCGATGCCTACGAGCGAATCGACGTACCGCGGTCGGGTCACGGCGACCACGGCGAGACCGTCGCGGGGCTTCGCCCGGGCTACGTCGTCGACGCCACCCTCTCCTGGGAGACCGCGGGGCCGACCGTCGAGTCCATCACGGTCGAACAACGGTCCCTGTACGCCTTCGCCGATGGCGTGACGAACCTGTTCGAGGCGGCCACGGAATCGTGGGAGCAGGCGAAACTTCAGGGCGACGCGATGAACTCTCGCGTGACCCAGAACACTGACGGCGACGTCAACGGCGTGCTCTACGTCTTCGGGAACGCCCCGGGTGCCGGCGACCTGTACGAGGAGTTCGCCTCGGGCGAACGGCCCCTCGAACCGCTGGTCGCCCGCGTGAACGAGAGCGAGGGAGACGACCCGCGCGAGGTGTTCGTCCTCCGTCCCGCCGGCGGCGAGTTCGTCGTCGTCTACATCGTCCTCGCGAAGGGCGGCCTGCTCGCGGACACGATGCGCGACACCTACGAACTCCCGCGGCCCGACGAGCCGCTGGCAGACGAGTAGAAACGGACGATTCTCGCTCGTCTACCGTCTTCCCTCCCGGTCAGGCGTCGTCCCTCCCTGTCAGGCGTCGCCCCTCCCGGTCAGGCGTCGTCCCTCCCGGTCAGGCGTCGTCCCTCCCTGTCAGGCGTCGCCCCTCCCGGTCAGGCGTCGCCCCCTCCTCTCAGGCGTCGTACTCCAGCCGCTGGACTCGTCCGTCCGCGTAGATGAGGTATATCTCCTTCGTGCCGTCTCCATCCGCATCCGCGAGCACCGGGTGGGCCAGCACGTCGACGTCACGCTCGTGACTGGCGAGGACGTCACCGGTCGCGGGGTCGAGCACGGAGACGGTTCCGTCGTTGGCGGCGACGACCAGCTCCTCGTCACCGTCCCCGGTCACGTCGCCGAGGACCGGCGGCGGCATCATCTGGACCTGCTCGGTCGTCACGGTCGTCTCCCAGCGAACCCCGCCACTCTCGCCGTCGAGAGCGACGAGCGACCCGTCACCGGCCGTCGCGAACACCGTCGGCTGGCCATCGACCTCGCCGACTGCGTGGACTGCCGAGAGTATCGGCAGCCCGTACACCCACTCTCGTTCTCCCGCCGCCCCGTCCCAGACGACGACGGAACCGCCCTGCGTGCCGGCGACGAGTTCGAGCGCGTCGTCCTCGTCGAGCTGGCCCGTCGTCAGCCACGTCATCGACTCGTCGACCCTCGTCTCCCACTCTTCCGAGCCGTTCGCTCCGTACGAGGCGAGGAGTCCGTCCCTGCCGCCGACGGCGACCTCTGTCTGGCCGTCGCCGTCGAGGTCCGCGACCGCGGGCGTCGCCCAGACGTAGGTCGAACGGTTGACCGACCAGACGACCTCGCCTTCGCGGTCGAACGCCTGGACGAAGCCGTTGACGTCGACGACGAGCAGTTCCGGTTCGGACCCGCCGGCGACGTCCGCGACGATGGGCGTCGTGTAGCCGTACGCCGAGAGCGGGTAACGTCGCTCGACCGAGCCCGACGTGGGCGTGAAGGCGACGACCTCCTGCTCGGTCGTGGCCGCGAGGACTTCGGTGTCACCGTCGCCGTCTCCGTCCGCGACTGCGGGGTCGGCGACCGAGTGGATGGTACAGTGCTCCTGCGGAATCCGGTAACGCCAGCGCTCGTCTCCGGTCTCGGCGGAGAGGGCCACCAGCGCGCACTGGTCGAGGTCCCGGGTGGAGCTGAGTGGTGCGAAGACGAGCGCCTGGCCGTCGACCGTCGCGACGGCTGGCTCGTGATGGTTGCCGCCCTTCGCGACCGCGGTGTCGCTCGTCCACGTCACCGACAGGTCGCCGCCCCCGCCGGAGAGTCCGACGTAGGCGACGCCGACCAGTCCGCCGAGGACGACGACCAGAGCGAGGACGGTACGTGGACGCATCTCGCCGAGAGGTAGGGACAGCCCGTAAAAAAGGTGCCCGTCTGGGCGGCGGTTTCGAGCGCCGAACCAACGGCGCTTTTGCACCGGACGGACGAGTCGAGACCGATGAGACGGCTCCGGCGCGCCCTCGCTACTGCCTCGTTCGCCCTGCTCCTGCTGGTCGGGACGGCGAGTGCCCACGGCGTGACGACGTTCGCACCTCCGATTCCGACGTCGCTGCTGCTGGTCGGGGCCGCTGGGACGGTCGCGCTGACCGCGGCCGTACTGGGTCGCATGGAGTCGATGCCGACGGCGGACGAGTCGGTCCTGTTCGCCCTGCCGGCTTCGACCGCCCGCGGACTCGGTTGGCTGGCCCGGGGAAGCTTCCTCCTCGGGTTCTGCTGGGCCATCGTCGCCGGACTTACCGGGCCACAGCAGCCCGTCCAGTTCGCGACGGTGTTCGTCTGGCCGGTCTGGTTCAAGGGCGTGCTCGTCGTCTCCGCGCTCGTCGGGAGCCCGTGGCGCTGGCTCTCGCCCTGGGCGACGGCGTACGACCTGCTCTCGTGGTTGGAAGGTCGGGACGTCTCGCTCGCCGACTATCCGGAACGGCTCGGCACCTGGCCAGCTGCGGTCGGGTTCCTCCTGCTCGTCGGCGTCGTCGAGAACCTGACCGTGGTCCCGACCCGTCCGCGGTTGACGGCCGCGCTCGTCGCCATCTACGCGGTCGTAATGCTCGGCGGGGCGGCCGTCTTCGGCCGTGCGTGGTTCGAGCGCGCCGACCCACTGGGAGCGTTCTACCGACTGGTCGGACGGGTCGCGCCCCTTCGAGTCCGTCGCGAGCGGGCTGATGGGACCCGGGAGCCGTCCCATCCGACCAGCGATTCGTCCCATCCGACCAGCGATTCGTCCCATCCGACCAGCGATTCGTCCCATCCGACCAGCGAACCGTCCGGATACGCCTTCGTCCGAACCTCGCCGTGGGACGCCTGCAGCAGACCGCTCTCTGACTCGGGAGCGGCCGCGCTCGCGGTCGCCGCAGTCTACACCGTAAGCTTCGACGGACTCGTCGAGACGTCGTCCTTCCAGTCGCTCCTGTTCGACGCTCGTTCCATCGTCGGTGCCTACGCCGGAATCGCCCTGTACGTCGGCGGTTTCCTCGCGTTTCTGGGTTCGTTCTGGCTCGTGGTCCACCTCGCGGCGCGATTGGGCGGCGGCCGGACGCGGGCGTGCGCACTCGCGTTCGGTTCGACCCTGCTCCCCATCGCGGTCGGGTACGACGTGGCGCACAACTACCCCTACGTCGTGCGGAACCTGGTCGAGCTGGTCGAGCTGGCGGCCGGGACGACCCTCGTGGAGGCTCCACTCGGCTGGCTGTCGGCGTCGGCGTTCTGGGGGAGCGAGGTCCTCCTCATCGTCCTCGGCCACGTCGCCGCGGTCCTGGCCGCCCACGCCGTCTCGATGCGGCTGTTCGACGGCCCTGCAGCAGCCCGTCGCGGTCACGCACCGTTGGTCGTCCTGATGGTCGGCTACACGGTCCTGTCGCTGTGGGTGCTCTCGCGGCCGATTGCGGGCTGACTCCCGGGTCGATTCGATGGTCGAACCACAACCGTTTTTTGCAGGATGTTGGTACACGACAGCATGCAACGCCGCCAGCTCCTCCGCGCCCTCCCTGCAGCCACGCTGGTCCCCGTCGCCGGCTGTCTCGGCGGCAGCGAGGATTCCAGCACCCCACGCGACCGAACCGGAACGACGGCCGGTTCCGGTGAGACGACCGGCTCCGATGACGCCGACGGTTCCGACGAACCCGCTGGGGTCTACGTCCAGTCCTATCTGGAGGGGATGGCCACGTTCGGCCCGAAGACGGTCGGCGACTACACGTTCACCCTCCTGCTCGCCGTCCCGCACGACTTCTGGACGGTCACCGGCACTGACCGGTCGCTGACGAAGAAGACCGACGCGCAGTCCGTTCACCTCATGGCGCAGGTGTGGCACGAACCGACCGGACAGATTCTCCCGGACACGGACATGTCGGTCGAGATTCTGCGCGACGGCGAGACCGTCAGCGAGGAGGTCATCTACCCGATGCTCTCACAGCGGATGGGCTTTCACTACGGCGGCAACTTCTCGCTCCCCGGCGACGGGAGCTACACCGCCCGGCTCTCCGTCGCCGCGCTGTCCATCCGACGAATGGGAGAGTTCGAGGGACTGTTCGACGAACCGGAGACGGCGGAGGTGCCGTTCGAGTTCACCGACCAGGTCCGCGAGAAGCTGACCGTACAGGAACTCGACGCGGCCGGCTCGAAGGGCGCCATCAAGCCCATGGAGATGGGGATGCTCCCGGTGGGTATCGCCCCGAAGCCGGAGTCGATGCCGGGGACCGCCATCGGGACGAAGCGGGTCGACGACGCCGACCTCGTCACTCGCTACGTCGACGGCGGGCGGTTCGCCGACTCGGGAAGGTCGTACCTCTACGTTTCGGCGCGGACCCCGTACAACGACCTGGTCATCCCCATGATGGGGCTCGATGCGACCGTGACGAGAGACGGCGAGACCGTCTTCGAGGGCCCGCTATCGAGAGCCATCGATACCGAACTGAACTACCACTACGGCGCGACCGTCGACGCGCTCGCCTCGGGAGACGAGGTGACGCTCGCGGTCGTCACTCCACCGCAGGTCGCCCGCCACGAGGGCTACGAGACCGCCTTCTTGCAGATGGACGAACCTGTCTCGTTCACGGTGTAGGCGGCGTCGGACGACGGTGAGACCGACGCATCTGACGACGGTGAGACCGACGCATCAGACGGCGCTGAAACCGACGAAGGTCCCGCACAGCGGTAGGCGACAGGCCTTTTTTCCTCGCCTTCACAGGTACTCGGTATGCGACGCCCTCCCGCTCTCCTCGTGGCCATCCTCGTCGTGGTCGCCACCCTTCCCGCCGCATACCCGGTCGCCGCGCACGGGAACCACCTCAGTGCCGACGCCCAGCTCTCCGCAGACGGTACCATCGTCGTCGAGTCCCTGTTCACCATGGGCGGAGGACATCTCGTCGTCCACGAGAACCAGGGCGGCAGCCCCGGCCGTGCCCTCGGTTCGGTCGCCATCGAGCGGGGCTACCACACGACCGTCGGCGTCACCATCGACGACGAGTTCTGGCGGAAGCAGTCCGGCAACGAGAGCTACTGGCTCGTCCTCCACAGCGACGACGGCGACGGCGAGTTCGAGGAAGGAACCGACGAACCGCTCCGGGGGATTGTAGGCGGCTACGCCGGCCAGACCGTCACGGTGCGGAAGTCGGACGACGGGTCGACGCGGGTGCTGACCTCAGGATTCACCGACCAGAAAGTCGACTCCGCCAGCGTCTCCATCCGTCGCGTCGACGCCGCCGAGTCGAGCTACGTCGTCCTGCACGAGGTAACGGAGAACGGGTCGCGCGGCCCGGTCGTCGGGACGACCTCCGTCCAGCCCGGCCACCACGAGGACGTTCGCGTCTCGCTCCAGTCCGACTTCTTCACGGCGGTGAACGCGGGTGAGACGTTCAGCCTCGAAGCGGTGATCTACCAGAAGAACGGCGACGGCGAGTTCGGCGCACCACCGGACGAGCCGGTCCGCGTCGGTGACGAACTGGTCAGTTCGCGCTTCCGGGCGAAGAAGGTCGAGGACGCCCGGGCGACCACCGAGTCGCTCATCAACACGCCGGAGCCGACGACCGGAACGGCGAGTTCGGGGTCGACGACGGATTCTGCCACGGCACCATCTGGTGCCGGGGACGGAGGACGAAGCGAGGGTTCGCTTCCCGGCTTCACCGCGACGGCAGCATTCGCGGGCTTCCTCGGGAGCTTCGCCATCTGGCGGGCGCGACGTGACTGATTACTGCGCACGACGTGACTGATTACTGCGCACGACGCACCTGATTACTGCGCACGACGCGACTGAGCATCGCCCACGGGCCGGCCGGCCACGTCATCCCGGCCGCGGCGGTAACTGTAACTCCTCGAGCTCCGGCAGGTCCTTGACGTTGAACACGACCTTCACCTCGTCCGTCGCCGGCGTCCCGATGCACGATAGCTGGATGCCTCGCTCCTCCAGCTCTGGCGAGAGGACGTGGTCGACGAAGTGTTCGAGCTCACCCTCGACGACCGCGACGGCACAGTTCGCACACGCGCCGCCACGACAGGAGAAGGGCCACGTGAGCCCTTCGTCTTCGGCGGCTTCGAGGAGAGAGTCGTCGCCTGCGACCCGGAACTCACCGTACAGCTCGCTGGAGAGTCCCGCGCCGGCCGCCTTCTCGAACAGGTCCTCGTCGTCCAGGTTCCAGCCTCGTTCGTCCAGCACGGCGTAGTCGAGGTACGTGACGAGCGACCCTTCGGGCTCGGGTGGTTCGGGCGGCTTCGGCGGACGACTCCGCCCCGGCCGTTCCGGCCCGTACTGGTCGCCATCGCCGCCACCTCCGCTCGCGGTCAGCTCTTCGTAGGCTTCCTTGACTCGCTGGAACTCCCGTCTGGACCCACCCTGATCCGGGTGCGTCTCCTTCGCCCGTCGGCGGTAGGCTCGACGAATCTCGTCCTCGTCGGCGTCCGGGTCGACGTGCAGTATCTCGAACGGGGAGTCCACAGCGGGACTAGCGACATCAGCCTATTAAATGGCTCCCAGTCAGCAATCTGTGCGCCGGTGGAGGGTGTCCGTCCGTCCTCGTCGGCGGTCGTGACCATCAAGAGATATATCGACGGCGGTCTGTCACTCTAGATATGGACCCGACGTTCGTCGATATGTTAGAACGGAACGCCGAGCACGCAGAGCAGTTCCAGTCCCGTTTCGACGATGTACAGGAGTCACAGCATCCGGGCGTCGTGACCGTCTGCTGTTCGGACTCTCGCGTCCTGCAGGACCACATGTGGGGGAACGACGAGCCGGGCAGCATCTTCACTTGCAGCAACATCGGCAACCGCGTCGTCCAGCAGACCGGCGGGAGCGAGGTCGTCTCCGGCGACGTCCTCTATCCGGTCGCACACACGGGGACCGACACCGTCGTCGTGGTCGGCCACACCGGCTGTGGCGCGGTGACGGCGACGTACGACGACCTGACCGACGGCCTCTCCGAGCCGGCCGGTATCGAGCACTGCATCGGCCTGCTGAAGCCCCACCTCGAGCCCGGCGTCGAGTCGCTCCCCGCGGACTGTGACCGTGAGGACGCGATCAACAGACTCGTCGAGTACAACGTCGACCGGCAGGTCGAGTTCCTGCTCGACAGCGACGAGGTCCCCGAGGAGGTGACCGTCGTCGGTGCTGTCTACGACTTCCAGGACGTCTACGGCGGCCGCCGGGGCGAGGTGCACGTCATCAACGTCGACGGCGAGCGCGAGACGGAGGCGCTCCGGACGGCGCATCCCGAGATAGAGTCGCGGATCCACCGGCTCTGGGAGTACTGACGGTCACGGCGACGACACGTCCCGAACGAGCCCGCCGGTGCCATACGCGCGCTCGACGAGGTTTCGAACCGCGTTCGAGAAGTACGCGGGCTGGTCGAGGTTCGATGCGTGGCCGGCGTCCGGAACCACGTCGACCGTCACGTCCGGAACCCTGGCCGCCAGTTCCGCGGCGTGTTGTTTCACCGAGGGTAGCTCGTTCTCACCGTAGATGACCAGCGTCGGAACCGCGATGGCCGAGAGGTCGACGGGTTCGTCGTGGAACCGGGTCATCGACCTGACGACCTTGACGAACTCGTCGGTGGCCATCGGTGGCCCGTCGGCACGGAGCTGCTCGATTCGCTCGTAGTTCCCGCCAGCGCCGCGGGCGAACCGTTCGGTGAGCCAGACGTTCGCCCGCTCGACACGCTGGTAGCCGAAGAGCCGAACCGGCGGAATCAGCGCGTTCAGGACGATTCGACGGACGAGCCAGTCGCTCTTCGAGACGATCTCCGGGGTGAACGCGTCGGCGAGGACCAGCCCGGAGAGGTCGTCCGGGTACCGAACTGCGTAGGTCATGGCGACCATGGCGCCCATCGAGAGCCCGCAGATGACGGGGCGGTCGAGCTCGAGCGCCGTGACAAGTTCGTGGAGGTCGTCGGCGTAGAGACCAATCGAGTAGGTGTCGAGGTCGGAGCCGCCGGTGCGGCCGTGGCCGCGAACGTCGTACACGACGGTGGTGTAATCGTCGGCGAGCGCCTCGACCTGCTCGTCCCACATCGAGTGGTCGAGGATGGACGCGTGGACGAAGACGACGGCGGGTCCGGAGCCCCGCCGTTCGTAGTGGGTAAGGATGCCGTTGGTCGGAACTGTCTGCACAGGTGACTAGACGGCGGCAGAGAGCATCAATACGCCCCAGCCGGTTCAACCCGTAGAGGGGTCTCGGTGGGTCCAACCGACCGATACGGTTCCCGTCACGTCGACGATTCGCCACCGCGTGCGAAGTTCAATACCCGAGACACAACAGGAGTATTATCCGTGTGCGAGTCGATATTCTGGTGAATGAGTTCCTCGCTCGAACACCTCGAATTCCTGGCTCTCTCGGAGAACCGGGTTGCGGTCCTTCAGGCCCTCACCGAGCGGGCTGCGTCTCGAGCGGAACTGCGTGACTCCCTCGGCACCTCCAGGGCCACACTCGGTCGCGTTCTGGAGGGGCTCGAAGAACGAAGCTGGATCCGGAAAGAGCGCGGGGTGTACCGGGCGACGGCGACCGGAAAGCTGGTCGCCGCTGACTTCTCCCGACTGGTCCGGACCGTGGAGATGTCGTCTCGATTGGCCGGCGTCGTGGACCACCTTCCGGACGACTACCTCGACTTCGACCTTCGACTCCTCGCGGACGCCCGAATCGTCCACCCCACCGCGACGAACAGTACCGCACACTTCGACGCGGCGGTACGGAGAAACCGGACCACGGAGACCGGACACGTGCTGACACAGGGGTTCTCCTCGGTCATACTGGAGGCGATTCTGGAGGCGTTGGAAGATGGCGGTGAGTTCGAGCTCGTGTTCACCACTCCGGCGCTCGAACCGTTCCTCAGCGACGAGTCCGTGGGCAGTCTCCTCCGTGAGTTCGTCTCTCACCCGTCGGGTCGGCTGTTCTGGTACCAGGAATCCGTCCCCATCGCAGTCGGTTCCCACGACGACGTGATCGCTATGTACGTCGTCGACGACCAGGGAACGCCCGTCGCCCTCATCGAGACCGCGGACAGCGCCATCGCCTCCTGGTTCGACGCGACCTACGAGCGATATCGTTCAGCGGCCACGGAACTGCGAATCGAAGACGTCTCGCAGTGAGTCTCGACGGACGTTCTCCCTGCTGCGGGAGACCGGGCGTCGACAGGTCCTTCCTCGAACGACGTTTCACGCCGTGAGCACCGACTCACGCCTGGATAACGTATCAGCGCGAATGATGATATCCTGAGCAAACACTCTAGTAATCATGGAAACTTCATTCAGTTACATACGTGGCATCGTACTCGCGTCCCGCGATGAGCCCCTGACCCGGCTGCACTGGGTCGCCATCGTGCTCGCTGTAACGACGGGCATCGTGCACCTGTATCTGTACTGGATGCAGGAGTTCATCCCGTTCCTGCTCGCAGGCCTCGGGTTCCTCGGGGCCGTCGCGTTGCTCGTCGCTGGTGTGAACCGCCGACTGCTCTACGCGGTCGGTATCCCGTTCACCGCGTCGCAGATCGCAGTCTGGGTCGTCCAGGGCATGCCCGAGTTCGTCCTGGGCGTCGCCGACAAGTCCGTCCAGGTGGCGCTCATCGCCTCGCTCGCGTACCTGTTCGTGACCGAGCGCCGCGTGAAGCGCGCCCGGGTTCAGGCTCCGTCCGGCTCCGTCGCATCGGTCGCGACGGGTCGGTAGGAAGGTGAGAACGTGAATCTGACTCGCCGGGCGTACCTGCTGGCTACCGGCAGCCTGGCGCTCGTCGGAACGACCGGGCTCTCGGGATGCACCACCTTGTTGGCCAATCCCGACCCGGATCCCACCGACGTGTCGTACCTGCCCACCGAACCGGCTTACGACGGCTGGTTCGACAACGTGAGCACGTACCGTGCGACGCACGACTTGCGCGAACAGTCCGCGGTGACGGTCACCGTCGGCGCGAAGGACGTGTTCGGGCACTTCAAGTTCGGTCCTGCCGCCGTCGCCGTCTCCCCTGGCACGTCCGTCACGTGGAGATGGTCCGGGAAGGGCGGCGCACACGATGTAGTCGCCCTGGACGGTGGGTTCGAGTCGCCGCTCACCGACCGTGCGGAGACGACGTTCACCCACACGTTCGACGCACCCGGTGTCTACAAGTACTACTGTACGCCGCACCGGGGCATGGGCATGAAGGGTGCAGTCGTCGTCGTGGGGTGATTTCGACACCCGACCGCTCGGACGAGGCGGGTCGAGCGCGGTTCCTTTTTCGAAGAGTTCCTCCCGACGACCGATACCGTGACTTCCTGCCACTGACGGTCCCGCCCACGACGACTCTCCTTCGACGTGAACAGCGTCGAGCCGACCGACCCCCGTCCCAGTCACGCGGGAGACCGCCGAGACGGAGTCAGTTCGGCTGGACCGGGAACGTCACCCGCGAGTCGGCGTCGCTACCGTGGTAGATCCGTGCTCCGGCAGCCTTCCGCGAGGAGTAGAACCCTGCGTCGGTCGCGGCGACCGTCACCCGGAGCGTGTCACCGACGGCGAGGCGGCGCTGGAGGGCCGTCATCTCCACCTCCACGGTTCGGCGTCCATCCCCGGTCTGGTGAACCGGCGTGACCTGGTCGTGGACGAGCGTCTCGCCGTCAGCGGTACGATGATACACCTTCACGAACAGCCGCGGATCGGTCCCGAGCGGCTCGAGGTCGAGTTCGAGGGTGGGTGCGCCGAGGAGCTCCCGGGCCTCCGTGACGGGGTAGTCAAAGTGGACAGCCGTCACACCGTCGAGGAGGTCCTCCTCCTCGCTCGTCAACTGGCTCGTCGAGCTGGGGGCGATGCTGTTGTACACTACCGTCTCTTCGTCGAGTTTCGCGTCCGAGAACGCCACGGTCCACTCCTTGCTGTTCCGTGGGTCGATGTCGTTCGTCGTCGACCACGTGCCGGTCTGGGTCTCGTAGTACTCCACCTGCGGGAAGCCAGACTCCTCGTCGCGCCGGAGATGCGCGTCGATGAACTCGAGCGCCCGGGAATCGAGCCGTGCGTTCATCTCCGCGTCGGCTGTCTCCTCGAACGTGTGGCCCCCGCGGAACAGCAGTAGCTTCGCCTCCGCGCCGTTGTCGCGGATGGCGTGGTAGTTCCAGATCGCCTCGTTCGGAGTGAACAGCGTATCGGTCCACGACGAGACGAGCAGCGTCGGTGTCTCGAGCAGGTCCGTCTTCGAGACGGGGGAGCGGGACGCGTAGAACGCCGCCGTCTCGCTGTCGAACTCGTTCTGTGCAGTCGACTTGACGAACGCCTCGGGTACGTCCTCGGTGACGCCGTACTCGAGGTCGTAGATGGACGGCTGGCCGTCGCCGGATGTGAGACCGCGAGCGCCGGCGATGCCCGTCGCCAACAACAGCGAGTCCCAGCCGGCCTTCACGACATCACGGGGTGCGAGCGAGAACCGGAGGTCGTGCCACGCCCAGCGAGGCACTGCGGCGTCGAGCGGACTCCCTTCGGTGAAGTCGATGGTGTCGAACGTGGCCGAATCGGGGAGCAACGCGTCGGCCGCGTCGGGTGTCGAGACGGCCATCGTGTTGAGCTGGATACCGCCGGCGTAGGAGAGTCCGTCCATTGCACAGACCGGGCCGTTCGTCGAGCGCTCGACGTCGACAGAGACGCCACCCACGTCGCCCTTCGCGAGCTGGTCGAGGAGGGTGAGCGCGTCGGCGACTTCGTTCGGACCGTCGACGCCGACCTCGCCGCCCGACTCGCCGAACCCGCGCGAGTCGTACGCACAGAAGACGTAGCCGTTCCTCGCGAAGACGTCGGCGCGGCGTGCGACCGCGGGACTCCCGTGGTCGCCGCCCCAGCCGTGCGTCCCGAGGACGACTGGGTGGGGACCGTCCGAATCGGGCACGTAGAGCGACCCGACGAGGTCGGTACCGTCCCAGGATGCGGTGGTGAAGTCCGTTCGCGTGTAGGATGCGTCTGCAGCGGCCGTGCTCGCGTCGGTGACGCTCACGCCGGCAGCCACCAGGCCCGCAGCGGCAAACCTGGAAAGGGCGCGTCGTCGAGTGATGTTGGGTGTCACAGACACACCCTCGGAGGGGGACTCGTAAGGTATCTGTCCCAAAGTGAATCGGACGAACGTCGAACGTCTGCAGCGAATCGATGGAAATCGATGGTCCGGCTTTCGACGGGTTACCGTGTTCAGGTCCGTCTCTCGGGAAGCGCCGCCCGAGAGGAGGGGACGTCCCGAGGGACGATCCCTCGAACCGCCGTTCCGCCCGTCCACAAAAATCCGTACCACACCCGAACGAAGAGTGCCGGGATACGGGTGCCGTCCCACCACTATCTAGATGGGACAGTTCGACGTCGCTGGTGAGGGCAGCGGCTACCGGTTGACCGCTACTAAGATACGAGATACAATATGTGTAATTATATATGGGATTCATCTACTCGCCGGTCGACCACGGACGTATGGTCAACAGACAGCCCGATTTCTGTCCGTACTGTGGAACTGGGCTCTCGCCCATCGATCCACCGACCACACACCACTGCAAGTCCTGTGATGACTACGTCTTCTACAACCCGATACCCACTGCACGCCTCGCCGTCCTCGACGGGGAATCGATTCTACTCGTGAAGGTGGATCTCCCCGACGAAAAGCTGTGGGGGACGCCGGGAGGGATGGTCGAAGCCGGTGAAGACCCGGATGTGGCGGGTGCACGCGAACTGAAAGAGGAGACGACCCTCGGCGTCGACCCCGACGACCTCGTTCTGTTCGACGCTCGGTCGTACGCGAAGTTCGGGACGACACACAAGACGGTTCTAGCGTATGCGGTCGACTTCGCGGACGTTGATGGGTCACCGGAGGCGGACGACGAAGTCGCCGCGGCTCGGTTCTGGACACCTTCGGAACTGGAGGCAGCCGAGGACCGATTGCTCACGAGCTGGCCCACTGCGTACAAGGAACTGGAGTGGTGGATCGGTAACGCACGCGCGGCACTGCGTCGGAACTGAGGCGCGCGACGGCCGGTCGACCGGCGTTCCTCGGAGCGGTAGTCGGGCCCTTGTAGTGACTGACCGGGTACTCCGGTCCCGGTTCCTCACGTTTTATTTGACGGTAGATTTACAGTATTTCGCCGCCTGTATCGTGTCGATGGTTAACTTCCCACCACGCCACTGTCCGTACTGCGGTTCACTACTGGAGCTGGTCGAGAGTCCCACCGTCTATCGGTGCGACTCCTGCGAGGATTATGTGTTCCACAACGCCGTTCTCGGCGGCGGAGTCGTCGTCGTAGACGGCGATAGTCTCTTGCTTGTCGAGGATTTTCGCGGTCGGGGCACGTGGAAGATTCCGGAAGGGGTACCCGAGATACCGGAGTCCCCCCGTGAAGGTGTTGCTCGGGAACTCGAAGAAGAGACCGGCATTTCGGTCGACCCGGACGACCTCGTCTATCTCTACGACGTCGGAAAGGAAGTCAAAGAGGACATGTTCCGGATGCACATCTATTACGCAGTTGAACGCTCCGAGACGACGGGACGACTCCAGGCGGGCTCCGACGCTACAGACGCCCGTTTCTGGACGCCCGATGCGTTCGCGGCGTCCAGCCACTCGCTACGGGAGATGCCGAATCCCGACGAATCGCGTTCGTGGGACATGGGCCTCGCCGTGCTACGAGATAAGGCAAAGGAGGCGCTCGAGCGAGAGACGACGTATGCGAACCTGTTCGCACCCCACGTCGATTGAGGCGGAGGCGAGTTCCTATCACGACCCGGAGCGATGCGGGACTTTCGAGGGACCGGTTCGGACTCGGCTCGTGGGTTCATCGTCAGTCCCTCTGGGCGAACGTGACTGCCCGTGTGGGACGTCCTGCCCGTGAAGAACCTTCGAAAACTCCGTTTCGCGATGTTCGTCGGCCACGGGCGATGTGCGCTCGCCATCGCTTACCGTCGTGTCCTGGTCTGAACAGGGACAGCCAAAACGACGTGTTGGCGAGAGAGCTTCGGTCAGTCTGCCGAGTGGGGGGTTCCGGGCAATGGGACTCCGGGAAGGGACGGGAGGTCCAGATCGACGCGGCGGAGGAACTGTGCGTTGATAGCGACGATGACCGTGCTGAGCGACATCAGGATCGCTCCGATAGCGGGTGAAAGGAGGATTCCGATCGGCGAGAGAACGCCCGCGGCGAGCGGAATGGCGAAGACGTTGTACCCGGCTGCCCAGACGAGGTTCTCCTGCATTTTCCGGTAACTCGCCTTGCTCAGTTTGACGAGGCGAACGACGTCGAGTGGGTTGTTCTGCACGAGGATGATGTCTGCAGACTGGACGGCGACGTCCGTGCCGCTCCCGATGGCGATACCGATATCGGCTCGAGTGAGCGCTGGAGCGTCGTTCACTCCGTCACCCACCATCCCCACGAGTTTGCCCTGGTTCTGGAGTTCACGGACCTTCTCGTCTTTGTCCTCCGGGAGGACCTCGGCGAACACCGTATCGATTCCTAACTCGTCGGCTACCGCGTGGGCAACGTCCTCTGAGTCTCCGGTCAGCATCGCGACCTCGATGTCGAGGTCGTGAAGCGCGTTCACGACCTGATAGCTCTCCTCGCGGATAACGTCAGCGAGCGCGAAGGCGGCCACCGGTTCGTCGTTCCGGACGAGATACACGACTGTCCGTGCGTTCTCACCGGCCCGGTCTGCGAACGTAGCGAGTTCGTTCGGTACGCCACTGCCGAGATGTGAGAGGAGATTCGGTCCGCCGACGTACACCGTGTCATCGTCCACGACTGCCCTCACGCCGCGCCCCTTGAGCGCCTCGAAGTTCGATGCTCTGGGGCTCGCAACGCCGCGTTCGTCAGCTGCCTCCCGGATCGCCTCCGCAATCATGTGCTCGGAGTCGCTCTCGACGGCCGCGGCGAGGGCGAGGGCTTCCGCTTCGGTGACTTCGCTCGTTGTCGCAACTTCCACGACGCCCTGTTCACCCTCCGTGAGGGTCCCGGTTTTGTCGAAGATGATCGTGTCGAGTTCGCGCGCTCGCTCCATCGCGATACGGTCGCGGACGAGCATCCCGTTCCGGGCTGCTAGCGACGTGTTGATGGCGACCACCAGCGGAATTGCGAGTCCGAGTGCATGGGGGCAAGCGATCACCAGCACGGTCACCACGCGCTCGATGACCGGTGCGCCGAAGGAGGTCGCGACCGTCCACGCGACGCCGGTGACCGCGGCTGACGCGACGGCGACGTAGAAGAGCCAGCCCGCCGCCCGGTCCGCGAGCGCCTGCGTCTTCGATTTGCTCCGCTGGGCCTCATCTACGAGCCGCATGATACCCGCTAACGTCGTCTCCTCGCCTGTCGCGCTGATCCGGACGCGGAGGCTCCCGTCGCCGTTTATCGTTCCGCCGATCACCTCGTCTCCGGGCCCTTTCGAGACGGCCCGCGACTCGCCGGTGACCATCGCCTCGTCGACGTCCGAGTCGCCCTCCTCGACGACGCCGTCCGCTGGGACGCTCGCACCGGGCCGGACGAGAACGAGATCTCCCTCCTCGAGGTCGCTGACGGGCACTTCTTCGGTTCCACCGCCGTCGACGACGCGCTCGGCGGTGTCCGGGACCAGCTTGGCGAGTTCATCGAGCGCGCTGGAAGCACGGCGGACGCTACGCATCTCGATCCAGTGGCCCAGCAGCATGATGTCTATCAACGTCACTAGCTCCCAGAAGAACTCCGACGTCGTCGGGAAGACGACGCTCGCCAGGCTATAGACGAACGCGACCGTGATCGCCATCGAGATGAGCGTCATCATCCCGGGCGAGCGATCCCGGAGTTCCGGGACGGCCATCTCGAGGAACGGAACCCCGCCGTAGGCGAACACGATCACCGCGAAGACAGGACTGATCCACTCGCTACCGGGGAACGCAGGAACCGAATACCCGAGCCACTCCTGAAGCATCTCGCTGTAGAGGAGTACCGGGATGGAGAGGAGTGTCGAGACGAAAAAGCGCCGTCGGAACATCTGTTCGTGACCCTCGTGCATTCCGCCGTCACCGTGGTCTCCGTGGCTCCCGTGGTCCATCCCCCCGTGGCCACCGTGCGCGAACCGGGCCTCGAACTCGTCTTCCGCAACGGCTGCGCCGGCTTCGTCTTCTAAAATTGATTGTTCCCTCCGCTGCTCGATATTCCGGACGTCCTCTTCTACGCCGCCTATCCGGTTCCGTGAGCTCTCATCGTCTCGGTTACCGTGGTCGTGATGGTTGTGGTCGTCCATTGTGACTCTCGAGGGCCTAGCCCTACGGGTCCACGTTTGATTAGTCTCTTGTTGCCATACTACCGATATGTGGTTAAAATTATAGCTCGGCCACGCCGTGCCTTGTTCTTCTCACGAGGAGAGTGAGAGAGCACCCTTTCGACTGCGGCCTGGTGGTGCCGTTCGGGGGTCGGTCGGAGAAGAGGACGGTTGGGTCGTGAACGGACTCACCGTTCGGGTGATTTTGACAGGGTTTGCAAGAAGAAGGCGAGAGGTATCCAGTATCGGAAGAGGAACTTGGTCATTCAACCCACAATAGAAGCGAGGAAACCACCGGTTCCGACTATCTACTCTCCCGTTGCTCCACCTTGTTCAGCTCGACAAAATCCACCATGGATTGCTACGAAATTGTCTGTGTCGTGCCATAGAGGTTCCTTCAGTGGTAAGATTCTTATTTTGTTCCATCATAGTCTACTCCATGTCAGCGGAGACGGACCGGCAGGGTCGGCTGTACATCCCCAAGGAAGTGCGGGAGAAGTACGGTGACAAGTATCACATCGTGACCTACGAGGACAGGATCGAACTCATCCCGGTCGCAGACGACCCGCTCGCCGCCATTCGGGAGGCGGCAGGTGGTCTCCGGGATGCGTCTATCGAGGAGATTCGAGAGGACATCGAAGCCGAAGCCAAAGCCGACGCCCGAGAGAAGGACGCGGATAAATGACGGTGTACGTCGAGACGGACTTCCTGCTCGCACTCGCCAAGGACTCCGACTGGTTGCAGGGGTCGGCGGAGGAAGCGCTCGACGAGTACGAGGTTGAGACGTCGCCGTTCTCGTATCTCGAACTCGTCCTCGCCCGAGAACGCTACGAGTTCGACTACGTGCCGCTCGTGGCGAACCTGCTCGAACTCGTCCCCGTGCGAGACGAAGAAGAGAAACAGGTGGTGCTGAAAGCCGTCAACTACTACGACGAAGGGATGACGCCGTTCGATGCGTTCCACGCGGCGACTGCGGAAACGCGGAGTATGGACGTACTCTCGTCCGAGAAGGACTACGAGCCCATCGAGGTGTCGAGAGTGCCGCTGGAACCGACCGACGAGGAGTAGGATTGGGGGTTCAGCGGGACTCCCGCTGCTCCACCCTGTTCAGGTCTGAGACTGGCGTTACAGATTTCGGCTACTTCGCCGCTTCTAACTATGCCGTCGTTCATGCTGTTCCGTCATCACATCAAGCAACCGTGAACCGATTCCTCGCCGCTTCTCTGCCGGGTCAACGTATAGAACAAACACTTCGCCGACAGTCGGTTCAGTGAGGCCACCACCACCCGCACCAACGACTTCCTCGTCATCAAGCGCGACGAGCCAGCCGTCCCAGTCCTCTGGCGAGCGAACCTCCTGTTCGACTCGCACGGGAGTGTAGAACTCCTCGATAGTCGCCTCGATTTCCTCGTCAGGGAGGATACCAGCATACGTCTCACGCCATCCGTCAGCACAGACGCGACATATACCATCGACATGTTGTTGCTCAGCGCGAACGACAGTTAGCCCCATAACGTCAGCAGTTCAGTACGATACCAAAATCACACCGATGCCGCTGTTTCAGATTCAGTTGCCACGTTCGCTTCGTTGTTCGACCTTGTTCAACTCGATGAGCAGCCGGAAGATGGCCTTCACGAGGTTCGAATCGACCTCGAACCGTTCGGCGTTCGCGCCGGCGCGGTCCATCACCGCCTGCTCCTGCGCTTCGTCCGTGGTCGGCAGGTTCCGCTCCGCTTTGACCTGCGCGATGGTGTCGGCGACGTACGTCCGTCTCGCGATGAGTTCGACGATGTCGCGGTCTATCTCCTCGATCTCCTCGCGGAGCTCGTCGAGGGTCATGTCGTCTGGCAGCCGGTCTGTCGTGTCGTCGTGAGCCATGTCGTACCTTCTCTCTGGTTCCAGATGTCTGCGAGCGATTCGAGTGCGTCCTTCTCGCCGAGCGCGACGAAGCTCGGTCCCGTTCCCGACAGCGAGACACCGTCGACGGCGGGCAGCGCCTCGACGAGCGGGTCGGTCGGGAAGCCGAGCGCGGCACAGAAGGCGAAGCCGTTGACCGTCATCGCCTCGCCGTAGCGGCCGTCGAGCGCGAGCTCTTCGACAAGCTGCGCCATCGGCGCGACGCGCTTGCAGCGGTCGACGTCGGCGTCCGCGCTGAACGCCTGCTGGTCGGGCCACCAGACGAGCGCGTGCGAGTCGAGCGCCTCGTGGGCGAGCAGTTCGTCCCGCGAGTTGTCGGTGACGGTGACGCCGCCCAGCATGCTGGCGCTGGCGTCGTCGAACGCGCCGGTCACGGTGACGCCGGCGTCTTTCGCGGCCTGGACCCCGAGTCGGCACGCGTCTACGGGGTCCGGGTCGACACCGAGTGCCGCGGCGGTCGCCATCACGGTCGCGTTCGCGGCCGCGCTCGAGGACTTGAGGCCGGCGGCCATCGGGACCTCGCTCTCGGTCCGGATGCGTGCGCCGGTCTCTTCCTCCCGGTCGGCGCCCCAGCGGTCGACGGCCAGCTCGGCGCACCGTTCTATCAGTCGGGTATCGGCGTCGGGGTGGTCCGCGACCTCGCCCGCGAACGTCCCCGAGCCGTCGAGGTCGACCTCGGCGGTCGTCTCCAGGTCGATAGCGAAGGCGCTTCCGTGACCCGTCGCGAGGGCGTTGAGTACCGTGCCCGCGGCGGGGGCGGTCGCGCGGCCGTGGCCGTCCATGTCACACCGGACTACGGTCGGGAACTTGGGGGTTGCGGTGGCCGCGATATCGGCCAGTGTCGGCCCGGGTCTACGACAGGCCCAGCTCCCGCTGTTCGTGCTCCAGCGTCTCTCTGAGTCCCGTCTCGAACGGGCGGTGCTCGAGCCCCAGCTCGCGCTTCGCCTTCGCGTTGTCGCCGAGGTAGGTCGTCCCGCCGAGGACGCGGAGCGCCTCCGAGCTGTAGTTCTCCGGAAGGGAGACGACCCGTTCCGCGACGCTGGCTACCCGCGAGAGCGCACGGAACCACCGCGGTGAGATGGCTCTCGGCGGTTTCCGTCCGACTATCTCGCTCGCCACGTCGAACGCCTCGACCAACGTGTGAGGCTCGCCGGCGACGATGTACTCCTCACCCGGGTCGCCCCGCACCATCGCCAGGACGTGCGCTTCGGCGACGTCGTCGACGTGCGACCAGCAGTAGGCGGTCTCGCGGGGGACGACCGGAAGGTCGCCGCGGAGCCAGTCGACCCACACCTCTCGCAGCTGGCTGGTATCGCCGGGGCCGTAGACGACCCCGGGCATGACCGTCACGAGTGGGAGCCCTTCCTGGGCCATCGGTTCGGCGACCTCGTAGTGGGCGCGCCACTTCGTCTCGTCGTAGACCGAGAGGTGCTCGCCGTCGAACCGGTACTCCTCGTCGACGAGGATGCCCTTCGTGTCGGAGTTGACCGCGAGCGTGCTGGTGTAAACGGCCTTCGGGATGCCAAGCTCGTCCACCAGTTCGAGGACGTTCCTGGTCCCCTCGACGTTCACGGCTTCGGCGAGCGTCGAGTCGTGCGCGCCGACCCGATACCACGCGGCGAGGTGGAACACGCCGTCCGTGCCCGACATCGGTTCGCGCATGCTCTCCTTGTCGGTGATGTCACCGCTGTAGACGTCCGCACCCAGCTCTGCGAGGTCGACAGCGTCCTCCGGTCGCCTGACGAGAACCGCGACCTCGTGTCCCTCGTCGAGCAAGCGTCGAGCGAGTCTCCCGCCGACGAACCCGGTCGCTCCGGTGAGGAAGTATCGCATACCACTGTTCCGCCGGTACCCCCTATCAACCTTTCACTCGTCGCGAGTTCGAAGCAGGTGGAACACGTACGTCTGGACGTAGCCGGCGTACCGGCCGCCGAACCGTTCTCGCAGCGCGCGAGAGGTCTCGGCGTAGCTCCCACGGTCGCAGTCGGGGTAGTAGTCGGCGACGACGGTCTGCATCCACGTATCGAGCGGGATGGCCTCGAGGTAGCCGAGCGAGAACAGCAGGATGCAGTCCGCGACCTTGTCGCCGACGCCGACGAAGGTGGTCATCGCGTCGCGCGCCTCCTCGTATGGCAGGTCGAAGAAATCCGCAGGATGCGCAGCTCCCTCCGCGACCAGCTCGGCCGTCCGCTGGACGTACGGGGCACGGTAGCCGAGGCCCAGGTCACGCAGGTCAGATTCGGTCGTGGCCGCAAGCTGGTCGGCGCGGGGGAACGCGTGGTAGGTCCGGCCGTCGAACTCGACCTCGGTCCCGTAGGCGCGCGCGAGCGCCGAGACCATCTCGTGGATGCGCTCGACGCGCATCTGGGCGGAGCAGATGAACGAGACGAGACAACCGAACGGCGGATCGCGCACCAGTCGGAGTCCCCGGTAGGCGTCGTAGGCTTCGTGGATGAGCTGGTCGTCGGGGGCGTCCGCGACGATGGCGTCGAGGTCGTCGTCGAGCCGCAGCAGGAAGACGAGCAGGTCGTGTGCGTCACAGGTCGCCTCCCATTCGAGCGTGTCGCCTCTCACCCGCGCGCGGACGACTTCCGGCGAATCGCCGGGGACGGGGACGGCGTCGCGGTCCTTCTCGTCGAGGTCGAGAACGGTGTAGTACCAGGGCGAGTCCGCGTCGTCGGAACCGGCGGTGTAGGCCTCGCCGTCTTCTCGTCGCCAGAGGTAGGACTGTCCGCTCTCGAGGGTCGCGTGCAGGTCGAGCCCACCGGACAGTGACGAGAGCGGTATCGTGCCGGACTCCATCACCCGAGGGTTGGCGCTGCGGCGTATCCCGCTTTCGGAAAGCGGACGAGCCGATGTAGGATGGTTGAGAGACGACGCCCACACCGACGCGCCGCCTGGTGGTCGCAACGTCTCAAGGTGAGGGTTTTTGGGCGTGCCTGTGTAACGTGCTCACATGAACTGCAGAGTAGTCGTCGAAGCTGCAGTGCCGGTCTACGACGTAGCGACAGAAGACGAGGCCATCCGCATCGCCATCTCGAAGACGGGCGAGATGCTGAATCCGGACCTCAACTACGTCGAGATAAACATGGGTACGCGTACGTCCCCCTCCGGCGACGAGCTCCTTCCAGCGTTCATCGCGGCGGACGAGGCGCTCGTCGCGCTGGAGCTGGAGATGACCGTGTTCAACGTCGAGCGCGAGGAACACGCTGCGCGTATCGCTCGCAAGGAGATAGGGATGCGGCTCGAGAACATCCCGCTCGAGATTCTCGACGTCGAGATACTCGAAGAGGACGACGACGAGGACGAGGAGTCGGCCGACACGCCGACTGACGAGTCGTCCGACGAATCCATCGCCGTCGAAGAGGCCGCACGGGCGGACGGGAACAGCGAGGAGGAGATACTCCCCGAGTTCGAAGACCTCATCGAGTGAGAACGCGTTACGGACGAGCTGAGGAAGACAGGATACCCCGTCCCGGAGTCTGGGTCAACGGCCGACGACGGTTGTCACTGCTGGAGAGATAGATTGCAGCGTAGAACCGGCCTGCAGATTCAGTCCGCGGAGACGGCGACCGTCTCCTCTTCTTCCGTACCGTGCATGTCGGACGTGATGCCCGATGCGAGAGCGAAGACTGCCGCCTTGTGGTCAGTCTTCGATTTGTGAATCGACGTTGGACGAATTCCGAGCGACTCGTACTCGTCGAGCGAGAGAGTGCCGTCTGTTCGTGTGTCGTAGTGATTGCTTACCTCAGCGAGCAGGCCGTGAAGGTGAATGAGCTCCTGCTTCTTCATAACCAAAATAGGGTTGTAGTTCAAGGGTTATATTATTATCCTGAGTCCCGTTAGCACACTCCGTCGATAGATGGCCCGTAGAGATAGATAGAGGGCATGTGAAATACATGGATTCTGTTGAATTTATCTCTATTGGTAACGATGTAATATCTTGCCAGGTGTGTCAATATGTGACACTCGAACCGAGCTGACCGGCCGCGTCAGGCCCGAGAGCGCCCGCTGCACTCGGACCAATCGAGGTATGAACGCTTTTACTCGGTTCGGACGAACGACCGCACATGGATTACGACGACCAGCTCGACAGAGCGATGGACGCGTCGTCGGCAGACCAGGCTGAAGGCGACCGGTTCGTCGTTCCGGACCCGAGCGTCCGCCAGGAGGGGAGCGTTACCGTCTACGAGAACTTCGCCGAGACCGTCGACGCCCTGAACCGTGCGCCGGCGCACCTCCTTCGACAACTACAGACCGCGTTCGGGACGAGCGCCGAACTCGACGGGGCGGGGGGCGCCCGGTTCACGGGCGCGTTCACCGACGGCCGAATCGAAGACGAGCTGGACGAGTACGTCGAGACGTTCGTTCGGTGTGGCGCCTGCGGCTCGCCGGACACGCGATTGCGTCCCGATGGGACGACAGAACTGAAGTGTGACGCGTGCGGCGAACTCACTGCACTGCCGCAGTCGTAGTTACTGGAGCTGGCGGAGCGTTTCGAGGTCGTGCTCTGTCCGCATGAACTCGGCCAGCCGTCGGGTGGCGTGGCAGTTCGTACAGCTGTAGTTCTCGCGCGGGGTGGAGAGATCTCCTGGCAGGGACTCCCAGTCTTTCCCGCACTCTGGACACAGAAGGCGGACGTAGGTTTCCACCATGGGAATCTCTAACACTGCGAGCCGTGAAAAACTTTGCCGCAAGGTATCGCGGTATCGAACCGTCACAGCGCGACACCCATCTCGGAGGGGGATACCGGCTGCGACTACGAGGTCAGCCCGAGGTCGGACGCGTCGAGCAGCTCCTTGTAGCGGTTGCGGATGGTGACCTCGGAGATGTTCGCCACGTCCGAGACCTGGTTCTGGGTGACCTTCTCGTTGGTGAGCAGGGCGGCTGCGTAGACGGCCGCCGCGGCGAGTCCGACCGGGGACTTCCCGGAGTGGATGCCGGCCTGCCGGGCGTTCTCGAGCAGCTGGCGGGCGCGGCGCTCTGCGTCGTCGGAGAGGCCGAGCTCGCTGGCGAACCGCGGGACGTAGTTCTCGGGGTCCGCCGGCTTGATTTCGAGCTTGAGCTCGCGGACGATGTACCGGTACGTCCGGGTCAGTTCCATCTTGTCGACGCGGCTGACGATGGCCATCTCGTCGAGCGAGCGGGGCGTCCCCGCCTGCCGGGCCGAGGCGTACAGTGCAGCCGTGGCGACGCCTTCGATGGAGCGTCCCGGGAGCAGGTCCTCGCCGAGGGCGCGGCGGTAGATGACCGATGCCGTCTCGCGGACGTTGTTCGGAAGGCCGAGCGAGCTGGCCATGCGGTCGATCTCGCCGAGCGCCTGCTTGAGGTTGCGCTCTTTGGAGTCGCGGGTGCGGAAGCGCTCGTTCCAGGTGCGGAGGCGCTGCATCTTCTGGCGCTGGCGTGAGCTGAGCTGACGGCCGTAGGCGTCCTTGTCCTGCCAGCCGATGTTGGTCGAGAGACCGTCGTCGTGCATCATCTTCGTCGTCGGCGCACCGACGCGGGACTTCTCGTCCTTCTCTTTCGAATCGAACGCTCGCCACTCTGGGCCGCGGTCGATGTTCGCGTCCTCGACGACGAGCCCGCACTCGGCGCAGGTGGTCTCACCGTGTTCCTCGTCGTAGATGAGGTTCCCCGCACACTCGGGGCAGGCAGTCGTCTCGGTCTTCTGCGCGGTCGCCTCTCGCTGGCCGCTGTATGTCTTTGTTATCGTGTCGCTCATGGAGTATCCCTCGTGGTGGGTGAGTCGCGCCCCGTGGGGTCGAAAAGCTCGGCCGAACGTGACGGCACTACTCACTCCAAGTAAGGGCGCAAAGTACTTAAAGTTATTGATTAGCTTAAATACTCTCGCACCAGAGCTTATCAGCACTTCGGATAGCCTGAAAAAGTTGACACCCGAGGGGATTACTGCAGAAATATAAGGATACCGCATACCTCGCGGTAGCTTTCCCGCGGTTGCAGCACCAGGACGGACCACTGGAAGCCGCGGAGGTGACGAGCGGCGACGGAGAGGGTGACGAGTGGCGACGAGTCGACGAAGTGAGTGCGGCAGGATGGGGTGGAAAAGGCCCGCTATCGGGGTCAATCCCAGGTGATCCACGCGAGGAACCCGAGCCCGACCGTCTCGAGCGCGTGGAGTATCATCTGCCACTGCCAGACGACCTGGGGGACGAAGCTATCGTCGTGCCACCAGGCGGAGAGCGTCGGGTCGATGAGGTAGTAGTAGAGAATGAGCAGGTTCTCCGCGAGTAAGAGGGTCGCGAAGACGAGCAGGCCCATCGTATGCTTCGACCTGAACTTCAGGAAGTTGCGGCCCCACACGTAGCCGAGGGCGCACAACAGCACGACGTTGGCGACGGTGGATGCCTTCGCCAGCGAGACCCAGATGCTCATCTAATCGCTCCTTTGCCGCTTTCGTGGATATACTCTTTCCCAATTTCGACCATAGTCACTCCACACGCTCCATGATGTCCTCGACCGTCTCCCAGTGGTGTCGTGCCTGCTCGGTCGGAAGGTATATCGCACCGTAATCGTCGCCGCTGTCCGTGACGATGCCGTTCTCGGCGAGCACGTCTAGGTGGTGTCGCACCGTCTTGTAGTCAAGGTCGAGGTCCTCAGCTAGCTGATTCGCGTTCCGTGGCCGTTCGTCGAGGGTCTTCAAGATGCGGACGCGGTTCTCGCCACCCCTCGTCCCGGTCAGTACGTACCACAGAACCGCCTCCATCGTCTCCCTCCTCACGTCCACCCAACGTAATTCCATCGACAGCGGTGAGACCAGACCGGGAGAGAACCGGAAACCACGGCCGGTTTCTGTCCATTCTCTGTCGTTGATGGGTTAGACCGTGAACAGGTGACCTTCGCGGGGTACGTCGAACAGACCGACGCGAGCCCCCGCATCGAGCCACGCGTGCCCGTAGGAGAACGCAGCGAGCGCGTTCACCCAGTCGTCGTGTTCGCGGAAGTGCTCACCGTCGTCGAGGTACGACTGCGCCATCTCCAGACAGTCGAGTGCCGCCACACCCATCGGTGTATCCGTCGGCGGTGCGACCTCGCAGGTGGCCAGTGCCTCCGAGAGCAGGTCGTGGTACCGGTTCGTCTTCTCGTGCAGATCCGCGGTCATGCCGAAACCGACGGGTGGTGCCGGGGTAAGGGCTTCGTCCTCGCTCGTGCCGCCAAAACTATCGATATCGGCATCTTCGGAGCGTCTCTTCGGGGCACTTCAAAGACCGCGCATTCACGTGAGAACCGTTACCGATGGCCACCAACTTCTTGTAGATGAACGATGGCAATCGATAGACACCGATTCATCGCGGTCTTCCTCGTGTCGAACATACTGATAACCGGCCTGCTCGCGGGGGTGGTCGCCGGCGGCGTCGCGGTCGCCGTCCCCACCGCCGGCGTCGGCGGGTTCACCGTCGAGTTCAACGAGTTGCAGGGCGAAGGGTTCCAGCAGTACGCGACCGTGGAGAACACGTCCGAATGCGACGCCTACCCCTCCGCAGTCGCACAGATCGATAGCGGGACCATCAAGGGACTGAAGCTCTACAAGGACGTGAAGATTCCCGAGGGAATGCCGGGTGGTGGTGACACCGTCAGGATGGCCATCACGTCGGACGAGACGGTCAGGTTCAGCGGTTTGACCCAGAAGTTCACCCACCTCCGCGCCGACCTCGCGTTCGACGACGGGCAGAAGATCACCACCGACGGCGGTAAGGACAACGACTTCGGCATCAACGCGGACAGCATCACCATTAGCAACGCCGAGATCAACGTCCAGTCTCAGTTCGTCAACAGCATCACGCTGGAAGGCTCGACCGTCAAGACTGTGGTCAATCCGGACGACAAGGCGGAGTTCCCGGAGACGGCCTGCGCCTCTGGCGGCAGCGACAGTGAGGAGGAACAATGACCAGTCTGGACGACGGTTCCAACGCGCGGGACCCATCCGCACGCGAACGCTTCGCGGCCTGGCGAGCTGAGCGGCCGTTCTGGGGCGGTGCCGTCCTCACCCTGGGCGGTCTCATCATCGGCATCATCCCGCTCGACCTGGCGCTCCGGTTCACGCTCGTGCCGAACCACTTCGGGTTCGTCGGGCTGATATTCGCCATCCTCGTGACCATCTGTGGGCTGACCGCGACGTTCAAGCCGGAGCTGTCGACGCCCGCCGGGGCGACGGGAATCCTCTTCTCGCTCGCCTCCCTATTCGGGGCGCTCGGGGGATTCCTAATCGGGATGTTCCTCGGGGCGCTCGGCGGGTCGCTCTGTGTGGCGTGGCGACCGCCCGCGGAGTTAGAGGAGGTTCGCGAGAACCGGCCGGGTCTCGTGACCCGGGTCAAGCGGGCTACGAACTCCGTCGTCGACCGGGCAGTGTCGGCGCGGTCCTCTGGTGCGTCAGCCGACGAGCGCTGAGAGGAGTCGGGATTCTGCTTTTCGGATGTGTTCGTCGACGGTACTCGTCGAACAGTCCAGCGCCTCCGCGATTTCGCATCGAGTGACCTCGCGAGGGACCTCGTAGTAACCGAGCTCGGCGGCGGTCTCAAGGACCTCCCGCTGTCGGTCGGTCAACGAGTCGAGCAGCCCGCGGTTCTCCGGACCGTACTGACCAGCCTGTTCGATGGTCACGTCGATCTCGTCCGGGAACTCGTGGAACGCCTGCTGGAGCATCGCCTGTTTCCCGGCGACCGTCACCCTGAGTGCCCGGTCGTCGACGAACTCGATGGGCGTCTCGACGATGAGGGCGTACCGCTCCGCGAGGTACATCAGCGTCCCGGCTGGCTCTCCGGGCTCGACGTAGGCGTAGAGGTAGAAACAGTCCTCGTACTGGTCCATCAGCTCCTGGTCGATGACCGAGTCGACTTCGCCAAGCGCGTCGAGAGCGGCATCTGGGTCGCCTTCGAGCTGGTAGAACAGGAGACCGTTCCCGTCCATGAGGGCGTTGACGTGGATGAGTCGTTTCCGACTGACACCGTCGACCTGGGCGAGGGCAGTTCCTGCGGGGTGGACACTGGGTCCGGGAGGGTCCAGGGTGAACGTGATGTACCGCATCATAATTGGTGATAGCCACTGAAGGCATTTAGTTATCTAGACGCTAATAGGTTTGTCCGGAAGGGTATGTAAAGAACCGGCTATTCATCAGTCAAGCCATACACGCCATCGCCTCGTCTGTTGATTCACCCGCTAATCAATGGTATCACACCCCACAGAACGACAGGTCGCCATCGCCCTCGTCGGCGTGGTCCTCCTCGCGCCGCTCTCGGTTCCGGTCGCCGCAGCGAGCGGGGCCAGCGGCGCCGGTAGCGCCGGTACTCAGACCCAGTCCGCGGACGGGTCACCGGTCTGCCTGGCCGACGTGACGCTATCGGAGGCGACCATGGACGCATATTCACAACACTCCACCGGCCTGCGGCCAACCGGCGCGGTCGTCGGTTCCGTGAGCGAAGACGGTGCACCGGACGATACGTTCCGGATAGAGACGACCCGAATCGATACGTCGGAGCTCTGCCTCTCCGTCGTCACAGTAGGAGACTCCTATGCTGTGCGCGTAGAGACGGCCAGCGCAGCGCTTCGGGACACAGTCATCGCCCTGCCGGGTAACGGGCTCCGCTTCGACGAGACCTCGGCCGACAGCATGACCGTGGTCGTCACGGTCGAATCGGCCACGCGACTCGCCACCCAGCTCCCCGTCTCCATCGTTCGGGGGGACTCCGGCGTTCGCATCATCCCGGACGGCGACGGCGACGACGGAGACTCCACCCTCCCTGGTGACGGTGTCACGGCACCGGGCGAGGGAACCGAACCGCTTCCCGGAGACGATGACGAACCGCTTCCCGGAGACGATGACGAACCGCTTCCCGGAGACGATGACGAACCGCTTCCGGTGGACGAGAACGAGACTGTCCCCGGCGACGTCAACGAGACTGTCCCCGGCGACGTCAACGAGACGCTCCCCGGCGACGTCAATGACACCGTTCCAGGAGACGTCAACGAGACGCTCCCTGGCGACGTCAACGACACCGTTCCAGGAGACGTCAACGAGACGCTCCCCGGCGACGTCAACGACACCGTTCCAGGAGACGTCAACGAGACGCTCCCCGGAAACACTAACGAGACGCTCCCGGACGAACCCGAGAACGTCACGGAACCGCTCCCTGAGGACGAGGTAGGCGACGTGGTGGACGACGGCTCGGATACGGTGGACGACACGACCGACGAGGTCGATAACGCCACCGATGACCTCGACGACACGGTCAACGACACCACTGACACCGTCGACGATACGGTCAACGACACCACTGACACCGTCGACGATACGGTCAACGACACCACTGATACCGTCAACGACACCGTGAGTGAGGTTTCCGACACCGTTGACGAGACGGTAGACAAGACCACTGACACCGTCAACGAAACGGTGGACGACACCACCGACTCCGTCGGCGACACTACTGACACCGTCAACGAGACGGTGAACGGTGAAGCCGAGGAAACTGGTGACCCGGTCGACCAGGGAACCGAGACGGTCGAGGATTCGACTGACTCGCTCGGAGACACGGCCGACGACGCCACCGACACCGTTGAAGAGACCACCGATACGGTCACCGACACTGTCGATGATAGCACCGATACGGTCACCGACACTGTCGACGATAGCACCGACTCGGTCTCCACCACCCTGGACGAAACGGCCAACACCGTCGACGAGACCGACGAAACCGTCGACGAGACGGCCGGTACCACGTCTACAACCGAAGAACCGACCGACGGTGCCACCGAAACGGCAGACGAACCGGCTGACACCGTGGAAGATACGACCGACAGCACCGATTCCGTCGACGAGTCCACCGATACTGTGGACCAGACTGTCGACACCACCACCGACGACACGACCACCACTACCGACGACACGGCCACCACCACCGTCGGCGAGACGGTGGACGACACCACCGAGACCGTCGACGGCTCTACCAACGACACGACCACCACCACGAGCACCGACACCGTCGACGACGCCACTGAAACCACCGACGAGGACGACGAGGAGGACGAGGACGACGGTCTGCTCTGACCAGCCCGACATCCTCCCATTCGCCTCTCGGTCGACCCGCACTTTTCTTCGTAGCGAGAGGAGACCCGTATCCGCTCGACGATCGACTCGAGAGTACCTGGTTGCGAGCAGGCCAATACTTGGCCCTACCATTATCAGTCAGGGAGTCGCATGACCTGACGAATGCGGCTCGTCCGTGTCCTCGTCCCAGACGAACAGGTTGGAGACCTCGTCGAGGTGCTGGATGAGGAGAACGTCGACTACGTCCTCACCTCGGAGACGCGTAGCGACGAGGACGACCACGTCCTGCTCGAGTTCCCGCTGCCGATGCAGGCCGTCGAGTACGTCCTCGACCAGCTCCGTGACGCGGGGCTGGACGACGGAGAGTACACCGTCATCTCGACCGCCGAGACCGCCAAGACCCGGAACTACGACGAGCTGGAGGACCGGTTCGTCGCGGGCGTCGAGGAGGACGACACCGTCACCCCCGAGGAGATCCGCGGAAAGGCCCTCGGGATGCACCGGAACGCGGTCGTCTACTACTCGATGACGCTGTTCAGCGCGGCCGTGGCCGCTATCGGCCTGTTGCTGGATTCGCCCGCGATCGTCGTCGGCGCGATGGTCATCGCCCCACAGGTCGGGCGCGCGCTCATCACCAGCGTCGGGATGGTGCTCAACGACCGGCGGATGATCAGCCTGGGTATCCGGACCCAGCTGGCCGGATACACGGTCGCCATCATCGGCACCACACTGCTCGGGCTCGCGATAAAGTCCGGCGCACTCGTGCCGGTCTCGTTGCAGGTCTCGTCGGTCGGCCAGGTCGCAAAGCGCATCTCACCCGGATTGCTCTCGCTACTCGTTGCGGTCTGTGCAGGGGGCGCGGGAGCGTTCGGCCTCGCGACGGCCCTGCCGGTCTCCCTCGTCGGCGTCATGATAGCCGCGGCGCTCATCCCGGCGGCGGCCGCGGTCGGTATCGGTCTCGCATGGGGCGAACCGGCCGTCGCCGTCGGTGCGTTCGTCCTGCTCGTCGCGAACGCCGTCGCGGTCAACATCTCCGGGTTCACCGTGCTCTGGTACCTCGGCTACCGGCCGGCGGAATGGGACGGTCCGCGAGACCTACTCGACGTGCGCGAGCACTGGCCGACGCTGTCCGCGCTGTTCATGCTCTTGCTCATCGTCACCGCCGCCGGAACGGTCCTCATGGGCAAGGCGTCGTTCGATTCCCAGACGAACAACGCCGTCTCGAAGGCGCTCGAAGCCGAGGAGTACGAGCGACTCGAGCTCGTCTCGGTGTCGACCGATATGACCGGTATCGACCTCGGTCAGGGCACCGAACGCGGGGTGACCGTCGTCGTGAACCGTCCGGCCGACCGGACGTACCCGGGTCTCGCCGGCAGGCTGGAGTCGAGAATCGAGCAACGGACCGGGACCGACGTCAGGGTCACGGTCCAGTTCACCGAGCAACAGATATCGGCCAGCCAGCAGCCGTCGAGCGATGGGTCGCAGGTGATGCGTGACGATACGGCGACCCTCGCTGGGTGACGCCGGGGACCGGGCGACAGCGCTCAGGTCGATTCGTCTCATTCTGCACTCGTAGCGATGGGGGCCCTGTGACCGAACGGTATGCCATCCCAAAACAGGTTGGCGCATCGAGTGCCCGACAACGCAACTATAAAACCCGTCTATCCAGTAGAATCGCCCATGACAGACGCGCCCCACGTCGAGATCTATACGAAGGAGAACTGCCCTTACTGTGACAAGGCGAAGGCGCTCTTCGACGAGAAGGGCGTCGATTACGTCACCTACAACGTGACAGGTGACGAGGAACTGTTCGACGAGATGGTCGAGCGCGCCGGCGGTCGCAAGACCGCGCCCGAGGTCTTCATCGACGACGAACTCATCGGCGGCTGGGACGATACGTCCGCCCTCGACGAGACGGGCGAACTCGACGAGAAGCTCGGAATCGCACGCGCGGACGGCACCGGCGACGTCGTCGAGCACCGCCGCATGATCATCGCTGGAACCGGAATCTCCGGCCTCACGGCCGCCATCTACGCTGCGCGGTCCAACAACGAGCCGCTCGTCATCGAGGGCGACGAACCCGGCGGGCAGCTCACACTGACCACGGACGTCGAGAACTACCCCGGCTTCCCCGAGGGCATCTCCGGCCCGGACCTAATCAACAACATGAAAGAGCAGGCGAAGAAGTTCGGTGCCGAGACGAAAAACGGCATCATCGCAGACGTCGACGCGTCGTCGCGTCCGTTCCGCGTCGAGATGAGCAACGGCGACGTCTACACCGCCGACAGCATCATCGCTGCGTCCGGTGCATCCGCCCGGATGCTCGACGTGCCCGGCCAGGAGGAGCTGATGGGCTACGGGCTCTCGACGTGTGCGACCTGTGACGGCGCGTTCTTCCGCGACGAGGACATGCTCGTCGTGGGAGGGGGCGACGCCGCGATGGAGGAGGCGTCGTTCCTCACGAAGTTCGCGAACAAGGTCTACATCGCCCACCGCCGCGACGAGTTCCGCGCCGAGGACGTCTGGATCGACCGCGTGATGAAGAAGGCCGAGAAGGGCGAGATCGAGGTGCTCTGGAACACCGAACTCACGGAGATTCACGGGACCAAAGAGGAGGGCGTCGACCACGTCACTCTCGTCGAGAATCCCGAAGGGCACCCGACAGAGAAGCTCGACGACCCCGGGACGAACGAGTACGACCTCGACGTCGGTGCGGTGTTCTACGCCATCGGCCACACGCCGAACACGGAGTACCTCGAGGGAACCGGTGTCGAGATGGACGGGGAAGGGTACCTGAAGACGAAAGGGGGCTTCGGTGGCGACCAGACCGCGACGGGCGTCGAGGGTATCTTCGGCGCTGGCGACGTCGTCGACTACCACTACCAGCAGGCTGTCACCGCTGCCGGCATGGGTTGCAAGGCCGCTATCGACGCCGACGAGTACCTCGAGAGTCTCCCGGCTGCCGGGGAAGCCGGAGCCGAATCCGCCGCGAAGGCCGACGATTAGCCTGTATACTCTGGTAGCCGTTTTTTAACGGTTCCCGACCTTTTTGCTACGACGATGGGTTCACGAGAGGCGAGTGCCGTCCAGCAGTACATCGACCGCTCGGTCGGCGTCGCCGTCCTCAACGACGAAGGGAGATACGTGTTCGCCAACGGGGCGTACGCCCAGCGACTGGGCTACGACGACCCAGCAATCCTCCTCGATACGGAGTGGCAAGAGACCCTCCCTCGGAAGACCCACGGAGTGTTCCGTGAAGGACTTTCCTCGATGGAACGGACTGGGAGATGGTTCGGTCGAATCGCCCGACCAGACGGCGTCGGACGGGAGGTCTCACGACTATCCCTCGTGAAGACGACGAACGGCGAGACGATCGTCGTGCTCAAACGTGGGCAAGAGCCATTGTCCCACGAGGAGCGCCTCGCCGCGCTGAGCGAGGCGAGCCGGGACCTGTTCGCGGCCGACGACGAGTCGGTCATCGCCCAGACGACCGTGAACGTCGCCGAGTGCGTCCTCGACCAGTCGTTCGTCTCCGTCTGGCTCAGAGACGGTGACTCGGGTCCATTGCACGGCGTCGCCGGAACCGATGGTGCTCGGGTCATCGACGGTGCCGAATCCCTCGACCTGCGCCCGATACACCCCAACACGTTCGAGATGAACGTGTTCGAGAACGACGAGCGCGTCCTCGTCGACAACTTCGAAGAGACGCCCGACCGTTCGCATCCCGACCTTCCGATCTCGACGACGCTGTTCGTCCCCCTCGGAACGCATGGCCTCCTCGCAACCGGGATCCCCCACGCAGGTCAGCTCGCCGATTCGACCGTCGAACTGCTCACCATCCTCGGGCGGAACGCCGGTGCGGCCCTCGAGCAGGCCGCACAGCGCCGAGCCCTCCGTGAACGGAACGAACGGCTCGACGAGTTCACCAGCATCGTGAGCCACGACCTCCGGAGTCCGTTGTCGGTGGTCGTCGCGTGTTCGGAACACGTCACCGAGACCGGCGAATTGGAGTACCTCGACGATATCCGCGATGCTGCGATGCGCATGGAACGGCTCATCGACGAGCTACTGACCCTCTCGAAGCAGGGGGCGGATATCGGCGAGAAGACCGAGGTTTCGCTCCACCGTGTCGCCCGCGCCGCCTGGTCGACCATCGACTCCGGCGAGGCCACACTCGAGGTGACGACCGACCGGACGGTGCTCGCGGACCGAGAGCGACTCAGGACGGCGCTCGAGAACCTGTTCCGGAACGCGATAGAACACGGAACGCCGGAACGCGATTCCGAGACGGGGGACGTCACAGAACGAAGTTCGCAGAGCCACCAGCAATCGGCCGCGGAGGCCATCGCCAACGGAGGGTCGAACGCCCAGGCGAACGACATCGACAGGAGAGGAGATGACGGTTCGCTGACCATCACAGTCGGGGCGAACGACGACGCTTTCTTCGTCGCCGACGACGGCCCGGGTATCCCCCCCGAGCATCGCTCCGAGGTGTTCGAGCGTGGCTTCACGACGAACCGCGACGGTACCGGATTCGGGCTCGCCATCGTTCGCCGCATCGCGGTCGCTCACGGCTGGAAGCTCCGACTGGAGGAGAGCGACGCCGGTGGAGCGAAGTTCAGCTTCGGCGGGGCGTTCGAGGACGAGGGACCGAAGTGACACTGGACCGAACTCGTCCATCGTCCTCGTTTTCTTCGAACCGTCGCCTCTCTCGTGGCGGGACAGGACAGCGAACCCACAGAGGCTTTACGGCCGCCGGACTTCGGGTGAACCATGGCAGACGACATCGAGACGGTTACGTTCAGTATCGAATCCGATGAGGACGCCGACGAAGTGACACTGCCGCTCGACCTCGTCGAGCTGCTCGCGGAGGGGGAACAGTCGCCCGCCGAGGTCGTCGGCGACATCACGATGCTCTCGTTCGCCTCCCGTGCGCACCACATCGTCCACCACGGCGAGGATGCCGACGAACACCTCGAGGCCGTCGAACAGAGCGCCATGGACCTCTTCGAAGAGCGCTTCGGCGTCACCTTCGGTGAGGCGACCGGTCACCAGCACTGAGCGAGACGCTCGTTCGGACCCGGCGCGGGTCCGTGGGTCGGCTCGGTCGACGACCCGCCGTGCCACCACACCACACTCGTCCTTTTTCCGACGGCCGCCGAACCTGTAGCCATGACCGTCGTTCTCCCCGGCCTCGACGATGCCCTGGCCGAGGTCGAATCGACCCACGACTTCACCGTGCTCGCCGCCCGCGACCTCGGCAGCCGCGCGTGGGGGCTCGACGACGACGGAAGTGACTACGACGTCGCCTTCCTGTTCAGACAGCCAGCCGCGGAATATGCGACGCTCCGGGGCTACGTCGAGACGGTCGAGACGAGCTACCCGCCCGCGCTCGAGCTGACCGGCTGGAACCTGACGCGGTTCGCGGAGTTGCTCGTCGAGTCGAATCCGACGGCCCTGGAGTTCCTTCACACGCCGGTTCGGTACCGGGAGTTCGAGCCGCTCGCGGCGCTCGAAACCGACGTGGCCGACGAGTTCGAGCGGATGCGCCTCTACCATCACTACCGGTCGCTGGCCGAGCGTCAGTTCCGGAAGTACCTCCAGCGCCGGCTGCTCGCGGACGGCGAACCGGCCTACGTCGTGGTCGATGAGACCGCCGACGAGTGGCTGTGCCGACCGACCGACGAGCCGGTGTCCCCCTCTCGAACAGCGGAATCGCTCGTCAGGGTCTCGAAGGGAGACGACCGGTTCGCGGCGGGCGCGTGCGACCAGACCGTGAAACGGACTCTCTACGTCGTCCGGGCGGTGCTCATCGCCAGGTACGTCCGGGATACCCACCGGTTCCCGACGCTCGACTTCCCCTCGTTCCTCGACGAGCTCGACGCCGTCGAACTCGTCGATGCGAGCATCATCCGGCGGACTCGCGACCTCGTCGCTCGAAAGCGAGCGGGTGAAGGCGACGAGGTGGTCGGACAGGTCTTCACCGAGGCGGAGCTGACGCTCCCGAAGACGATTCCGCCCGCGGAGCACGCGGTCGGTGGCATACCGGTCGCTCGCGTCGATTCCTTCGTCAGGGACGCACTCGAAAAATCGTCGATGGGTCGTGGGTCGTCAGCCTAGTCGTCGGACGGTGCTACGTAGAGGATCTCTGTCTCGAGGTCGAGTTCGATGTCCTCATCTTCGTCGCCGAGCGGTGGTTCCTCGGCCTTCTCTCCTGTAACCACCTTCTTCGCATACTCGATGTCCTCTTCGAGTATCTGGGATTCCTTACCGAGGTGCTTGCGTTCGCGTCCACGCTTGGTGTCTCCCATGACAATGGGTACCTAAGCACAGTGCCCATGTAACTCTATCGCCCAACTATCTGGTGAATCCACCACGAACGTCGCGGCATCCCAGTCACAGTACCTTCCAGCGGAGCAGGACGCCGTCGTCCATCGCATCGATTCCCTCCAGGTCGAGTTCCGGAAAATCGTCGACGAACCCCTCGCCATCGGCCAGCGTCGGCGCGTCTCGACCGCCGACCACGAGCGCGCCGACGTAGACCGTCATCTCGTCCACCAGCCCGGCTTCGAACAGCGAGAAGATGAGCTCGCCGCCGCCTTCGACCATGAGGCGTTCGATGCCGTGCGTTTCGAGCGAGTTGAGCGCCTCGCCGAGGTCCACACGCTCGTCACCGGCGACGACGACCGTCGCGCCGGCCGCCTCGAGTGCCTCGACTCGGTCGTCTGGGGCGGCCGAACCCACCAGAACGTACGTCTCGGCTGACTCGTCGAGGATGCGGGCGTCCGTCGGGGTCCGCGCCCGCGAGTCGGCAACGATCCTGGCAGGCTGTCGACTCAATCCCTGTGCCTCCCGCTTGTCCAGTCGCTCGGAGGCGTCCACGGTCAGCGAGGGGTCGTCGGCGAGCACGGTTCCGACGCCGACCATGACGCCGTCGTTCTGCGCCCTGATGTGGTCGACGCGCTCGAAATCCTGCGACCCGCTGATTTTGAGTTGTTCCCGCGTGCGGGCGGCGAGCTTGCCGTCGGCGCTCATCGCGGCGTTGACGTGGACGTACATGGTTCCGGGTACGGGGTCCGCGATGAATGGATTTCGGTCCCACGAATCCTTTTAAACGATGGCGCCGAACGAGTTGCCATGAGTCTCGACGACCGCGCCGAGGAGCTCGCCTCCGACCTTGGCGTCGACAAAGAGGAGGTCAAATCCGACCTGCAGAACCTGCGCTCGTACAGCGTCCCGATGGACGAGGCCGTCCAGAGCCTTCGCCGAAAGTACGGCGACGACTCGGGTGGCGGCGGCGGCTCCGCACCGTCCGAGAAACAGATTGCCGACATCGCCCCGACTGACTCCAGCGTGAGCGTCACGGGGCGCGTCCTGACGGTGGGCAAGCGGTCCATCCAGGCACAGGGCGAGGAGACGGTCATCTTCGAGGGTGAACTCGCCGACGAGACCGGGAAGATATCCTACACCGCGTGGACCGACTTCGGGCTCACCGCCGGAGACACGGTCCAGGCGGGCAACGCCGGCGTCCGCGAGTGGGACGGCAAGGCCGAGTTGAACCTCGGTGAGAGCACGTCGCTCTCGTTCCTCGAGGAAGCGCTCGAGGTCCCCTACGACGTCGGCGGCGAGGCGACCCTCCGGGACCTTCGCTCCGGCGACCGCGGCGTGACCGTAGAGGTCGCCGTCGAGGAGGTCGAACGCCGGACCATCGACGGCCGGAACGGCGAGACGGACATCCTGAGCGGGGTCTTCGGCGACGAGTCCGGCCGGCTCCCGTTCACCTGCTGGGAGGTCGACCCGGCCATCGAGGCGGGCAAACCGGTCCGTATCGAGAACGCGTACGTCCGTGAGTACCGTGGTGTCCCGGAGGTCAACGTCTCCGAGTTCACCACCGTCACCGAACTCGACCGCGACGTCTCGGTCGGTTCGGCCGCGAGCGAGATGTCGATAGCCGAAGCGGTCGCTTCCGGCGGCATCTACGACGTGGCGCTCGTCGGGAGCGTCATCGCGGTCCGCGAGGGGTCCGGCCTCATAGAGCGCTGTCCCGAGTGCAACCGCGTCGTCCAGAACGGGCAGTGCCGCGCCCACGGCGACGTGGAGGGCGAGGACGATCTGCGCGTGAAGGCCATCCTCGACGACGGGAGTTCGACCGCGACGGTCGTACTCGACCGCGAACTGACCGAACAGGTGTACGACGGCACCATCGAGGACGCGAAGGCGCAGGCCCGCGAGGCGATGGACAAGGAGGTCGTGGCAGACAGCATCCGCCAGCACATCGTCGGACGCGAGTACCGGGTCCGTGGCCACTTCTCGGTCGACGACTACGGTGCGAACCTCGACGCGACCGAGTTCGGCCGGACGGAGGACGACCCCGCCGACCGTGCTGCTGCGCTGCTCACGGGGGTCGAAGCATGAGCCAGATACAGCGCCGCGAGGTCGCCTACAGACTATTCGCGAACGAGTTCGACGACGCGACGCTCTCACACCAGGAGTCCGACGAGGAGCGCGCCCCGAACTACGTCGTGACCCCGACCGGTGCCCGCGCGAACCGGATGTTCGCGGTCGGCGTCCTGACCGAGGTCGAATCGGTCAACGACGACGTGCTCCGCGGCCGGGTCGTCGACCCGACCGGTGCGTTCGTCGTCTACGCCGGCCAGTACCAGCCCGACGAGATGGCGGTCCTCGAGTCGACCACGCCGCCGGCGTTCGTCGCCATCACCGGGAAGGCACGGACCTTCTCGCCGGACGACTCCGACCGCGTGTTCACCTCCATCCGCCCGGAGAGCATCAACGCGGTCGACGCCGACACCCGCGACCGCTGGGTCGTAACCTGCGCGGAGAAGACGCTCCAGCGTATCGCCACGATGGCCGAGGCCGCGACGATGGACGCGACCGGCGACGAGCTCCGCCGTGCCCTCGAAGCGGAAGGTGTCCCGCCGGGGCTGGCCGCGGGTATCCCGCTCGCACTCGACCACTACGGGACCACGCCGGCGTACCTCGCCGGTCTGCGCGAGGTCGCCCTCGACGCGGTCCGCGTCGTCGCCGGCGACCGGGACGAGGTCCGCGAGTTCTCGCTCGCACCGGACGAGTCCGGCGACGGGACGGCCACCTGGGAATCCCTGCGTGACCGCGACCGGAGCGCATTCGGCGTCGTCCCGGTCGATGCGAGGGCAGAGCCGGCCCCTTCGGAAACGGCCGACGAGGACGCACAGCCGACAGCGGAGGGTTCCGGGGCCGAGACGGCTGATGTCAGCCTGAGCGAATCCGGGTCCGACCTCGGCGAATCCGACGTCGACCTCGGCGAATCCGATACCGATGTGAGCGAGACTGATTCTGGGCCCTCCGAGTCCGCGAGCGAGCCGACGCCGTCGGAATCCGAGCCGGCCACTACCGAGCCGGAGACGGTCGCAGCGACCGCCAGCGCGTCGGGTGCATCGAGCACTGGAACCGAAGCCGAGTCGGAGCTCTCGGACGAGACCTCGGTCGGCGAAACCGGCGAGTCAGCCGAGACTGAACCGGAAGCGGCCGACACGGTAGCCGACGATTCGGCCGACGACGGCAGCCTCGGAGACTTCGAGCCGGGCGATCTGGGTGTCGAGGAGGAGCCCGAACCGGGGACCGTCGAGGCAGCAGACTCCGACGCCGGCGCGGACCCCGCGGCGGCCAGCGCCGACGGGATGTACCAGATGGACGACGAGGAGCGCGCCGAGATCGAAGCGGAGTTCGGAACCGAGTTCAGCTCCGGAAATGACGTACCCGATGCGGGCGAATCGGACATCGAGACGCCCGAACCGCCCGAGGAAGCCGAACCGGAACCGGCCACCGAGGACGCTGACGGGAGTTCCGAGGATGCAGCCACAGAATCGGCCGACGCCGGTGAGGCCGACGAAGACAGCGACGCCGACGCCGGTGACGAGGTCGACGTCGACCTCGACGACTACGTCATCGAGGTGATGTCGGACCTGGACGACGGTGACGGCGCGAACCGCGCCGCGGTCGTCGAACGGGTCGTCGCCGACACCGGTGCGACCGAAGACGAGGTCGACGACGCCATCCAGAACGCGCTCATCGGCGGGCACTGTTACGAGCCCGACGACGACACGCTCAAGCCGATCTGATGGCGAGCGTGGAGCCGGTCCCGGACAGTCCGGCAGCCGTCGTCGAGACGGCTGGCGACCGACTCCTCGTCGTCGCAGACTTTCACGCGGGTATCGAGGACGCGTTTCGGTACGAACGCGGGGTTCACGTTCAGAGCCACGCGTCCGACCGTCGGGAGGCAGTCCTCGCCCTCGTGCACGAGACCGAGCCGGACCGCTTCGTCGTTCTCGGCGACTTCATGCACTCCATCGGCGGTCCCGGCGGCGCGGAGCGTGGCGAGATAGAGGTTCTGCTCGAGGAGCTCCCGGTTCCGACGACCGTGGTGAAGGGGAACCACGACGGCGACCTGGAGACGTGGATCGACGCGGCGGTCACCGACGGCCGCGGGACGCGGATCGGCGACGTCGGTTTCACACACGGCCACACCTGGCCATCGCGTGAGGTACTCGCCGCCGACGTCGTCTGCATGGGACACGAACATCCGTGCGTGCGCCTGACCGACGAGGTCGGCGGTGGACGAATCGAGCGAGTCTGGCTCCGTGGTAGGCTCTCTCCGGACCCGTTCGCCGCCCACGACGAGTCGCTGATAGCGGACTGGCGAGACCCGTCGCTGGTGGTCTTTCCGGCGTTCAACGAACTCTGCGGCGGAACGTGGGTCAACGCGAACAACGATTTCCTCTCGCCGTTCCTCCCCGACGGGCTCGTCGGCGGTGATGCGTACCTTCTCGACGGGACGCGGCTCGGCCCGTATCAGCGGGTCTGACGCTCCGCCCGTTCTTCCTCGAGTTCCGCTTCGAGCGCGGTCAGGCGTGTCTGCAGGTCCTCGACGAGTTCGGTGAGTGCTTCGACCTCGGCTGCGGTCTCCGAATCGGCGGCATCGTCGGCGAACGGCTCGAACGTGCGACCCCAGGCCGGCGGGCCGTCGACCGGAACGCTCGCGGAAGTCTCGTCACCACCGTCCTCGGTCTCCGCAATCTCGGTCTCTGACACCTCATCGGGACCGGCCTCGCCCACTCCAGTCTCGCCCACTCTCGCCGTGGTCGGAGCGCCGGAGTCGAGCGGGTCAGGGCCATGAATCTGGCCCGTGGAACCGCTCCCTTCAGCATCGGCGGACTCACCGTCTGGGACGGGACTGGGGCCGGTTCGTAGCTCGGCGACGTCGGGCCACGTCGAAGGTCGGGTCGCGAAGTCGCTCTGCTCAGTCGCCACGACCCAGCGTATCTCGTCGTCGTCCGGCGGGTCGAACTCGACGTCACTCTCGGCACGTGCCTCCGACCCTGTCGATGTCCCGTCGTCCGCATCGTCCGAGCGTCCTTCGCGTGCCGGTTCCTCGGCCGGTGGACTATCTCCCGACGGGCTCGAGGCGGTCGAATCTGCCTCCGAGTCGACCGCCGCGAGCAGCTCGTCGATGCTCAGGTCGTCGTCGTCCCACAGCTCCGGGAAGGACGCCGCGTCGAGTTCAGCCTCGAGCTCCGCGGCATCGACCGGGTCGAAGGTGGACTGGAGCTCTTCGAACGTGCTCGCAGTGTCGGGCCCCATCGTCCCCGGCGGCGCGGGCAACGGCTGTGGCGCGTCCGACTCGAATAGCGGCGAGACGAGCACGTCCGACACCTGCTCGCGCTCGGCGAGGGAGGTGAGGATACGGTCGATCGGCTGGTCCGTCCTGATGACGGCCTCGACCACGTCTACCGTCCCCTCGCCGATGACGCGACGACCGCGGATGTCGAAGGCGTTCGCCAGCTCCTGCACCACGACGACGGCGCCGCCGCCGTGATATGTATCGCGCGTCTCGACGCGGACGAAGTGGTCGCCACGCGCGCCCGCTTCCGGTGCGAGATGTTCGAGGTCGTCGGTCGTGGGCCGGTCGAGGTCGCAGTTCCCCACGCGATGCACGGGGTGCGGCCAGGCCGTCGTGCCGTGGTCGACCGTTATCTGGAGGGCCGGCTCGGCCGAGTCCGGGGTAGACGTGGCAGTCGATTCGCCCAGGGAGCGGGCAACGTCGGCGCGCACGTCGGCGAACCGTTCGTCGGCGGTGAACGACCCATCGACGACGCGGAGGGTCGTCTCGACGCCGACCGGCCGCAGGGAGGGCGCGTTCGGGTCCGAGGTCCCCCTGACGTACGGCTCCGTCAGGAACCGGAAGACGTGTTCGGGTCGTTCGAGCCAGACCATGAACAGGGTGATGACGGTCTCACCCGGAGACACGGCTCCAGTGAAGACGAGTCTCCCGTCCTCGAACGCGGTCCAGTTCCGACCGCCATGGTCGGTGTGGACCGCGACGTGGTCGAACGTCACCTCGTCGGGTAACTGCTCTGTCAATCGTATCCCGACGGTCGAGTCGCGCTCCGATTCGAACGCGAACTTTATCGCCGGGAGCGGTTCAGTCGTCAGGTCGAGCCCCTTCTTCACCGTGACACCGTCCCATTCGGCGTCCACCGTGTATCCCCCATACCAGCCACCGGATACACTCATTACCTGACGAAGAGAGTGTGACAGGAGACGATAGTCCTATTGCTCAACTCGCCAACGGGAATTGCTGAAAGAAAGTGCGGCGAGCGATTCATTGTACTCGCTCCACTAGTGAGCCCGATGACAGCCGGTGCCGCCGCGTTCACAGTACTCGGCGACGAGGTGCGAGCCGCGCTCTCGGAGCGAGGCTTCCAGACGCCGACGGCGACCCAGCGTGAGGCTCTCCCCGCCATCGGCGAGGGTCGACACACGCTCGTGGTCGCGCCGACGGGCACCGGCAAGACCGAGACGGCGATGCTCCCCGTGTTCGACGCACTGGTACAGGCGAACGAGGCTGCCGCCGCTGGTGAGGAGCGATTCGGCATCGGCGCACTGTACGTCACGCCCCTTCGGGCGCTCAACCGCGACATGCGAGAGCGGCTGGACTGGTGGGGTGAGACGCTCGGCCTCGACATCGACGTTCGTCACGGCGACACGACGCAGTACCAGCGGACGAAGCAGGCGAACGACCCGCCGGACGTGCTGGTGACGACGCCCGAGACGGTGCAGGCGATGCTGACCGGTTCGAAGCTTCGCGAGGCGCTCTCGGACCTCGACCACCTGGTCGTCGACGAGGTCCACGAACTCGCGGCCTCGAAACGGGGCGCACAGCTGACCATCGCGATGGAGCGGCTCCGTGAGCTCGCCGGGCCGTACCAGCGAATCGGCCTCTCCGCGACGGTCGGCGACCCGGCCGAGGTCGGGGCGTTCCTCACCGGAGGTCGCGACTGTGCCATCCGGGAGGTCTCCGTCGGGAGCAACCTCGACCTGCGAGTGCTCGAACCCGAGGTGACCGAGGAGGACGAACGCCTCGCCGGGAAGCTGATGACGGACGCGACGGTGGCGAGTCACGTCCGGACCATCCGTGACATCGTCGACGACCACGACTCGACGCTCATCTTCGTCAACACCCGCCAGACCGCAGAGGCGCTGGGCTCTCGCTTCAAGGAGCTCGACCTGCCCATCGGCGTCCACCACGGGTCGCTCTCGAAGGAGGCGCGAATCGAGGTCGAAGACGCGTTCAAGGCGGGCGACATCGACGCGCTGCTCTGTACCTCCTCGATGGAGCTGGGCATCGACGTGGGTCGCATCGACCACGTCATCCAGTACCAGAGCCCGCGGGAGGTCGCCCGGCTGCTCCAGCGCGTCGGCCGGGCGGGGCACCGCCGGGACGAGGTCTCGGCGGGGACTATCGTGACGACCCGGGCCGACGACACCTTCGAGGCGATGGCCATCGCCCGGCAGGCGAGGGCGGGGGAGGTCGAGCCGGCGGCCATCCACGACGGGAGCCTCGACGTGGTCGCCAACCAGATTCCCGGGCTCTGCATGGACGAGGGCGAGATCGACGCGCGCATGGCCTACGAACTCGTCACGCGGGCGTACCCGTTCCGCAACCTCTCCGAGGAGGCGTTCCGGGGCGTCGTTCGCGAACTCCACGGCAACCGGGTCGTCTGGCTCGACGAGGAGGCCGACCAGATAGAGAAGACCGGTGGGACGTGGCAGTACGTCTACGCCAACCTCTCGATGATACCCGACGAGGAGACCTACGAGGTCTACGACATGGCCGCCGGCCAGCAGGTCGGGACGCTCGACGAACGCTTCGTCGTCAACTTCGCCACGACCGGCGAGGTGTTCATCCAGCGCGGCGAGATGTGGCGTATCGTCGAGGTCGACGACGAGGAGGGGAAGGTCAAGGTCTCTCCCATCGAGGACCCTGCGGGCGAGGTTCCGACCTGGATCGGCCAGGAGATTCCCGTCCCCGAGTCGGTCGCGCGGGAGGTCGGCGAGTTGCGCGCGGTCGCCGAGCCGCAGTTCCAGCGCGGTGCGCCCCGGACCGCCGTCGCCCGCGAGTTCTGTAACCGGTATCCGGCCGACGAGACGACGGTCGTCTCCGCACTGGAACAGCTGGAGCGACAGGTCGACGCCGAGGCGCCGATGCCGACGGCAGACCGCATCGTCGTCGAGGGGCGAGCGAAGACGTTCGTCGTGAACGCGCCCTACGGCCACAAGGTGAACGAGACGCTCGGGCGCCTCCTGTCCGCGCTGCTCGGCCAGCGGACGGGCTCGACCATCGGGATGGACTCGGACCCGTACCGCATCGAACTGGAGGTCCCGTCGAATCTCCGCCCCGCAGAGCTCGTCGAGGTGCTGGAGACGACGGACCCAGACCACGTCGAACCGCTCATCGAACTCTCGCTGAAGAACTCCGACGCGCTCAAGTTCCGGCTCGCACAGGTCGCGGCGAAGTTCGGGTCGTTGAAGCGGTGGGAGGGCAGGGGGATGTCGGGCGACCGACTCCTTGCCGCGCTGCGCGACACCCCCATGTACGACGAGGCGGTGCGCGAGGTCTTCCACGAGGACCTGGCCGTCGACGACGCCAGCCGGCTGCTCCGGGCGATCCAGTCCGGGGAGGTCGAGGTCGTCTTCCACGGCGAGCTGACGCCCATCGGGACGGACGGCCACTCCGCCGGAAAGGAGCTGCTCGCCCCTGAGAACGCCGACGCGAGCGTCATCGAGACTGTCAAAGAGCGCATACAGAACGACCGCGTCCTCCTGTGCTGTGTCCACTGCAAGGACTGGAAACAGAAGACGAAGGTGCGACGGGTCCGGGACCAGCCCGAGTGTCCGAACTGCGGCTCGACGATGATAGCGGCGCTCAACCCGTGGGCCGAGGAGGTCGTCTCGGCCGTCCGTGCGAGCGAGAAGGACGACGAGCAGGAGAAGCAGACGGAGCGAGCCTACCGAGCCGCGAGTCTCGTGCAGTCCCACGGAAAACAGGCCGTCGTCGCCCTCGCCGCCCGCGGGGTCGGTCCGCACAACGCGGCGCGCATCATCAGCAAGCTCAGGGAGAACGAACAGGACTTCTACCGGGATATCCTGGCCCAGGAGCGCGAGTACGCCCGGACGCAGAGTTTCTGGTCGTAGTTTCCGGGATGTAACCGCACACCGTCCCCGGAACACACGAACCGTCCCCGGAACGCACGAACCGACCCCGAAACGCACAAACCCCTTCGACACCGCCTCCCGAACGAGATGCGCTTCGTACCCGCCGGCCGCCGATACGCCGCCGTCCTCGCCGCGGCCTCGCCTATCGCTACCGTACTCGCGACACCCCTCGCGGGAATCGCCTGTCTGCTGGGCGCGGCAGCGACGCTCCACTTCTTCCGCGACCCGCCGCGCTCGCCGCCGGAGTCAGGTACCGTCTCGCCCGCCGACGGTACGGTCTCCGTCGTCAGGGAAGAGGGTGACCGGCTTCGCGTGGGTGTGTTCATGAACGTGACCGACGTCCACGTCAATCGTGCCCCCGTCTCGGGAACCGTCACCGAGGTCGAACACTCGCCCGGACTGCACCGTCCCGCGTTCTCGAAGGACTCGGACAGGAACGAGAAGGTCCACATCCGACTCGACAGCGAGGCGGGAGACACCGAGGTCACGCTCATCGCCGGCGCGTTCGCCCGGCGGATCCATCCCTGGGTCGAAGCTGGGGACGAACTCGCTCGCGGCCAGCGACTCGGCCACATCGCGTTCGGCAGCCGGGCAGACGTGCTGTTCCCGCCCGAAGTCGAGCGCGAGGACCTGCTCGTCGAGAAGGGCGACACCGTTCGTGCGGGCGAGACGGTGCTGGTCGACCGGTGATAGAGCTGGTGAATCCGTGACACAGCTGGTCGACAGGTGACACAAGGTTTACCCTCGCGCCAGCGGAGTGTCAGGTGTGAACTGGGAGGCGGTTCGACGGCGAGCAGGCTCGTTCGTCGCCGGTAACGAGAACGACGTGGAGAGTGACGACGCTGAACGCGCCAACACCACCGACACCAGTTCGTCACACGTCACCCGCCGCCGGCTGCTCGCTGGCGCGGGCGGGCTGACGGCGCTCGGGGCCGGAAAGGCCGTCGACAACGTGTTCCTCGGCTACGGCGTCCTGCTCGGAACGAACCTCATAACCCAGGACCTCGCGACGCTCTCCGGTCAGCGGCTCGGCCCGACCCCGTTCGAGACGACGGTCGACGGAACGCGAGTCACGCTCGCAGGCGGCGGCCAGCTGACACTGACCGGGGAGGAAGGTGAGACGACGATCTCCCTCGCCGGAACCGGCTCGGAGGAGGGCGCCGCAATCGACGAACGCCACGGCCTGCCGGGCGTCGTCGAGGAACTCGTCCGTGACGACCCGATTCTCGCAGCGATGGGAGGTGCGGAGAACGCGGCCGAGCTGCCGGCCGTCCGGTTCGAGTTCCACCAGTACGGGTCGTTCTTCGACCGCCTCCGAGACGCAGAGACCCGTCCGTTCACGGTGATGCGACTGCGCGGGGACCGGTATCGCCCGACCACGACCGAGACGGTCCGGCGATTCACCGGTGCCGACGCGGCCGAGCCCAAGGGCATCGTCGAGGGGCTGGTCGGTGGTTTCCGGCAGTACTCTAACTACGATCTCCGTCGGTATACCGCCGGCTCGGTCGAGGATAACGTCCTCATGGGCCACGGCGACCTGCGCCGGCACTTCGAGTCCCCCGTCAGCTTCGATGCACTGCTCGCCGGCGAGAACACGGGCCTGTTCTGCTACGAGTTCGTCCACCGGTCCATCGAGGCGCTCCACGCCCTCCCCGCCCACGAGCAGTCCGCTCCTGTCTTCGGCGGCGTCGTCACGGACTACCGGCACAAACACGCCTACACCGCGGTCGGGAGCGTCCTCCGTGAGGACGGCGACCTGGTCGTCCCCGTGACGTTCGTCGACTACACCCACTCGACGCTGTACGACGACCTGTACCTGCGGGGACTCCTTGGTCGAGGCCTGAAGGCCTACGACGACCGCCACCGGGCGTCGGATATCTTCTGGAACGGCTACGCACGGGTCTGAGAACAGCTACGCACGGGTCTGAGAACGAACACGCGCGGGTCTGCAGCCGACCGGGACCGACCGGGACCGACCCGCGGATTTATAGCCGAGAACGGGGCAGAATGGAACGTGTACATCGGGCACGGACTGCTCGGGTTCGCCCTCGGGGGCCTCCTGAGCCGACGGCTGACAGCCACGCGCTCTCGGGCGCTCTCGCTCGCATTCCTCGCCGGGGGCTTCGGCATGGTGCCCGACGTCGACCTCGCGTACACGCTCTACGTCGTCGTGCAGGTTGGCCCGCAGAACCTCTTCCCGACGACGGAGCACGTCTGGGCGCAGGCAGGCTCGTGGGCGGTCCACCGCGCACTGACGCATTCGCTCGTGGTCGGGCTGCTCGGGGCGGGATTCGTCTGCCTGCTGGGAGCGGTTCGGGCGGGAACAGACCGGACGAGGCAGGCACTGTCAGGCATCGGGCTGCTGGTCGTCGTCGGCCTCCTCTACGCCATCGTCCTCTCGAGCCACGAGCGGCTGGGTGCGGTGACCATCACGCTCTATCTACTCGCGTGTTCTGGCCTGACGGTCGCCGGACTGCGACGTGCGGTCCCGTCGCGACTCATCGCGCTTGCCGCGGCTGTCGGGCTCCTCAGTCACCCCTTCGGCGACTTCTTCATGGGGTCACCACCGACGCTCCTGTACCCACTCTCGTCCGTAGGGCCGGAGTCGAAGCTCGCACTCGCGTCGGACCCGACGGTCAACCTCGTCCTGCTGTTCTCGCTGGAGGTAGTGCTCGCCTGGGCCGCTATCTGGACCTACCTCTCGCTTCGAGGGCGACGGCTCGGAGAGTTCGTCACGTCGCGAGCCGTCCTCGGGACCGGGTTCGCCGTCGCCGCGCTCTACATCCAGCCGCCGACGCTCGACCTCGCGTACCACTTCGCGCTCGGAGCCATCGGGACGGGACTCGTTATCGGTGCCGTTCCGTCACTGGCGACGTCGGACGGAATCGACCGGGAGACCGCGCTGCGTGGGCTCGGAACCAGTCTCGCGACGGTGACGTTCGCACTCGGTGGCTATCTCGTCGGGTACGTTCTCCTCACGCCGTAGGATCCGTGGGAGCATCGTTCGCGTCGACCGGTTCGCGTCGTTCCTCGACGATCTGCAGGTCCCGGTCGACGGTGAGGACGAGCCGCTCGTCGTCGAGCGACAGCGCGAGTTCGACCCTGAGGGGCTCTCGCTGAACCACGTCGGCTGTCTTCGTCGACAGCCACTCGTGGTCCCACATCGGCCGACTTCGGACGTCGACGCCGTGCTCGTGATGGAATGCGACGATTGCTGGATGCGAGAGCAGCGCAGCCCCGAGGTCGCTGTACCAGTTCTGGCTGCAGCGACGACACTCCGCGCGAGAGACGACCTCGAACTCGTCGTCGTCGGGGAGCCAGTCCGGCGCGTCGGGGTCGGCAGGGACCTGCAGTCGTCGCGCGAGCTGGCCGTGACAGGTCGGACAGAAGCCGAGGGATGCGATTCCGAGATGTCGTTTCAGCCACCGGTCGACGACCGCAGCGGCAGCGTCCGGGCCGTAGCCTTCGAGGACACCCGCGGGGACCTCGACGTCCGTGAACTGCATCCCGCAGTCGGTGCACGTGACCCGGACGGAGTCGGTCTCGAACGCGAGTTCCATCGGTTCGCCGCAGTCGAGACAGGTCGCGTTCATCTCGACAGTCTCGGCGTCCATCGCCTTCGTGTACCCGCCGGAGAGGACCGCGCCGACGACCTGCCGTCCCGCACCGGTGAGGTGGTAGCCACCGATTTCGTCGTCGTGTTCGCTCCCATCGTCATCATCGCCCCCAGTGTCACCGTCGTCTGGCTCCGCCTTCGTGACGAACCGTCCCGTCAGCTTCCCGAGGTGGTAGTTGAACTGGCCGGTGTCGCGGACGCCGACGCGTTCTCGGAGTTCGCTGAACGAGAGGTTCCCGTCCGCGTCGCCGAGCTCTTCGAGGATGCGAAAGCGCGTCTCGTGTCCGAGCAGTTCGAACGCCTCGTCGGGTGGGAGCTGTTCGATGACGACGTCGCTCATAACCGGGGGTTCGGCGGAGGCTGGTATGGGCCTTCGGGTCCGGCGGTCGTCGACCGAAACACGGGGTGGGCCGACAGAACCGGGTCGTGGAGTCCTACCGGGACAGCCGTTCCATCGCGGCCTCGAAGTGACGGCCCTCGATGACGAGCTCGTCGCGCTTCGCGTTCGCCACTTCGGGCGGCAGTCCGTCGGCGAGTTCCCGAATGGCGCGCATCGAGGCGTCCCTGACGAACGCCTCGATATCTGCACCGGTTGCCCCTTCGAGTTCGCCGGCGAGCGCATCGAGGTCGACGTCGTCGCCGATGGGCTTCTCTGCGGTCTTGACCTGCAGTATCTTCAGGCGGCCGGCGTGGTCCGGCTCCGGAACCTCGATGTGGGTGTCGAGTCGTCCCGGCCGGAGCAGTGCTCGGTCGAGGAACTCCTTGCGGTTGGTCGCCGCTACCACGACGAGGTTCGGGTTCTCGGCCAGCCCGTCGAGTTCGGTCAGGAGCTGTGAGACGACGCGCTCGGTCACCTCGTGACCGTCGTCACCGCGTTCGCCAGCGACGGCGTCGATCTCGTCGAGGAAGACGATGGAGGGAGCGGCCTGTCTGGCGCGTTCGAACACCTTCCGGACCGCCTTCTCCGACTCGCCGACGTACCGGTCGAGCAGCTCCGGCCCGTCGACGCGGATGAAGTTCACGCCGGTCTCCCCGGCGAGAGCACGCGCCAGGAGCGTCTTCCCGGTGCCGGGAGGCCCGTAGAGCAACACCCCGGAGGGCGGATTCGTCCGCGCAGCCTCGAATAGCGGACCGTAGGAGAGGGGCCACTCGATGGACTCGCGCAGGGTCTGTTTGGCGTCGTGCAGCCCGCCCACGTCGTCGAAGGTCACGTTCGGCTTCTCGGCGATGTACTCACGCATCGCGCTGGGTTCGACCGACGCCAGGGCGGCCTCGAAGTCCGCCCTCGAGACCTTCGGGTCCTCGTTCCACGCCCGTCGTCCCTCGTCGTCGGCGGGCCGGTTCCGGATGGCGACCATGGCGGCCTCGCTCGCGACGCTGTCGAGGTCGGCGCCGACGAAGCCGTGCGTCCGAGCCGCGATTCTGTCGAGGTCGACGTCCTCTGCGAGCGGCATCCCGCGGGTGTGCACGTCGAGTATCTCGCGGCGGCCGCGCTCGTCTGGGACGCCGATCTCTATCTCGCGGTCGAAGCGACCGCCGCGACGGAGGGCCGGGTCGAGCGAGTCGATGCGGTTCGTCGCGCCGATGACGACGACGTCGCCGCGGGATTCGAGCCCATCCATCAGCGAGAGGAGCTGGGCGACGACGCGGTTCTCGACGTCGCTCTCCTCGTCGCGCTTGCCCGCGATGGAGTCTATCTCGTCGAAGAAGATGATGGCCGGTGCCTTCTCTCGAGCCTGCTCGAACGTCCGCCGGATGCGCTCTTCGGAATCGCCCTTGTACTTCGACATTATCTCCGGGCCGGAGATGGTGATGAACTCGGCGTTGACCTCGTTGGCGACGGCCTTCGCGATGAGCGTCTTCCCCGTGCCGGGCGGGCCGTAGAGGAGGACCCCGCGCGGCGGGTCGATGTTCAGCTTCCGGAAGAGGTCCGGTTCGGAGAGCGGGAGTTCGACCATCTCGCGGACGAGTTCGAGTTCGTCGTCCAGCCCACCGATGTCCTCGTAGGTGACCCCGCTTTGCTGTTCAGGTGGCGGCGACTGGGCGACGGTCGACGCTCCGCGGTCACTGCCCGTCCCCGGGCCGCCGCCGGAGCCGGCCTCCGTACCCGTGTCGGCAGTCGTTCCTCCCGACCCGGAGCCGGTGACCTGTATCTCGGTCTGTGCCGTGATGCGAACCGGCGAGTCGGGTACCGTCCCGACGATCTGGAACGGAGCGGTCGAGATGCGCTCGAGTCGGATCCGTTCGTTGACGCTGACCGGCCGTCCCTCGAGGTCACGCGTGATGGCGCGCTGGACGAGCCCAGCCGGGACGCGCCCGACCGAGTCCGGTGGCGCGAGCCGGATGACCTCGGCGTCGGCGACCTCCCTGGCCGAGACCGTGACCGTATCGCCGATCTTCGCGCCCGCGTTGGCACGTCCGTCGGCGTCTATCTGGATGACGCCGTCGGGAACCTCCGACCCCGCTGGCCAGACCTTCGCGACCGTCCGGCGCGACCCCTCGATGACGACGGTGTCGCCGCTCAGAACCCCGAGAGCCTTCCGCGCGGACTCTGGGATGCGCGCGACGCCGCGTCCGGCATCGCGCTTCTCGGCGGCTCGCACCGTCAGGACGAGGTCCGTCCCTTCCTGAGAGCTCATGACAGGTATTTTTCACCGCGTGGTCTTGAGAATTCCCCTCTCCGGGAGAGGTGTCACGCCACCGAACATGACGACCCCGGGAAACGCCAAAGGGTGCGGCTGTCCACGGTTGCTACATGGTCACGCAGACCAGTCTCGACGGCACGACGTGGCACGAATGTGAGGATTGCGGCCTCCTGTTCGACGACCCGGCCGATGCCAGGGCACACGAGGCAGAGTGTGACGGGGACGACCCGTCCTACATCCAGTGACGGCGTCGCGGCCGAGCGCGGACGAGCGTCGATACGTCCCGGGAGTCAGAGTCGGTCACGGTGCTCGCGTGCGAGTGCAGCCGCCTGTTCGCGCGTCTGGGTGGCCTCCCAGCGAACCGTCGCTGCCCGCGAGTACGAGAGCGCGTTCTTCAGTTCGTCACGGAGGACGCCGTGGCCGACCTCGACGACTTCTCCTTCTTCGTCGCCGAGTTCGTACATCCCCAGGCGGTCGGGGACCCGTCCCAGCACGGCTCGGTCGAGGGCGTGCCAGCGCTTCCGCAGCGGCATCAGACGATCTCGAAGGAGTGCTCGCTCATCTCGTCTTCGGCGAAGACGAACACGCGTCCGCGGGCCTCGTCGGGGTCCGCGGAGACGGTGGTCCGGACACCGCCGCGTTTCACGTGGACGCCCGGAAACAGCTCCTCCTCCTCGCCGGCGCCGAGCAGTAGTCGACCGACACCGGTCGATTCGAGGATGTCGTCGTCTGTCTTCAGGTCGTTCACGTAGACGAGGACGCCCTCCGTCTCGGTCGGGTCCGTGACGAGGACCTGGACGTGCTTGCCCGGGGGACACTCGACGCTCCCCTCTCGCTTCTCCGGCACGCCGTGGTAGAACACGGACCGGCCGTCAGTGTACTCGACGGCGACGCCACCCTCCTGCAACTCCACGCCGAGGGTACTCGGCGCGATGTTGCTCCGGTGTTGGGACATGGACGGCGGTTGGTGGGCTGGCGGGAAAAACGCCCCGAAGCGGCCGTACCGTCTCGACGGGTGAAACCTGTCGCCCGGACAGTTCATCGCGGTGAGACTGCCGATAAGGCTTTATTTCTCGGGGCGTAACCCATCTCAATCTCGATGCGACGTGCAGGCAGGTCGCTCAGCTTCCCCCCACCACGATGGCTGAAACCAGTGATGACGTTGGAATCGACTTCGATAGTATCGACGACCCCCGAGTGAACGACGACCACGTCCGGACCGTACCGCCGACGGCCACAGCCGGACGGCTCGTCCTGCTCGGAATCGTCCACGACCACCCCGCGAGTGTCCACCGCGTCCAACACGTGGTCGAAACGTACGGCCCGGACGTGGTCGCACTCGAACTCGCGCCGCTCGCCGTTCCCCTGTTCGAGCAGTACGCGCGCGAGGAGCGGTCGCCACCCAGCCGCGGCGGTGAGATGAGCGCGGCCATCCAGGCGATGGATACCGACGCCAGTGTCGTCGGAATCGACGCGCCCACGTGGTCGTTCCTCAGGACGATGGCCGCAGAACTCAGGAACGAGAAAACAGCGATGTTGACCGTTCGTCGGGTCCTCGGAGACGTGTACGGTCTCTCTCGGCACGCGCTCGAGTGCAGAGTAACGGCCACGGTCGGCCCGCTGGGGCTCGTCTCGATGGACGAGGCCGTCCCCGAGATATCTCACGACTGCACACGCGAGGACCTACCGGCAGTCCAGGCTGAGGACGAGCGTCGGTTCATCGCGCGGAACCGGGCACTGAGGCGGGCCACGAAGACACCACTTCCGCTCACACTACTCGACGAGGCGCGCGAGAAGACGATGGCCCGACACCTGGCCTCACTCCGGAATCGGGGTGACGTGGTCGCGGTCGTCGGCCTCGAACACCTCGACGACGTCGCCGAACGTCTCCACGACCGGGCCGCCCAAAATGATGTCAATCCGATATAGAATCGAACTGTTGATTCCTAGAAATAATTATCAAGCTGTTGTTATATATCCTCTAATGTCCAATAAGGAGGTGGACACTCGCCCACCGCTGATTCGGAGGGCGGGGACGTCCGGAGTATACAAATGGTTCGACAATTCGAAGACAACGACAAGGGTAAGAAGGTAGTGTCCAACGACGGCGACACGATCGGACGAATCGAGCGAGTGAGCGGCAACAAAGCGTACATCAAGCCGGAATCGACTCTCTCGAAAGGGATGCGGAAGAAGCTGGGCTGGGAGGACGAGAAGAAGGACACCTTCGAGCTCAAGCACGACTCCGTCGACGACATCAACGACGACGAAGTCACCCTCTCGAGCAAGTTCTCCAAGTAGTCAGTTAACTGCTCACTTCCCCATTCTTTCATAGATACGATATAGTTCCGATACCGATAGCACCTCGGAAATCGGACGGCGACACTGCGCGAACACGGCGTCGGCCCCGTGACCGACGCCAGAATTTTTCACTCCCGTCGACGAACCGACGACCATGACCGACAGCGACCGCGTCCGGGCACACGTCTTCGTCACGGGACGGGTACAGGGCGTCTACTACCGGGCGAACACCCGCGATACGGCCGACGAACGCGGGGTCGCCGGCTGGGTCCGCAACCTCGAAGACGGTCGGGTCGAGGCGGTTTTCGAGGGGCCAGAATCTGCCGTCGAATCGATGGTCGACTGGTGTCACGAGGGCAGCCCAGCCGCGAGCGTTACCGACGTCGAGGTGACGTACGAAGAACCGACCGACGAAGAAGACTTCCGGATCCGATACTGACCACCGGTTCCCGAGACACCGATGACCGACGACTCACCCATCGCCGACCTGAACGACCGCTACCTCGAATCACTCGCCGAACAGGCCGCTATGCGGAGAGACTCGATAGCGCGACTCAGAGAGTCGGACGAGGAGTCCACTCTCGACGTTGACGCCATCGCTGCCGTCTGCCGGACGAGGTCCCAGGAGTTCGACGGCCATCTGGTCTTCTTCGGGGCGTCTGACTTCGGCCACCCGGAGGCGTTCGTCCCGGCGGCGGTCGACGGTTCCGCACTCAAACGGCGCGTGCTCGACGGTCTCCACGAGGAATCGGGCAAGTGGCAGGGCACGGACGAGGAGCTTCGCGCCGTTCGAGACGCCTATTTCGAGGCAGCGCCGAACCTCCACAAGGGCCTCGCGGTACTCGTGACCGAGGACGGCGTTCGCTACGACCTCGAAGGCGGCGTCGCCGAGACGAACAACTTCGTCACCATCCGGCAGGTAGCCGGGCTCGTCGACTGGCTGACGAACAGCTACCAGGCCGAGCGGTTGACGACGACGTACTGAGACGGTCCTGGCGGTTGCTCTTTACTCCGGGAACAGCTCCTCGCCCCGGGCCAGCTCGTCGATCTGGGCACACTCCGCTTCCGTCAGTTCGAGCTGTGCTGCCGCGAGGTTCGCCTCCTGATGCTCGCGACTCCCCGCTTTCGGAATCGTCGCGACACCCTCCTTCGCACAGAGCCACGCGATCGCCACCGCGGCGGGCGAGGTCTCGTGGGAGTCGGCGATTGTCGCGAGCGCTGGCTCGTCGAACACCTTCCCCTGTGCCAGCGGCGAGTAGGCGACGACCCGTTCGTCGTGTTCGCGCGCGTCGGCCAGCAGGTCGGGCGTCTGGAAGAACGGATGGTACTCTATCTGGTGGGCGAAGATAGGCGAATCGAGGGCGTCGCGGGCCTCGTCGAGTTCGTCGCGCGTGAAGTTCGAGACGCCGACGTGTTCAGTGAGGCCGTCCTCGACCAGCTCGTCGAACGCCGGGAGCGTCGTCTCGGGGTCGTACGCCTCGATTGGCCGGTGGACGTAGAGCAGGTCGACCGAGTCGACGCCGAGGCGGTCGAGGCTGTCCTCGGTGCTCTCGCGCACGTCCTCGGGAGCGAGGTTCGTCGCCCAGACCTTCGTCGCGAGGAAGACGTCGTCCCGGACCACATCGCTCCGGGCGAGGCCCTCCCCGACGACGGCTTCGTTGTCGTATATCTGTGCCGTGTCGAGGTGACGGTAGCCCGCGTCGAGGGCGGCGGCGATGGCGTCCGGGTCGTCGATGCCCATGGTGCCGAGGCCGACCGGTGGGAGGTTCATGCTAGAGGGTTCGGTGGCGACCCGGAAACCCTTTGGCGTGTGGCGAAACGGTGCTCGGGTCGCTCTCCCGTACTCTTTACGTCCCGCCCTGCGAAGCCCCGCGTATGATCACGAGCGACCGGATGGCGCAGGTCGACGAGAACGCCGCCGCCCTCGGCGTCCCGCGGAAACAGCTCATGGAGTCGAGCGGGAACGCCACCGCCCGGGTGGTCCGCGAGCACGCCGACCCCGGCGACCGCGTCTGCGTCGTGGCCGGGCGAGGGAACAACGGCGGGGACGCCTTCGTGGCGGTCAGATTTCTCGACGACTACGAGACGGAGACGTTCCTGCTCGGCCGCGAGGAGACAATCTCGACCGACATCGCCCGCGAGAACTGGGACGCTCTGCAGGACGCGGAGTACACCACGGAGGAGGTCCGTGACTCGGCGAACTTCGACCTCCCCGACTGCGACGTGGTCGTCGACGCGATGCTCGGAACCGGCGTGACCGGAGAACTTCGAGAGCCCGAGGCGACCGCCGCCGAGGCCATCAACGACTCGGACGCGACCGTCGTCGCCGTGGACGTCCCCTCCGGCGTCGACGCCGACACCGGGCAGGCGGACGGCGTGGCGGTCGAGGCCGACCACGTGGTCACGTTTCACGACGAGAAACCCGGCCTCGACTCGCTCGATGCGACCGTGACCGTCGCCGACATCGGCATCCCGGCCACCGCGGAGCTGTTCGTCGAGCGGGGCGACCTCCGCGTCCTCGGCCGGGACCCCTCGGCCCACAAGGGCGACTTCGGCGAGGTGCTCGTCGTCGGTGGCGGCCCGTACACCGGGGCGCCCGCCCTCGCCGGGCAGGCAGCGATGCGGGCGGGCGCGGACCTCGTCCACCTCGCCTGTCCCGAGCAGGTCGCTCGCGAGGTACAGGGCTACGAGGAGGGACTCATCGTCCACGGGCTCGCGGGCGACCTGCTCCAGCCCGAGCACGTCGACGAGCTGCTCGACCGGGCTCTCGACGTGGACTGCGTAGTCGTCGGCCCCGGGCTCGGCAGGGCAGACGGGACGCTCGACGCGGTTCGCGAGTTCCTCTCCTCGTTCGACGGAACGGCCGTCGTCGACGCCGATGCCCTCCGGGTCGTCCCGGACGTCGATACCGAGGCCGACCTGCTCTGTACGCCCCACCAGGGCGAACTCGTCGACATGGGCGGGGAGACCGCCGACGACTGGCGCGAGCGCCGGAAACTGGTCGAATCGTTCGCCGCGGACCTGGGGCAGACCCTGCTGGTGAAGGGTCCGTACGACGTGGTCTCCGACGGCGAGACGACGCGGGTCAACCGGACCGGCAACCCGGGTATGACCGTCGGCGGAACCGGCGACGTGCTCGCCGGCATCTGTGGCGCGCTCGCGAGCACGCAAGAGCCCGTCACCGCGGGCGCGGTCGCCGCCCACGTCAACGGCAAGGCTGGCGACGCGGTCGTCGACGAGCAAGGCTACGGTCTGCTCGCCTCCGACCTGCTGGATGGGATTCCGCGAGCCATGTGGGGTGACCGCGAATGAGCGGCCGAGAGGGCGAGTCCGACACCAGTCCCGCAGACGACCTCACCCACGTCGACGACTCCGGCGAGGCACAGATGGTCAACGTCGGAGACAAGCCGGACTCGGAGCGCCGGGCCGTCGCCGAGGGCACCATCCGCCTCCAACCGACCACCGTCGGCGCCATCCGGGCGAACGAGGTCGAGAAGGGCGACGTGCTGGCGACGGCGCGAATCGGCGCGATACAGGCGGTGAAGCATACTTGGGAGACCATCCCGATGTGCCACCAGATTCCCGTCACGGGGGTCGACACCGAGTTCACGGTCGAGGGGGACACCGTCACCCTGCGGGTCGCCGTCGAGACGACCGGAAAGACCGGCTGCGAGATGGAAGCGCTGGAAGGCGTGACGACCGGTCTCAACGTAGTATGGGACATGGTCAAGGCCGCGGAGAAGGACGCCGACGGGCAGTATCCCGACACGCGTATCGAAGACGTCCGGGTACTATCGAAGGAGAAGCAGGTCCAGACGGACGACTGACGGCACTCAGATCGACTCGACCGACGGCGACAGCTCGCCCGCCTTCGCCCGTGCCTGCTCGACGATGGCCGGCCGCGCCTCGAAGTCGACGAGCACGTCGTCGTCGCCGTAGTCCACCTCGAAGACGTTCCCCTCGTCGTGTATCCACGAGACGACGCTCATCGTGTCGTCGGTCATCGGGAGGACGAGCCGTTCCCGCTGCCACTCGGGCAGTTCGTCGACGATGCGGTCGTACAGCGCGTCGATGTTCAGTCCCTCGCGGCCGGAGACCGCGACGGGGTTCGGTGCCAGTGCGGCGAGCGCGGCGCGCTTCTCTTCGAGTTCTTCCTCGCCGACCGCGTCTATCTTGTTCAGGACGGTGACGATGGGCGCCTCGTTGCGCTCGTACAGCGTGTCGTGGCTCGTCACCAGCTTCTCGCGTATCTCCTCGACCGGCTCGGAGACGTCGACGACGAGCAGGACGAGGTCCGCCCGGTAGACCGAATCGAGCGTCGACTTGAACGACTCGACGAGCCAGTGCGGCAGGTCGGAGACGAAACCGACGGTGTCCGTCAGCAGGACGTCTCGCGGCTCCAGGTCCATCCGCCGGGTGGTCGTCCCGAGCGTGGTGAACAGCCGGTCCTCCGACTCCGCGGTCTGGTCGAGGTCGGGGTGGACGTCCTCGTTCTCGTCGACGTCGAGGTCGGCCGCGAGCCGTCGCATCAGCGTCGACTTGCCCGCGTTCGTGTAGCCGGCGAGTGCGACGAGGTCGAAGCCGGCCTCGTGGCGACGCTCGCGCCGGTTCTCCTCGGTCTGCTCGATGCGAGAGAGCTCGTCCCGGATGCGGCTGATCTGGTCCTTGATGTCCTGCTCGCGGCTGTCGTCGTACTCGCCAAGTCCCATAAATCCGGGATGTTCGTCCCGCTTCGCGAGGCTCGTCTTCGCCTCGGCGCGCGGGAGTTCGTAGCGCAGTTCCGCGAGTTCGACCTGTAGCTGTGCTTTGCGGGTCTGGGCCCGCTGGCCGAATATCTCCAGGATGAGCGTGAACCGGTCGATGACCCCACACCCGTCGGGGAGCTTCTGTCCCAGGTTGTACATCTGGTACGGGCCGAGCCGGTTGTCGAAGATGACCGTCTCGGCGTTCTCACGCCTGGCGAGCGCGGCCAGCTCGTCCGCCTTCCCCTCTCCGAACTGGAGTGCAGGGTCTGCGGACCGCGACTGGGTCAGCTCGGCGACCACGTCGTAGCCTGCGGCGTGGGCGAGCTCCCGTATCTCGGTCGTATCTGCGGTCCCGGTGTCGACTCGTTTCGCGATGATTGCCCTCATTAGAACGTTATCGTCCCTCCGCTGTCGGCACTGGCGGTCGTGGTGGCGGTTCGCGCTCCGGACGGGGCACAGCCCGCCCGGCAGGCCGTGCTAACCGTGCCGGTCCTGCACCTCCGTTGTGCGACGGCGGTCCATAGTCGTCTCTTGCGTCCCGTACCTCTTCAATCTCTTGCCAGGGTGGCTGTACAGATGGTCCTACAGAATCCGAGACCGTCGGTGCGCTCGAAGGCGGGAATTCGCCCGCAGGGACGCCCAAAAGACTTATTCGAACGTACGGTACGTATTCCGTTATGCTTCCGCTAGGATTGGACCCACAACAACTCGGGCTGGAGTTCGGGTCCGGTGCGGTCATCGGGGCCGTCATCGGATTCGCAGCCAAGAAGATCGCGAAGCTCATCGCGGTCCTCGTCGGCCTCGAACTCGCGCTCTTCAAGTTCCTCGAGTCGAAGGGCTACATCTCGGTCAAGTGGGACGAACTCTCGGGTGGGATACTGAAGGCCGCCGAAGGTGGAACGGACGTACAGGCCGGCTGGATCGAACCGATCATCTCAACGCTCTCTGTCGGCGCGGGCTTCACCGGTGGGTTCCTGCTCGGCTTCAAGAAAGGATAGTTCTCAGCTACCGGGCGACTCTTCTTTCGGTGTGAACGGACCGATCGACGCAGTGAGCCGCGCGATCGTCGCGATTCGCAGTACGTAGGCGAACAACACGGCGAACGGAGCGAACCCGATTGCGAGCGAGAAGGCGACGACGAGCAGGAGTCGGGTGCCGGACACGGGTGGGCCGCTCGACAGACCGTACCCCAGAACGGTCACCGACATCGCGGCTAGTGCAGGGACCCCGACGTACAGCAACCGCCGCGAGAGCCGGGCGAGTTCCTGGTGGACGTAGAGCGTCTTCAGGTACTGCCTCGCGACGCCGACGGTCCGCAACAACTCCCTGATGTCCTTCAGATCAGAGAGGGCCGACTCCGAAAGGTCGTCCTCGTGCGCGTCGCGGAGGTGACGCGCCTGTCGCATGTTCTGCGAGTAGTTGTCCATCAACACCGCAGAGAGCACGTTGAACGTCTCGTCGTCGCGCCCGTCGAGCTTCTCCTCGACGCTGTCGGCGTACTCTTCGATGGCCTCGGCGAACTCGTGCACCTGCTCGGCCACGTCGTCTCCGTCGTCGCTCAGTCGTTCGTCGAGCGATCCGGCCCGGTCCTGGAGCGTGTCGACGATGAGGCGGGTGAACTCGCCGGGGTCGGTCGGGGCGGCACTCACCCCGGCCCGATCCTCGAGCGATTCCCTGAACTCGATGGAGCCGTCCATCTTCTCGGACAGTTCGCCCGGCGACCCGAGCACCCGCGAGAGGACCAGCTGGTTGATGGAGAGCACTATGCTCACGATGGTGAAGACGCCGGTGATGGTCGCGCTGAACACGGGCGTCACGGCGCTGCTCTTCGTCACTCCGAGGAGTCCGGCCCATCCCATCCCGAACACGAACAGGAACATCGCGAGGACGAGGGAGGTCCAGACGAGCCGACGGTCGGCGCCGAGGAGAACGGACTGGCGGAACCGTCGCCAGCCCGGAACACCCTGGCCGTCACCGGGAGTCGTGGACTGGCCGCCGTCGTCGTCGACCTCGGATGATGTGTTCGCTGTCATGACGCTCGGTCGGTGCGTACTGGAGCGAACGGCCGCACCGCCCTTACGTCCCCACCCAAACGTATCGAAAACGGGTCAGTTCTCGTCGTGCGTGGCGCCTCGACTCACCGCGTCTTCAGGTCGTCTTCGTCCTTGATGATGCGCGTCTCGGCCGTCCCGCTGGTCCGGTCGTTGACCATGTCGTAGAAGTCGTTCTGCATCCCCGCGGGGAAGGTGACGACGCCCACCCACGAGCCGTCGTTCTGCCACTCCTCGCGTTCGAGCTCGCCGTAGTTACGGACCTGCGCCTGTGTACTGCCCGCATAATCGGCGGGGACGTGCACCGCGATGGTCACCTCGTCGAACCGGATGGGGATGACGGGCCGCAGCGCGTCCAGCGCGTCGTCGACCTGGCTCTCGACGGGCTCCATCGGGTCGACCTTGAACCCTGCCTGTTCCAGGGCGGACTCGATTCGCTCCGGCGGGTGCGGCGCGTTGTCCATCTGTGGGTTGACCGCGTTCCGGGCGATCTTGTTGATGAGCGATTTGCGCTTCTGTTCTTGCATCTCGCGGCGCTGGTCGGCGGTTATCTGTATCTCCCCGCGCTTGATGACCTCCGGGATGATCTTCAGGGGGTCGGTCGTCTCGAAGACCTTCTCGAGGTCCTCCTCCGCGGGTCTGTCACCCCGAGAGGCGTCCTCGAACACGTCCTCCGCCGCGATGACGTCCTCCAGTTCGCCTTCGAACTCGCCGCGTTTGATGGCGAGTGCGGCGTCCGGATCGACCAGTACCTCGAATCGTGCGCCGTGAGATTCGAGTCGCGCTGTCACGGCCTCGTCGAGTGAAATCATACCTGAACTGTACGTCGGGCAGTTAAAAAGGTGTTTCCCGCACCGATGGCCGGACGGGGATTACTGGACGTCCGCGTCGTCGTCCGCGTCCTCGTCTTCCTCGCTCGCGAGCAGGTCGAACTCGACCAGGTACTCCTCGACCTCGTCGTCGGTCAGCGAGACGAACCGCTCGGATTCGACGTCGACGGTCGCCAGCCCGAGCCCTTCGGGTCGCAGACCGCCTTCGGTCACCGTGTCGAGCCCGCGAAGCGCCAGTTCGATACCGCCGTCGAGGTCGGCCTCCTCGTCGTAGTGCTCCTCGAGGTAGTCCTGGATGTCGCCGCGGTCGGAGCCGACGGCGAGGGCCTTCCACTCGTACGGCGTGCCGGACGGGTCGGTCTCGTACAGTCGCGGTTCACCGTCCTCGATGCCGCCGATGATGAGCGCGACACCGAAGGGGCGCGCACCACCGACCTGCGTGTACTGCTGGATGTGGTCGGTCACGCGCTTCGTGAGCGTCTCGACCCCGATGGGTTCGCCGTACCGGAGCTGGTTGATCTGGGACTCCCGGCGGGCGAAGTCGATGAGCTGGCGGGCGTCGGCGACGTGGCCGGCGCTCGCGATGCCGATGTGGTCGTCGGCCTTGTGTATCTTCTCGACGCTGGTCCGCTCCATCAGGTCGGAGCGGATGCGCTTGTCGACGGCGAAGACGACCCCTTCGTTCGTTCTGACGCCGATACTGGCGGTACCCCGCTTGACCGCTTCGCGGGCGTATTCGACCTGGTAGAGGCGACCGTCCGGGGAGAAGATGGTGATACCCCGGTCGTACGCCTGCTGTGAAGCTTGTCCCTGCATAGTGTCACTCGAAATCGAGGTTCGTCGCGCCGATGTAGTCGCCGTCGACACGGACGTCGAGCACGGAATCTCGCTCGACGGCGTGACGGTCGTCCGACTCGAACGCGACCGTTCTCTCGGTCGGTCCTTCCGACGGACTTCCTAAGTACTTTTCCACACAGGCACGGATGGTGCCGGAGACACCGGTGACGGCGACGCCGAGGGCGTCACCGTTGACCGAGGCGATACACGCGAGGGACGCCCGGGCGGTGTCCGCTTCGCCGTGATGGGCGCGGACGACCGCGTGGCCGGTTCCGTTCGAGAACTCGAACCGGACGACGGTACAGTCGGCGTCGGCACTCCCGACGTCGCCGACGAGGTTCTGGGCGGCGTACCACAGCTCTCGCTGGAAGTCGCCGCGGTCGAAGCTCGCGTCTGGGGTCGACTCCAGTCGCACGGCGAGGTAGCGCCAGCGCGGCCGGAGGTGTTTGGGGAGGTGTTTCATTGGCTGGTTCGGTGGTTTGTCATCGGTTCGGGCGCCGGTTCAGTCCTCGACCGGCGGGATATCGACGCGCTCGCCGACGAGGACACCGACCTGGTCGTGGACGGGTTCGACGGCGGTGAGTACGAACCCCGCGTCGGTGAAGGCGTCGGCGAGGTGGCCGACTGTCGAGGGGTCGTCGACCTCGGGTGTGTAGAACGGCTCGTCCGGGTCGGGCTCGCCGAAGAACATCACGTCGCCGAGGACGAACTTTCGCGGGCCGAGGTCGGCGATGACCTGGATGGCCTCGCGTTTCTCCTCGTCGGAGAGGTGATGCATCGCGAAGTTGGTGACGACGACGGAGACGTCGCCGTCGAAGTTCGGCTCGCGGAACGAGCCGGTCCCGAACTCGACGTTGTCGAGTCCCGCCTCGGTCGCTTTCTCCTCGGCGGTCTCCAGCATCCCCTCGCTGATGTCACGACAGACGACGCGGCCGGCGTACTCGGCGAGCGAGAGGCCGATGGCGCCCGTGCCACAGCCGAGGTCGAGGACGGTGTCCTCGTCCGTCAGGCCGTCGCGGGCGTGTTCGAGGACGAGCGAGACGCAGGCGCGGTACTCGTCGGTGTCGTTGACCTCGTCGTCGTACCGGCCGGCCATCTCGTCGAAGCGGGCGGCGTGTTCCTCAATCGGTCTCTTCATACCGACCTCTACGCACCCCGGGTTCGATGAATCCCTCGGAGTCTCGCTCGCGATTGCGGTCGGCGAGGCGACCCCACTCGGCCAGCCCCTCGCGTATCTGGTCGGCCGAGAAGCCGACGTGCTCGCCGAGGGCGGCGAGTTCCCGCGAGGCGCGCAGCTCGAGGTGCGACTCCGGGTCGCCGCTGACGACGTACGGGACGTCGAACTTCTCGACGAGTTCGCGGAGTTTGCGGAGCGAGCGGAGGGTCTGAACACGTCCCCCGCCCGTGAGCCGGAGCACGTTCCGGAAGTTGAACTCGACGCGGACGCCGTGTTCGACGGCGGCCTTCGCCAGCACGTGGTTGAAGTCGCCCTCTCGTCGCATCGGGTGGGCGAGGACGTCGATACGCTCGTTCTCGACGGCGAACCGGTTCAGCTGGACGGTGCCGCCGTGACAGAGGAGGAGGGGATACTGGCGTCGGTAGTTGCCGACGTAGCCGGACGCTTGCGACGGGTTGTCCGCGCGGATTTCCAGCGCGGGCACGACGTCGATGTCGTACTCCTCAGCGATTCGCTCGTGGTCGTAGTCGGCTCGAGCGTCGCCGTGGTTCCTGACGACGATGCCGTCGTAGCCGTACTCGGCGGCGGTGTGGGCCAGTCGCGAGACGGTCGCCTCGCCGTCGGGGTGGGCGTGGACGGCCTCGTACAGGCGCATGGTCACTCCTCGCGGAGCGATTCCAGCGTCTCTCGCGCGTTCTCGACGGCGGCCTCCTTCTTGGCCGGGTAGGCCTCGACCTTCGCCCGGAAGGTGATGCCCTGCCCGAGTTCGGTCTCACCGCCGAAGGCGGCCTGCTTGTCGAGTCGCAAGAACAGTTCGCAGTTGTCGGTCACTCGCTGGTCGAGTTCGCCGATGACGCCCTCGATGTCGGATAGCTCCGCCACTCGCGAGAGGACGTGTCGCACGTCGTCCGCGTTCTCCACTCGGGCCGAGAAGATGACGATGCGGTCGCCGTGATGGCCCGTGTTCTCGATGCGCTCTACCTCGTACTCCTCTGGGAGGTAGTAGCGGAGCGCCTCCTCGACGCGTTTCTCGTCCTCCGTGGCGTAACAGAAGGCGCGCAGGTCGACGTAGTGGAACGGAACCTTCGACATCGAAAGCGAGAGTTACTCTTCGTCTTCCTCGGCGTCTTCGTCGCCGGCGGCCTCCAGCTGGTCCTCCGGGATGCCCTGCTCCTGCCCGTCCTCGAACTGGATGGTGTAGGTGGCCTCGCCGAACATCGACTCCATGACCTGCGTGATGGTGCCCGTCATGCCGTCGAACTCGCTGTGCTTGTCGTGCAGAATGACGCGGTCGTCTTCCTCGAAGCTCATGACTCGACCTACCGACGGCCCGATTAAAAAGGGACTGATTCGCGTCTGCTGCTGGCGGTCGCACCACGACGGTCGGCGACTCTCGCGTCAGGCGTCGGCCTCGATACCGAGCTGGTCGAGCAGCGTCTCCGCCGCGGCTGCGGACGAGCCGGGGCCGCGGGCCGTCACGAGGTCGCCGTCGACTGTGACGCTCGTGTCGCTGTCGAGTTCGGCGTCCCAGTTGCCGCCCGCGGCGATGACCTCGTCCTCGACCCAGTACGGGAGCTTCCGCCCGTCGGGCATCCGGTCGTACTCGTCGACGATGTCCTCCTCCCACTCGTTGGGGAAGCCGGTGACGTCCCGGCCGGAGACGAGGTAGCGACCGTCGTCGTCGTGGGCGAATCCGAGGATTCCCACGGCGTGACAGACGACGAGGGCGACGCCTGAGTCGCCGGCCACTGCGTCACTGAGCAGCCGCCGTGCGTCCGAGTCCTGGTTGATGTCCCACTCGGTCCCGTGACCGCCGGGGAAGACGACCGCGTCGTAGTCGGCCGCGTCCTCGCCGGCCACCGGAACGGGGTCGTTCAGTCGCTCGTCGGTCTCGTGGATCTCACGAAGCCGTTCTGCTTCCTCCTCGCCGATGTCGTCGGGGTCGAGCGAGCGCTCGTCGACGACCGGCGGGTCGCCCGAGGGTGTCGCGACGGTCACGTCCACGCCAGCACCGTCGAGCGTGGTGAGCGGCTCGATACATTCCTCTGCCCAGTAACCTTCCTCGCTGACGACGAACAGTGCGGACGTCATACGGATAGGAGTTGTACTTCCACGTTTGAAAGGGAGGGGGAAGCGGGTGGTGGTGCCGGGACCGAAGATAGCCGTGATAGCGAAACTGTCTGAGCCGAAGCGATTTTGCCGACCCGTACGGTAGAGTGCATCAATGAACACTTTCGCCACTCCGTCTCTCTCGCGTGTCGGCCCAGAGCTGTGCCCGAACCCGCGGTCCAGATGACGCGGGTGGACGACCTCTGGTACCTCGCCCGCGAAGCGAACCAGCGGGGAGAACAGGCGTACCACGAGCTGGCCGACCAGCACGACGGCATGGTCGAGACCACCCGAACCCGATACGTCTCACGCCGGCGGTTCCAGACGCTAGCAGAGCGAACCAACCGGACCGGCGCCCCCTACGGGGCCCACACCATCGTCTATCGCGAGAGCGGCGAGATACTGCTCGTGCGGCACGAGGGCGTCGACCTCTGGGTACTCCCGGGCGGCGGAGTCGAACCGGACGAATCCTACGCCGAGGCCGCGAGACGCGAACTCGAAGAGGAGGCCGGCGTCGAGGTGAGCTACGACGGGCTGGCCATCCTCACCCGGCTCCGCATCGTCAGTGGCGACCAGTCGATGACCGGCGTCCTCCCCGTGTACGCGGCACACGCCGAGACGACCGAGCCGGAGGTCGCGGACCCCGACGGCGAGATCTCGGCTGCGCGCTGGTTCGCCGAGCTTCCAGAGGATACCCGGGACCGGAAGGACCTGCAGTCGTGGCGAGACCGCGAACTGCCGTAGCGAGTTCAACGGCTCACTCAACGACTTCTCTGACCTCCAGTAGGTAGATATCGCCCTCGTACTCGACGTAGGACCGCGAGCCGCCCGGCTGTTCTCGGATCCAACGGGCCGCCTCCCGGTAACCGTCGGGAACCGTCGAGGAGGTTCCGTCCCAGTCGACCATCCCGGTCGTGAGCGCGTCGAGCAGGACCCGTCTTCCGTCCTCTCCGAGCGAGTCCGCACCCGATTCCGAGCTGTTCGAGTCGTCGAACGGGACAACGAGGTTTCCGAGGGAGGACTCGGCGAACGACTCGCCCGACGACGCGACCTTGACGAGCTCGTACCGGACCTGGTACCGAACGACCGACCGGTTTCGAACCCGCTCGACCTGGAACAGGTCGCCCTCGTGTCGGACGTAGTGTCGGTCGCCATCGACGAGGCTGCCACTCTCGGTTCCCGCAGGCGGGGCCCAGTAGAACCCCTTCGAGACCTCGGCGTGAGAACGCCGGGAGTCGGATGGAGCGGCGTGTTCGACCAGTGCCCGGTCTCCGGTCGTCAGGTTCGCCCAGTCGACGGCTTCGCGCTTCGCCCGCTCGTACCGGTCCTCACGGTCCTCGGGAATCGGGCCCTCGAAGTGCATCTGATAGCCGTCGGCGGTCCGTTCGCCGACGATCTCCGCGCTCACCCGGTAGTAGGTCCCGTTCTCTCGCACGAACGCGCCGTCGTCGAAGGCGTCGAACGCCCGGTCGCTGTCGGCGCTCACCGGGTGAATCGAGACGGCCGTCGTGCTCCCGTTCTCGAACAGCTCGTCGGCGACGGTTCGTTGCGAGAAGTGGAGTTGTGAACGGGGCGGGACGTACTCCCTGGCGATCTCGGCCGGCTCGACCTCGTACGCGACGAAGGTGAACGCGTGGTAGAAGCCGTCGTCGGTGGTCGGTGGGTCTGTGCGGCTCCAGGTAGCTGCCGTCTTCGTCGTGGCGTCGCTCGTCCGCGTGTCGACCGACAGCGGCTCGCGGGTCTCGGTATTCGAGTCACCGAACGGCGTGGCGGAACAGCCGGCGACCAGAACGAGCACCACGACGAGGACTGCGCGGGAGTGGAGGGCCATCGTTACCGAACTGCTGTCAGGGTATCGACAAATACTTTCTCCCGGCCGTCCGACGACGCTCTTGCTACGACGGCGTCGACTGGTGGTTTTATCTGCCAGAGCTGTGACTCATCGAACAGGATGACCCGTTCCCGCTGACTTGGTGTATCCCAACACCGCCTTCTCGTCTCATCGGATGGTCCCGTCGCCCTTGACGGACCACGCCTGCGGATAGTCTCACCAGCACCAGCGACCCACACTCGAGAGATGCAACTCAGACAGGCCACAGCCGACGACCGCGAACGCATCGCAACCGAGCTCCTGGTCCCCGCCTACGAGGCGGCCGAGGACCGGGAGCCCGAGTACTGCAACCTGACAGACGAAGCCCGGACCGAACCCGACATCGACTACTGGCTCTCAGACGAGGACCGCGTCCTCATCGTCGCCGAGGCCGACGACGGTGAGTTCGTCGGCAACGTCTCGGGAGCCGTCTCGCCGACGCCGCCCATCTACGACCGTCCGCCCGCGGTCTACTGCGACGGCCTGTACGTGAAACCCGAGTTCCGTCGCGAAGGCGTCGCGACGGCCCTGCTCGACGAACTGGTCGAGTGGGGCGAGCGGCGCGGCTGCGGTTTCTTCTCGCTCTCGGTGCACGTCCACAACCGGCGTGGGAGGGAGTTCTTCGAGGCGTACGGGATGGACCAGGCGTACCGTTCGATGCGGCTGGACCTCTGACGGAGAACCGGCAGCGGGCGATTACTTCGGACTGCCGAACGACTTTCCGTCCTGCGAGTCAGCCTTCATGCGGCGGATGGTCGCCCGTGCCTGACTGGCGTCGTACCCGAAGTAGACGTCCTCCGCGTAGGCGTCGGCGACCTCGGTCGCGTGGGCCAGCTTGTCGATGTCGACGTCGACGGCGTAGAGCTCGATGGAGAACGGTTTCGAGAGCGCGTCCTGGAAACCGCTCGCGATGACCTCCAGCCAGTAGGTCGTCGAGTAGGCCATGTCGTACAGCGGGACGACGAACTCGTCGACGTGTTCGGCGAGCGCGTCGAGGTCGAGTCCAGCTCGTTTGTAGAGGTGTCCCGGGTACGGGTCGGGATAGAGCGTGAGATACGTCTTGCCCGGGATGCGCGACGCCGCGTCGGCGACGAACTCGGTGATGACACTGGCGCGCCACTCGTAGCGGTCGTCGTACCCGCTCTCTTCGAAGGCCTCCTCACAGTGGTCACAGTAGCAGTACTCCGCCCGCGGGAAGCCCACGTCGTCGAGCCGGACGTCCTCGTTCACCGCAGCGCAGTCCTCGATCATCTCCAGCAGGCCCTCTCGGTAGCGTTCACGGGACGGGCAGATGTAGCCCCAGTCGAAGTAGGGCTGCTCGCGCGTCGCCTTCTCGCCCTCGTCACTGACGGGGATCAGGTCGGGTTTGGCCTCGCCCGCCGCGGTGTCACCGAAACAAGACACCATGTTCACCGCTCCCGGGACCGGTTCGACGGCCCTGCCGGTCACGTCTTTCACCTCGTAGAACCCGCGGTCGAACTCCGCCCAGTCGAGTTCCTGCTCGTTGCGCGTGACGACGCCGTACATAGCAGAGGCTACGGAGTGTGAGCGGGGTAAGTGGTTCGAAACCGGAGCGAGCCCAGTCGGCCGGGCGGAGCGAACGAGGGGGGTGCCTCCCACGAAGCCAGCCCGAACCGACTGAAGAGCCGTCTAATCACTCGTCTGGCAGTTCGTACGTGGCGTGCTGCCAGCAGCGTCGTCTGGGTCCGAACACGGTTCTTCGACAGGGTGTTCCATCTTCGCAGTCTACGCCGCAGGTCGCGGGGTCCGAGGGGTCGTCACCTGAGGTCGACATGCAGGAACAGGTACAGACAGAGGGGCCAAAAGTAATCACCGTTGGAATCAAAGGTCTTTATATACTGGCCGCGGCTCTCCTCGTGACTCGATACCACACGCGCTCTCCGATAGGACGTTCGACCGGACCCAAGAAAATCAGCGAGAACGGGGCGTCGTTCGGACGTTACTCGTCGACGTCGTAGTCGACTTCGACGGTGGAGGTTGAGCCGCCGGCGACCATCTTGTAGAGGAGTACGGCTGCGACCAGTGCGAACACCAGTTTGAATTTCTTCGACATACCAGAACAATCACATCCCGGGTATTTATTTCTTCGTGAACCGGGTCGAACTCGTCCCGCACCGGTGTGAGACGACAAACAGTAACACCTGGTGGAAAGTTACCGAAACCGATACTTTCTGCGTCAGCTGGCGTGGATGTGTGCGGCGATGTCCTCCCGGACGATCGTTTCGCAGTACGCACACCGGACGCCGTCTCTGAGCACCTCGAACTCGGTCTCGACCGGCTCGTCCGCGTTCGTGATGCAGTTGTGGTTGGGACACGAGAGCACGCCAGAGACCGATTCCGGACGTTCGACTCGGTGTTTCTCGACGACCTCGTAGTCGCGGACGATGTTGATCGTCGCGTCCGGCGCGATGAGCGACAGCACGTCGACCTCGTCCTGGCTCAGCTCGCGGCCCTCGACCTTCACGACGTCCTTCGTCGCGAGCGTGTCCGAGGGGACGTTCATCCCGATGGAGACCTGCTCGCCGCTCTCGCCCTCGATGCCGAGGATGGCGAGGACGTTCAGTGCCTGTCCACCGCGGATGTGGTCGATGACGGTCCCGTCTCGAATCTTGGCTACGCGGAGCTCTTTATCTGCGTCTGTCATTGCTCACCCTCCAGCAGCATGTCCAGCAGTGCCATCCGTACGGGCACTCCGTTGTGTGCCTGGTCGAAGTACGTCGCGTACTCGGTCTCGTCGACGTCCGGCGCGATCTCGTCCACCCGCGGGAGCGGGTGCATGACGGTCAGGTCGTCGCTCGCGGCTTCCAGCGTTTCGGCGTCTATCTGGTACTGGCCGGCGACCTGCTGGTACTCGTTCTCGTCGGGGAAGCGTTCGCGCTGGATTCGCGTGACGTAGAGCACGTCGAGCTCCGCCAGAACGGGTTCGAGCTCCGTGTGTTCGCGGACGTTCGCGCCTTCCTCGTGCAGGTCGTACCGGACCGACCGCGGCAGGCGGAGGGACTCCGGGGCGATGAAGTGCTGGCTCGCACCGAACGTGGTCAGTGCGTTCGCGAGCGAGTGGACCGTCCGGCCGTACTTCAGGTCGCCCATGATGCCGATGGTCAGGTCGTCCAGGCCGGCGTTCTCGCGGATGGTGTAGAGGTCGAGCAGGGTCTGTGTCGGATGGTGACCCGCGCCGTCGCCCGCGTTGACGAGCGGGACGTCGACGTACTCGCTCGCCATCTTGGCCGCACCCATCAGCGGGTGACGCAGGACGAGCGCGTCGGCGTACCCCTCGATGACCCGCATCGTGTCCGCCAGGGATTCGCCCTTCTTGACCGACGACGAGTCGACCGGTCCCATGTCGACCACGTCGCCGCCGAGGCGTTTCATCGCCGTCTCGAAGCTCATCTTCGTCCGGGTGCTCGGCTCGAAGAAGCAGAGGCCGAGCAGCTTCCCGGTGTGGCGCTCACCGAACGCCGCCGGGTTGGCGTCGACCTCGGCCGCGCGGTCGAGCACCGTCTCGATGTCGTCCCGCGAGAGTTGCTTCGCGGTCAACAGGTGGTCGTGGCGCATCAGGTGGATGGCCACGGCCACGGACCTTGAACCTCACTGTTTGTGGTTCACCGCTCGACCGCGGCGTCGAGCAGGCCGTTGCCGACGACCAGCAGCGAGACCGCGGGCCAGGTGACGGCGACGAGGGCGGCTGCCAGGCCACCGACCGGGTCCATCCGGACGACCAGCGACCGCCCCACGTGGCCTGGCAACCCGCCGACGACGAGGAGGTCGGCGACGACGAACGCGAGAACCGACCCGGCGCGGGCCAGCCAGCCCGCCCCTGCGACGGTCGCGAGGGACCGATTCGCGTACACGGTGAGTCCGCGTGCCGTGAGGCGAGCCGCAGCACCCGCGAGTGCGATGCCCGCGACGAGTGCCACCAGCAGTTCCGCCTGCAGGACGTCTCCCGTCGTGAGCAGTCCCGTCCAGCCGAGGCTCAGCACAGCGACGAGCAGCAGAGGCACGTTCAGTACGGGAGCGGTGAGCACCTGGACGATACCCTCGACCGGTCCCGACCGGTGCGCCTCGACACCGAGGGATAGCCCGACTCCCCCCACAAGGACGCCCACCAACGTCACGAGGGCGACCGCCGAGAGGTCGAAGGTGAGCAGGGACGGCTCGAATCCGCTCGACACCCGCTCCTGTGGTCGCGTGGTGGCGACCGCGCCAACGAGACCGACCACCAGCGCGAGTACGAAGCTGACGAGACCGGCGCGGACTCGACTGTCGGCCGCGACGATTGACCGGAGCGAGACGGCTGACACACCGCCGTCGGCCTGGGTCGGTCTCCGGCCCGTCGCGGTGCTCCCCCGCTCGCCGTCGTCCAACAACGTCCAGACCAGGTCACGGACGAGGCCGAGGAAGAGGAGCGGCAGCGTGAGCGAGAGGGTCGCGGCGACGAACACCGGGACGTCTCCCGTCCCGAGCGCCCGGATCCAGAGATAGCCCAGCCCAGAGACGCCGAAGAGGTTCTCGACGACGACGACCGCCCCGACGAACCACGACGCGCGGAGCGACCCTTCCAGGAGCCGCTGTCTTCGCCCGCCCGCGAGCGACTCGTCTCTCACGAGCAGACCGGCCAATCCGGTTCCGAGTGGTAGCGCGAGTACCAGCGCGGGCACCGCCATGGAGAGCGGGTCGGCCGGTATCGGTCGTCTCGGGAACTGTACCACGTCGTTGACGACCAGCGCGAAGAAGGCGAACGACCAGACGTGCGTCGGAAGGGCTCCGACGTAACCGGCGATTCGACCGGCCAGTTCGTTCCCCTGCCGTGCGAGCAGGACGAGTGGCATGGCGACGAGTGCCGCGAGAACCAGCGCGAGGACGACCAGGGTGCCGGTGTCCGCGACCGTCGTCCCGACGACCGACCACGCCGACTCGTCGGGCGCCATCGTGAACGACCTCCCGACGTCGAGGAGTAGGACGTCGACGACCCTGTCGAACGTCCCCCGTGTGGCACCGACCTCCGCGGCTAGCTCGGGTGGCAGGCTCTCCAGAGCCGGAGACGGCCCCACCATCGACGCGACCGCCTGCACGAGGAGGAGACCCAGTGCAACCCACGACGCCACCGTCGAGCCGACCGCAGTGAACAGCCCCGTCCGTCCTCCCGCACCACCGTCCCGTGTCATAGGGCGAACCTTTCTTCCACCGTGAATAAGCGTAGCGGCCGTCGGTGTTTACCATCGGTCTACTCCGTGGGTTCATGTACGATGACGGCTCCACTGTCGGCATGCTCGCCATCGCCTCCGGTAAAGGTGGCGTCGGAAAGACCACCACGACACTCGCACTCGCAACGTCGCTGTCCCGCCGAGGCCGGCCGGTCAGGGTCGTCGACACCGACTACGACATGCCCGACCTGCACGCGATGGCAGGCTGTGAGCGGGAACCGACGCTCGCGACCGTCCTGGCCGGAAACCCACCCCCGGACCTCGTCTCCGCGGAGTATCCAGGGGTTCGAGTGGTCCCTGCGCCACCCGCCGAAATCGGGTCCTCGGTCGCCGACGCGCTGGCAGCCCTCGCCACCGCCGACGACCGTCTGACCATCGTCGATACCCCTGCCGGAGCCGGACCGGGAGCGGTGACGCCGCTTCGGTCGGCCGATGCGGTTCTGCTCGTGACCGACACGTCCCCGCAGTCACTCTGGGATACCGCGAAGACGGCGGCGATGGCCCGTGAACTCGGCGTCACCTGCTGTGGTGTCGTTCTCACCTGTTCGACGCGCGTTCCCGACGGCATCGGCGAGTTCCTCGCTGCACCCGTCCTCGGCGCCATCCCATCGGCACGGCGACCGCTCGCCGACGAAGCGGTCTGGCAGGCCTACGAACGTATTACGGCACGACTGTTCAGGCATACAGTTATTTAGGTGGTGACTGTCTACGAGGCTACGTAATGGCCGGCCGGCTGGAAACAGGAATCGACGTGCTCGACCGGAAGTTAGACGGGGGGCTGCCGCCGGGCTCCATCGTAGCGTTCAGCGCCAGCCCCGCGAGCCAGTCGGAGCTACTGCTCTACGAGCTGACCGCCGCTCGTGGCACGCTCTACCTGACGACGGAGCGTTCGGACCAGGCCGTCCGCGACGCCATCGAGAACACGAACGCGCCGGTCGGCAGTCCGACCGTCCGCGACATCTCCGGTTCCGAACCGCTCGACCAGGCCAACCGGCTCATCCGCGCGCTCCCGGAGGGTGCGAACCTCGTCATCGACACGGCGGACGTACTCGAGCGCGGGGACCGGAATCGATTCCGGAGCTTCATGACCGAGCTCCAGAACCACATGGTCAACACCGGCTCCATCGCGTTCCTGCACTGTCTCGACGGAACGCACGTCCCACAGAATCGAGATACGACGCTCCACATGTCGGACGTCGTGTTCGAACTGACGACGCAGGTTCGCGGAACCGAACTCGAGAACCGCCTCGCCGTGCCGAAGTTCCGCGGGGGAACCGCCCTCACAGAGACCGTCAAACTCGAACTCGCCGACCAGGTCGCCATCGACACCTCGCGCGACATCGCCTGATTCTGGGCCGCCCCCGCGCGAGACGGGACCTTCGTCGCCGACTTCTACGCACCGCACACGTGACGGTCACGGTGAGTATCCGAAATCAGAACTACTTACATTGATGGGACAGTAGGCCATCACAACACGCGAACCGGTACGTCGCGATGAGGTATACTCTATCATGACTCGAACATACGATGTGGTCATCGCTGGGGCGGGCCCTGCGGGCGGACAGGCGGCACGCGACCTCGCGTCGCGAGGGTACGACGTCGTCGTCCTGGAGACCGAGACCGAGGAAGAGTTCCCGAGCAGGAGCAACAAGTCGACGGCGGGGACGTTCCCGTCCACGATGTCGCACTTCGGCATCCCGGACGACGTGGTGATGAACTTCACCGACGACGTCGTTCTGGAGTCGCCGAACCACCACTACAAGCGGTACCAGCCCGGCGCAGTCCTCGAGTTCGCCGACTTCAAGAACTGGCTGGTCGACGAGGCCCGCGCCGACGGCGCCGAGTACCGGTTCGACGCCCGCGTCTCGAAGCCCATCATGGAGAACGGCGAGATCGTCGGCGTCACCTACAACCGGACCGAGGAGGTCTACGGTGACATCGTCATCGACGCTACCGGCCCGAGCGCACCCATCGCGAAGGCGCTCGACGTCTGCGACCTCAAACGTGAGAAACAGGCCATCGGTATCGAGTTCGAGCTCGAGGGTGTCGAACTGGACTGCGAGGGGTACGCAGACCTCACCGACACGATGATGCTCCGTCTCGACCACGACATCGCACCTGGCGGTTACTCCTGGATCTTCCACACAGGCGCCGACACCGCGAAGGTCGGCGTCTGCTACATCCAGAACTCCGCGCACCGCCACAACGCGAAGTCGGGCTACACCATCGACGACTACCTCCAGTACTGGATGGACACCGACCCGCGCTTCGAGAACGCAGAGCGCATCGCGGGCAAGCAACACCGCGGCTCGGCACACATCCAGCTCCCGAACCAGCTGAGTACGGACAACTTCATGGCTATCGGCGACACGGTCCCGACCGTCGACCCGCTCTGGGGCGAGGGCATCGACAAGTGCATGCGCTCCGGCCGCGCGGCGGCGACGACGGCCGACCGCGTCCTGACCCACAGCGAACAGGACACCTCCGCCCACCAGATGTCCATCTACGACATGCTCTGGCACTCCCGGGTCGCACCGCGGGCGAAGAGCCGGCTGTTCATGACCGAACTCCTGTACCGTGGCTCGAACGAGCGATACGACGAACTGCTTCGGGACATCGCCGCCACGCCCGAGGAAGTGCTCCAGAAGGCGAACAAGTCGAACAAGCTCGCGCTGCTGAAGCTGATAAAGACCGAGGACGTCTCGGTGTTCGCGGAGACGCTGAAGGACTGGTATCTGGGCTGAGGACGGTCGGCTGTGTCCCGCTGGTGACGTCGGGCACCAGTAACTGTTTGTATCACTGTCACGAATCACGGATGTGGCTCTCCGTCCCCCGGTTCACGGCCGATTCATCGGACTGGCCGCGATCGGCGCGATCGTACTCCTTTCAGCGGCCGGAATCGGCATCTTGCTGGTCGGTGGCCTCCCGTTCGGCGGGGTTGCTGGCGAGGGGAGCATCGAGGAGGTCGACCTCTCGGTGCGGTTGAACGACGACATGGACATGCCCGGAGACGGAACCGCCTCCTCGTACACCTGTACCTCCGCAGGAACGCCTGGCGATATGGTCGGGACGTACGGCTCCGTTCACGTCTCGACGCCGCTCAACCGGCATCACTGGCCCCGCACCGACGCGGATTACGTCCTCGAAGTGACGCTCGTCGAGTCGGGAAAGTCCACGACCGAGTCGGTCTCCGGCGTGGGCCGGTAGCGAGTCCAGCTGTTCTGGCTGGTCGAGGACGACGAGACGCTCGCTATCGGAGACACGGCGACGCTTCGATTCCGCCTCCGGGATGGATCCAGTACGCTCGCTGATTCGACCAGGACGGTCGTCGTCGAGGAGGGTTCTCAGACGTTCGACTGTGAGTCTGCTGCACCCGGGGCCATCGAACTTGACGCGTCGTCTCCTGGTCGGTAGGCCCGAAACACCAGCCGCTCACGGCCGGTGAAAAAACGGAGAAACTGAAAGGATCGACTTACTCCTCGTCGAGTTCCGCTTCGATCTCGTCGGCGTCGATGTCGGCGTCCTCGAGGGCCTCCTCGATGTCGGCCGCGGACGCGCCTGCGCCGCCTGCGCCAGCGCCGCCCATCATGCCACCCATGCCGCCCATCATACCGCCCATGCCACCGTCGATGGTCTCCTGGACGATGACGCGGTCGATGTCGAGGTGCTGCATGAGCTGCTGTGCGACCTGCTGCTTGCCGAACATCCACTGCTGGTTCATCTGCAGCTGCGGGTCGGACTCGATGTAGAGCGTCTTCTTCTCGACCGTCTTGGTCTCGAACTCCGGCTCTGCGTCCTCGTCGTCGTCGTCCGACTCGACGGGGACCTCCTCTTCGACCTCGTCGGTCTCGAACCACATCTCGAGGTCGACGTCGAAGAACATCTCCATCAGACCCTTCGCCTTCTCGATTCGGTCCTCGACGACGTCCTCGATGGTGTAGTCGTACTCGAGGTCCTCACCCGCGAGCGGGTGGTTGAAGTCGACGCGGGCGCGGCCACCGATGATGGTGTTGACGTAGCCCTGCTCGCCGTCGACCTGGACCTGTGCGCCGGGGCGCCGGGAGTCCTCGGGAATCTTCTCGGCGCTGACGGTGCGGACCTGCGCGTCGTCGTACTCGCCGAAGGCTTCGGCGGCGGGGATGGTGACGTGACCGGAGTCACCGACCTCCTTGCCGCGGATCTCGTCTTCGACGGCCTCGAACATGTGACCCTGGCCGAGGACGATGACGCGGGGCTCGAACGGGCGACCCTCGTCGTCGATGCCCTCTTCCTCGGCGACCTCGGCGTCGGTCGTGTCGACCAGCTGGTCGCTCTCGGCGGTTCGCGCCGTGTATCCGAGCAGGACGAAGTCGCCGTCCTGGAGTCCTGTCGTCTCGTCTTCAGCCTCCTCGCTCACTTCTTCCTCTTTCTCGGCCATCTCGGCCTCTTGGTCATCGGTCATACGTAATGCGTCTCACGGTCAGCATTTAAGAACCACGTTTCTGCGTCGTCGGTGACGGGTAGACTTTTCGGGCCACCGGCGCGACTGTCGGCCATGTACGAGGTCGAGGTGAAGGTCAGAGCAGACCACGTGACGGTTCGCGACCGGTTGCGCGAGCAAGGCGCAGAGCCAATCGACGCGGTGGTGCAGCTGGACACCTACTACGACGCACCCCACCGCGATTTCGCGGAGACGGACGAAGCGCTCCGTATCCGTCGGGAAGCCGACATCGACGCCGACGACGGACGGAACCCGGACGCGCTAGAGGGCGCACTCGGCCCGGCGGCGTTCGACGCCCACGTCACCTACAAGGGGCCGCTCGTCGAGGCCGAGTCGAAGACCCGTGAGGAGTTCGAGACGTTCGTGGCCGAAGGGGAGACGATGGACGAGATACTCGCACGACTTGGCTTCGAACCGGCGGCCACGGTCAGAAAGCGACGCCAGCGGTTCGCACTGGACGGTTACACCGTGACGCTGGATGCGGTCTCGGGGCTCGGTGAGTTCGTCGAGTGCGAGGTGGAAGTCGACGACGGTGCCGACGTCGAGGACGCCCGTGAGGGCGCGTACGCAGTGCTCGAATCGCTCGGTCTGGACCCTGAAGAGCAGCTTCGCACGTCGTACCTCGGTCTGCTACTCGAATCCGTCGCGGAGGAGTGACTCCCAGGCACCCCTGAGATTACTGCTGAACATATCTCGGCGCGCTCAGCTTTTCGCAAGTTATAGAAACGGGCGATGACAATGGCGGGTAATGACCGAGCGCAATATTCGCGTCGAGCCTATCGACCGCAGAGCGGTCGAGGACCAGGAGGTCGAAATCGTCGAACGAAAGGGGCTGGGGCATCCCGATTCCATCTGCGACGGTATCGCTGAGTGCGTCTCGCAGGCTCTCGCGAAGACGTACCTGGACCGCGTCGGGAAGGTCCTGCACTACAACACGGACGAGACACAGCTCGTCGCCGGAACGGCTGCGCCTGCCTTCGGCGGCGGCGAAGTCATCGAACCCATCTATCTCCTCATCGTCGGCCGCGCCACGAAGTACTACGTAGACGACGAGGGCGTCGAGTACCGAATCCCGACCGAGACGGTGGCGCTGAAGGCGGCCCGTGAATACCTCGGCGAGAACTTCCCCGAGATCGACTTCGGCACGGACGTCGTCGTCGACGTCAAGCTCGGCGAGGGCTCCGGTGACCTGCAGGAGGTCTTCTCGGAGGAAGGTGCGACCGTCCCGATGGCGAACGACACCTCCTTCGGCGTCGGCCACGCGCCCCTCACAGAGACGGAGACCATCGTCAAGGAGGCCGAGCAGCGCCTCAACGGCGAGTTCCACGACGAGTATCCCGCGCTCGGGCAGGACGTGAAGATAATGGGCAAGCGCGAGGGCGACCGCATCGACATCACCGTCGCCGCCGCCATCGTCGACAGCTACGTCGAGAACATCGAGGAGTACAAGGAGGTCATCACGGCCATCCGAGAATTCGTCGGCGACGTCGCCGAAGAACACACCGACCGCGAGGTCGAGGTTCACGTCAACACCGCCGACGACTACGAGCAGGGCGCCATCTACCTGACGACCACCGGGACGTCGGCGGAACAGGGCGACGACGGCTCCGTCGGCCGCGGAAACCGTGCGAACGGCCTCATCACGCCGAACCGCTCCATGTCGATGGAGGCGACCTCCGGCAAGAACCCGGTCAACCACATCGGGAAGATCTACAACCTGCTGAGCACCGAGATCGCCGAGTCGGTCGTCGCCGAGGTCGACGGCATCCGCGACATGCGTATCCGGCTCCTCTCGCAGATCGGCCGGCCCATCGACGAACCGCACGTGGCAGACGCACACGTCGTCACCCAGGATGACGTCGAACTCTCCGACATCGAAGCGGACGTCGTCGACATCGTCGACCGCGAGCTCGCGAACGTGACGGACATCACCCGTCGCGTCATCGAGGGCGAGCTCACGACGTTCTGATCGTCTCCTCGGCGTTCTAATCACTTTCTCTGGCGTTCTGACCTACCTTCATCCGGATTGCACCGCTTGGACAGGAAACGCGAGCACCGCGAGCCGACCATCTCCTGCCGGAGCCACACGACACTCGCACTCGGCGACTGTATCCGATTTGGCGGTGAGTGCCACGGTCTGGTTCTGTGACGTCCCCGTATCGCGCGCCCGCTCGGCGAGATCGACGAACGACCGACCGAGCACCGAGATCGGACTGTCGACCAGGTCGGTGCGGTCGTACCGGGTCAGCGCGAGGAAACCGTTGCCGACGGCGAGGATGCGGTCCCCGTCGACGAGCATCGTTCCCGCTTGCTGGGCGGTCAACACCGACTCGTCGACCGAATCTGAGTCGCCTTCTCGCCCATCGTCGTCCAGTTCCTTGATGATACAGATGTGACCACCGCTTTCCAGTTGCGTCAGCGACAGGTCCTTCGGGAACGTGCTCCCGTCCGCTCGAACACCGATGACGGAACCGTGCCAGGCTCCCTCCCGCTCCAGTTCGGGGAGTATCTCGCGATTGAAGACATCGATATCACGGTCGGTCGAGAGTACCTCCCAGCTCCGTCCGAGCAGTTCACTGACGCCGTAGCCGTGCATGGATGCGTAGGCACGATTGAGGTAGATGTACTGCCCCTTCCCGTCTAGGAGACCGATTCCCTCGCGAGCCGCTTCGATCGCCTGCATCCGCCGCTCGAGGGTGATCTCGACCCGCCGCTTCTCTGCGAGCGTCTTGACGCGGTTCGCGAGCAGCGTGTACTGGTCCTTCCCGCCCTTCTGCAGGTAGTCCGTGACGCCGGCCGTGATAGCCTTACTGGCGATCTCCTCCGAGCCCTTCCCGGTGAACAGGACGAACGGCAGGGCCGGGTCGTGCTCCCGGACCGCCGCGAGGAGCTCCAGACCGTCGCATACGGGCATGTCGTAGTCGCTGACGACGCAGTCGAACGACTGCGTCCTGAGTCGTTCGAGTGCCTCACTGGCAGTCGACGCCTTCGTCACCTGTATTCCGGGCGCTTCGCGCTCGAGGAACGTCGTAGTGAGGTCGAGGAACTCTTCCTCGTCGTCGACGAGCAGGACCTGAACGGTTTCGGCGGCACTGGTGGCACCTGAAAGCGTCTCACCATCAGCCGGTCTCTCGTCTACGGCCCTGGGGCTCATCGTTACCGAAATCTTGGAGTCGATGACTCATGACTGTTGTCGCCAGACGTTCTCCCGGACGAACAGTTCTCTCCCCTCACGGTCACCCGCGACCGTCCGACGCTGGTTTACGTCTCGGCGAGGTACGGGCGGGCATGCATCCCCCGGGGGCGGACACGGTCGTCGTCCGTCACGGCGACCTCAACGTGAAGAGCACCGGCGTCCAGCGCCGCATGGAACGGCGACTGGGAGAGAACGTCGAGGCGTTACTGGCCGCAGCGGACGTACCCGGTGAGGTCGAGGTACGATGGTCTCGACTCCTGATTCGGACGGACACAGACGCCGTCGCGGCGGCTGCGAAGGTCGCGGCTCGAGCGTTCGGTGTCGTCTCCACGAGCGCCGCCTGCTCCGTGCCGTCGGAGAGGAAGGCCATCGAAGACGCGCTGGCGGCAGCCGCTCGTGAACACTACGACGGTGGCACCTTCGCCGTCGACGCTCGCCGGGCGGACAAGTCGCTCCCATTCACCAGCGAGGACGCACAGCGGTTCGGTGGACAGGCGATCTGGGACGTGGCCGAGAACTCGTTCGAGCCCGCAGTCGACCTCGACGACCCCGACTACACCTTCGAACTCGAGATTCGCGAGGAGGAGACGTTCGTCACCCTCGGACGACACGACGGCCCCGGCGGCCTGCCACTCGGCACCCAGACGCCGATGGTCGCACTCGTCAGCGGCGGTATCGACTCGCCGGTCGCCGCGTTCGAGGTGATGAAACGCGGCAGCCCCATCGTCCCGGTGTACGTCGACCTCGGCGACTACGGCGGCCCGGACCACGAGGCGCGGGCGGTCGAGACGGTCTCGACCCTTTCCGAGTACGCGCCGAACTTCGACTGCACCGTCTGGCGAGTCCCGGCCGGCGACGTCGTATCCGACATCGTCGATTCGGTCGACTCCGGCCGGATGCTCGTCTTCCGCCGGTTCCTCTTCCTCGTCGGCGAGGCGGTCGCCAGGGAGGTCGGCGCTGCCGGCATCGTCACCGGCGAGGCGCTCGGCCAGAAGTCGAGCCAGACGGCCCAGAACTTCGCCGTCACCACGCCCGTCACCGGCGTCCCCGTCCACCGGCCGCTGTTCACCTGGGACAAACAGGACATCGTCCAGGCGGCCCGCGACATCGGGACGTTCCACGATTCGACCATCCCCGCTGGCTGCAACCGGATGGTGCCGGACCAGCCGGAGACGAAGGGCTCGCTTCCGAGCGTCGAAGCCAAGGAGCCGGACGACCTGCGAGAGCGAGCGGAAGCCGTCGTCGAGCAGGCGTCGAAGATAGACGTCTGACGCCCTTTTCTCGGTGCTGTAGACGTTTTCGGGCCGACCGCTCCGTCACCAACCGCATCGTCCTTACCCGCGAGCGACATCTCCCGACCCACAGGCGAAATCCACATACTCCCCCCCGTCCAAACCCCGTCAGTGACCGACGTCTGTCTCATCGGCTCGGACGACTGCCTCCTGCGGTACGAACTGCTCTCGCGCGAAACCTCGCGCGAGGCGCTCTCGACCTACGACCTCTGGGAGCCGTTCGAGAACGCCATCGCGTGCCGAACCGTCAGCGTCGGCGCGGCCGTCTCGCTCCTGAACGACCTCGACTGGTACCTCGTCCGGTTCGTCGCCGACGAACTCGTCCGTGAACCCTCCATCGTGGAGGACGAGTGGCTGTCGCGAGAGCTCGCGACGAAGGTCCGGAACGACGCGGTTCGGCCGGAAGAGACCGACCAGTTCTACAAGCTCTACGGGTTGCGCCGGCCAGAGGAGGGACCGCCGGAGCTGCTCGAACCGCTGTTCGTCCAGCGCCGCGACGACGCCGACGAACTGCCGACCTACGACCTGCACCCGGACGTCTCAGATACCGTCGCGGTGCGCGTCTCCGCGGAGGAGTTCGGCGCATGACGGGGGGCCACGGCGTCACCAGGGTCGACGGGAGGCGCATCCACTACCGACGGGCGGGCGTCGACGGCCCGGCGGTCGTCCTGCTGCACGGCGGCGGCGTCGACGACGCCGAACTCTCGTGGAAGCACACCATCGAGAGTCTCGCCGCGGCGGGCTACCAGGTGTACGCGCCGGACTGGCCCGGCTACGGCGACAGCGACCCCATCGACGTGCACTCCACCGAGAGCTACGTCAGGGTGCTGGGAGGCTTCCTCGACGCGCTCGGTCTCGGTTCCGTCTCGCTCGTGGGCATCTCGATGGGCGGAGCAGCGGCACTCGGGTTCGCCCTGGAGAACCCCGAGCGCGTCGAGAACCTCGCGCTGGTCGACAGCTACGGGCTCGGACCGACCATCCCCGCAGGCTCGTTCTGGTACACGCTCGCCCACGTCCCCGGCGCGAACGCGGCCGGCTGGTCGATGATGGGCGCGTCGCCCGAGGCGACGACGCTGGGGCTGGCGAACGTCGTCCACGACCCGAACGCCATCCCCGGAGAGTTCGTCGGCGAGGTTCGCGACCGGGCGAAACGGCGTGGCGCAGGAAGCGCCTTCACCGCGTTCCAGCGGAACGAGGTCGGGCCCGCCGGCCGGGCGAAGACGAACTACGCCGACCGGGTCGACGAGCTGTCGATGCCCGTCCTGCTCGTTCACGGCGAGGGCGACCCCCTGTTTCCGGTCAGGTGGGCCAGACGTGCACACGAGCGTCTCCCAGAGTCGAGGCTGGAGGTCTTCGAGGACTGCGGCCACTGGACCCCGAGAGAGCATCCCGACCGGTTCGACGCGGTCCTGCTCGAGTTCCTGAACGGCGAGACCGACGCGACGCCGCCCGAAGAGGGAGCATAGCGGGACTGGCGGCTGCTGGCCCCGGTTCCGGAGCGCATCCCTCGCGAATCGGCCGAACCACGTATATATGTCGGACGGGAATCACTCGAGGATGAAGTTCGAGGAACGCGAGCGTCTCTACCGACGGGACGCCTACTACTGGGGGCGCGAGCGAAACGACCTCGCGGCGGAGACACTTCGGCACGTCCCCGGAAACCACGACGGGCTGAAACTGGTCGACATCGGTGCGGGCGAAGGGCGCGACGCGGTCTACTTTGCTGAACAGGGGTTCGACGTGTTCGCTTCCGACATCTCACCGGCAGGGCTGGAGAAGGCAGAACGACTCGCCGAGGAACGCGGCGTCTCCATCCGGACCGTCGAGGCCGACGCGAACCACCTGTTCGTCCCGTGGCAGGTCGACGTCTTCTACTCCATCGGTGCCCTGCAGTACATCGAACCCGGGAACCGGGAGGACCAGTTCGACCACTTCAAGTCCCAGACCGCAGAGGGCGGCGTCCACGCCATGTTCGCCTTCGTCGATCACGAGGGCGTCCCCACGCCACCGGACTGGACCGACGAGGAACACTTCTACCAGCCGGGGGAACTGGCGGACTATTACGACGACTGGCGGGTCCTCGACGAGGAGGCGTTCGTCTTCGACGACGACTCGATGGGAGTTCCGCACCAGCACGCGGCCGAGACGCTCATCGTGCAGAAACCGCAGTGACGGGCCGGTTCGTCCGCTTCGACCGAAGTATCAGTCGTACAGCCCCAGCGACATGTACCGTTCGCCGGAGTCCCAGAACACGGTGACGACGAGTGGGCAGTCGTCGTACGCACCCTCGCCGCCGTCGGCTTCGACCTGCTCGTCGAGGTCGGCCGGCCCGGGCGGGCACTCCGCGGCGGGGTCTGCGATACGCTCTGCGACCCGCTTGGCGACGAGGCTCGTCGCGCCGGAGGACTGGCCGACGAGGATGCCCTCCTCGCGGGCGAGTCGGCGACACTCGGCCTCGGCGTCCTCCAGTTTGACCGTCTCGACCTCGTCGATGAGGTCGGTGTCGAGGTTGTCAGAGACGAAGCCGGGGCCCATCCCCTGGAAGTCGTCGTCACCGGGTTCACACTCCGTGAGGACCGCGTTGGAGGCGGGTTCGACGGCGACGGCGGTCATGTCGGGGAACTCCTCTTTGAGCCGCTTCGTGTTACCCGAGAAGGTACCGCCGGTGCCGACGCCGGCGACGAAGGCGTCTATCTCGCGGCCGTCGACCTGCTCGAGTATCTCCTCGGCGGTCGTCCGGTAGTGAGCGCGGGGGTTCGCCTCGTTCTCGAACTGGCGGAGCTGGAACGCGCCGGTCTCTTCTTCTATCTCGTCCGCGCGCTCCTTCGCGACGGTCATGTCGCCGTCGACGAGTTCGATGTCGGCGCCGTAGGCCTCCATTATCTGGCGACGTTCGACCGACATGTCGTCGGGCATGACGATGGTCACGTCGTAGCCGCGAGCCGCGCCGACCATCGAGATACCGATGCCGGTGTTGCCGCTGGTCGGCTCGACGATCCGGTCGCCGGGTTCGAGTTCGCCCGCTCGCTCGGCCGCGAGTACCATCTCGCGAGCCGGCCGGTCCTTCGCGGAGCCGCCGGGGTTGAACGACTCGACCTTCGCGGCGACGGTCGCGCCGGGGGGCGACGAGAGCTGGACGAGAGGGGACCCGATGGTGTCCAGTATGCTCCGTTTCATACCCCGTCCTTGCTCGTCCACGAATAAACCAGTCCGGGTCTCCGGCAAAGGTAGCTGTCGTGGCGGCCGTCGGCTCAGCCCGACTGTCGATGCCGAGACGGTCGCACAGGAACCCGTGGTAGAGCTCGACCGCGTCGGGGACTCCCCCCAGACTGACCACCGGGTTCAGGTCGACGACGAGCAACTCGCCCATCTCGTCGCGGATGACGTCCAGCTCGAATACGGAGAGCCCGAACGCATCCCGGACGCTGTCCACGAACTCCCCGGCGGCGTGTTCGTCGTCCAGCGAACCTGGAACGACCGTGCCGCCGACCTCGCGGACCGGGCGCACGGCGTCCCCGACGACGTGATACTTCGTCGTCTCGTCGTGCGGGACGTACTGCTCCACGAGCTGCTCCCCCTCGAATCGAAGTGTCCCCGAGGGGACGAACAGGTGGTCGTGGCTCCCGTCGATTCCCTCCAGCCGCGACTTCACCACGACCGGCGGCGTGAGCGAGATGGCCGAGGCTGGCCCGAAGTCCGCCCGCGGCAACGGTACTCCGACCCGTTCGAGCACGGTTCGTCGGGCGAGGCGGTCGCTGGCGAGGCGGACACCGACGGGGTCGTTCACCGTTTCGATACCTGCCGCCGCCGCCCGGTCGAGGTCCGCGAGCGAACCAGGTCGCCACTTCGCGGCGTGGAACAGGTCGAGACCGAGGGTGTCGAGTTCCGGATGTTCTCGCTCCGGGTCGAGCCAGACCACGTCTGCCTGGACGGCGAGTTGCTCGAAGGCCCGTCGCTTCAGCACGTTCCCGTCATCACGCCAGTAGGCGAGTGCGATGCGAGGACGGTTCGACTGCAAAACCTCTGTAGAGAGGCGAGACGCCGTGATAAGGGGTGCCCCGGCAACGTTATGTCTCGTCGCACCAATCCCCATTCGACCGATGACCGGCGACGACGGCGACCCGACGTCCGGGGACCGAAATCCGGGCTTCACGGCTGCTGCGGCGACCGAGTGGCTCGGCGACGACGGTGCCACCACCGCCGACTTCGCCCCCTCCCCCACCGATGAACAGTTCCCCTCCGTCCCCCTCCGGTCCGACGGAGAGTGTCTCCTCGCCCGTTTCTCCGAACCGACCGCCAACCGTCCGACTCGCATCGCGGTCGTCTCGGACGTCCACCTCTCGACGCGCGAGACGGGGACGTGGAAGGCGTTCCACCGGACCGAGTCACTCCTCCGGCGAGCCGTGGCGGACCTCAACGACCACGACCTGGACGGCGTCGTCTTCGCGGGCGACCTCACCGAGAACGGCGCGACGAGCGACTTCGAACTCGTCAGTGAGATCCTCTCGGACCTCGAACACGAGTTCGTCGCCGTTCCGGGCAACCACGACGCACCGAAGACCTTCGACGAACACCCAGTCCCGTCCCTCTCACGCTTCGAACGGGAGTACACACCCGGTGGCCTCCCCTTCCACGTGGAGTTCGGCGGCGTGGACGTGCTCGCCCTGAACACCGCCGCGGCCCCCGATGGCTCGCTCGACGACACCCACGAGGGCTGGGTGTCGCCGGACCAGCGCGAGTGGCTCGCCGAGACGTTCCCCGAGGTAGATGCCCCGCTCGTCGTCGGCCACCACAACCTGCCCGGCCTTCTGGACGCGACCGGCGGCCGTTCGTGGCGCGGCTCCTTCCCGATGCGCGAGGCCGAGGCGTTCGGCGAGACGCTCGCACGAATCGGGGCACCGCTGTACCTCTCCGGCCATCTCCACGTGCCGGCCGTCGCCGAGACGGCGGGCGTCCGAGAGCTCGTCGCCCCGGCGCTCTGTTCGTTCCCGCAGGCCTACCTCGTCCTCGACGTCGGGCCCGCGGGCACGAGCGTCTGGCACGTCCCGGTCGCGACGCGCGAGGACGCGACCGAGGCGCTCTCGCTCGCACACGAGTACTCGACCCGGAGCCGGATGGTCGCCGGTATCGTCCACCACCAGACGGAGTCCTACCCGCTCGTCGACGAGCTCGACGCCGCCGCGGTCCCCTCGTCGCCGCTCTCTGCGGAGTGTGACTGAGTAGGAGCGGGCTGTTCTGAACGGAGCGTGACCGGGTAGAAACGAACCGTGAGTAGATGGACCGGTAGCGTCGCGCTTTTATCCGGAACTCACGAACCACGAGCCATGGAACTGGAGACGATGCGACCCAACCCGGCCTGGGACGGGGCCGCCTACGAGGAGACCGTCGAAGTGTGGGCAGCGCTCGCCGACCAGATCGTCGTGAAGGTCTGGGGCGGCGACTGGTGCAAGGACTGCCGGTCGCAGCTACCCGACTTCGGCGCGGCGCTCGCCGCGGCCGAGGTCCCAGAGGACCGTATCGAACACTACCCCGTCGAGCGCGAGGACGGCGAGAAGGTCGGCCCCGGCGTCGACGCCTACGACATCGAACTCATCCCGACGGTCGTCGTCGAGGACGAAGACGGCGTGGAGATGGCCCGGTTCGTCGAGGAGGAGGACCGACCCATCGCGGTCTGGCTCGCAGACGAACTGGAACAGTACGTCTGATTCGACACTCGAACGCCTGTTCTTCGTGTTCTCCGTCCACTGCCGAGCGTCGGCGTCAGTCTGACAGCCAGTCGAGCGCCTCCTCGACGTCGTGGGTCGGCGGCGAGCACGAGAAGTCGCGACAGGCGTAGACGGTCGGCTCCCCGTCTGTCGCGTCCCGGTCCGCCCAGATGGGCGGAACGGTCACGAGGTCGAGGGCTGCGAGCCAGGGCTCGAGGTCGGTAGCGGCCGGGGGTCGTCGCGCGAGGATGCGAGTCGGCAGGTAGGTCTCGCCGATAGCCCTGCGCCAGCCGGCAGGAAGCTCCTCGGCAGCCACCGTCAGTTCCACGTCACCGGTGGTCCAGCGGTCGGCCGCGAGGACGAGCGACGCGTACTCGAGCGGACTCGACTCGATGCGGCCGCCGTGGGTCGAGAGCACCGATTCGACGATACCGTCGAAGTCGGCGTCCGAGAAGTGCGAGAGCGAGAGGAGGACGTCGAGCGCTACCCCGAGCGACGACGGCGTGGACTGGTCGCGTAGCTCCTGTGGACGGGCGACGAGCGACTCGCCGTCGGCCGGCGTGAAGAAGATGGTTCCCTCCTCGGCGTCCCAGAAGTCGCGCTCGATGGTCCGTGCGAGGTCGAGCGCGAACGCGAGGAACCGGTGCTCGCCGGTCGCCTGGTAGAGGTCGAACGCGCCGCGAGCGAGGAAGGCGTAGTCCTCGAGGAACGCCTCGCCCTTGACGTCGCCGCCGGCGAACCGGCGGGTGAGCGTCTGCTCGTCCTCGTCCCAGAGCTGTTCACGGACGAACTCGAGCGCCTGTTCGGCCGGTTCCGCGTACGACGGGTCGAGGACGATAGCCGCCTCCGCAAACGCGGAGATGGCGAGGCCGTTCCAGCCGGCGATGACCTTGTCGTCGCGGCGCGGGCGTGGCCGGTCCTCGCGTGCCTCGCGTAGCGTTTCGCGAGCAGCCGCGAGCCGACGCTCCACGTCGGCCTCTTCGAGGTCGTACTCGTCTGCGAGTTCGTCGATGCTGGCATCGATGGTGAGGACGGTCCGGCCGTCCTCGAAGTTCCCGCGTTCGGTGACGCCGAAGCGGTCGCAGAACAGCTGAGCGGTCTCCTCGTCGTCGACGGCCTCGTGGACCTGCTCTGGCGTCCAGACGTAGAACGCGCCCTCCTCCTGTTCGCCGTCTTCGCCCGCGGACTGGGCGTCCAGCGTCGCGAAGAACCCCCCGTCGGGATGCTGGAGCTCGCGCGTGAGGAACTCGAACGTCTCCTCACTGACCTCGCGGTAGCGGTCCTCCCCGGTCACCTGGTAGCCCGCGAGGAAGATTCGGGGGAGCTCAGCGTTGTCGTAGAGCATCTTCTCGAAGTGGGGGACGGTCCAGTCGCGGTCGGTACAGTACCGGTGGAAGCCGCCGCCGAGCTGGTCGTAGAGGCCGCCGTCCGCCATCGCGTCGAGCGTCTCCTCGACCACCTCACGGTAGGTGTCCCGCCCGGTCCGGTCGTGGGCGCGGAGCAGGAGGTGGAGCCTGGCCTCCTGCGGGAACTTCGGCCCCTGGTTGCCGAAGCCGCCGTACTCGCGGTCGGCGCTCCGGAGGATGCTGTCAGCGGCGTCGGTCAGCACGTCGTCGCCGGGTGCGTCCTCGCCGGGCGACTCTATCGTCTCGAGCTGGTTCGTCGCGACGCTCGCCCACTGCTCGGCACGGTTCTCCATCTCTGTGCGCTGCTCGGGGTCGCTCCACGAGTTCGCGACGTTCTCGATGAGGTCGAGGAAGCCGGGCATGTTCCGGCGCGAGTTCCGCGGGAAGTAGGTCCCGACGTAGAACGGCTTCCCCTCGGGCGTGAGCCAGACCGAGAGCGGCCAGCCGCCGCGGCCGGTGACCGCCTGGCAGACGGTCTGGTAGATGGAATCGAGGTCGGGCCGCTCTTCGCGGTCGACCTTGATGGGGACGAACTGGTCGTTGAGGACGGCCGCGACCTCGTCGTCCTCGAAGCTCTCGTCCTCCATGACGTGACACCAGTGACACGCCGAGTAGCCGACCGAGAGGAAGATCGGCTTCTCCTCGTCTTTCGCGTGCTGGAGGGCCGTCTCGTCCCACGGCTGCCAGTTGACGGGGTTGTCCGCGTGCTGGCGAAGGTAGGGCGATGCCTCCTCGTCGAGCCGGTTTCGCGCGATGGGGTCGCTCATGGGCGACCATTGGGCCGACGTCGGGTAAAACCGTGCGACTCCGGCTGTCGCTTCGGGACGCCAGAAACCTCACGACCTTGCATATATCCGGCTTCCCGAAGGGCAACCTTTACACTCTCTTGCGTACCGCATTCGCGTATGTCCGAGACCGTCCTGCTCGTCGGTGGTGGCGGCCGTGAGCACGCCATCGCCCGCGCACTCGACGACTCGCCCGAGCGAGCCGAGTTCGACCTGTACGCCTGCGCCGGGAACCGGAACCCGGGAATCGCCCGCCTCGTCGATGGCTTCGAAGCACTCGACACGAGCGACACCGATGCTGTCGTCGCCTACGCCGCGGACGTCGGCGCGAGCCTCGCCGTCATCGGCCCGGAGAAACCGCTCGCCGAGGGCGTCGTCGATGCACTCGAGGAAGCCGGCGTCTACGCCTTCGGCCCGAAGCAGGCCGACGCCCGCATCGAGGTGGACAAGTCCTTCCAGCGTGAGTTCATGGCCGAGAACGACGTCCCCGGCTGTCCCGACTTCGCCGTCTTCGAGGACATGGACGCCGCCTGCGAGTACATCGACGAGTACGACGGCGACCTCGCCGTCAAGCCCGCCGGACTCACCGGCGGAAAGGGCGTCCGCGTCACGGGCGACCAGATAACCAAGGAGGAAGCGAAGGAGTACCTCCGCGAATCCGACTACGAGAAGGTCGTCCTCGAAGAGCGCCTCGTCGGCGAGGAGTTCACCATCCAGGCGTTCGTCGCCAACGGCGACGTGCTCATCACGCCCGCCGTCCAGGACCACAAGCGCGCCTACGAGGGTGACGAGGGACCGAACACGGGCGGGATGGGGAGCTACAGCGACGCGGGCTTCCAGCTCCCGTTCATGACCGAGCTCGACTCCTTCGAGGCGATGGAGATAATGAAGGCGACCGTCGCCGGCCTCGACGACTACCGTGGCATCCTCTACGGCCAGTTCATGCTCACTGCGGACGGTGTGAAGGTCGTCGAGTTCAACGCCCGCTTCGGCGACCCCGAGGCGATGAACACGCTCCCCGTCCTGGAGACGGACTTCTTCGAGGTCGTCCGGGCGGCCCGCGACGGCGACCGCCTGCCCGAACTCGACTTCGCGAACAAGGCGACCGTCTGCAAGTACGCGGTCCCCGAGGGCTACCCGACCGACCCGAAGGCCGGTGCGAAGGTACAGGTGGACGAGGACTCTGCGGGGGACGCGCTCCTGTTCTACGCCTCCGTCGACGAGCGCGACGACGGCATCTACACGACCACCTCGCGCTCGTTCGCCGTGGTCGGCGTCGCCGACACCATCGCGGAGGCAGAAGAGATAGCCGAAGACGCGCTCGCCGTCGCCGGCGAGGAGGGCCTTCACATGCGTCACGACATCGGGACGGCCGAGCTCGTCCAGCAGCGCATCGACCACGTCGCCTCCCTGCGCGACGAGTAGGCACGGTCTGAAAGAGGTCGGTAGAAGAGCACCCATCCGAAAGACCGATTCTCACGTCGCCGATGCCGGCGGCTTCCGGAAGAACGCGTCACGGACCGCGTCGCTGACCCCCAGTGCCTCGAGTTCGTGCTCGACGTCGACCGCGTCGAGTTCGGCGTCCCCGGTTCCTCGTTGCTGGAGGGCGTTCACGTGGTAGAGGTACGAGAGCCGCACCAGCCAGCGGGCGTGCTCCAGGTCGCCGGGCTTCTCTATCTCGAACGTCGTCCACCCGGAGTTCGCGAGGAGGTGATGTTCTGCCGTCCGTCCCTCCGCGACGAGTGCGTCTCGGAGCGCACGGAGATACGCCACGTCGAGCATCCCCCACTCGTGGACGTGGCCGATCTCGCGCGAGCCGACGAGGAAGGCCGTTCCGCCGTATCGGTGGGCCTCCAGTCGGACGCCGGGCCACTCGCGGACCTCCCTGACGAGTTCTACGACCACGTCTGCGACGGCCGTGCTGTCGGACTCCATGGCGCAGATAGGCGAGGAACGGCCATGAGTACACCGCCGGAGGAGGACCTTCCCGCTGGAGAGGTGCCCTACGTCTCGTCTCGGTCGTCGCTACCGGGGCCTTCTTGCCGACCCGTCACGAACCCGTGCCCGATGGCCGACGAGTCCCGACACGACCGCGTGACTGCCCACCCGACGCCCGGGCCGCTGAACTCGCTCCAGTACTGGACCGACGCGAAGTCGCCGCTCACCGTCGCGGTCAACTACCTCGTCGTCTGGCTCGTTCGCACCTCACCCTCGCTCCGACTGAAGAACTGGCTCCTGCGCCGCCTCGGCGTCACGGTCGGTGACGGTGTCTCCTGGGGCCTCGAAGCCACGCCGGACGTGTTCTGGCCGGAGCTCATCACGCTCGGCGACGACGTCATCGTCGGCTACGATGCGACGCTCCTGTGTCACGAATTCCTGCAGGACGAATACCGCACCGGCGAGGTCGTCGTCGGCGACCGGGCGATGATCGGCGCGGGGGCCATCGTCCTGCCCGGCGTCGAGATCGGCGAGGATGCACAGGTCGCGGCCAACTCGCTGGTCACGCAGGACGTGCCCGCTGACGAGACCGTCGCCGGCGTCCCGGCTCGGCCGATGAGCGACTGGGCGATGCGCGACGACGACTGAGAGTGGTTGTAGATGACGGAGAGTGGTTGTAGATGACGGAGAGCAGTTGGGGAGAACCGCTGTAGAGAACGACGGACGCGACCGGCTATTCTCGAACCCGGACGACGCCGGTCTCGAGGACCTGGTTGTTCGGCACGATGTACTCCTTCCCCTCGGACTCGAACTGCGTCACGAACAGGTCCATTTCCTGGACCACGCCCGTCTTGTCGCCGACCTGGATGGAGTCACCGATGCCGTAGGGCTGTTTGAGCAGGAGGTAGACGCCGGCCGCACTGGCCCGCAGGAAGTCACGGAAGGCGAGCCCGCCGAGGAAGATGAGCGCGAACAGGTAGGCCGCGAGCAGCACGATGAGTGCGAGGACGTTCACCCCCAGCTGGGCGAACGCGAGCAGGAACGTCACGAAGATGACGCTGTACTTCACGATTCGCGGAAGCACGTTCACCTCGGGAAGTTTGATGCCGCGCAGGCGCTCGCTCGTCAACAGCTCCGCCTTGTCCGCGACGACGAAGCCGATGATGAGGACCAGCGCGGCGACGAAGAGGTCCGGGACGAAGGTGACGACGCTCAGCCAGAACTGGTCGGTTCTGACGAGGTTCGCCACGTGGACCGCCGCGAGCACCGCGATACCGTAGATGAACCACGAGCTCATCCGGGCGACTATCTCGACCGTCGAGGTCCCAAGACTCCGCGCGCTCGATTCGAACGGCGTCCCCTCGACCATCCCTGGCACGCCGACGGCCGTGAGGAGCCGCTCGTTCAGGCGACCGACGAGCAGGCCGGCGATGATACCGACCGTGACGACCGCCAGAGCGAGCACCAGCGGTTCGTTGAGGAGAGCTCCCGGGTCGAATCCGCCGCCTGTCGGCTGGTCCGTCGTGGTCAGGAAGCCGTCCTGCGAGAGCAGTACGGTGCGAGCCACACCGAAGTCGACCATGGTCAGTAGTCCTCCGGATCGATCTCCAGCAGCAGTTCGCCGCTCTTGAACGCCCGGACCAGCCCGTCGGATTCGGAGAGGACGATGGCCGTCGCGTTCGTGTCCCGGGTGACGGCACCCGCGGCCATGTGGCGCGCGCCGAGTCCCTTCGGGATGTCGACGCCCTCCGCCGACGGTTCGAGGTAGCGGTAGGCGCTGACGATCTTCCCCGAGTCGGAGATGACGAACGCGCCGTCGAGTCGCGAGAACTCCTTCAGCATCACGTTCACGATGGGGTCCCCGACGTGCACGTGACTCTTCTCGAACGGATTGTACGAGAGCGGTCGGGACTTGTTCATCACCTTCCCCGCGTCGCCGACCACGAACAGCGCGCCGACCGGTTCGCCCTTCTGTCCCTTCTTCCCGAGCTCGATGGCGAGCTCGAGGACGTCCTTGATGACGCTCGGCTCGGCGCGCGAGCTGGAGAAGAGGTCGTAGACGCCGGACTGCTTCGAGGCGTCGGCGCGCACGCGCGACACCGTGTCGATACCGCTGTCGAAGACGCTCGTCGCACAGAGCAACACGTCGCCGTCGTCGATGAGTCCCGCGTCGAGGGCCCCTTCCAGCCCGAAGCGCACCCGCTCTGCGACGTTTTCGAACTCCAGCGGGAGTTCGACGAACGCGTCTGCCCCGACCGTGTTCTCCGTCCCGACGACCACCACGTCGGGCTCCTCCATCGCAGTGAACCGCTCGTAGTACGAGCCGCTCGGGGAGAACAGGACGATCGCATCCACGTCTGCGAGTATTTCACCGAACAGCTCGCCCAGATTAGCCATTGGGAGGTACAACTAACCCGGAGTGAAAAAGGTTTGCGGGGTAGACACGTCGATTCGACACGTTCGGTCAGGCCGTCGCGTTGTCCGCCGACCGCCAGATGACGCTGTTCGTCGGCGTGTGGACGATGAGCACGGTGACCCGGTCGCCCTGGTCGACCGCCGTCAGGTTCACCGCCAACCTGTCGCCGGCGGTGAGCATCCCGTCGGCGCCACCTGCCGCGGTCAGTTCGCCCGACGCGGATGAACCGTCCACCATGCTGGTGTTGCCCTCCATGTTCGAGGCGTCGAGGCTTCCCCCGGACCCGGGCAGGTCCACGAGCCGAACCTGTCCACCGGCCTGGTCGCTCCGGATGACCACCTCGAGGTTCGTCATCTCCAGCGGGTCACCCCCACTCGTCTCGACGACGAGCGCGCCGTCGCTCGCCGACACCGGGTCCATCGTCGCGTGCATCTGCGGCGACGGCTCGCGCTTCTCGTCTGTGAAGTTCAGTGCGTAGACGGTCGTCGTGACGGCCATGATGAGGACGACACCCACGAGCAGCACCGTGCTCACGACCGACGACACACCCCGTTCCCCAGTCATGAGAGAACCGTCACGATTCGCGTATTTGTCTCTGCTGGCCGTTGGAGGCATTTAACGAAGGCCGTGTGCGGAATATTGGCACAGCACACACCAGTCTTGCAAGTGGACGAATGTCCGAATTCGCAGGGGGGTATCTCACCCGTTCCGGGGTCCGATGCCGCCCAGTCGTTCAGTCTCGCCCCGTCAACGTCGTGCGGAAACCGAGGGCCGACTCGAACTCGAGGTCCCGTCGCGATACTCGTGGTTCAGCTACGCCGATCAGACTGCCGTCACTCCTCGGGGTCCGATGCCAGATTGTACGCGTCGTAGATGGCGTATACCCAGATGGCGAACAGGAACGGAATCCCGATGAGGAACATAGACATCACACCGGCCACCGCGGATGCCACGATGAATAGAATGCCCCTGTTCAATTCCCCCAGGTATATCTGACCCGCACCCGGTATGACGAGCGACGCCACAGCCGCGATGCCGGGCTGTTTGTCCTCGAAGCCCGCAGCACTCGAACCGCCCCCCGGGGACCGCTGTCTGATACCGCATTCTGGGCAGATCTCCGCCCGCTTGGAGATCGTCTCTCCACAATCCCTACAGAAGACTGTCTCCTCCTTGGATGTCTCAGCTGTCTCTGCTGTCGGCTCGGGGTCTCCAGCTGTATCGTTTTCGGTTGCCATAGTATCTGAGGATTGGTTGGAGCAATGGGTGTTTCGGCCGTGAGACAGGATGAATTCCCAACAGTCTCCGACGACGAGCCCTGCGCTGGTCCGGCCGCTCGTTATCGCTGGAAACTACGGGTATCCGCCTTCAGTAGTGGCGGGAGTCGATATGTAGACGGGATTTGTGACACGCGGAGGACCATTTGCGTGACGCAATAGAAGATTCGAGTCGGTTCGTGGTGCAGACTTGTCCCTCACTGGCGTTCGTGCCGAGGGCCTCCCCGAAAGGGACCGGATTCGAACCACGGTCGCTCGCTGACGCTCGCTCCCTGGTTCAAATCCGTTCGTTGCGCATACACGTCTCTCACTGGCGTTCGAGACGGTATGCGTGGGACCGGATTTGAACCGGCGGACTCCTACGAGACAGCGTCCTAAGCGCTGCGCCGTTTCCTAGCTTGGCTACCCACGCGCGACTCCCACTTCCCCCGAGACCAGTAAGAACCTGTCGGGTTCGGACGACTGTAGCCACGTGGTTTAAGAACCGGACCGCGTAAGCACGGGTATGTACAGCGCCCGGGATCAAGTCGAGAACGAGGAGTGGTTGGCTGAGCTGGAAGCAGCCGCGGACCGACTCGACCTCGGCGGCGACGCGCGCTCGTACGCCGTCGAACTGTTCCTCTCGTCGGTCCCCGACGCAGACCGGTCGAAGCGACCGGCGCTGGCGGCGAGTCTCTACGCCGGGTCACTGGTTGCGAGCGACGGGCGCACCCAGACCGCCGTCGCCGACGCCGTGGGAGTGTCACGTCTCTCGATACAACAGCGGTGGAAGGAGGTCCTCGAATCGGCAGGTCTCGAACCGCCGTCGTGGTGAGTGCCGGATCGATGTGAGAACTGCCGGGTCGATGTGAGAACTACCGGGTCGATGTGAGAACTACCGGGACGAACTGCGACCCTGGCTTTCGGGCGTCAGCCGGCCGTGTTCGTCTATCTCGCCGTTGACGATACGGGTACTGGAGATGATGTCGCCGTCTTCTGCCAGCACGTGTTCGACGACCTCTATCTCGAGCGGGTCGTGGCCACGTTCTTCGCGAATCTCGTTGACGCGGTTCGCGCCCTCGACGGTCTCGGGGGAGACCACCAGGTAGTCGAAGCGGGGTTCGGTCGCGATACCGGTCGGTTCGACCAGTTCGTGAATCTCGTATTCGCGGTCGTACTCCTCGGCGTAGCCTGCGAGTTCTCGCTCAAGGTCACGCTTTCGTTCGTCGAACGGCCGCACCACACGGTCTACGTTCCTGGTCTTCGGGGCGAGGTGGTCGCTCGTCAACCCGACGGTGACGTCGCCGAGTTCGAACGCCCGTTCGAACAGTGCACGATGCCCGTCGTGCACCGGGTCGAACGTCCCGCCCAGCGCAACGTTCATGCCCGGTCAATCACCTGCCCGTGCAATAAAAGAGTCGAAACGGGAGGTCACTGCGGGGTCGGTCAGTCGTCGGTCGCGTCAGCGTCGTCGGCTCCGGCGTCCGCCTCCGTCGCGTCGTCGGTATCGTCTCCGGAGACCTCCTCGACGGTGATGGTCACCGGTTCGGCAGTCGACTCGGCGAGTTCACCTTCTCGGTCGAGCAGTTTGTCGAGGTTGAACACGGTGTTCAGCTCCGACTGCACCTGTCCGACGATACTCCCGACGAGTTCGCTCGGAGGGATAGCCGTGTACTCGTAGGGGTTGTTGCCCGCGCCCGCGCTCTCGCGCTTCTCCCGGTGGACCTTCTCCTCGTCGTGGAGGGCCGCCAGGGCTTCGCGGACGGTGCTCGGGTAGAGGCCGGTGCCCTTGGCGATCTCCTCGCTGGTACTCCCCGGCTGTTGCTGTAAGAATACGTATATCTTGGCTCGCGTCTCGGTGTCGAGCACCCACGAGAGGAGATCGACGAGTCCCTGGTCGAACCCCTCGACTGCCCGGTCACGCGTCGAGCGGTCCGAATCTGCAGGTGGCTCGTCGTCTGTCACGTGCTCGTCTGTGTCAGTTGCATCGTCCGCAGACATGTCGTCTTCGGTGGGACACAAGAAACCGAGCAGTAAAAACCCATTGCTCAGAGGACGAGCGACTCACAGACCGCATCGAAGCCCTCCTCGTCGAGCAGTCGTCGCTGTCGTTCGGCGCCACTTTCGGCGTCGAACACGTCGCGGATGCCCGTCACGCCGAGTCGATCGCACTCGCGGTCGACGACCTCGCCGAGGTCGACCGTCCCGTCGGCGTCCCGGGTGACGAACGCGGCGTCGTGTCCGTGTCGCATGGCTCGCCACTTGTTCTCGTCGAGCACCTCGCGTCTAAGGCCGTCCGTCCCAGTTCCGGTCTCACCGTCCTCGTACCGTTCCGAGAGGTCGGTCACGAGCGCCTCGGTGTACTCGGTGAACGCCATGACGACGGCGGGGTCCGCCTGCGCGTCGGGGGTCCGAACCTCGACCGTCCCGTGCGCCGAGTGCGGCCGTACGTCGTACCAGAGCGCACCGCGGTCGTCTATCGAGTCCGTGTCTATCATCAGGTTCTCGAACGCGAGGTACGAGTCGAAGTCGTCGAACGCGGTGGGCATGCCGGTGTTCGGCAGGTTCTCGAATATCTTCGCCCGCGCCGAGGAGAGCCCGGTATCGAAGCCGTTCCAGAACGGCGAGTTCGCCGAGAGGGCGAGCATGACCGGCAGGTACCAGCGGAGCTCGTTCGCGACGTAGACCGCCTTGTCGGCGTCGTCGACGCCGACGTGGACGTGGAGTCCGGCGGTGGTATTCCGGTGTTGTGGGTACTGGATGCGGTCCAGCTGTGCCCGGTACCGGTCCTTCTCCGCGTGTTCGAGTTCGCGCCACTTGGCGGCGGGGTGGAGACCTGCGGCCGCGATACGGAAGTCGTACTCCGCGGCGTACTCGACGAGGGACTCCCGGACTGCGTACAGGTTCTCTTCGACGTCGGCCAGGTCGGTCGACTTTGGCGTCTGCGTCTCGACGACCGTCTTGAACAGCTCGTGGTCGAGTCGCCCGTCGAGAATCTCCGGCGGGTCTCCCTCGTACACGAGTTCGTCGCTCCCCGAGACGGGGCGGCCTCGCTGGTCGACGACGAAGAACTCCTCCTCGATTCCAAGCGTCCCCTGATCGGTGAACGCGTCGGGCGACCCTCGCTCCATCGCTCTTCCCTTCGCGGGCCCTGTTAAAAAGGCGTTTGGAGTCGGGTAGTCCTACCGCGGACGCGCGACGACCCCGAGGTGGTCCTCGTGGAGCGGGTCGAGCCGCTCCGTCTCGAGAACCTCGTACTCTCGCTCGATGTCGTCGAGGACGGCCTCGAAGACGTCTTTCGGGTCGCCGGTCACGTCCTCGCTCCGAGCCTTGATGACGGTGACGAGCCGACCGTCGTCGGCGAGGAACCGCCGGTTCCGGCAGGCGACCTCGCCCTGACCGCGCGTCGCGACGTCCTGTACGATGGCGTCGACCTCGCTCTCGACGACGTGGGCGTACGTCTCCGGCTTCCTGGCGTCCTTCAGGAGCGGGAAGAGGTTCGGTCGTCCGTCGGCGACGCCGCAGAGCTTCCGCGCCGGGCGGGCGGCGAACTCGACGGCGTAGGTCGGCCCCGCGAAGTCCGCGACGTGGCTCACGGTCGTCCCACTGGCGGCGCCCAGATAGAGGACCGTGTCGTCGCCGGCGAGTCCCGTCTCCATCTCGCGGAGGAACATCGCCCCCAGCTTCGACCGGCCCGGGTCCCACGCGCGCCAACCGTCCTCGGTGGGTTCGCCATAGACCGGTTCTCCGCGGGTCGCGAGCCGCTCGTCGCCGGCGATGGTCCGGTATTCGACGCCCGCGGGGAGTTCTGGGCGAGTCATTCGTCGTTACCTCCATCGCCAGCAGCCGGCTCGTCCGGTTCGGCACGTGCCTGTATCGTCTCGATGCGTTCGCGCAACTCCTCGTCGAGCTCCGGTTTCCGCTCGCCCGAGTAGTGGTCGACGCGGGCCGCGATGGTTAGCTTTCCGGCGACGGCGCGCGCCGCGGAGCCCCGGTCCTCACGACGGGTCCCGCGAACCGCGTCGTGCGTGTAGATGATGCCGTGCTTCGGCGAACTGGCGTGGCCGCGAAGGTGGGCGAACAGCGCGTCCTCCGCGCCGAGTACCTGGACCGTCCCGCTCGGTTTCTTCGCCAGCGATTCGAGGCCCCCCGCGAGGGAGATGAGCCTCCCGGCGAGCACCGGCCCGGCCATCGCAGAGAGGTTCGGCGCGACGTCCGGCGCGCGGGCCTCGACGTACGCCCGCAGGTCGTCCGCCTCGTCCGCGAGGTCGACGACACGACCGGCGAGCGAGACGACGCGCTCCTCGTCCGGGCCGACCGGCTCGCGTTCAACGAGCTCTCTGGCGTAGCCGACGCCGGAGTCGTTCTCGTCGAACAGCGCGTTCGCCCACTCGGTGAGCCGTTCGGCGAGTTCGTTCGCCGTCCGGCTGCAGTCGTCCATCGCCCTGACGGCGTGGACGAGCTGCTGGTCGCCGGCCCGCTCCCGTTCAGTGGCCTGGGCCCGTGTGGCCGCCACCGTCGCATCGTGCAGTCGCTCGTAGTACTCTGCTTCGTCGTCGGCGAAGCCCGACTCGACGGCCAGCGACGGCCAGTCGTCGGGAGCGTCGGCCGACCCCGACCGGATGGCGTCACGGGCACCGTCTCGGTCCTCGCGGTCCAGCCCGACGAACCAGCCCCGTTCCGCGACGTCCTCGCTCATGTGGCAGGCGTAAACGCCGCGGTTGTATATGCGTCCCGATACGGCGACTGGTGAACGACTGGAGGAGCGACGGCGGACCGTGACACTCCCTCCACGCTGGACTGCAGGAGACGGGCGAGGAATGGTCGAAGCGGAGAGGGGAACACTCAATATCCGTGCGAGTGAACACCAAACATGAGGATACTCTACGCATGATTCAGACCTCTCGACCGAATCCAGACGAACGTCCAGAACTAGCCGGGCTAGAGGTCACGGAGTCGGAGTGGCGGCTCGATACCGACCGGTACCGCCGATTCGTCGAGGAAGCGGCCCGGCAATCACTCGACGACCAGCCGACCGCCGCCGACTGTTACCGGATCGGAAACCGCATCGAGGCCCTCATCGCAGAGCACCGCCAGCGGGACGACTGGTCGCCGTCCCTCGTCGAGGAGTATCCCGACGTCGATTCGCTCGACGAGATAGTCGGGTTGGCACGATTCTTCCGTCACTGCCACGACTGTCAGCTCGCCGACCGTGCGGGCTAACCAGGAAGAGTCGTATGTACAGGCTACGTATGTCGAACGCTGTTTTACCGAGATATCGGTGCGAGAACGGTGCTGAAACGCCGTTCCGTCCAACAGTTTCATCTATACTGTTCCCTTGCTATCGTACATCATGCCACTGGAACGATGGGGGAGGCTACCGCCGGGCGACTGGCTGGGTGCGAACCGATGAGTGAGGAGGTGACGGCCGACCGTCCCGTCGACCTGGGAGACAGTACGTACTACCTCAACCGAGAGCTCTCGGAGCTCGCGTTCCAGCAGCGTGTACTACACGAAGGACTCGACGAGAGGAACCCGCTCCTCGAGCGAGTCCGTTTTCTGGCGTACTTCACCAAGAACACCGACGAGTTCTTCATGAAGCGAGTCGGCGGCCTGAAACAGCAGATCGAAGCGGGCGTCACCGAAGAGACGCCGGACGGCCGGACTCCGCAGGGCCAGTGGGAGGAAGTCCTCGACACTGCACGTCCCCTGTTCGAGCAGCAGGCGAGTTGCTGGGAGACGGAGCTCCGCCCTGCACTCGCAGCCGCCGGCGTCGCGGTCCACGAGTTCGACGACCTCTCACAGAGCCAGCGGGAGGCGCTCAGGTCGTACTTCGAGGAGTCCATCCAGCCGACGCTGACGCCTCTGGCGTTCGACCCAGCACACCCGTTCCCGTTCATCTCGAACCTCTCGCTGTCCCTCGCGGTCCTGTCCGAGTCGGCAGTCGACGACGACGTGACGTTCACGCGAATCAAGGTCCCGCAGAATCAGCCCCGTCTGGTCGAGATTCCGGGTGAGACGACCGGATACCTCCTCCTGGAGGACCTCATCGAAGCGAACATCGACCTGCTGTTGCCGAACATCGATATCCTCGACGTCTCGAAGTTCCGCGTCACGCGGAACGCCGAGGTCAGACGCAACGAGGAGGTCGCAGAGGACCTCATCGACATGATAGAGGAGGTCATCGAGCAACGGCGCTTCGCGACCGTCGTTCGGCTCGAAGTCGCCGAGGACATGCCGGACGAGTCGCTCGATATCCTCAAAGAGCAGTTGAAGCTGTCGGACCGAGAGGTGTTCCGACGGGCCGGGCCCATCGACTACCGCGACTTCTTCGACCTGGTCGATATCGACCGGCCCGACCTCAAGACGTCGGACTGGACCCCACAGCCCCATCCACGGCTCGTGAAGGCGACGGGCAAGTACGACTCCGCCGGGGGTGTAGACGGCATCTTCGAGGAGATACGGCGTGGCGACATCCTCGCACACCATCCCTACCACTCGTTCGAAGGGACCGTCCAGCGATTCCTCGACGCCGCGGCGAACGACCCGGACGTGCTCGCCGTGAAGGCGGCCATCTACCGGACGGCCAGCGACTCGAAGGTCATCCAGAGCCTCATCGACGCGGCCGACAACGGCAAACAGGTCGCGGTCATGGTCGAACTGAAAGCACGGTTCGACGAGCAGAACAACCTCGAGTGGGTCCGGAAGTTGGAGGAGGAGGGAATCCACGCCGCCTACGGTACGGTCGGGCTGAAGACGCACACCAAGACCGCGCTGGTCGTCCGACGAGAGGACGACGGTGTGAAGCTCTACTCCCACGTCGGCACCGGAAACTATCACTCCGAGACGGCGAAAGGGTACGTCGACCTGGGAATTCTCACGACCGACCGGGACGTCGGCCAGGACCTGACCAAGGTGTTCAACTTCTTCACCGGACCGACCCTCGACGAGCAGTTCCGGAAACTGCTTATCGCGCCCGTCAACCTCCGAGAACGGTTCACCGAGTGCATCCGTCGTGAAGCTGCCCACGCCCGTGCCGGCCGACCTGCCCGCATCGTCGTCAAGATAAACGGGCTCGAGGACCCCGCAATCGTCCGTGAGCTGTACGAGGCGTCGATAGCCGGCGTCGAGATAGACCTCATCGTCAGGGACATCTGCCGACTTCGCCCAGGGCTCGACGGAATCAGCGATACCGTCAGGGTCCACTCGGTGGTCGGTCGGTTCCTCGAACACTCGCGCATCTTCTACTTCCGTAACGGGGGCGACCCCGAGTGGTACACCGGGTCGGCGGACTGGATGACCCGGAACCTGGATTATCGGGTGGAGGCAGTGATGCCCGTCGAGTCGCGTGACATCCGGGAACAGCTCCGGTTCGTCCTCGAGACCTCGCTGTCGGACAATCGTCGCCGATGGGTGATGCAGAGCGACGGGACCTACGAACAGGTGAGGCCGGCCGACGACGAGTCCGTCCGTGACACGCAGGAGACCCTCATGTCGATGACGATGGCTGCCAGGTCGCGAGAACTCGAACGCGGGATAGCGGTCGGCGATGCGGACGCCGGGCACGAGCTACTGGTCGAGCCAGTGACGGACCCCGCGGAGGCACCCCGGGAATCGGGAGGCGTGACCGAGGAGTTCGAGAGCGGCGGACACTCGCCTTCTGACGGTGGTTCAACCGGCGGACCGGTCTTCAGGGGAGTGGGAACGGCCGAGTCCCCGGGGTCCGTCGACGACGGGGATGCAGTTCCGGAGGTCGATGTCGAGCGAATCATGGAACGGTACAGCGAGCACTGGTACGTCCCGGACAGCGACCAGCACGGGTGGGCCGTGCGGACCGGCGATGGGGAGAGACGGTACTTCAGGACGCGGGAGGGAGCGGCGAGCCGGCTGGTCGAAGAGTACGAGTAGCGTCCAGCGGCGTCCCGACGTGTTTCTCACCACTCTTACCACAGACTCTCTTCCCGCGCCAGACGCCACCGGTGAGCGCCGTCGCGGTCTTTCGAACCGACAGCAAAGTGTGTAGGACCACAATTGTTATACATTCGCGGTAATCGTTTACATGTAGCACAGAAGCGGGCCGACGAGACACAACCCATGAACCGCACGAACGATACCGCCGACCCCGAACCGCCCAGCATCCCCGACCAGTACAGAGCGCGCGACACCGACGACGGTGCCGTCGAGATCTACGACTCAGAGAACGAAGAAGCGTGGATCCGCTCGGACTACACACTGGAAGTAGCGCGACCCAACTGAGGCGGCGCCCCTCTCCTACCAGCCGACCGGAATCAGCACGTAGCGAAGCGTGAAGAGCGGACTCTCCCGGACGAGAACGAGGGGTTCGTCGGGCCCCGTCTGGAGCGTCACGTCCCCGGAAACCACCTCGAGCAACGATGCCAGTTCGGGCCCGTACTCGTTGTGCACGTCGGGACCGTCCACCGACGCCGAGAGCGTCGTCTCGGCTCGCGTCTCACAGCCGACCGAGAGCGTCAGGGACAGCGTCCCGTCCCGGACGACGAACGGGTAGGAGGACCGGCCGGAGTCGATGTCGACTGCCCGCGTGAGCCGTCGAAGCTCGTCGACGGTGGTCTCGACGACCGTGGGGGCCAGCGAGCCGTCCTCGAGCGCGAACCGGTCGTCAGCGTCGAACCGGTCGGGTAGCTCGAGGGTGATCTGTTCGAGAAGGACCGGGTCGAGGTGGCAGTCGACGGTCACGGTACTTTCGCCGCCTTCGATGCGCATCTCGGAGACGTTCCCCGTCTCCTCGTCGCCGACGAACGATACGGCGATGTTGTCGCCCGTATCGAGTGCCGCGTCCGTCGAGACCCACGCAAGCCAGTCGAGCACCTCCTGGATCGGGAAGACCGCGACGACAGCGTCGTCGTGTCGGTGGTCGTACTCGGACAGCACGTCGAGTTCGACCGTGCAGTACGTCGCCAGCGAGGACGCCGTGCTCCCTGCAGGGGTGTCGATACAGTCCTTCGTGAGACGGACGAGCATCTCGTCGTAGTACGGTTCCCTTCCGGGCGACGGCTGCAACCCGGCGAGTGCGACCATCCGTCGCAGAACGGCGTACGGCGCTCGGATGACCGCCAGCGTTGACTCGCCCATGTGACCGACCGATGCACCAGACACACAAAAGCTGTATTGCCGGTTCGTCCCTCGCACCGAGGGGGATGGTTCGGTCCCTCCCGCCGAAGGGGGCGACTCGGTCCCTCGCACCGGACAGCCCGGTCCGGAAGCCAGTTCAGCCCATCTTCTCGAACGGCTGCTCGCAGCCGTTGCAGAAGTGCATCGACCGGCAGAGCGACGGCCCTTTCGGGTGCTCGCGGACGGTGTCCGTCGAGCCGCAGTAGGGGCACTCCGCGCCTTCGGTCTCGCCGCTCGTCGTGACGGATGGGTCGGGTCGTCTCATATGCTCAGGCCGAACTCCCGCAGGTCCTGTTTGCCCTGCTCGGTCACCATCTCCAGGTTCCACTCGGGCGACCAGACGAGGCGCAGGTCGACGGACTCGACGCCGTCGACCGACTCGACTGCCTCGCGCATCTCGTCCTGCAGCATCGTCCGGGCGGGACAGCCGGAGTAGGTGAGCGTCATGTCGATGGTCACCTCGCCGGTCCCGTCGTCCGCGGCCACGCCGTAGATGAGGCCGAGGTCGACGATGGAGATGGGCATCTCCGGGTCCTCTATCTCGTACAGTACGTCCCAGACGGCGCGCTCGAGACCCTCGGCCCCCTCGCCGGTCGCGGGAACCTCGTCAGAGGCTTCGCCTTCGACGTACTTCGTGTACGCACAGGCGGTCGGCTCCGCGCAGTCGTCGGCTGCGGGGTCTATCGTCTCGGGAACGTCGTCCGGGTCGTACACGTCACTCATCGTCGGGGTCTTTCATGATGCGGTCGGCCTTCGTCCGGCCGAGCTCGCGGTAGGTGTGGGTGAAGTCGTCGTACAGTGCCGACCAGTCGTCGGTGTGGGTCTGGTCGCGGCCCTTGGCCTCGGGGAGGTCTCGCTCGTCGACCGTGAGGTCGAGCGATTCGAGGTACGGAACGACCTCGTCGAGCCACTCCTCGCGCATGTCGTCGAGCGTCTCGGTCCGGATGCCGAGTTGGACGATGCGGTCGTCTACCGCCTCGTCCGTCGGCAGGAACAGCGTCAGCGCGTACGGGAACAGCCGGTCGAGGGCGTCCTGCACTCGAGCGCGAGACTCGTCCTCCTCGCAGAGCCGTTCGAGCCAGCTCATCGCGTGCTCGCGGTGGTAGTCCTCCTCGCCGAGGATCTTTCCGACGCGGTCGCGGATGCGCGGGTACGACGAGTCGACGAGCGCCTTCAGGCGGATGTCCTCGGCCGTGTCGTACAGGTACGAACGGACGATGGCGTCGGCCCAGCCGCCGGACTCGTACTCGAGTTCACACAGCGTCGAGTGGCGCCACTCTCCTGGAACCCGCTCCCAGATGAGTTCGGACTCCTCGGCACCCCAGTCCTGCAACAGGTCGTACCAGAGGCGGGCGTGCCCGTACTCGTCCTGTGCGATGTTGGCGAGCGCGATGTCCGACTCGAGCGTCGGTGCGAGCACTTGCCACTCGGTGTATCGCTCCGCCATGACGAACTCGTCGTCTGCGAGTCGGAACAGCTGGTGACGGACGGCTTCGCGTTCCTCGTCGGAGAGGTCCGCGGGGGCGGCCAGTTCAGCGGCCGCCATCAGTCACCACCCCGCTGTGCGCTGGCAGCGGCCTGCTCCTTCTCGGAGTCGGCTATCTCCTGGGCGAACGAGGCGTCGAAGTTGTAGGTCATGGCCCAGCGGTAGGACTTGTCGGTCGTGCCGCCGAACTTCGCGTCCTCGGTGTCGACCTCGCCGATCTCCTTCTGCGGGACGACCCACAGACTGTTCGTCGGCTTGCGTCGTCCGTGCTGTACCTCGGCGAACAGCAGCGCCATCTCGTGGTCCGGCGCGTGCACGTTGCCACAGTGGGTGTGATACCCACCTTCCTTCTCCTGTCGGAAGACTTCGAATATCATGGGTCTAGTCGGCGGCCTGGGGCTGCGTCCCGCCGTAGACGCGCTCCTCGTGGTTGTTCATCGATTCGCGGACCCACTCGACGGCCTCCTGTGCCGCTTTGCGCCCGTTGATCTGGGTGTGACTGCCGTCGTAGTCGTTCTTCGCGATGGTGAAGAACTCGTCCCAGTCGAGGTCCTCCTCGACGACCTCGTAGGTGCCGTCGTCGCGCTTCGTGATGCGCGGCTCGTCGGGAATCTCGAGGCCGTACTTCTCCGCCTTCGGGATGTACGCGTTGAGGAACGCGTTCCGCAGGTCGTCGTTGGACATCTGCTTCAGGCCGACCTCGCTGGCGAAGCCGTGGTGCGTCGACTTCTCGTTCGTAGGACCGAAGAACTGGATGATGCGGGGCCACCACTCCTCGAAGGCCTCCTGGACCATCTCCTGTTCCTTCTTCGAGCCGGTCATCAGCTCGTGGAGGATGGCCTCACCGTGCTTGACGTGGAAGCCCTCCTCGAAGCAGACCTTGTCCATCGCGTGGGCGTACGGCTCCCACGACGTGTTCTTCAGGGTCGCCTGGCGGCGCATCGCCGCGCCGTCGACGAAGAACGCGATCATCGGCGTCTCGACGTAGCTCTTCATCGGGTAGTGGAAGCAGTTGAGGAACTTGCCTTTCCCCTCGGCGAGCTCGTCGAGCATCTCGTCGCGCGTCTTGATGCCCAGGCTCTCGGCGGCCCGGTAGAGCAGCTGTCCGTGCCCTATCTCGTCCTGACACTTCGCGGAGAACGCGAGCTTCCGGTCGAGGCTCGGCGCCTGCCGGATGAACGGCTTCTCCAGGTACGCGCCCATTATCTCCGAATTCGCGTGGAACTGGATCATCCGCGTCGCCGCCTCCCGATACTCCTTCGGCATGTCGTCCTTTGGACTGAACGCCCGCGGCCCAGCCCGTTCTTTGACCTCCTCGATGTCCATGATCGTTCGCCATCTAGTACCCACCGGAGGGGCAAACAGGTTAACCCGCCCATACGCGGCGTTTATAAGGTGGTCGGCCGTACTCCCCAGCGTGATAGACGAATGCCTCGTCGTCGAGTTCCGCGTGACGGGAGACGACTGCCCGCTCGCGAGAGCGACCCGCCAGACGGGTGCCGTCGTCGACGCACATCCCCCACAGCACCGGAGCGACGGTAACGACCTGCTCCGGTTCAGTGCACCCGTCGACCCGGACCTCGCGCGCGTCCTCGATGCCGACGACCGGATACGGTACCTCCACGCCGCAGACACCGGCGACCGGGTAAACTACCGCTGTCTCTCGAAACAGCCCTGCGTCGTCCACACCCTGTCGGACGCCGGGTTCATGGCCGAGTCGCTCCGCTACCGGGACGGGGTCGAGACCTACACCGGTGCCGTCGTCGGCCACGACGTGCTGGAAGGCGTCCTCGAGGCCGCGGGCGAGACTGTCGGCGTCACCCTGGAACGCATCTACCCCCTCGGTGGCGAGGACGACGAGGTCGTGGCCCAGCGCTGGGGATTCACGCCCGCACAGGAGGCCGCGCTCCGGGCGGCAGACGAGATGGGCTACTTCGACGTGCCACGGGGGACGACGGCCGGGGAAGTCGCCGAGGCACTGGGAATCAGCAAGTCCGCCTTCCTCGAGCGGCTGCGGCGGGGACAGGCTGCGCTGATGGAGCAAGTGTTCGACTGAGAGAAACGGCCGTCGCCGCCCTATCCCGTCTTGTAGACGCCCCTCGCGTCCGCGATGAGCGTGTCGTCGTCCGAAGCGTAGACGTCAACGTCGACCGTCCCGACGTCGCCGCCGCAACGGACCACGTCGGCCTCGGCGTACAGGTCACCCGTTCCCGCCGCCAGGTAGTCGATCCGCATGTCGATGGTCGGTACCGGCTGGTCGACCAGCGAGACGAGGGCGGCCCCGCCGACGGTGTCCGCGAGCGTGAAGGTGACGCCCCCGTGGGCCATCAGCTGGTCGGCGTTCCACGACAGTTCCTCTCGCATCTCGATGTGCCCCTCGGCGTGGCCATCTGCGACCTCCGTGACCTCGATGCCGAGCAGGTCGGCGAACGGCATCGTCTCGAAGAACTCCTCTACGTCCATGTGACTGGCTCCACAGGGGAGACCCTTAACCGTTCAGGAACGGCGTCCTCGCCTGGCACGCAGCGTCGATGTACTGGCTTCGAGTGCGATTCACACCGGGTCACCGGACGGTGCTGCAGGACGTGACTCTAATCTATGAGAGTCTCACTACGACGGTGACTAACAGACTAGAGTGAAGCGTTACGCCCTCTCACACCCTATCTGTAATCGGCAATCACACAGCATTCCGCTGTTGCCACCCCCCATACTCCCCCCAACCCCCCTTCTGACGGTACGACACTCTCGAGCGAACGCCGTTCTCGGAGTGGACCGATGCCATGAAAGTCCATACCCCGGTCAATTATGTTTGGTGGATGCTAACATACCTGTAGGAGATGAACTTGATGGGGGACAGTCCAGAAGGACGACAGCACCGCCTGGGTCGTTCGACACTGGAACGGGGTCCAGATTCGACGACCCTCGTAGCGGACGGCGGGGGAACAGACGACGGAGAAGCGGACGGACCGGGTCGCGAGAGGTCAACGAGGGAGAACCAGAGGTTGTTCGATAGACACCGGTCGGCGTCCTGGTACCAGCCCGGACGGTGGCGTGGCGACGTCGATGCGAGCGATGAGTCTCCCATCGACGTTCTCTGCGTCGACGACGACCCGGATTTCGCGGCGACGATGGCACGATTCCTCGAACGGGAGTCGGACCGTCTGGAGACGACCACGGCGAACAGCGCGTCGGAGGGTCTCGAGCTGCTCTCGAACACGCCGTTCGACTGCGTGGTCAGCGATTACGACATGCCGGGCATGGACGGATTGGCGTTCCTCGACCGGGTACGGTCGATGCACGGCGACCTCCCGTTCCTCCTGGTCACGGGCAAGGGAAGCGAGGAGATTGCCGGGAAAGCCATCCAGGAGGGTGTGACCGGCTACCTGCAGAAGTCGACGGGGACGGACCAGTTCACCGTGCTGGCCAACCGCATCGAACGGGCGACCGCGGAGTTCCGGACGAAGCGAGCCCTCGCGGAGAGCGAGCGGCGGTACGCCACGTTGATACGTAACGTCCCCGGCATGGTCTACCGCTGCGAGAACGACGAAGACTGGCCGATGTCGTTCGTCAGCGACGGCTGTCGGGACCTGACGGGCCACGACGCGACGTCGCTGGAAGCGGGCACGGTCTCGTACGCCCGCGACGTCATCCACCCCGACGACCGCGCGGGGGTCTGGGGGACCGTACAGGACCGCGTCGCGACCGGGGATCCGTACGAGCTAACCTACCGCATCCAAACCCGTGACGGATCGGTACGCTGGGTCTCCGACCGGGGTCGCGGTGTCTTCGCCGACGACGAACTGCTCGCGCTCGAGGGCGTCGTCATCGACGTAACCGACATCAAACGGCGCGAACGCCGTTTCGAGGCGATCTTCAACCAGACGTTCCAGTTCATGGGACTGCTCGAACCCGACGGGACCATCCTCGAGGCCAACGAGACGGCGCTCGAGTTCGGTGGGTTCGACCGCGACGCCGTCGTCGGCCGCCTGCTGTGGGAGACGCCCTGGTTCCCACCAGAGGAGGCCGAACAGGTCCGCGAGCTCGTCGACCGGGCCAGCCGCGGCGACTTCGTCCGGACCCAGATGGACGTTCAGGGCCACGACCGGGTGGCACGGATCGACTTCTCACTCAGACCGGTGACCGACGAGGAAGGCGAGGTGGACCTGCTCGTTCCCGAGGGGCGTGACATCACCGAGCTGAGAGAGCGAGAGCGGGAACTCAGGCGTCAGAACGACCGTCTCGACGAGTTCGCCAGTGCCGTAAGTCACGACCTTCGAAACCCGCTGATGGTCGCGCAAGCCTCCCTCAGGCTCGCCCGCGAACACGGCGATCCCGAACACTTCGACCGCGCCGAAGCGGCGCACGAACGCATCGAAGCGTTGATCGACGACCTCCTCACCTTCGCTCGCGAGGGGCAACGCGTCGAGCAGACCGACCCCGTCGCGCTCGAAGCTCTCGTCGAGGCGGCGTGGGGGACGGTCAGGAGCAGTCGCGCAGAACTCGTGATCGAGACCGGCGAGTACGTCGTCGAAGCAGACGAACTTCGGCTCCGCCAGCTGTTCGAGAACCTTCTGGCCAACGCCGTCCAGTACGCGGGGGACAAAGCCACCATCAGGGTCGGCCTGCTCGACGACGGCCGGGGATTCTTCGTCGAGGACGACGGTCCGGGCATCCCGGAATCGGAGCGGGAGAAGGTCTTCGACCGGGGCTACTCGACCGGAACACAGGGAACCGGCTTCGGCCTGTCCATCGTCGAGAGTATCGCCGAAGCCCACGGCTGGACCATCACGGCGACCGATGGTGAGGACGGCGGTGCTCGCTTCGAAGTGGTCGTCGTCGACGGTGCCGACGGTTCGGTCCGCTCGGGGAACTGACGGCACCCGACGGGCAGCGGAGACCAACAATTAAGCACCCCGGGAAAGTTCACCAACTATGCGCGTAGAGGACGCCGACGGCGTACGTACCATCACCTTCGACCGACCGAACGTCATGAACGCGATGAACCTGGAAGTCGCCCAGGAACTCGCCGACGCGGTCGGAGAAACCGACCCGGCCGAACACGACGCCGTAATCATCACCGGCGACGACCCGGCCTTCTCCGCCGGTGGTGACATCATGGCGATGAAGGAGCGAGAGGAGGGACCGCGGGAGGCGTACGAACGAGTCGCGGAGACCTTCAACCGGGCGGCCTCAGAGATGTTGAACTGCGACGTTCCCATCGTCGCGAAGGTGAACGGTGACTGCGTCGGTGCCGGTCTCGCACTGGTCGCCGCTTCGGACTTCGCCTACACGGTCCCCGACGCGACGTTCTCGTGTGCGTTCATCCGTGTCGGTCTCGTCCCCGACACCGCTGCGACGTTCACCCTCCCGCGGCTCGTCGGCCTCCGGACGGCGAAACGACTCACATTCACCGGGGAGTTCTTCTCCGGCGAGGAGGCTGCGGAGATGGGTCTGGTCAACGAAGCCGTCGAGGCCGACGAACTGGACGAGGTCGTCGACGAACTGGTCGGGAAGCTGTCTCGACGCCCGACTCGGACCATCGGGATGACGAAGCAGGCCATCCACGAGAACCTGGACAACGACTGGCGGAAGGCGCTCGACTACGAGAACCTCCTGCAGGTGCAGGCCTACATGTCCGACGAGCACGAAGAGGGCGTCGACGCGTTCCTCGAAGGACGGAACCCGGACTGGGACTGAGCAGCCGGTCACTCCTTCGGAACCACGTACTCGACGCCCTCGGGCTCCTCGGCCGGGACTGCGATGACGATGGTGTTCGAGAGGCGGTTGGTCAGTCGCAGTTTCTGCCCCTCCATCGCCAGCCAGCCGACGAGACAGTCGATGGGCAGGAAGAACGCCTTCCCGAACGCCTGAACTGCCACCGCGAGGAAGCCTGGATGGTTCCCGTAACGGTCGGTCACCCGGAGGTCCAAGACCGCCTTCCCGGCCGACCGGCCCCAGATACCCTCCGAGAGCGCCCAGTAGACGAACAGGGCGAGTCCGTTGGCGCCGAAGAACAGCCCGAAGCCGCCGATGGTACCGAACTCGACGGACAGGAGCGACGGGACGCCGACGAGGAACTCGTCGAACACCTCGAGGACGGCACTCACCAGGACCACGTCGATGAGCCACGCTCCCAGTCTCGTCTCCCACTTCGCGAGGTGCAGCGTCTGTTGGATAGTTTCAGACATTCCTGTCGATACGATAAGGGGGAATATATATTCGACTGGTCGCGCTCAGCCCGTGAGGAACCGCGTGATGCACCCGTCGAATGCCCTGGGATACTCGATGAGCGACTCGTGGCCAGCGCCGCGGAGCATCGCCAACGTTCCCTCCGGAAGCGTCGCGGCCGTCTCGCGATAGGCCTCTGTGGTGAAGAACACGTCCTCGTCGCCACCGAGGACGAGCGTCGGACAGCGGATATCGCCGAGCAGGTCGCGTCCGTCGTGGGCGAGACAGGCATCGGCCGAGGTGAGGAAGTCCGCAGGCTCGGTCGGTTCGGAGAAGAGGTCGTAAACGACGGCGCCCGCCTGTAGCGACCTGGCGAGCGCCCCGTCGGCGACGATTCCGTACGCTTCGCGGTAGATGGGACCCCAGCGTCCCCGGGCAGCCAGGGCACGCCACCGGCGGACCACCGTCGCACCTTCGTCGCTCAGTTGGGCGGCGGAGAGACCGAGCACTGCCCGCCGAACCCGGTCGTCCCGCGCCGCGAGGTGCTGGACGATGAACCCGCCCATCGACAGACCGAGCACGTCGACGGTCTCGACAGACTCGCGGTCGCAGAGTTCGTCGAGGACGGCCTCGTAGCCGCGGGCCATGTCGCCGGTAGTGCTTCCGGTGGCGAGCCCGTGCGGCCGACTCACCATGTACGCCGTGTGCGTGTCGCCGTACCGTCCGAGGTACGCCGCCATCAGCCGTGCGAACCACCACGAGCCGGCGACGGTGTAGAGCGGGTCGTTCAACCCCGGAACAACGAGCAGAACCCGGGAGCCGTCACCCGATCTGACGAACTGGTGGTCGGCGAACGTCCCGGTGTCGGCGGCAGGAATCACTGACGAGGTTTGGAACCACGGCGCGAAAAACGGCCCGGTCGCCCTCGATACGGGACCGGAGACGACATCGAGACGGTCCTGAAGACGAGACTCAGCCTGCACGATGGTCCGGTCTCGGTGGGAATCCTCCGTCACTCAGTGGCCGTACTCGACCACTCCGACCCGCCGATGGAGGTCCGGATGGTCGAACCACGCCACCGCGTCGGACCCCCACTCTCGGGGGTCGGTCAGGTCGAACCGCTCGGCCGCCGCGTCGAGGCTCGTCGTTTCGACGAGGACGGCGCACACTGCGGGGCCGAACCGGGCCAGACGGTTCTCGAGCCGGTCGCCCGTCGGTGTGGCCACCGCGACTGGCGCACCAGGGAACCGTCGCAGTCGCGCACCGAACTCGGGACGGTCCAGTACCTGCTGCCGGGGGACCCCGAGCCAGCGGTCGAGGTCGTCGACGAGCGGCGCTGGTTCGTCGGTCAGGACGACCACCTCCGACAGCCCCACGAGTGGTCCCTCGTCGAGCGCCGGGTCCGGCGCCACCCGGTACCGCCTCGGTGTCCGGTCCTCGATAGCGAACGGGTGCGTCAGGCCGAGGTGGTCCCCGACGGTGGCGGTCTCCCACTCGACGTAGACGCCGTCCGGGCGCTCGCGACCGTCCCTGTCCGGCCCGGAGACGTGCAGGTCCGCGTCGATGGTCTGCTTCATGAACGCGCGGATGTCGTCGACGTCGAGACACCACGCGCAGGGTCCCGCGTCGCCAGCGATGAAGGCGGGCCACCGCGAGGGTGTCTCCTCCCCGGTGTTCGTGATGAGTTCGAGATAGCTCCCGTCGGGGAAGCCCACGACGTACATCTCGGTCGTGCCATCGGCGTGTTCGCCGCCGACGCTGGTCGGCAGGCCGACCGATTCGATGGCGGCTACCGCTGCAGCTCCGTCCTGCCAGGCGGTCGGAACGTGATCGAGTCGCAGGTCCATGCAGTACGGGTGGAGTGGACCGACAAAAAAGCGCCGTCAGCCGCGGTTCAACCCGGGAGCCGAGGTCACCCCTGTCCGACCATCGATTCCTCGTCCTCCCACTCGCGCTCACGAAGCTCGTACTTCTGGACCTTCCCGGTCGCCGTCGTCGGCAGTTCTTCGACGAACTCGACCGCGGAGATCCGCTTGTAGCCGGCGACGCGGTCGGAGACGAACGACCGGATCTCCTCGGCGTCGGTGTCGGCTCCCTCGACCGGGACGACGAACGCCTTCGGCGTCTCGCCCCACTGGTCGCTCGGGACGGGAATGACGGCAGCCTTCGAGACGTCGGGGTGGTCGTACAGCACGTCCTCCAGTTCGATGCTCGAGATGTTCTCGCCGCCGGAGATGATGATGTCCTTGCGACGGTCCTGGATGGCGACGAAGCCGTTCTCGTCCCAGGTCGCGAGGTCGCCCATGTGGTAGTAGCCCTCCTTGCACTGGGTGAACGCCTCCTCGGTCGCCTCGGGCTTGTTCCAGTATCGGTCCATCACCTGGTTGCCACGGACAACGATCTCGCCGATGGTTGAACCGTCTCGAGGCACGTCGTTCCCCTCGTCGTCGACGACTCGAATCTCGGTCCCGAGGTAGCCGATTCCCTGACGCTTCATCAGGGAGAAGCGCTCGTCGTCCGACTTCCCCTCGAGGTGTCGCGGTGCGTGTGACGTGGTGATGAGCGGGCCGGTCTCGGTCGCACCGTAGACGTGGATGATGGTCCACCCGAACTCGTCTTCGACCGTCCGGAGCGTCGATTCGGGCGGCGCGGCACCGGCGGTCGCTGCCCTGACGGGGTTGTCCCCGGTCGTGTCGACGTCGTTCTCCGCGTAGTGGTCCATCAGCATGTTGAGGACGGTCGGCGCTGCACACAGGTACGACACGTCCTCGGTCTGGATGGTCTCGAAGACGCCGGCAGCGTCGACCCCGCGAGCGCAGACGTGGGTCGCTCCGGCACCCGTGATGGCGTAGATATGGCCCCAGCCGTTGACGTGGAACATGGGAAGCGTCCAGAGGTAGACGTCCGCGTCCGTGATGTTCTGGTGGGCCGTGATGAGGTAGGCGTGGATGGTCTCCGCCCGGTGGGTACGGCAGACTCCCTTCGGGTCACCCGTGGTGCCGGAGGTGTAGTTGATGGTGACGACGTCGTCCTCCGCCAGCTCGGGTCGGTCGTAGTCCGTACCCGCCTCCTCGAGCACTTCGTCGAACGACTGCCAGTCACCGTCAACGGCGTCGGCGTCGTTCGTGACGAACACTTCGGTCGACACCTCGTCCCGGACCTCCTCGACGAGGTGAGCGTACTCGTGGTCGGCGTAGATGGCCGACACGCTCGCGTCCGACAGGATGTACTCGTAGTCCTCGGGCGTCAGCCGGTAGTTGAGCGGGGTGTGAACCGCGCCGACCTGCATCGTCCCGTACGCCGCCTCGAGCTGGTAGTGCGTGTTCGGGTCCAGCACCGCGACACGGTCGCCCCGTTCGATCCCCGCGTCCTGAAGGAACGCCGAGAATCGGTCAGCCCGCTCGCCGAGTTCTTCGTAGGTGAAACGCTCGCCAGTCGTCGCGACGACGCCCACCTCGTCCCCGTAGTGTCGCCGTGCCCTGTCGAGGAAGTCGGTCGCCAACAGTGGTTTGTGCATGAACTTTCGTTCGGGACGAGGGAGGTCAAGCGTGCACGTCCTCGCAAAAATTGCCTCTATCGGGGCGGCTGTTCGGCGGCCCTATAGCCCGAGGAACTCCTCGGCGTTCTCCCAGAGTATCTTGCGCTGTACCTCTTCGGGGAAGTCGAGTTCGGCGAACTGGTGCAGCCACTTCGCCGGGTCGAGCATCGGGTAGTCGGTGCCGAACATGACCTTGTCCTTCAAGAGCGTCTTCGCGTAGTGTAGCACCTGCTCGTCGATGTACGCCGGCATCCAGCCGGAGAGGTCCATGTAGACGTTGCCCTTCTGCTGGCAGATGGCGAGCTGCTCTTTCTCCCACGGGAACGCCGGGTGGGCGATGAGTATCTGCAGCTCCGGGTGCTCGGCCGCAACGTCGTCGAGCAGCATCGGGTCGCCGTACTTTATCTTCAGTCCGCGGCCACCGGGCGCGCAGGCACCCAACGTCGAGTTCCCGCCGTGGAAGACGCAGGGGACGCCGAGGTCCTCGATGGTGTCCCACAGCTCGTCGTGCTCGGGGTCCGATGGGTCGAAGCCCTGCGCGATCTGCTGGAACTTGAAGCCGACGAGGTCGAGGTCCTCGACGCAGCGACGGGCCTCCTCGACGCAGTCGTCTTTCAGCGGGTCGACGCTTCCAAAGCCGATGAAGAAATCGTCGTACTCGTCGCGGACCTCGGCGACGTACTCGTTCGGAACCGGCGGATTGCCGGTGTTCGTCTCGGCGTCCCAGCCAAGCAGGACCGCTTTATCGATGCCGACGGCACGGTACTCCTCGACCATCTCGTCGTAACTGTTCGGCACCATCTCCTTGCCGAAGCGCTTCGCCGCGTCTTGCATCATCTCGCCGCCGGCCGTGAAGAGGAACTCCTCGGTCGGCTGGTGGGCGTGCGTGTCGATGATTCGGGGGTCGTCGGTGTCGACGACGCTCGGGAGAGCCATGTCCCTGTCTGCGTCGGGCGACGTGAAAAACGTCCCTGTTGGCGAGGCACTCGAACGCCTCGTTAGTCGACAGGTGTCGTCCCGGTTGCAGGTATATCCGGACGCTCGTTAATCCGTCTCCCGGCGTACCTACCGGTGACCATGTACGACGACGATAGACGTGAGATAGACGACATCATCGAGGACGAGACCACTGCGACCACGACGACGGACCTGGAGGGGGTCGGCCTCGAGACGACGTGGCGAGCCCTCGTAGGGGTCGGTATCGTCATGGCGCTCATCGGTCTCCTTGCGATAGTGTTCCCCATCGCGTCGAGCTTCTCGCTCGCGATCGTGTTCGGGGCAGCGCTCGTCGTGGGCGGGTTCGTCAACGTCGCGCACGCGTTCTCGGCCAAGCGGTGGCAGGGCTTCGTCTGGCAGACGCTACTCGCCATCGTCTACGGTATCGCGGGCATCCTCGTTCTGGCCAACCCGGTACTCGGAATGACGACGTTGACGTTGCTGCTCGTGGCCTACCTCGTCGTGAGTGGGCTGGTAGAGATCGTAATGGGGCTCCAGCTCAACGGGCAGCCGCGGTGGCTGTGGCTGGTCGCGAGTGGCGTCATCGGGCTGCTGCTCGGCCTGATGCTGCTCGCCGGGTTCCCGTCGACGGCGGCGTGGGCCGTCGGGCTGCTGTTCGGGGCGAACCTGCTCGTCTCGGGCATCTCGCTGATCGCGGTGGCCATGGGGACGAAGAAGCTGCTCGAGTCCGGCCAGGTCGCTCCCCCGGCCACGAAACCCGGTCCCGGCGTCTGAGGGCCGACCTCTGAGGGCTGGCGTCCATGCGGATCGACCGGCGGCCGACGTCTCTGGGGACTGCCGTTCCTGGCCAGGAGTGCTGCACTAAGGGCGTCCCGACGACGGACACGGCAACCCGGTATCGGTCAGACGAGTCAGACGAATGCGACCGAATACGGAAATCGAGAGACACGAACATTTCTTACGGCGACCGGCCGGCGTCAGGGACCCGGTCGGACCACGCTGCGGTACGTGGCCGGAGGACTCGTCCCCCGTGTCCCGGTCGTAGTGGTGTTCCACCCGGGTGGGCAGCGTCTCGCTCTCGTGGTCGGGTGACCGCTGGTCGTCGCCGCCGAGGTCTGGACGAAGGCCTGGAGAGAATTCTTCGACAGGGCTTCAGCTCAGGGATGTCCGGGCTTGTCGCCGTAAAAGTCTCTCTTCTTGAACATGAACTTCATGTCTCCTTGCAGTAATATCTCGCCGTCCTGGTTCGTCGTCTCGGCGTCGATGACGACGAGTCCGGCGTCCTCGCGGGATTCGAACTCCTTCGTCTCGGTGACCTCGAACTCGCACCGGATGGTGTCGTCGATGGTCAGCGGATTCGGCACGTCCATGTAGTTCATACCGAGGAAGGCGATGACGGTCCGCTCGACGAAGCCACACCGCTGGACCATCCCCGTCGTGAGGATGAAGGTCATCGGGCCGTGGCCGATGCGCTCACCGAAGGGGCCGTCTTCGGAGTACTCCGCGTTCGTGTGGAGCTCGGTCCAGTCGTCGGCGAACATCGAGTGGAAGACGAAGTCGGACTCTGTAACGGTCCGGCCGGCGCTCTCGAACGTCATCCCTTCTTCCATATCCTCGAAGTAGTGCGGTTCGTAACTGAAAGCCATGAACGACCGGTTCACCCGGTGAGGGTAAAAAGGATACTGTCGGCGAGGACCGCTGCGATGGGTCGTCCGTCAGTCGAAGTCGGAGCCGTACCGTGACTCGTCGTTGCCGGGCGTCGATTCGGCCTCGCGACCACGTCTGTCGCGCTCGAAGTCGTCCTCCCAGATGACGTGCCCGAGGAGTCCACCGAGAGCGCTGAGGCCGACGGTGTAGACTGCCGCGAGGGCGGCGACGACCATGGCGAACAGGAGGAAGACCAGAATCCCCGCCCGTGCGCCACCGGCCCCACCGACGACGCCGAACAGTCCGACGACACCGAAGACGAATATCGCCAGCAGGAATCCGGGAATCATCACCACGAGACCCGCTGCCGCGCCTATCTTGAGGTTCTCGGTCCGGTCCGTACTTCGCTGGAGGTACGAAGAGACGATGCCACCGAGGACGGGGGAGAACGGAACGAAGCCGAGCACGAGCGCGACGACGCCACCGATGAGCGCGTTCAGCCAGAACCCGTTCTCCGAGCTTCGTTCGTCGAAACTGACCATAGGGATATGTACTCCTCGCTGATGTATAAACGTGAGGAGAGGTGTGTTCCGCGGTGTCAGGGGGCGAGTGTCACAGCGGCCCGGTGCAGGCCGGAACGCGCTCAGCCGCCGAGGAACCGCTGTCGGACCTCCTCGTCGCCGAGCAGCACCGACCCGGGGCCCTCGAAGGCGTTCTCACCGTTGACGAGGACGTAGCCGCGGTCGCAGCGCCGGAGCGCCTCCTTGGCGTTCTGTTCGACCATCAGGATGGCCGTCCCGGCGTCGTTTATCTCGTCTATCTTGTCGAACATCTGGGCGACGAGATCGGGTGCCAGCCCCGCCGACGGTTCGTCGAGCAGCAGCAGGTCCGGGTCGAGCATCAGCGCCGCCCCCATCGCGAGCATCTGCTGCTGGCCCCCGGACATCGTCCCGGCGCGCTGACGCTGGCGTTCCTCGAGGATGGGGAAGCGCTCGAAGATGACGTCGAGACGGTCTTCGGGCACCTCGTCGAAGATGTACGCCCCCATCTCCAGGTTCTCCCGGACGGTCATCCTCGGGAACAGGTTCTCCGTCTGGGGGACGTAGCTGATTCCGCGCTGGATTATCTCCTCGGTGTCGACGTCGTGGATGGGTTCGCCGCCGAACTGTATCTCGCCGCCCATCAGGGTCGTCAGGCCGAACACCGACTTCATCGCCGTCGACTTGCCGGCGCCGTTCGGACCGACGATGGTCACGTACTCGCCGTCGTCGACGACCATGTCGACGTCGGTGAGGATCTGCAGGTCGCCGTAGCCGGCGTCGACCCGCGAGAGTTCGAGCAGACTCATGGTTCGTCACCCAGGTAGGCCTCGATGACGCGTTCGTCGTGCCGTACTTCGTCGGGGTCGCCGGCCGTGAGCACCCGGCCCTGGTGCAGGACGACGACGCGTTCGCAGTGTTCCATGATGACGTCGATGTCGTGTTCCACGAACAGGAACGTGTAGCCGCGCGACTCCAGCTCGTGGATGCGGTCGAGTATCTTCCGTTCGAGCGTCGGATTGACGCCCGCGAGCGGTTCGTCGAGCAGGACCATCTCCGGCTCGGTCAATAGCGCACGGGCGAGTTCGAGCAGCTTCCGCTGGCCGCCCGAGAGGTTGCCCGCGGGTTCGTCGAGCACGTGGTCTATCTCGAAGAACGCGGCCATCTCCTCGACGCGCTCTCTGGCCGCGCGCTCGTCCCGGGCGAAGTCGCCACCGCGGAGCCAGGCGTTCACGAGCCCCTCGCCCGATTGCGTGGGGGGTGCGAGCAGCAGGTTCTCGCGCACGGTCATGTCGGGGAGCTCGTGGGGAATCTGGAACGTCCGGACGAGCCCCTGGCGGGCCACCTTCGCGGGACCCTGCCCACTGACGTCTTCGCCGTCGAAGCGGACCGCGCCGGCGGAGGGCGAGAGGAACCCGGTGATGCAGTTGAACAGCGTGGTCTTGCCGGCCCCGTTCGGCCCGATGAGTCCGGTGATTCCCTGGTCGACGGTCATGTCGACGCCGTCGAGGGCCTTGATGCCGCCGAACTGTTTCTCCAGTCCTTCGACCTCGAGGACGTGTCCGTCGCCGGCTCCGGACCGGCTCGGTCCGTCAGTCACCGTCACCACCCCCGTGGGCTGGGGTGGAACCGGTATTTGTACCGGCCCCGGAATCGTCGCCGAGCGAGATGGGGTAGTCCTGCTCGCCGAGCACGCCCTCGGGCCGGTAGTAGAGGATGACGATGAGCAACGCCCCGATGAGGATGAGGCGCGCCGCCGCCAGCTGGACCGCGTACTTCGACGGGAAGTACGCGTTGAGGAACTGCGTCCCGCTGTTGATGGCCCAGAAGACGGCCGTTCCGAGGATGACGCCACGGTTGTTCGCGGTGCCGCCGATGATGACGGCCGTGAACGCGAAGAACGTCAGCGTCGAAGCGAACTGCTCCGGGCTGATAAAGCCGAGGTGGACGCCCCAGAGCGCGCCGGCAGCGCCGGCGAGCGCGGAGCCGAACATCAGCGACTGCACCTTGTACCGGAACGTCTCCTTCCCGAGCGCCTTCGGCACGTCCTCGTCGTCCCGGACGGCGCGGAGGACCCGCCCGTACGGGCTGTTGACCGTTCGCTGGACCCAGACGTAGGCCACGGCGAGCATCCCCACGCTCAGCAACATGAGGAAGCGGTCGTAGTCGAGGCCGCCGTTCGGCCCGGCGACCGGGTCGAACAGGAACATCAGGTTCTTCTGGAGTTCGACGACCGGGTTCGAGCCGGTGACGACCGGCTGGACGACGTACCAGAGAGCGAACAGGACGACCACGCCGACGGCGAGGGTCTTCTCGACCGAGGTGGTCCGGCGCATCGCCTCTCGGCCGACGTACCCACCGACCGCGAGCAGTGCCAGTCCGCCGAGCAGCGCGGCGGTTCCACCGGCGGCGACCACCACGATGCCGCCCGCGAGCGAGAGCACTGCCAGCGTGACGAGTCCGGCGCCCGCCAGGTCGACGCCGCGCACGTACCGGCCGACCTGGTACGCCACGTAGCCGATGACGAGCAGGCTCAGCCCGCCGAAGACGAGCATGTTGACCGTGAAGCTGCCCAGACTCAGCGGGAAGACCCCCGCCGCCGGCTTGTAGACCGACTGGATGCCGAACGGGCCGTTGAACAGCCAGACCTCGTTCGTGAAGACGGCGTTGACGATGGTCGCGATGCCGAGCGCCGTGATGGCGAGGTAGTCCTCGCGCAGGCGTAGGGTCGGCACGCCAACGAGGAGCGAGACGAGTGCGGCCGCGACCATGCCGCCGAGCACGCCGAGGAACCAGCCGAGGAGTCCGCCGAACGGGATGCCCGAGAGGAGCATCGGGAGGCCGAGGCCGGTGATGCCGTCGTAGCCGGCCGTGGCCCCTGGTGGCATCGTGAGGACCGCGGCCACGTACGCACCCACCATGAAGTAGGCGACGTGGCCGAAGTCGATGAGCCCCGTGTAGCCGTACTTGACGTTGAGGCCGAGGCCGAACAGACTGTACACCGCGACGAACGTGACGAGCGTGACCAGGAAGTCAGCGAGTGCCATCAGACGTCACCCCACAGGCCGTCGGGCTCGACGAGCAGTACCCCGACGAGCACGACGAAGGCGATCGCGATCCGGTACGTGGCGAGGTCGGCCGGCAGCAGATAGACGCCGACGTCCATGCTGATGCCGATGACGAGGCCGCCCATGACCGCACCGTAGGGCGACCGGATGCCGCCGAGGATGACCGCCGCGAACACCGGCAACAGGAGCGTAAAGCCCATGTTCGGGTTGAGGTTCGATGCGTTCCAGCCGGCGAGGACGCCGGCGAGCGCGGTCAGCAGTCCGGCGATGACCCAGACGACGAGCTGGACGTGGTCGACGTCGACGCCGCGGACCTCCGCGAGCGCCATGTTGTCCGAGGTCGCCCGCATCGCCTTGCCCAGCTTCGTCGTCTTCAGGACGAGGTTGAGCAGGAACATCGCGATTCCGACGAGCAGGACGACGACGACGTCCTTCTCGGACAGGCCGATGCGCGTCGACCAGAGCGCGGCGGTCCCCTGCGGGTCGAGCCGAAGCAGTGCCGCGAGCCCGAGGAACGTCGCACCCCCCGCGAGTGCGCCGAGGATGCGCGGCGAGATGACGTGGACCGTGTCGTAGCCCGCGTCCGCGCTCCGCCAGCGGTAGACGCCGTAGCCGACGGCGACCGTCGCGGCGAGGATGCCGAGGGCGAGCACCCACGGGTATCCCCACTCGGTCAGCAGGGCGATGTCGCCGGCCTGGCGCTGGGTCACCTGTACAGTGACGCCGTTTCCGGTCAGGTACAGGTCCCAGTTCACGTCGCGGATGGTCGGCGTCCGGTAGCTGATGTTGCGAGAGCCCACGAGGAACAGGACGACGTTCCGCAGGATGAGCGCCAGCCCGAGCGAGACGATGACCATCGTCACCATGTCGGCGTCTCGTCGCCTGAACTTCCGGAAGATGACGTGCTCGAACAGCGCACCGACCCCGGCCGCGAGGCCGAGGCCGATGACCGCGGCGACCCAGAGCGGGACGCTGCCCACGATGGGCAGACTGTCCGGCACGAAGGGTATCTCTCCCGGCCGGTTGAACAGCAGCGCGAGGTACGCACCCACGGTTATCATGTCCCCGTGGGCGAAGTTCGGTACCTCGGCGATGCTGTAGATGAGCGAGAGGCTGAGTGCGCCGGCGGCGATGACGCTCCCGGTCACGAGACCGGTGACGAGCGCGTCGAGGAGGCCGTTGTCTACCATCCGCTCACCTCCTCTCCTCCGACGGTCGCCGGTTCCCCGGAGTGCGGCTCGCCCCGTGCAACCGCCACGCGGCGGCTACCGCGAGACAGTTCAAGAGCGCGAGCAGGCCGAACGCGCCGGCGTAGCTCCCGGTCGTCTCCCGGAGGGCGCCGGTCACGGGCGGGAGCACGAGCGCGGCGACGTTGCCGGCCGCGACCACCGTCGCGATGGCGGCCCCCGCGGAGCTGGTCGCTCGCGAGGCTTCGTCCAGAATCGCCCCGAACGGAAGCGAGACGGCGAACATGACGGCGAACGGGAGCACGACGAGCGCGGTCCGGTTCGAGACGACCGCCAGCGCCGCGAAGCCCGTCGCGGCCAGGACCGCGGAACCGCCGACCAGCCCCGCGTTGCTCACCGGGGCGCGCCAGACGGACTCGCCGCCGGCCACCCGCCCGAGCGTCGCCGTCGCGAGGACGAGCGCAGAGAGCGGCCCGACCACGCCCACGTCCGCGAGGTACGCCGTCACGAACGTCGACAGCGTGATGTACGAGCCGATGACGGCGACGTAGCACAGTGCGGCGAGCAGGACGGTCGAGTCGGTGGCGACCTGCGACGGACTCCCGTCCGGCCGGTCCGTCGTGGACGCACCGCTCGCTGGAGCGGTCGCGAAGAGCGCGAGTGCCGGAACCGCGAGCAGCGCGCCCGGCAGGTGCAACGGGAGCCCGGCCCTCGCCAGCCAGGGCGCGAGCGTGAACCCGATTGCGCCGCCCAGCGTGAGCAGGCCGCCGTAGACGCCCTGCTGTCGGGTCGCCGAGTCTCCGGCGAACGACCGGGAGACGTGGGTCGACCCCGCGGTGAGCACCAGCCCGCCAGCGAGCCCCCAGGCGGCCCTGAGCGCGAGCATCGGCAGGTACGGCACCGGCGTGTCGAACGTCAGTCCGAGCAGCGCCTGCACCGTTCCAGCTGCCAGCAGTATTCGACTCGCGTCGAACCGCGAGAGGAGCCAGCCGGCCGGCCACTGAACGACCACGAACGAAGTCAGCGGTGCGCTCATCAGCAGGCCGAACGCCGAGAGGCCGATGCCGAGTCGGGTGGTCAACAGGTCCGGCAGGGCGGCGAACGTGAACAGGACGTAGCCGACGCTCGCCACGAGCAGATGCGGTGCGAAGCGGTGCCGGCGAGCCGGGACGCTCATTCCGCATCGCTTCCCTCCGTATCGGCGCTCGATTCACCGGTCGCCACACCGGCGAGCCGGTCGGACTCGTCGGTCGCTTCGTAGCCGTACTGTTCACGCGCCGCGTCCGCCGAGACCTTCCCGAGCCGCAGGTCGCGCTCGATGGCGGCCGGATTCCGGTCCGCCGGGTCGCCGTAGCCGCCAGCCCCGGGTGTCCGGATGCTGACGGTCGCACCCGGCGGCAGGCTGTGAGTCGACTTCTGCGGGAGCCGTCTCGACTCCCCGTCGGTCTGGAGGTACGCGGCACCGCACTCCCCGGGACCGCCGCCGGCCAGCCCGTATGGCTGGTGGCGGTGGCGGTCGGCGAGCAGGCTGAACCGCGCCTCGTGGTCGCGGACCTGGATGTCCCGCCGGAGGCCGAGACCGCCGCGGAACTCGCCAGCACCGCCGGAGTCCGGTCGGAGCTGGTACCGGGTGACCCGGAGGGGGTACGCGGTCTCGAGCACCTCGACCGGCGTGTTCATGGTGTTGCTCATGTGGACGTGGACGCCGTCCATCCCGTCCTTGCCGCTCCGGCCGCCGAATCCGCCGCCTTGCGTCTCGTAGAACGCGTAGGGTGAGCCGTCGCGCGGGTCGGTCCCGCCGAAGGTGATGTTGTTCATCGTCCCCTGTCCGGCCGCGGTCACGCGTTCCGGCGACTCCTTGGCGAGCGCGCCGAGCACGGCGTCCGTGACGCGCTGGCTCGTCTCCAGGTTGCCGCCGACGACCGCGGCCGGCGGTTCGGGGTTGACGATGGTACCAGACGGCGCGTCGACAGTGATGGGCCGGTAGCAGCCGTGGTTCGGCGGGATGTCCGGGTCGGTCACGCAGCGGACCGCGTAGTAGGTCGCGGAGGCAGTGACCGCGAAGACGGCGTTGACCGGGCCGTCGGTCTGTGGCGCCGAACCCTCGAAGTCGACCGTGACGTGGTCGCCCTCGATGGTGACTTCGGCCTCGATGGGCAGCTCCTCGTTGCCACAGCCGTCGTCGTCGAGCATGTCCGCGAAGGCGTACGTGCCGTCGTCGAGGTCGCGGATCTCGGCTCGCATCCGGCGTTCCGAGTAGTCCTTTACCTCCGCGAGCGCCTCGGTGAGCGTCTCCTGGCCGTACTTCTCGACGAGTTCGAGGAACCGCCGGGTGCCTGTCTGGTTCGCGGCTTCCTGCGCCCGGAGGTCACCCCGACGCTCGTCGGGCGTCCGGACGTTCGACAGTATCATGTCGAAGATGGCCTCGTTCGCTTCGCCGCCGACGAACAGTTTGACAGGCGGGATACGGATTCCCTCCTGATAGATCTCGGTCGAGTCGGCCGCGACGCTTCCGGCCTGCGAGCCGCCCACGTCGGCGTGGTGGGCGCGGTTCGCGGCGAAGGCGACCAGTTCTCGGTCTTCCGTGTCGGTTCCGGGGTCGACCGGGCTGCCGTCGGGGCCCGCGAAGATGGGCGTCACCAGCGTCAGGTCGGGCAGGTGTGCGCCGCCGTAGAACGGGTCGTTGAGCAGGATGGCGTCGCCCGGCGAGAGCGTCTCCGGCGGGAACCGGTCGATAGCCGCCTTGACCGAGAACGGCATCGCGCCGAGGTGGACCGGCATGTTCTCCGCCTGGGCGATCATCTCGGCGTCGTCGTCGAACAGGGCACAGGAGCAGTCCCGGCGCTCTTTGATGTTCGGCGAGTAGCCGGTGCGGATGAGGTTCGCGTTCATCTCCTCCGCGATGGCGATACAGGCGTTGCGGACGACTTCGAGCGTTACCGAGTCTATCGTCATTGGTTCACCTCCACGAGCAGCGTGCCGTACTCGTCGACCTCGGCCGACTGGCCGGGGTGGACGACCACGGTACTCTCCGTCCCCTCGACGATTGCCGGGCCGTCGAACGACCCGTCCGTCGGGAGCTTCGTCCGGTCGTAGATCGGCGTCGCGTGTTCCTCGCCGTCGTAGACCACGGCGCGGGTCTCCGTGACCGCGTCGTCGACCGTCCCACCCACGGGGTCGGGCCGGAGGTCGGGCGTCTCCACGACACCCCGGGCGCGCAGTCTGACCGTGACGAGTTCGACCGGTTCGTCCTCGTAGGCGTGGCCGTAGCGCTGTCGGTGAGCCTCGTGGAACCGGTCGACGACGGTCTGGAGCATCGCGTCCGTTATCTCGCCGCCCGGAAGCGGGACCGACAGGTCGAACGACTGGCCGGCGTAGCGCATGTCGACCGAGCGTTCGAACGCCATCTGGCCGGACTCGATGTCCGCGTCGGCGAGCTGGTCCTCTCCGCGTTCGCTGAAGGTCTCGAACGTCTCGGTCAGCGTCTCGGGCGTTACCTCACTCCACGGCCGCACCTTCGAGGTACTGTGGTCGTAGAGGATGTCGCTGATGAGCAGCCCGAGCGCCGAGAGGACGCCTGCGGACCGGGGGACGACCACGCGCGGGATGCCGAGCTCCGCGGCGAGCGTGCAGGCGTGCAGCGGTCCCGCGCCGCCGAAGGCGACGAGGCCGAAGTCCCGGGGGTCGTAGCCGCGTTCGACCGAGACGACCCGGAGTGCCCGAGCCATGTTGGCGTTCGCGACGTCGAGGATGCCCTGTGCGGCGGCCTCGACGTCCATCTCCAGCGGGTCCGCGACGTGTTCGGAGACGGCGTCGCGGACCGCCCGGTCCGTGGTGTCGAACTCGCCCGAGACGAAGTTCGACGGGTCGATGCGGCCGAGCAGGGCGTGTGCGTCCGTGATTGTGGGTCGCGTGCCGCCGCGACCGTAGCAGACCGGACCCGGCTCCGCACCGGCAGAGCGGGGGCCGACGCGGAGTGCACCCCCGGCGTCTATCCATGCGATGGAGCCACCGCCGGCACCGACTGTGTGGACGTCTATCATCGGCACGGAGACGGTGTAGTCGCCGACGGTCACGTCGGTCGAGACGAGCGGGTCGCCGCCCTGGACGAGCGAGACGTCGCAGGAGGTGCCGCCCATGTCCATCGTCACGAGGTCGTCGATTCCCGCCAGCCCGGCGACGTACGTCGCACCCTGGACGCCAGCCGCGGGCCCCGAGAGCAGCGTGTTCACGGGCCGGTCCCGGGCGGACTCCGCCGTAATGATGCCGCCGTTCGACTGCATGATCTTCAGGTCCGCACCGACGCCGCGGTCGACGACCCGCTGTTCGAGCCGGCCGATGTAGCGGTCCATCACCGGCTTGAGAGCCGCGTTGAGCGACGTCGTCAGGGTCCGTTCGTACTCCCGTATCTCGGGGAGAACCCGAGAGGAGAGCGAGAACGAACAGTCGAGGTGTTCGTCGAGCAAGTCGTGGATGCGCCGTTCGTGCTGGTCGTTCTCGAACGAGTAGAGCAGGCTGACGGCGACGGACTCGACGTCCGTCGCTTGCAGCTCGGTCACGATGTCACAGACGTCGTGTTCGTCGAGTTCGAGCAGGACGTTGCCACGTTCGTCGAGCCGTTCGCTGACCTCGAATCGCCTGTCGCGGCCGACGACCGGTTCGGGCTTCTCAACCTGGAAATCGTAGATGTCGGGGCGGGCCTGACGGCCGATCTCGAGCACGTCCCGAAAGCCCGCCGTCGTCACGAGCGCGGTGTCGGCCCAGGTCCCCTCGAGGACGGCGTTCGTCGCGACGGTCGTCCCGTGGCCGAGGAAGTCGACCGCGCCGGGGTCGACGCCGTCCCGCTCGGCGACCGCATCGAGACCGTCGATGACGCCCTGGTCCGGATTCGAGGGGGTCGAGGGCGTCTTCAGTACCTCGACGGTGCCGTTCCGGATGGTGACGAGGTCGGTGAACGTCCCGCCGATGTCGACGCCGACTCTGGCGTCCTCGGTCACGTCGTTCCCCCCGTCGAGTCGTCTGCTTCCTGGTCTTCGGAATGCATTACTGTCCGGTCGGTGTTCGGTGGGTGCATCTGCTGGTTCATCGTATCGAAAATCGGGATGCCGGTGTGGTCAGACGAGTTCGTCCGCCGGGATGACGGTCTGGTCCTCGAACGTCCCGTCTGCGACCTGGACGATGACCATGTCGCTGGCCACGTCGCCGTTGTCGTCGTAGTCGACGGTCCCGCTCGGTCCGCTGTAGTCTATCTCGGTGTCCGAATCGAGCTTCGCCGTGCCCTCTCCGAAGCCCGCGTAGCCGACCTTCTCGCCGGGGGCGTTCGAGACGGCACGCATCTGCTCTTTGACCTTCGACGGGTCGTCGGTACCCGCGGCGTGGACGGCGAGCGCGTACGAGACGAGCGCGTCGTAGGAGTTCCACGAGTAGGGCGAGAACACGTCGGCGTCGGGGTACTTCGACTCGTAGTCGGAGACGAACGACTCCGTGGCGTCGCCCGTCGGCGGCTTCGTCCGCACGCCGAACATCCCGTCCATCACGTCAGCGCCGACGTTCGAGATGACGTCCTCGGAGAGGAGGCTGGTGTGCAGGACCCAGTTGCCGCCGTAGCCGCCCTCGTTCCACTGGCTGAGCATCGTCGTCCCGCTCTCGGGATAGCCCGCGAACGCGACGAACTCGGGGTCGTCGGCGAACGCCTTCGAGAGCACCTGCTGATAGCTCGACTGACCGGACTGGTAGCCGACCGTCGCCGTGGTCGTGCCCGAGAAGTTCGACTCGAACGTGTCGGACAGCGCCTTCCCGAAGTCGTTGTTGACGTAGATGACGGCGGCCGAGGACGCGCCCTGCTCCTCGATGATTCGCGCCATCACCTTCGCCACGAACCGGTCGTTCGTCCGGGTCCGGAACACGTAGTCGTCGTCGTCGAGTGTACTGATGGTCGGCGAGGACGACGCCGACGTGATGTGGAGTATCTCGTTCGGGATGGTCACCGAATTCGCGATGGAGATGGTGACGCCCGAGGAGACCGCGCCGATGATGCACTTCGCGCCGTCCGTGTTGACGGCCTTGTTGGCCGCGTTCACGCCCTGGGTCGAGTCGGTCCCCGTGTCGCCGTCGACCAGCTCTATCTTCCGGCCGAGTGGGCCACCGGCGTCGTTGATGTCCTTCTGGGCCATCTTCATCGCGTTCAGCATCGGCTCACCGAAGTCGCTGAGATCGCCGCTGAACGGGATGGTCACACCGACGGTGATGGGTTCGCTGCTGCCGCTGTCCCCGCCGCTGTCGCCACCGTCGTCACCGCCGCCGCCTCCACCGCCGCCACCGGAGCCGCCGTCACCGCCGTCGTCGCCACCGTTGCTGGTCTCTCCCTGGAGCTCTCCCTGGTTCAGACAGCCTGCGAGGCCACCCACCCCGAGCGCCCCCGCGTAGCGGAGGAACCGCCGCCGTCTGAGTTCGTCTGCGAATCTACGGTCTCCCGTCATGCCACTCGTTTTCATGAGACAGGGCACCATATAGTCTATTGTTACCCAGTAACACGTCTGCCGGCGATTCTGCGCACCCAGTATGAACGAGTGTGAACTCGTATGAATCGCCTCACCGGACTGCTGGTGCCGGCCAGCGAGCGGGGTGTCTCTAAGGCCGACGTTCAAATCCCAGGTACTTTACATTACCAACGCGATTAACAGTTCATGGACGATTTCACGTTGCGGGAAGCCGACGCGGTGATTCTCGACCACCTACAGGAGGAACGGGGTACCGGGAACCCCTGGGGGCTATCGACCGTGGGGAACGTCGCCAGCCAGACACCGTTCAGCGAGACGAGCATCTTCAACCGCGTCGACGAACTGGAATACCGGGGCTACGTCGAGATGGTTCACGATTCGAGCCAGCTCTTCGAATTCGTCAGCGACCCCCGCGCCGAGTAGGGCCACCGACGTCCCGGCACGCCCTTCGGGGTACCGCCGGTCGACTGTCGCCCAGCCGTCTCACTGGCCGTTGTCGGTCCCTCCCCCGTCTCACTGGCCGTTGTCGGTTCCTCCCCCGTCTCACTGGCCGTCGTCGACGTACTCCGTTATCATCACCTTCGTGAATCCCTCCTCGATGTCGATGTCGAACGGGAGGTCGACGACGCTCCGCTCGATGAACCGCGTCATGAACCAACGGATCTCCTCGGAGGGGAAGACGACGTGATAGCGGTTCTCGTCGCTCCGCCGGACCGAGAGGAACCCGCAGAGCGAGAGCCACTCGAGAACCTCGTCGAGGCTCGCGAACTCGCCATCGTACTCGCGGGCGTGGTAGTCCGAGACGGCGTCGGCCCGGTCGAGGAACTCAGGGTCGGGGTCGCCTTCGCCGTCGGAGACGTAATCGAGGAAGCAATGCAGGAAGTCGACGTCGAGGAGGACGTGCTCGCCCCCGGTAAGCATCTTGTGGTAGTCTTCGAGCTTCTCGCTCGCGTCGGTCGTCGCCGCCTGGAAGTTGGCGGCGTAGAACGTCAGCGCCCGTCTGACGAGTTCGCTCTGGCCCCGTCCCGTCCGTGAGGTGAGGTCTTCGAGGGCTGCGCGGGCGTCTTCGTCGAGGGAGACGGTGACGCGGTCCGTGCTCATGACCGGACCCATGAGACGAGTACGCTTGTAGTTCACGCCCGACACGGGAAGCGTTCACAGCTCGCATCCGCGTCACCCACTTATTTCGTCGCCCGCCCCGCACAGTGTGATATATGCGCGAAGCGTACGTCGTCGGCGCGGGTCAGTCGCCCTTCGGCTCGTTCCCCGACGAGAGCTACCGCTCGCTGTTCGAGACGGCGTTCGACGCCGCCGTCGACAGCGTCGAGCGAGGTATCGACGCCGACGACTTCGACGAGGCGGTCGTCGGCACACTCGGGGTAGGTGGCCGGCAGCTCGGCCTCTCCGGTCCCGCCGTCACCGAACACGTCGGTCTCCACGGGATACCGACGACCCGGGTCGAGAACGCCTGTGCGGCATCCGGCTACGCGGTTCGACAGGCGGTCCAGGCCGTGAAGTCGGGAATGGCCGACGTAGTGCTCGCGGGCGGGGTCGAGATAATGACGGACGCCTCGAGCGACGCGACGAAGTACTGGCTCGGCGTCTCCGGCGAGACGGAGTGGGAGCGGCTCTCCGGGACGACCTTCGCCGGCGTCTACGCACAGATGGCCAGCGCCCACATGGCCGAGTACGGGACCACGACGGACCAGCTCTCCCACGTCGCCGTCAAGAACCACTCACACGGCGCGATGAACGCGGACGCCCAGCTCGGGTTCGAGTGCTCGCTGGAGGACGCGAGCAACGCGCCGACCGTGGCCGACCCCCTGACGCTCTACCACTGCTGTCCGACCACGGACGGGGCTGCCTGTGCGATAATCGCCAGCGAGGACGTCGTCGGCGACTTCACCGAGGAACGGGTCCGCGTCGCCGGAGTCGGTGCAGCCTCGGACCACGTCGGGCTCTTCCAGCGCGACAGCTACGTCAACGTGCCCGCGACGGTCTCCGCCGCGGAGACCGCCTACGAGATGGCCGGCGTCTCCCCCGCCGACCTCGACTTCGCGGAGGTCCACGACTGCTTCGCCATCGCCGAGCTGATGGCCTACGAGGACCTCGGCTTCTGCGAGCCGGGTGAGAGCGGCACGCTGGTCGAGTCGGGGGCGACGGACTACGGCGGCGAGGTCGTCGTCAACACCTCCGGCGGACTCAAATCGAAGGGCCACCCCATCGGCGCGACGGGGGCTGGCCAGGTCGTCGAAGCGTTCAAACAGCTCACACACGCGGCGGGCGACCGACAGGTCGAGGGGGCGACCCGTGGCCTGACCCACAACGTCGGCGGGAGCGGCGGCGCGGCGGTCGTCCACCTCTTCGAGCGAGAGACGGAGGTGCTGGCCTGATGGCACCCGGTATCCGTGCCGTCGCGGCGTACGCCCCCCGCTTCCGTATCACGGCGGACGAGTTCCAACAGGCGTGGGGCCGCTTCGAAGCGAGCGGTATCGACCGGAAGGCGGTTCCAGGCGCCGACGAAGACGCCCTGACGATGGCAGCCGAGGCCGCACGGGACGTCCTCCGAGCCGACAAGACGCCCGGGAGCGAGATCTCGTTCCTCGCGCTCGCCACGTCGACGCCGCCGCTCGAGGAGGAGGACCTCACCGCCCGACTCGGTGCGATGCTCGGCGTCCCCGAGACGGCGGAACGACACCTCTTCTCGGGAAGCACCCGTGCTGGGACCCGCGCCCTGACGACGGCCCTCGACGCCGACCTCGACGGCGGCATCGGACTCGTCGTCGCGGCGGACTGTCCGGCGGGTGACCTCGACTCGTCCACGGACCACGCCGCAGGCGCAGGGGCCGCAGCCTTCGTCCTCGCGGCCGACGGGCCGGCGCAGGTGGTCGACCGGGCGACCTACTCTGAACCGTATCCCGGTACTCGCTTCCGCGAGCAAGGAAGCAGCCGTGTCGAGGGCCTCGACGTGACGAACTACGACCGGCAGGCGTTCCGCGGTGTCGTGGCCGGCGCGGTCGACCAGCTCGCCGACCACGAACCGGACGTCGCCGCAGTCCAGGCACCCGATGGACGGCTTCCGTACCGGGCAGCCGGCGACATCGGTGTCGACTCCGAGGCTATCGCGGCCGTCGAGACGGTCTCCGAACTCGGCGACACGGGCGCCGCGAGCGTCCCGCTCGGACTCGTCGAGGCGCTCTCGACCGACGACAACGAGACCGTCCTCGGGGTCGGATACGGGAGCGGTGGCAGCGCCGACGCGTTCATCATCGAGAGCGAGGTGGGACTCCCCCACTCCATCCGGCTCGACGGAGACGCACCGCTCAGCTACGCCGAGTACCTTCGCCAGCGCGGCGAGGTCACCTCGGGGCCGCCGTCGGGCGGGGGCGCCTACGTCTCGGTCCCCTCCTGGCGACGGACCATCCCGCAGCGCTACCGGCTCGAAGCCGGTCGTTGTCCCGCGTGCGACTCGCTGAACTTCCCGCCGGAGGGTGCCTGCCGGGACTGCGGCTCGCGCGACGAGTTCGACCCGGTGGAACTCCCAGGCACGGGAACCGTCGAAGCCGTCACCACAATCTCACAGGGTGGCGCCCCGCCGGAGTTCGCCGAGCAACAGGCGAAGTCGGGCGACTTCGCCGTCGCCATCGTCTCACTGGACGGGCCGAACGGCGGGTCGGTGAGCATGCCGGCGCAGGTGACCGACGCGGTACCCGGGGCCGTCTCCGTCGGGGACGCGGTCGAGACGACGATTCGGCGAATCTACACGCAGGAAGGCGTGACGCGGTACGGCCGAAAGATTCGCCCGGAGAACTGACCCGGCGTGTCGCCGGACGGGCGTGAGCGTGATTCGAACTGCACGTCACTGCCACGTCGCGAGATAGCGTACGGACGGAACTCTCAACCTACCAACTATCGCCGCGAAACCTGCTTTCTCCACGTTCGCTGGTAGGTACGACGTTCCCGGGTGGTGACGACCTCTCCGCGAGGTAATCACCGCCGGGTTCCTATCTCTCGTGACCATGCGAAAGGAACTCACGCGCCGGCAGAGCCTCTCGCTCGTCGGCGCGTCGGCGCTCGCACTCGGTGCGGGCGGCCGGGCCCTGGGTGGGCGGCTCACGAGACTGGACTGTCCGAACGGGGCGGTTCGGCGAGTCGCCACGACCGTCGCCGGCGCGGAGTTCACCGGTCTGTTCCTCACCGACGACGGGACGCTGTTCTGTAACGTCGCCCATCCAGACGGCGGAAACGCGCCGCCGTACGACCGGGGCGGAATCGGTGTGTTCGAGGGTGTCGACGTGCGGAGCCTACCGACCGACTTCGACAGCCTGCCGCCGACGTGGACCAGCATCGGACGGCGCACGTTCCGCACGAAGTTCGGGACGCATCGGGTCCTCGCCAACGGCGGCGACCCGACGACCACCGGCGAGCGGCTGGGCATCACGACCGACCCGACGGGGGCCGAGCTGACAGACGGGAGCAAGCCGGACTTCAACGGGTTCGTCCCGCTCCCGGGTAGCGAGAGCGAGGGCCACCTGTTCACGGCGTGGGAGCACATTCCCGGTGCCGTCAGCCGGCTGGAACTCCGCCGTGACGGGGGTGGTGTAGACGGACCGTGGTCGGTCGTCCGGAGCGAGAACCTCGACCTGCGTCCGGTCGACGGTATCTGGAACCCCTGCTTCGGCACGGTCTCGCCGTGGGGGACGCCGCTGCTCTCCGAGGAGTACGAACCCGACGCGGGCCAGTGGGCACGGGGGGTATCCTACAAGAACAGCCACCAGCTGGTGAACCGGTACCTCGGACGCGAGGGGAACCCGTACCGGTACGGCTGGATCGTCGAGGTGACGGCACCGCTCGCGCCGACGCCCCGGTTCGTCCGGCGCTTCGCCATGGGACGGTTCTCGCACGAGAACGCGGTCGTCATGCCCGACCGGCGCACGGTCTACCTGACCGACGACGGCACCGCGAGCGTCCTGTTCAAGTTCGTCGCGGACCGGCCGGGAGACCTCGCTTCGGGGATGCTGTACGCCGCGAAGCTCACGCAGGACGAGGAGAGGGACCCCGGCCGTGCCGGCTTCGACGTCTCCTGGGTCGAACTCGCACACGGGCGGGAAGCCGACGTCGCCCGCTGGGTCGCCGAGTACGACCGCAGACCGACGGCGTCTCGCTACATCGGTCGCGGTGAGATAGCGGCGTGGGCACGCGGAGACGCGTCCGACGACCGGGTCGCATTCCTCGAGTCCAGGCGCGCGGCACAGGCCGCGGGAGCCACCGCGGAGTGGCACAAACTCGAAGGCGTGAACGTTCGACCGGGAGCGGAACCGGGGGACTTCCTCTTCCTCGCAGTCTCGTCGGTTCGAGGGACGATGCTCGGGAACGAGGTCGCTGGCGCATACGCGACGCCTCGTGACGACGTCCGGTTGCAGGAGGTGGAGCAGGGAGCGCTGTATTGTGCCGAACTCGACGGGTCGTTCGACGTCGCCCGCATCGACCCCGCCGTCGTCGGCTCCCGAAAGACCTTCTGGGGACCCGATAACGTCGTTGTGCTACCCGATGGTCGAGTGCTTATCGGCGAAGACGGCCCGCACCACCCGAACGAACTCTGGCTGTTCGACCCGGCACACGAGTGAGTCCTGCTCCCGGTGACGGCGGCTATCGCCGCCTGGACCGAAAGCAGGCAATATCGTACGAACAGACAACGTTTACCACCTCGGCCGTGCGCGTTGTGGTATGCAAGTATGCGTACTCGGCGCAGGGACGATGGGTCACGGAATCACACAGGTCTGTGCGATGGCTGGCCACGAGGTGACGATGCGTGACATCGAACAGGAGTTCGCCGACGCCGGTCTCGAGAGCATCCGGTCGAACCTACAGGGGGGCGTCGACCGCGACAAGGTCACGGCCGACGAGATGGAGGCCGCGCTCTCGCGGATCGAGACCGCCGTCGACCTCTCGGAGGCCGTCTCGGGTGCCGACATCGTCATCGAGGCGGTGCCAGAGGAGATGAGCCTGAAGAAGGAGACCTTCGACTCGGTCGAGGAATCCGTCGACGACGACACCATCATCGCCTCGAACACCTCCTCGCTCTCGGTCACCGAGATAGCCAGCGTGCTGGAGCACGACGAGCGCGCCGTCGGACTTCACTTCTTCAATCCGGTTCACCTGATGCAGCTGGTCGAGATCGTCGCGCCCGAACAGGCCAGCGACGAGACCATCGCGTTCGCTGAGGAGTTCGTCGAAGGCATCGACCGCGAGCCGGTGACGGTCAAGGATTCGGCCGGCTTCGCCTCGTCCCGGCTGGGCGTCGCGTTGGGCGTCGAGGCCATCCGGATGCTTGAGGAGGGCGTCGCCTCACCTCAGGACATCGACACCACGATGGAACTCGGCTACAACTACCCGATGGGACCCATCGAGCTGGGCGACGTGGTCGGCCTGGACGTGCGTCTCCACATCCTCGAGTACCTCCGCGAGGAGCTGGGCGAGCGATTCCGCCCGCCGCAGCTGCTGAAGCAGAAGGTCCGCGCCGGAAAGCTCGGTAAGAAGACGGGCGAGGGCTTCTACGTCTGGGAGGACGGCGAAATCGTCGGCACGTCCGGCGACTGGGGTGACGACGAATGAGCGACGACGGCACCGACGCCACGGCAGTCGCAGCCGACTTCGAGCTCGTCTCGCTCGCGGTCGGTGACCGCGCCGAGGGCGTCGCGACCGTGACGCTCGACCGGCCGGACGCGCGGAACGCCCTCAACGGCCAGCTCCGTCGCGAACTGAAGTCGGTGCTCGACGCGGTCGAGGACGACCCCGAGGTTCGCGTCGTGGTACTTACCGGCTCCGACGAGTCCAGCGCCTTCGTCGCCGGGGCGGACGTGAAGGAACTGCGCGAGCGCGACGCGATCGAACAGCGCGACGCCTCGAAGCGCCCGCGCGTCTACGAGCACGTCGACGACCTGGAGAAGCCGGTCATCGCTCGAATCAACGGCCACTGTCTCGGTGGCGGCTCCGAACTCGCGCTCGGCTGCGACGTGCGCATCGCACAGGCTGGCGCGAAGCTCGGCCAGCCGGAGATCAACCTCGGCATCATCCCGGGCGGTGGCGCCACGCAGCGACTGCCCCGTCTCGTGGGAGAGGGGCAGGCGATGCGGCTCATCCTCTCCGGTGAACTCATCGACGCCGAAGAAGCCGCCGACATCGGGCTCGTCGACGAGGTGTGCGATCCCGACGACCTGGACGACCGCGTATACGACCTCGCCGGGAAGATGGCGACGAAGTCGCCGCTCGCACTGGAGATCGGGAAGAAGGCCGTCAAGGCCGGCTCCCGGATGGGGCTCGAGGAGGGCATCGAGTATGAGGCCGAACTGTTCGCGCTGCTGTTCGCCGGCGACGACAAGAACGAGGGTATCGACGCGTTCCTCGAGGACCGAGAACCGGAGTGGACCGAACGCTGAGGACGAGAAAACCCGCTCCGCTGTAGCGCGTGGTGACGGGTCGGGTCACCGTCCGACCGTCGAAATTCCGTCGGCTCTGCTTCTGTCCCCGACCGCGTGTGAACGTGGGTGGCTCGTCGCGGGAGCCACCGCAACCGGCGGCGGGTGCTCATCCAGCAGAACGTGGCTTCGGCGAGGCCCACTCAGCTCGGGGAACATCGTCCTCGGGGACGCGTCGGTCCCCGGTTTCGCAGGACAGCATCGTGACCAGTGGCCACAATCCTTATACTGGCGGCGGGTCGCCAGATAGCGGTTCCAAATGAATACTTTGTGGCCCCAACATATTTATATTGACAAGATTGTGGTGCGGCTTCGAAAGACTGTATACTCGATTCTGCTGAATTTATTCTCCTATTTGATGAGAAAATCATCGATATATTCAGAACGATGAATGTTCTGGTATCGAGAACACATCCGTTCTCTATTTATAACTGTATGACAACCTCTGCGTCATGAACCGTCTCCCTGAGAAGGGGGGAGACAGCTCGCGGGCGTGGGGCGGCCGTCGCCGGGTACAGGACGCGAGAGGAGTCACACCGCTGCTGGCGGTCGTGCTACTCGTCGGAATCGTCACCGTGGGAACGGTGTCTATCGTGATGCTCGGCGGGATGGCACTCGAACGACAGACTGACAAGGCGACGGACGAGCGGGTCGAGCGGTCGTTCGTCGCGCTGGGGAAGGACGTCAACTCCGTCGCCCTCGGCCAGGGCTCGAACGAACGCATCGACTTCGATACCGCGACCAGCGAGGGCTCCATCCAGCGCGAGAACACCGGGCACATCGAAGTCTACACCGAGAACGTGGATATCGCAAACGAGTCGTTCGGCTCCATCGAGTACCGTCGCGGTGAGACCGTCTACGCCTACCAGGCTGGCGGCATCTGGCGCGGGACCGGTGCCAACGCGGTGATGGTCTCGTCGCCGCAGTTCCGGTACCAGGACGGCACGTTGAACCTGCCCATCCCGATTCTCTCGGGAGACGAACGCTTCGATAACGGCGTCGTCACGCTGAAGAAGCGGTCGACGAAGGCGCCACTCAACGAGGTCGGCTACGTTAAGGGCGAACTCGTGACCGTCGAGATACAGAGCGAGTACTACGGCGGCTGGGCGCAGTACTTCCGTGAACAGACCAGCGACATGGCCGTCTCCGTCGACGAGGCCAACGAGACGGTCATCGTGAAGCTCGGACGTCCCATCGTCAACGGGCGGTTCGCCCAGGGCGTCTTCGCCACCGGTGGCGACGACGGCGACATCGTCGTCCGGAACGGCAACGCCCAGATAGACGGACCGGTCCGTGCGGAGGGAGACATCGACGTCGACGGTGCCGGCGTCATCACCGGCCCACAGATACCGAACCTCGAGTCCGGGCTGTACGAACTCGACCCGGCTATCGAGTTGAAGGTCGAAGCCGCCCGGAACAACAGCTCGCTCCCGTCGGTCAATCCGGCGTACAACACGCTCGGGAACGGGAGCACGTACTACATCGACGAGGACATCGACCTCTCCAGCAACGACGTCAAGGTCGACCTCGCCGACGGGAACGTGACGCTCATCCTCAACGGCAGTATCTCCCTCGACGGGGCGGACATCGACATCCGAAATCCGACCGACGACCACGTGTTCCGCGTCTACACGAACGGGAACTTCGGAATGCGAAACGGTCAGGCGGGCATCGCGGGTGACGCCTCTCGGCTGCAGATATACGGAACGTCGGACATGCAGGTCGCCATAACCGGTGGTGGTGGGAGCACGAAGTTCTACGGGACCATCTACGCACCTCGCGACGAGCCAGCCGTCGGCGAGGATGAGCCGAACGAGGCAGCACTTTCGAGCGAGTCGAGCTGCGAAGGCTGGGACGTCTGCATCGTCAGCGGGAGCGCGTACGTCGAAGGTGCCATCATCGGTGGCCCGACGAACGTCGAACAGTCCGCCGAACTCGTCTACGACCCGGCTCTCGAGACCGTCGAGCCCTCGCTCGAACTCGAAGACGGCCTCTTCCCGCCGCCGATCACGTTCCTGCACGTCTCGCTACACGAGGTCAGTGCCGAGAACGACGAACGTATCGTGGTCCGCGACGCGACCGTCGGCTACTGACCGCAGAGAGAGTGCGGCGTCTCAGGCCGGGTGTTCGACTGTCTTCATCAGCTCGGTTATCGTTCCCTCCTCGTCCGTCTGCTGGGGATAGACACCGAGCGAGAGGACGAAGTCGCTCCCGTGATCGACCGCCTGCGCGATCATCACGTAGACGTCGACGGACTGGCCGGCGAGCGTGGCCGTCCCCTCGAACTTCGACATCGACGTCGACGAGCCGAGGACCTGTATCTCGCCGGAGCCGACCTCCTTCCCGATGGAGAAGCCCTCGTACTGTTTCTGTAGCGTCTGGGCGGTCTTCTTCGGCTCCCAGTCCTTGATGGGGTTGAACGACTGGCCGAGAACCTCGACCTTCGGCGTGGAGACGACGGCGAACACGCCCGCCTTCTGGTTCTTCAGGACGGGGAGGTCGAGCGTCTTGTTGTACTGGGTGATCCAGTTCGTGACCGACACCGTCTTCTCCTGGCCGGCCGCGGAGAACGTCTTCTCGATAACCTGTTCTTTCTCTTGCTGTTTGACGTAGTTGTTCGAACTCGCAACCGACTCGTTGGCAACCGCGACCTCCGCGGCGAACTCCGCGTCGCCGGAGAGCAGGCCCATGCAGCCAGCGGAGGCGGCGATACCGGTCGCTGTGCTCGCGAGCAACGCACGGCGGTTCAGTTCCATATCCCCCCGTCAGCCGTCACGATACAAAAACTTGCCCGAATCGTCGACGGGCGGAACGGCGTCCTCCGGCGTCTTTCTCCAGGTCCGGACGGAGCAGTACGGTGTGCAGGCTGATTGGAGACGATCTGTAGTGTACCGGCGCGAAGCCCGAAGTTGGTGGTGTACCGAAACGCCAGCCGGCGTCGAAGCCTCCAGCCAGCAGCGACACCCGCGGCCGTCAGTAGTGGAAGCTGACGCCGTCGTCCCCGTCCTCGACCGTCACGCCCAGTGCCTCGAGTTCGTCGCGCAGGTCGTCGGCCCGCTCGTAGTTGCCGGCGTCACGCTCTGCCTCGCGGACGTCGAGGACGAGCTGGATGACGTCGTCCGCAAGTTCGACCTGTCCGCCGGTCTCCGCGCCGAACTGGAAGCCGAGTACCGTCCCGCCCAGTTCCTCGAACGTGTCGATGGCATCGTTGAGACCACGATAGTCGAACTCGTCGCGGTCGTCGAGGTGTCGATTGACCGCGCTCGCGAGCTCGAGCAGGGCCGTCGTCGCCTCGCGCGTGTTGAAGTCGTCGTTCATGCCCTCGCGGAACTCGCGGCGGACACGTTCGAGGGTCGAGCGGAAGGTTCGGTCGGTGACTTTCGTCCGGGCGTCGACCGAGTCGCAGGCCTCGACGGCGGCCCGGTAGCCGCGTTCCAGCCGCTCCCAGCGCTCGCGCGCCTCGTTCAGCGTCTCGTCCGAGAAAACCGCCTTGTTGTGGTACGCCGTCGAGAGCAGGAACATCCGGGTGACGTTCGGCCCGTCCTCACGGAGGAGGTCCGCGACGGTCGTGAAGTTCCCGAGACTGGAGGACATCTTCTCGGCCTTCGTCTCGAGCAGACGGACGTGCAGCCAGTACTTGGCGAACTGCTCGCCGCTCGCCGCCTCGCTCTGGGCGACCTCGTTCTCGTGGTGCGGGAAGACGAGGTCCATCCCGCCGACGTGGATGTCGATGGACGAGTCGAGGTGGGTCATCGACATCGCCGAGCACTCGATGTGCCAGCCCGGTCGGCCCTCGCCCCACGGCGAGTCCCAGGTCTGGCCGCTGGGGCAGTCGTCCTCGCCCAGCGGGTGGCCCTCCTTCCGGTGCTCGCGCACCGCTTCCGGCTTGACGCCGTCGGCCTTCCAGAGCGCGAAGTCGGCCGGGTGGCGCTTCTCCGCGAGCTCGTCGGGGTCGCCCTGCTCCTCTATCTCGTCGACCTGCTGGCCGGATAGTTTGCCGTAATCGTCGAACTTCGTGACGTCGAAGTAGACCGAGCCGTTCGACTCGTAGGCGTAGTCCTTCTCGACGAGCGTCTCGATGAGGTCGATGATCTCCGGAATGTGTTCGGTGACGCGCGGGTAGACCTCGGCCCGCTTGAGGTTCAGTCCGCGCATGTCGTCGAGCACGTCCTGGATGTAGTGTTCGGCGACGGCAGCCTCGTCCTCGCCGAGTTCCGGGTCGCCCGCACGTGCGACGATCTTCTCGTTCACGTCGGTGAAGTTCTCGACGTGTCGGACGCCGTAGCCGAGCTGTTCCAGCCACCGATGCATCACGTCGACGTGTACCCAGCCGCGGGCGTGGCCGAGGTGGGCGGGGTCGGAGACGGTGAGGCCACAGTAGTAGAGCAAGACGTCGTCGGGGTCCTGCGGCTCGAAGGCCTCCTTCTCACCCGTCAGCGTGTTCGACACGTACAGGGTCATTACCCGTTTTTTCCGCGTGAGCCCTTTTAATCGATGCGGTGGCGAGTCAGTCGCGTCGCAACCGCGCCAGGGTCGCACGCCACACAGCCGCCGCACGGCGCCGGCCTCCGGGCAACGTTACGCCGTCGGCACGGCAGCGCCCCGGTTATGCCGTCGGTACGGAAGCGGCGGCCGTCTCGACCGCTCGAACCGCGTTCGCCGCGTCCAGCCGGGAGACGAGGACGACGAGCACGTCTTCGGTGAATCCCATCGCCACCACCGACACGTCGGCCGTCTCGAGCCGCCCGAGCGCGCGCCGGCAGAGCGACGCGTCGACCGAGCCCGTCGCGAGTATCGCCGTCTCGCCCCCGCCGCTCGCCGACCCGAAGGTCGCGTCGCCGACGCGGAGCAGCGGCTCCTCGGCATCGTCGGGAGAGACGCGGCCGAGTCCGCTCTCCATCGTCACACGCACGTCCCGCGCAGTCGGTTCGTACGCCGGGAGTGATTCAGCGTACCGTCGGAGGGCCGTCGCGACCGCCTCGGCCTCACCGTCCACCTCGAGGAACCGCGCCGCCGCGGAGTAGTTCACCACCCCGGCACGGAGCGCCTCGACGAGGAATGGATGGTCGTCCGCCGCCGCCCTGGTCGTTTCCGCCAGCGTCATGTCGGGATACGTGAGAGCGGAGCGCATAAACGCGCCGGTCGACGTGGCGGTTGGTCGTCTGCCGTTCACTGCCTCCGAAGCCGGCGGTCATCCCCGATCTCCCGACTGCATACCCGCCATCCGGGGATACGAGCCCGGAACCTCGAACCCGGCCGTCCGGAGGCGAGCCCTCGCTCCGGTGAGCGACGCCAGCCAGGTCGACCCGCCGTCGGTCATCGCCGCGATGCCGTACCGTACGGGCGCCCCACGGACGGTTCGGCCGCCGATGTCGTAGCTCGCCCGTGCGTACTCGTCGGCCATTGCCGGGTCGGAGAAATCGATAGATGTCGGGAGGTCGACGTACGGGAGGTCCCGTTCGACCGCCATGTTCCGGTAGGTGAACGCGGCGTCGATGCCACCGGCTTCGAGCGCGTTCGACAGCCCCGTCTCCGCGAACGTCCGGGTTCGCGGGAGGACGGCGGCCGGGTCCAGCTCGTCGTCCAGCTCCAGGGCCATCACGGTTCGGTAGCCAAGCGGGTCACGCATCGGGTCCGTCCGGCCGACGCGGACCTCGGCGCGCCGGCAGGCCGAGCGCCAGTCGGCCGCGATGGTCTCCGCGTGGTCCGAGGTCGGGTCGTAGGTGAGCACGAGCGCATTCGTGGCGAACAGGGTGTACTCGTCGGCGATTCCGTCGAACAAGACAGGGTCCGCGAGTGCGACCACGTCGGGCTCTCGGAGCCCGTCGACGACCAGGTTGTGGACGGTTGCGGACCCGTGTGCCTCGACCGTCGCGCCGGGCGTCTCGGTGGCGACCGTGAGCAACGAGCCCGCGACCAACGCCGTCGGCTGTTCCGCCGACTCCTCGGTCACCGCGAGGGACGCACCTGCGACGCCTCCCGCCGCGACCCCACCCAGCGAGCCCAGGAGCTGGCGCCTGCTCGGCATGTGCGTAACTGATAGTGAGAACAAGTAGGCTCTTTCGTAACCGGATTCGGTTGCACTTCTGCCGGTGTGCGGGGAGCCAATCCTCTCGCAGACGTGTTCGGATACGTGAATGTGCGAACGACCCACAATCATTATAACCGTGGTCGTACTGGGTGGTGATGCGATGACACGGGGTTCGTGGGCCGTCGAATTCGACGCCCGAAAGGAGGAACTGAAGTTGGAATTGCACGACGCGAGTGCGACGTACGAGGAGGCTGTGGTGGAAGCCGCCCTCTCGGAGCTGTTGCACGAACGGCGAATCAGAGATGCGAAACAGGAGTTCGCCGCGAACCACGCCGCTCGGGAAGCGACCCGCCGGCCGCTGGTCAAGTGACCCGTCTCTGGCCCCCCGCTGTTCTCATCCTCACATACCGTAAACTCATACATCGTCTACTCTGACCAGCACCAGCCTCGCGAGCCTCAGACGCGGACGAACCGTGGCGCGAGCATGTTCCTGACCGTCGCACCACGTCGTTCGTGTTCGAAGAAGGCCGGCTGCTCCGTCCCGAGCTGCAGCGTCACTTCGCCGTCCATCTCCCCGACGATGCGACTCGCGTAGTCAAGCGACAGGATGGTCTCAGACTCCTCGCTCGCCTCGATGGCGGCGAGTGCATCCGCGCCGTAGGTGAACGCCAGGTCGTCGACGTCCGCCTCGGCCCGGAAGCTGACAGTCTCGTCGGCCGGCTCGACGGCGACGTGGACCGAGTGAGCCAGCCGGTCGCAGGCCGACACGGCCCGGTCGAGCAGGTCCGAATCCAGCGTGACCGAGTTCGGGAGGTCGACCGTCGGGACAGGTGGAACGCTCCTGATGCTGTCGGGGTGAATGGGCGCGATGGCGTACGAGAAGTGCTCGCCGGCGACGTCCAGCCGGTGGGTATCGGCGTCGAGTTCGAGGGAGAGCAGCGCCTCCCTCCCGTCAGCCAGCCCGCTCGCTTCGGCCAGCGTCGCCACGTCGAAGCCGAGGACACCGCCGTCGCTCTCGTACTCGACAAACGCCTCGGCGGGCAGGTCGAGGTCGACCATCGCCACCTCGGCGGGGCCGATGACCCGGACGAACAGGCCGTCTTCGCGGAGCTGGAACAGTGCCTCGTCGGCGACCGCGGCGACGACGTCGAGAACCGCGTCGAGGACACCGGCCTCGACGGTCGCGCGGAATCGTGTCGCTTCGCTGTAGTCTGTCACGTCGATTGCGACGCAGGAGAGCAGTTTGAACGTGCGCCAGACCCGGGGTGAAAGTGAAAGTGGTCGGGCAGCTCAGTCGCCGATGTCGTGGTCGAACGCCTCCGACGCGAGCGACTGGATGATTCCCTTCGCCTGTCCCACCGTCTCGTCGTCGATGTCCTCGACCTGCTCGACGCTGTGGCCGCCGGCGTAGGCCGTCTCGAGGGCGTTCAAGTTGAGGCGTCCCTCGGCGTCGACGAGCGGGATGGAGAGGTCTCCGAAGTCCTCGGGCGGGAAGCCCGACGACGAGAGCAGGAAATGGTCGGCTATCTCGCAGAGGTCGTCCGTGTCGAATTCGCTCTCTGCGGGGGCGCTCCAGTCGTCGGTGGTCGTGGCGCTATACTCGACGGAGTGGACCTCGTACTGTGACACACGTAGGCCATGAACCAGAGGGGAGGCGTAGCTTCGGCCGAATCAAAACGGCTTCGTACCGTCCGTCGTCCTGAACTCGTCGACGGCCCGCCGTATCGCCTGTGCCTGCGTCCTGGCATGGGCCATCGGAGCGCTGATGAGCGTCGTCCGGTAGCGTAGCTTCGACCCCTGTTCGCCCGAATCGAGGACGGTCGCCGAGAGCGTGGCGAGGAGGGTGCCGGTGTTGGTGCGGTACTCTACTCGCCCGTCGCGTCGTCTCGACCGGATGTCCGAGACTCGGTCGAGGATACGTCTATGAGCGGATTCCAGCTGGACGTCGAGGTATAGTTCGTCGTACCGCACGGTATCGAACTGTAGGGAGAGAGCGGGTAATAATGATCGTGTGCCGACGGGCGGAAGGCCGTGTCTCCCCGGTCGCTTCGCTCGTCGTATTGCGCTGCGGAAAAATGGGGACGAAGGGTCTTTCGAAACTCGGGGTTTGAAGACTCTCCACCGTCCGAAATCCTTGGTTTTCTGATTTACTCATTGGCATCTGCGGTGATGTCGAAATCCGCGAATTCCGCGCGGCGTCGTTGCTCAAATTCTTCATCCTGATCTGCCACGTCGTAGTGGTCTCGAAGAACCTGCGGCGTGGCGTTGACCCTCGTCGAGACCTTCTGCACATCGAACCCGCGATTCAACTGCTCCGTAATCGATCCTGTCCGAATCCGATGTGGTGACCGACTCGAGGGGCACTTACTCGCGCCATTCCGACTAACGTATTCACAGCGAGGCCTCTCTCGACCGTGAGGGCACGGAGAGTGAAGACACGGCTGCGTAGCCAGATAGCTCCAGGCACGAAGCGTACTGAACGATGGACGTCCTTGGCGAGCTGCGAATAGCGGTTGGCGTCCGTGGTCGTCTCGCTTGTCAGTGCGCTCGCGAGAGATGTAGACGTCCAGCGCTTCACAGACCGCCGGCGGGATGCCGACGATACGCTCGCCGTCCTCCTTGTTCTTCAGGGGAGTTCCAGTCTTCGGGCGATGACGGAACGCGAGAGTGCCCACGTCGCCGTCGTAATCGTCGATATCGAGCGCACGAATACCACCGACTCTCGCCCCCGTGTTCCACGCCACCTCGAGGAATGCGTGCTTCGCCGTCCCGAACTGGGCGCGAGAATCGCGGAACCACGCGAGGAGTGCCGTAGCATCCTCGGCCGACAGGCGCTCGTCACTGGACTCCTCTTTCGGGTCGAGGTTCGGTACGTCGACTGCTTCTGGCAGTTTCTCGTCGACTGCCCCGATACGAGCGAGATATTTCAGTAGGATACGAAGCGTCGTGAGCTGGCCTTTGATCGTCGTGGCCGCGTAATCCTTCTGCCGGCGACTCATGTCGTACTCGTCGATGTGCCACGGCGTTACGTCGCCGACCCGTTCGATACCGTTCTCTTCGCACCACTCGACCCACCGCGTGAGTCGATTGTTGTAACTGTGGAGAGTACGGTCTGTCGCGTCTGTGGCCCGACGGGCGAGGAACCTATCGCGGGCATCGCGTGGTGAGAGATCGCCCGGATCGCTTGGTGCGTCGCTCACACTTCGTCACCATCTCTCTGGATTCGCGGTGCGAGCGTGTGGTGGCCGCCGTAGGCCACGACCTCCTCGTCGTCGACCGTGGCGTGGCGCTCGAAGTCCAGGCGAATTGGGATGGACTCGCCCCACCGAAGGGTGAGCGTCTCGAGCTTCGCCTTCTTTATCGCGGTCGCGCAGTCCCGCAGGTAGCCCGTCGACATCGTCGAGGATGCACCAGGGGCGGAGTCATCGTGGATGGACTCGGCGACGTGACCGAAGTCCGCCACGCTGGCGTACTTCTGTCCGTTGTCGCCTCTCCCCGCGAAGACGAGCGTTCCGTCTTCCTCGTAGATGTCGATGGCTTCGCTGGTGTCGTGGAGACTGCCGACCACGTCCGCGAAGGCGTCGACGTCGAGTTCAGCACGCCAGTCGCGCTTCAGGTCCGGCTCCTCGGGTTCGTCGCGGACACTGTCTGGGTCGATGTTCTGGAGATCGTCGGTCTGGTGGACCGTCGTATCGACGTACTCCCGTTCGGTGGTGACGAGCGTTCGGCGCTGGTCGATGTCGAGCCGGATGAAGTCCGGGTTCGACCGGCGCATCCGGGCGCGCTTCGCCAGCTTCCGCAGTCCACCGAGGTTGAGCCCGACCGTCGACTCGGTGGCTACTTCGTAGGAGTCGAAGGCTCTCGGCGTGACGTGAATATGGCCGAGTGCGACGTTCGCCGGGTCGACGAACTTCGATCGAAGTCCGTCCTCGGCGACGTGCAGTTTTGTCTCGTCGACGAGCGCGCTGGGGACGTGGAGCAGTGGCCGGATGATTCGCGCGTGGGTGTCGATGTCCGCCACGTCCGCGTGTTCGGTCTGTCCGAAGATGCTGGCCTGCACGCTGCTCATGCAGACTCACCTCCGGTCTCCTCTGCTGGCACAGGAATGGGGTCGACGACTCCCTCGGTGGTGAGCTCCGACTCGGGCAAGCCGCCGTCCGTCTGCAGCTCGCCCCGCGTCGTCCCGGCCTCGATGGGGTCGCGTGCGTCGGCCGTGTAGTTCGTGCGTCCCGTGTCCGCGAGTTCTTCGAGCGTCTGGCAGAAACCCGTCGGGGACCACTCGGGACAGTAGATTTCACCCTGCTTGTACTTCGCCGCGAGTTCCTGGTACAGCATCGTGACAGATTCACCGTCGTCGATGGGGTGCAGGATAGCGTCGTCGCTGGCTTCGAGCCGGTAGCGGAGGTTCGTGGTGTCCGTTGTGGCGACGATGACGCCGTCTACCTCTTCTGTCAGGTCGTCGGCGTGGATGATGCCATCTTGTTTCAGTAGTTCTGTATCGTCGGCGTGCTCGGGCAGGTGTAGCGGACAGAAGTACGTGCCCGGAATCGAATCTCGACCACACTGGTTCCCGTGACGGTTGTCGGCCTGGCACTGACTGACTTCGATTTCTGCAAACTCCTCGGCAGACGAGGTTCGCGGGTCGGGTGCGTCATTCTTTTCGTGGCGGCTCTCTTCGTCCAATTCGGGGGCCTCCGGAGCACTGGACATGTTTAGGCGGCCCCCTCTTCGTTACTACAGCCGAGCTTGCCACGCTCGGACGGCTGGCAGTTCTCAGGCTGTGCATCGTACTTCGCGATGTAATCCTCCACAGCTTCGCGGATTACGTCACTCGACGTGACGCGATTCCCAACCTCGGTCTCACCTATCGCTATCTCGTTGATGCGTTGCTTCTTGCGGTCACTGATTTTTACTGTGACCTGAGTCGTGGTATCTTCAGCGGGCATTGCGTATTACTGTGTTACCACCGACCACTTAGGTGTTACTGTGTCCTTAGATTATTGTGTTACCCCCGGATGCAATATCGTTTTACCGTAAGACCGTAATACAACAAACAAGATGGGAAACCTCACGACGGTCACTTTCAAATGGGACGAAGAGGAGTATGAGGATTTCAAGCAGGCGATTATCCAACTTCAAGCAAACGGCGACCTGGATAGCGACGTGACTCGGAGTGAGGTCATTCGTGCAATTCTGGAAGATTGGAAGGAAGATCCGAGCCCACAAGTCTTTGCTGAGTGATTCAGGGGGCTGAATCACAGTAGCTCGGGAGATTCCCGAACTCGATGTCGAGTCTCTGCATCACCAAATCCAGGAATGCACTGCCGTCTTTCTCCCGACCCCTTTTGCAAAGTTCCTCCTCGACCTCTTCGACGGTATCATCTGAGAGGGTAACTGTCACATCGATAGATTGGACCGAATTCTCGTCAGGGGGATGCATGCACTTGTTCGTAGATAGACACCCATTTAGCAGTTAGAGTGTCCATTCCGGAAGTTCGGGTAACACCCTGATAATTGGATAGAAGTTCTCTAACCCACATATTCAGAGCAGCTATCCGGAATACCGATAATTCCGGGAATCGTATCGGTATCTCAGACTCGGCCTGTTTCTTCGAACGCAGCGTTCACAACTTCTGACGTTGGCGCGTTCAGATATGGTTCGATCGCACTGAACGAATTCCAGCCACCCACCGCCATCACTACTCGGGGATTCATCTGTTCTCGCACCAGCAAGTCCTGCGCGTAGTAACGACGAAGATCGTGGCTACTCAGCTTTCGCCAGTCGTCGTCCCCCGTCTGGTCCGCTACCTGCACTGCAGTCGACTTCACGCGCCGTTGGACCTGCCGGTCGCTGATTGAAACGAGCTGCTCATCGTGGCCGATTCCTTCGACGTTTGCAAAGCGCAGCAGGTCCGACTCAACATCCTCTGGTAGGTATGCGTCTCTTGGCTTCCCTCCGCTCCCCTCCGTATCCTTCCCGCGGGGGACCCGTAGTCGAGCGTGCCCGTCCACCTGACGCACATGTTCCGGCTTGACCTGGGGGATCTCGAACGAACGAAGCCCCACTTCACCGCCCAATCGGATTATTAGAGAGTCACGGTAACTCCCAGCTGCCCGTTTGAGTCGTTCGTACTCGTCTGGCGTCATCCAGCATCGGTAGGAATGCTGGTTCTCGTTGCGTTCGATGCGCATACAGTAGTCAAGACAACTACGACACCTAGAATCTTCCCCACCCGAAAAATCCGGTCTAATTCGGCTCTATCTGTTGGATTCCGTCGTACTTGTTATACAACTACGAATCGCCAGCCCACTCCATAATTTTTGAAATTCCCCCCTATAGCAACCCTCGGAGAGATAGTGGTGAGAATTTTTCAGACGGTTAGTACGAACGACTAATATCTCTAAGACTAAATGACATCAGTACTATCGTTGGGTATGGACTCAGGCTTAATCTACAAAGTTGGGGACGGCAAGCAAATGAACAGCTTCCGAAATTTCGTGGAATTGCCAGATCAGGAGGAGTTTGACACGTTGTCCCATGCGGTGGATATAGTGAACAATATCTCTCTCCCTGACGGGAGAACCGGCCAAGTCGGTAGAGCAGCTGCAGAGCAGATCGGCGAAGTCGACGATGTGCAGATTCTTGAAGATGGAATAACTAATGTGGCGAAAAAGGAGAAGGTGACCAAGTATACCGATTTCCTTTATTTGCCTGGTTCTTTCCTAGCCGTCCAGAGTAGTTCAGGAAGTTTTGCAACAGAAGTTATCAACCGGCATTCCCCCGTGACACCCCTCGCTTCTACCCTGGACTTAGAATCACTTCTTGAGGAGAACCTACGTGACGATGATTTTTCCCTTTGGAAACTGGGGTTCTACGGAAATCACGGACAAGCAGAAAATGGTGTCGTACACGGTTCAAATGTTCTTGGAGATAAGGATTTTAAAGAGATATTCAATTCTACAAAAACCAATCAGCTGGGATTCGATTATACGTACAAAAACAAAGAGATGCGAATATTCTTAGCGGAAAGTGGGTACGTGGACGTATATCAGCCAAGTAATTTTAGTACGAGGGAATTTTTCCAATTTGTCGACCACGAAATTGTTCCCCACTTACGAATAATATAGACATCCCGAATTACCATAGGACAAAAGTATTATACTGTTACTCGATTACTTTGTTGACAAGTCAATATGGCTCCTGTATCAACTGGGCTCTATGAAGTGCTAGAAGGCTACGACATTGATGAGCTTCAGAAGAAGATTGGGGAAGTTCAACTATCACGTGATGAGCCCAAGGTTGACGGCCCACTGAGAACTCGCTTTGACGATATACATGAAACCTCAACTGGATTTTCAGCATCAATGGCATTCGAGCTGCCGAAAAAGCGATCCACTTGGGATGGTCGAGAATACAGGCGTGAAAAGACCACGGTGAGGGTTCGATTCACAGACTCAGTTGGAGACGGTGGGGTTCTAGTCATTGGAAAAAGCGACCTCCATTCCCAAATTGAGTCACGCCTATTGGATCTCTTTTCAATTGAGGCAGACCAGATTGAAAAAGTCAATATCGATACTGAGAACATACTTTCGATATTAGATGATGATTGCATAGTTGAGTCAAGAGCCACCTACAAAGGGGTAGACGAAAACACGTCTAGCGCTTCGCTGGCGGGCGAACTCGAAGAATCTAGCACAGCGGCTCGGTTGGAGAAGACTGGTCAGAAGGTCTGGGTGATTTTCGAATCCAAATCCTTCGAACGAAAGGTCGGAATTTCAGAGAAAAATTCGTCTGTAGTGTTCTGGGGTAATTGGGACGATGATGAGATGGCTAGATATTGGAGCAGAATAATTCTTCATCACATCTGACTTTCAGCCGAATAGAGTCACCATTTTAGAGGTGGTGGCGATCGCTTCGTCAACCTCACTATCTTCTAGATTTCTGACCCTAATTCTATCTTCCCGAGTTTCGATTTCAAGGCCCCTCTCATCTGTCGCGATCACTTCAGTGAAGCCGAGCTCTCCCATGAATTTGTTAATAAGTGGAGGCTGTCCAGTTCGACAGGCAAGTGAATACGCATTTCCACTCATCTGCTCTGGAATCTCTTGTTCGACGTCCCTGAGAAGATCATACGATCTAAACAGCCTTCTCTCAAGTTGGTCGTATGGAATGGTAGCTTGGACACTGATTCTTATTGCCTCAACTAACTTCTGCTCCTCCTGACCACCAATGGTAGGATCGGCAACTGCACCAGCCATTCCTACGAATTCACTATTGGATTCCCATTCTAATCTCACTTCAACTTCAAAATCTTGATTCCCTCGACTTTCCGTGAATGTGAATCGGTCGTCATTCCCAGTAGGTTGGGTTCCAAAGAGGTCCCATACTTCCTCGCTTAGCTCTTCTAATTCGGGAGGGTTCGAGATCTGATACCCTTTTGCGAGCTTAGACTCAACCACAAAATCACCTCTAAGAAGCCTATTGCTCCAATAATTCGATTTTACCCGAATACTTGTCTTGAAATCTCTGGGCAATAGTTCTTGAATTGCTATAGTCGCTACCGCTCCTACTGCTGCGGTAACGAATAGTTCGATTACATTCATGATTACTCTTAATCTCTTGGTCGGTTCATTCGCTTCTTGATTCTACATTAGAATCAGGGGGTAATGATAGTTAGCCGTCTGGATTGGAAGTGAAAGTATACTAAGTCGACCCTTGACGATTCCGATTTCCTTCTGATTCGATATGTTGAATGCTGTTAAAAGATATTGTCATAGAACTAGATGAGGCAGTTTGATCGTAGCATTGTATTTTTGTGATTTTTCGCAACATTACATCAGTATTGGCGATATATTCTAATCGAATGATAGTAAATCAACCAAGCATTGGGTTAATTCCCTGGGCATAAATTTGCCGGACTTCGAGTTCGGAAGCCTCGCCGACGCGAGCGTATTCCGCGACGACCACGAGGAATACCTCTGTCCGGACGACGACCGGCGAAAACTCACCGTCACTCTTGTCTCGGACCTGCCCGACCGCGTGCTCGACGAGGCCGCCGTCGCCTCGGCAGTCTCCCGCGAGGACCACAACGGCGTGGGCCAGCTCGCATTGACCGACGGCGAACGAGATCGCATTGACTTCTCGAAGGCGCGGGCGTCGGTCCCTCACGCACAGGCAGTGAAGGCCATCGCGACCGACCAAGGTGTCGACGACTGGCTCTCGTACTACGATGTCACGCTCTCCGTCGACGAGCACCGTGGCGTGATGGAACGTGCGAGCCGGGACGAGCGAGGCCAGCGAATGGATGCCGATACGTCGAACGACGAGCGACTAGCCGACCTGGAACAGGCACTCGACGGACAGTGTGACCACGCGGTCGACCACTGCGAGAACGGCGACAAAGAGGCGTGCGAGTTCCTGCGTGACGGTTGTGGACTCGGCGACGAGCAGGTCGCGGCCATCCTCGACGACAGTACCGAGATACCCGGCGAGGTCCACGGGTCGAAGAGCAAACTCTGGCAGCAGTACCAGATAGCCATCGCCGAGGCGAAAGAGGCGGCGGCCGGCATCAACGAAATCCATCAGCAGTACGACCGAGACCTCGTCTCGTTCGAGGAACTCGGCGATCAGAAACTGACGAACGCGGACATCGACTGGCAAGCATGAGTGACTACTTCTGCCCCGTAGAGGGGTGCGATTTCGGCGAATCGAGCGAGAAAACGCACACGCAGGTCCGGACACACATCAGTGCGAAAGGCGACGGCGAGCACGTCTGGAAGGACCTGAAACAGGTGGTAGAGAAGCAAGGTAGCGACGCTACCGACGGCGCTACCACCGAGACAAGCACCGACGAGCAGAAAGAATCGCAAGACAGCGATAACCAGACTACTACCGAGACTACCGTCGAGAGCAGCACTTCAGACGGGGGTAGCACCACCGAGGAGGAGGACATGGCCACAGATGAAGAAATCGAGCAGCAGTGGAGCAAGCAAGAATCGCAAGACGACGATAACCAGACTACCACTGAAACTACCATCGAAAGTAGCACCCAGAACGGTGCTTCAGACGGTGGTAGCGACGGTAGAAGCGGTGGTATTCCGATTCCGTTCTCGACTACCACCGTATTGATCGTCGGTGTAGTGCTCGCAGTGGTGCTCTTCTGGCTGGCTCGTCGACGAACTTCTGACGAGCTATCGGCGACCGGCGGAACGCCAGACGGTGAGAACCTGGAAGAGTCGAACAGTGGGGGCATGAGCCGTCAATCTGGGGGTGGTCTCCAGTGACTGAGGCAGAGACGTCAGAACCGGCGGAAGAGCACCCTGAAGCAGACGCTCACGATGCTCCAAAGGGGCCGGACCTCAGTGACGAAGACTACGTCGATATTCCCGACGACGTAGCGGACGCAGTAGCTGAAGCAGACGCAGAGCAAACTGAAGCAGCCGAGAACGGCGAAAGCGACGCTACCGAAGTGGCTATCGACGAAACGGTAGACGATTCCGTTCAGTCGACCGCGCCGAAGACCGACCGAACCACGCTCGGGGATGTGTACTGCAACGCGCTCGGGATGGCGACGGTCGCGGCGAAGGACCGGCACGGGAGCGAGGTGGAAGATCGTCAGGCAGCGATGGACGAGTATGCCGACCTCGCCCGGCAGCTCGACCTCGACCAGTTCATCGACGACTGGCTCGAAGAGCACGGCCAGTCGAACGAACTCACGCCCGGACAGGGCATCCTCGTCTTCACGATCGTCTTCTGTGGCTCCGTGATGGTCGAAGACGCCGAACTCTCGAACGCGGTCATGGAGGGCGTGGGCGCATGATGGGAGCGGCGATAACGGACGGGATGAAGCGCCAGCTTGCCCGGAAGCTCCTCGACTCGCAGATGGGGGCGGCGACGCTGAACATCGTCGCTACAGCCGAGCACGAACTCGTCTCATCAGTGGTGGACCTGCAGTCAGCGGCCGGACTTGACGACGATGAGTGCATCACGGTTGTACCACCGAAGCAGGACCGCAAAGAGCAGATTCGGCAGGTGGTAGAGGCGAAGCTCGACGGTCGGTTCCCCTCGTGGTGGGTGGCGCACATCAGTGGACTCGAGAACGCAGAAGAGGCGGCTGAGAAGGCCGACATCGACGACTGGAACGCCCAGAAAAGGCGATGGGCCGACCTGCTTCGAGAGAACGGTACCGAGGGAGAGACAGACGAACTCGCCGGGGCATACGTTCGCTCACGGTACGGCTGTACGCTCGAAGAGTTCCGGTCCCTCGTCGTCGAGTGGCCGGAGCGAACCGAGAGCGAGAACTCGCGTCAGGCTGAGGAGCTGAAAGCAGTCATCGCGGCTGGCGTGCTGAAGGCGAACCAGGGCATCGAGCGCGTGACTGTAGAACTCCAGGAGGGTGAAACCGATGAGTAGCACATTCGGGAACCTCGTCGAAGGTGCAGCTCGCGGACTCGCACAGGGCTTCGAGGAGAGTCTTTCAAGAGAAGGACTGGACGAGGCGCGAGACCAGGCCGAGAAGGCCTACGAAGACCGGAACCTCCTCTCGCTGTCGATGGCGGTCAACCGGAAACGAATCGGCTGTGACGCCGGGTACTACTACGACGGAACGGGGAGCGACTGGCCGGTTATCTGGTTCGTGCTGCCGACGGGGCAGGTGTCCCACCACGTCCCACCGGAGTACGAGACGTGGCTCGAAGCGTCGTGCCTGGAGAACGAGACGCCCGTCGGTGGCTACGACGGCCACAGCCGAGAGACGAAGAACAAACGCCTGCTGGATGATGCAGTCGGAATCTCCGCGAGAGTTGAGATCGACGACAACGTGAGGGGCCAGCGGTGAACCTCGCGTTCGCCGCTCAGACTGGCTGGGGGAAGACCTACGTCAGCCACTCCTACATCGAGCAGAACGCCGAAGACTACGACGTGACGGTCGTGCTCGACTACAAGGACGAGTACAGTGGTCTCGTCGAAACGGGCTACCTGAAGCGCATGACTGCGCCTCGTGGGACCGAGAACATCTCACCGGAGAAGTGGCAGGACCTCGTGTCGGGAGTGCCAGGACTGCAGATCGTCCGTGTGGGGATGAAGGACGAGCAGTGGCAGGAGCTACTGGCGAACCTGATTCTAGGCCTCGAACAGATGGACCTGTCCGTGTTCCTCGTGCTCGACGAAGCGCACCGCTTCGCTCCCCAGCGGGGGAACTACCCCGACGAGATAGACACTCTGGCGACGACGTATCACGGCGACGGCTTCGGTGTCTGCTGGATGTTCCAACGGTTCGCCAAAATCGACAAGGACGTGCTCTCACAGTGTACGGCCTCACTGCTTGGTGGCTTCGGGTCTCTGCAAGACATCGGCCAACTCGATACCATCGAATACCCTGCCGAGGTTCATCTCAAGGACAAAGACCGAATAGACAACCTTCCTGATGAGCTGTGCGTCGACGGGGAACCGCTTGCCCTTCGACGGTTCACCGACGCCGAGGGACACACCGTCGGGAGTGAGTGGGTCTACACCGATGGGAAGAATCTCCAACGCCTCGATTCCCGTGATTTCGGGATGGTGAGTACTCACTACGGAAGTGACCGAAAAAGGATCAGGCATCCTTTCTAAGAATGCGTACAGACATTACCCTACGTAGCGGGAAAGCAGAACGGTTTCAAGAGATTCAACTTGAACTAACCAAAAAATTGGGGTACGAACCATCGAGACCAGAGGTTGTTGGATATTTGATGGGAAGTTGGGATGGAGTGCAAAATAGCCTTCCTTAAAGACGCCAGATAATTTGGACATCACTCGGTTTCTGAGGCATCCGAGTATATCGAATCCCGAATTTTCTCGAGCTCTTCGTCTGGAATCGAGCTAAGGAAGAAATGGGTTGCAAATGCCATCAGATACGTGAAGGTGTATAGTACTCCCGCAAATAACATTCCGGACAATATGCCAATTGCTATCGAGAGAAACAACGAATGTGATTTAAAATTTAGTATTAGGTTTATTGGCAAGAGTTCTAAATTCCACAGAAGGGAGAGTAATCCCCCACCAATCGCGATATTCTCGACCCCTCCTTTCATCACATATCCCAGAAATTCTGGGGCTTCAGAGTCTCTACCTAATGTGACAGGACCTTCTTGCGATCCTCTACCAACCCACCAACGAGCTGTTCCAACACCCAGCAAGAAGCATACGAACTGGAATAGAAATAAAAACGTGTTTGAAAATTCTAACACAATTGCAGTGATAGAAACCACGACTGACCAAAAGGCCACATAGAACAGAATGTGCTTGGACCTTTTCCACTGTGAATTCACCAAAAAATCGAAAGTATTTCTTTCACTTGACGGTGGTGAGACTCTTTTTTGAATTGTAAGTGCGACTAATAGAAATATAGTTAATGAGGACACGATTCCAAGTCGGCTCCACCGGCTATCTACAGTTAGCTGTGTAAAGTACACAGAGATCGCACCAAATACCCCCATTACAGTAAATAAATGAGAATTTTCCTCGAAAAAGTCAGCCAGACTGTGTTCAGACATTCTATAGTTGTTGAACAGTGATGGTATAAATTTGTTCGCGAAAAAGCATTGCTAGAATCGTGTGGTGGTGATCTGACGAACTGACTTAGAGTGACGACCATTGGTGTTCAATTACGGTTTTTCCAAGTCAGCCTGACTCGGTATTTCATAATCGAGTCATCTATTTCTTAGACCGACGCAATGACAATGAATTTTGGAGGCGCGTTCGACGCGCTCGCAGACGACGACACCTGGATGGACGCCGCTGAGGTGGCGGCAGGCTACCTCGGCCCGATGGCTTTCGCCAACGTGGCCGAGGGCATGACTCCCTTCGACGTACCGAACGAGGCCTACGGGCTCCTCGGCATCTACGCAGGCGAGAAGTTCGACCACCGGATGGTCTCGGTCGGCTCCGGCGTCTACACGCTGGACGTGCTCGCCCAGCGGTTCGGGCTGAAGGACAAGGTCACGAGCGTGGGGGCGTAGACAGATGGCAGAGTCTCTCTTCGCCGCCGAAGGCACGACTTCGGATTACGTCACCACGCAGACGAACGTCACCGGCCAGCTCACCCCCATCGCGACCATCCAGCCCGACGACGGTGTCGGACTCCTCATCCACAACGCGGTCGACGTGGGTCAGAAGCGACAGGGATTCCCGATCTACGCCGACCTCAAGGACGGCGGCGACGCGGACTTGCCGCTGGACTCGCGGCTCGCACTCGGCTACGAGTCGCCCACTGACGACAGCTTCCACGTCGTCTCCATCCCGATGTCGAACATCAGCACGTACCGCAAGAAGACCATACAGGAGCAGCAGAACCGGGAGAACGTCGACTCCGTCAAGCACGAACTGAAGAGCTCGCGCCTCGAGGTGCGCGACATCGACAAGGCCTACCTGCTGCTGAACTCCTCGGTCCAGATCGACCACTCGAACAGCGAGATCTACATCGACCAGGACGCGGTCGATGAGGTGGACATCGAGTGACCATGTCGGTGCAGAAGCAGCTCGAAAACGCCCCGTGGAAGCCGGGTTACATCTCGCTCCGCGACTGGACGTTTTCGACCAACACGACTGGCGAGAAGTCTGTCGTCGCCACCTACGCGGCACCGCGACCCATCCGGCTCCGCGAGGACCGCGAAATGGACCTCGCAGTCCCGGCCTACGAAAGTTTCACCACCGACGGGTCCGGTACTGCACAGACCCACAGTCTCTCTCACGACATCATCGACACGCCGGCGACAGAGGCGCTCGTTCTCTGGTCCGACGGTTCGCCCGTCCAACCGGGCTCTGTGGACTACGCGGCGAACTCGTTCGACTACACCGACGGCGGGGCAGCAGAGACGCTCGACGTCTACTACATCCCGCGCAATCCGGCCGTCGTCGAGTTCGAGAAGGTCGCACCGGGTGGCGGCAGCACCATCAAGCAACCGCTGTTCGAGATCCCGACGGCCATCGCCCACACTCGCGACCAGTCGAAGGACCCCCTGTCGTTCGACCTCGGTCGGACTGGCCTGCAGGACACCGTCCCGCGCAAGTGGGTCGTGCAGGTCTCGGTCAACGCGCCCTACACTGTGAAGTTCGAGGAATCGACGCGGGGAACCTCGGCGACGAACGCACTCCTGTCCGTGCCGCGTGCACAGACTGAGGCTCGCGTTCCTGGCCTGAAGGATGCCGTCAAGGCTGACATCGCGGGGCTGAGTTAGAACTATGCAGGGCGGCCTTGCAAGCGGTCACTCCGGGTCCGCCTACACCACCGCTACCAGCGTGAGCGATTCGACGGGCAGCCAACCGGCGGTCTCGAACCGCGAAGCAGTCCGAATCGGCGGCTTCTCGCTGTCGTTCGAGGAACTGCTGGCGCTCGCGGTACTGGTGAACGCGACAGCGACGGTCATCACGCTCTACCTGGAGGTGGCGTAGATGGCGATCATGAACGCGGACGGCGTGGCACCGGCACCGAGCGGCACTCGTCTTCGGGACGACCCGGAGAAGGACGACGAGACGCAGGCCAGCGACGACTACCAGCTTCTAGACGCGGTGGGCAGTGCGAACCTCGACATCGAACTGGACAAGAACACTGGCCGAACCGAAGAGTCCCTCGGCGGGATGGGTTCGGGCACGGCCACGAAGGGCACCGAACGAGAGGACAACATCAGCCTCACGTCGGTCTCTTCGAGTGCGTCAAACGCCGATATCGAACAGGTCGAGCAGGCCGTCGAGACGGCCACTGGCGGCCGTGCGTTCGGGAGTACGGCCGAGACGGAGGACATCGGGAGTGGCGGCGCAGTCCAGACCACGTCGGCACCCTCGAACACCCAATCGCAGAACCCGGCAGACACGCTCCCCATCGACAATCTCCTGCTGGGCGCTCTCGCGGTCGTCGCGCTCGTCTTCCTCGTCGGAGGTGGCCTGCGTGGGTAACTTCTTCGGCGGCCTGCAGCACGCCGTAGAGCAAGCCTACGACGGCGCGGCCGGCATCGCGGACGGTGCCGCCGGGTCGACGGATGAGGCTGTGGGCCGTGCAGCGGCCGCAGCCGGGCGCAGCGACGTAGCGGGAGTCACGGACAATCTGGCCGGTGGCTTCGACGAGGCGGCCGGACAAGCGACCACGGGCATCATGAACGGGGACATCGGCGCCGTCGGTGACGCCCTCGGTGGGAACGTCGACGAGGCGACCGGCCGGTTCTGGACAGCGCTCGAATCCGGTGACGTTGCCGGCATGGGAGACGCCGCATTCGGTGGTCTCGACGAAGCCGCTGGTCAGCAGTATCAGGGCTTGGCGGGTATCCTCGATGCGGCCGCAGGGACGAGCGACGAGGCAGTTCGCCGCCAGTTCGACGGCACGACCGGCGGCGGTCTGGCTGACGAGGCGCAGAAGGCGGCCGAGGACGCAGTCGATGTCGGTATCGACGGCGCGAGCCACGTTCTCGGCGGCCTCACCGACGCCTACACGGAAGTCGGGCAGAACGTCGTCGGTGACTGGTTCCAGTGGTGGATGGTCCCGCTGGGGGCTATCGCACTGCTCGTTCTGTTCAAGGACGAGCTGGCCGACGGTGGGAAGGCCTACGCGACCGGGGGTGCGTCACTCGCAGCATGACGCCGACGATGTCACTCATGCTGCAGGTGGTCGCGGGCCTGTCCGTCGCACTGATAGTCGCACTCGGTGGGTTCGCTACGTCGATCTTCCTCGCCATCAACCAACTGCAGGCGGCAGTCTTCGGCGACGCAGACGTGGACGGCTGGGACGGTCTCGATACGGAGGTTCGACGCAACCGTGAGGCGCTCGTCGAGGAGGGAATTCGATGACGGGACCGAACAGCGAAATCGAGAAACTGCTGGCCGAGTACGGACTCGGTGCTCACTCGTGGGTCTCGGACGTGCTGCAGTCGGACACTGACCGGCTGTTGATGGCTTTGCTGCTCGAACAGCGTGGCCAGGACCTCATCGACGCGCTCGACCAGGCCAGCGAAGAGTACCGGGAGAAGACGGCGAACTACTCGACCGGGAGCGTGACCGCCGGTTCCGAGTGGTCTGACGCCATCGAGTTCGGCCTCGTCGCTTCGAGCATCGACCTTCGGGTGACGAACGCGAACGTCGAAGTGGCGTTTGCCGACCCGAATCGGAATGATGACATCGGCGTTCCCTACACCACCGATGAGGCTCCAATCATCGGTGTTCCGGCAGATACGTCGAAAATCTGGGTCCGACGCGACCCGTCAGCTGGGTCAGACGGAACCGTGCAGTTCGAGGCGTGGGGATAACCCGTGTCCAAGACTGTTTTTATTGGATCGGATAGCGGGTCTGTCCAAGCGGTAGATGCAGAGACCGGGACCGAGACGTGGACGGCATCGGTCGGGTCCATCCTTAGGGCGTCACCCACCGTTGTAGATGGAAGACTGTATATCGGTGGTGGTGGCCAGAAAATCTACGCGCTCGATGCGGCGACTGGTGCCGAAGAATGGACCTTCACCACGGGAGGGAGTACGGACAACGTCTCGCCGACCATCGTCGACGGTCGGGTATTCGTCGGGTCCTACGACAACAACGTCTACGCAGTCGATGCAGCCACCGGAAACGAAATATGGTCATATACGACTGGGGCAAATACCGACCGCTCACCGGCCGAAGTTGTCGATGAGACAGTATACATCGGGTCACACGACGGAAAACTCTACGCGCTCGATGCTGCCACTGGGGATGAAGAGTGGCGTTTCGCGACGGGAGGTGATGGTGGCGTTCGGTCGTCACCAGCTGTCAAGGACGGAACCGTCTATTTCGGCGGTCTCGACGACAACGTCTATGCCGTGGATGCGGACACTGGCTCGGAAGAGTGGTCGATCTCCACCGGGGGGAACGTCCAATGCTCGCCAGTAGTCGTCGATGGAACGGTATACATCGCCTCTGACGACTTCAATCTCTACGCCCTCGATGCGTCCGACGGATCCGAGAGATGGAGATTCACCGCGAGCACCAACTGGCCCCGATCGTCGCCATCTGTCGTTGGCGGAACTGTATACGTTGGGCTGGATTCTGAGCTGTACGCCCTTGATGCGGCGACTGGTTCCGAGGAGTGGCAGTTCTCGGCTGGTGGAACGACGCGACCGGCCCCAACTGTGGAGAGAGGAACCGTGTATATGGCCTCTGAGAACAAGAATCTCTTCGCAGTTGACGCTGCGACAGGGAACGAGGTGTGGTCGTTCGCGACAGATGGCTGGGTGTACTCGTCGCCGACGGTCGCGGAGATGGACGGGAGCAGTATGGGGTCTCGGGTCGAGCTTCGTGCGCTTGGCCACCACGATGCACTATCCGGGACAGGACCGACCACGATAGTTCGAGACCTTCGACATCACAACGAGGACGGCCGCAGACGATCAATGATGGGATGGTCAGCGTGAATCTCGTCGACCCTACCCTGCTGCTGGCGTTCGTGATGGGGCTATTCGTCCCGTTTCGCTTTGCGATGGAGCGATTGCGGGGCTTCGGAAGACACTGGGTAGCTAAGCTTCCGTACAAGCCTCCTGAGAGCGAGGAAGTACAAACCAGCAGGCAGGAACAACCGTAATCACTTGACATTCCTATTCAGTCGATTTGATGAATTTCCCGGTGCTTTCTGAGATATTTCGGCAGAGGCCAATGATTTTCATTATCAGGTAGCACGAGCGTGTTTCCACGGAGATCCGCAAACTCCTCGGGTTCTTTACGGTCAGACTGGTCTTGAACGAGGACTTCGAAATCATCCGAAACGGAGATCCAGCCGTTGTCGAAGGCCCAGTGGTGCAATCGGCACAATGCCAGGCCGTTCCGATAGTGGTCACGACCGTTCTCCCTACGAGGGTAGATGTGAGCAGCTTCTACCTCGGGGTTCCCCTCAGGTGACTTCCTATTGGAGCCACAGATGGCGCAAGTCTCGTCGTAATACTGTTTCACTCTTCTTCGGAAAAGACTGGATCTGACCTTTCGCTTTCCTATCTTCGCTTCCTGTTCTTCGTCTTCTTTCAAAGGAGGATTACTACTCTCGTCTTCAACGTCAGCCTCTACCTCTTCATACTCCTGGGTGGATGTGACCTCAAGTTTCTCCAATAGGAACCGGTTTATCATCCTCCCACCCTCAGAAATGTATTCGTGGTCCACCACGTCGACGAGGCCCTCATACTCCCAATCTTCCCCCTTCTTGTTCCTACTGAAGAAGTAAATCGGAACAGTGAGTTCCTCACACTGTGCAATGAGTCGTCCGTTCCCTGCTGTTTTCCGTTGGTCCCCGTCTCCATAGTCCTCGCCGATATATCTGAATCGTTCCCCGTGAAGATCGTCTGAGTAGTGGCTATCTCCACTTGACGTGAGCACAATGAATTCTATCTCGCCACTGTCGTCGGTTCTGGTATTGATACCACGAAAGAAGCCACCGTCGTCATAGATTTTCTTCAGATCATCCATATGGTACCGCTGGCCGATGGATAGTCGAGATTCGTCAATGTAATCGACACGCATAGTTTGATGGTGGACGGAAGGGGAGGAATATCTAATGCCTGAGAAGATTACTCAGTCAGGCATCAACAGTCAGATCGTCCGTAATAGCTCGGCAGTTTGGGCACTCTTCTTCGACGTCAGTGAGGATGGCCCTACATGTGCAGCGGTCGGGATCGTGCTCGTCGACGAGATCTGCCCCGCACTTCAGGCACTCGGTCCCGTCAGGGTTCGGGTGGTGTCCGATACATCGGCTCTCTCCTGAGTGGGTGAGGAGGTGGGAGATGTCCCGGTCCTTGCCGTGGTCGCGTTCGTCGTGGGTCCAGTCGTCGGGGTGGACCATACGGGGCTTGATTCGGTAGACCTTCTTCGAGACACAGTCCGGAGTGTGACCCATCAGCGAGACGTAGCCACTCCGGCGCAGGTCCTGAAGGACGGCCTCGACGCCGCTTTTGTTGAGCGTGTTCAGATTCTGCGCAACTCGGCTGGAGTGGCGCTCGTGGAATCGGAGATGCTCGTTGGACGCTTCGAGCGCCGCGAGGTAGACAGCTCGTTCTTCGGATCTGCTGGGGACGTGCAAGCCATCGTCGTGGTCTTCGTCGTCGCGGAACTCTCGAAGCTTGTCGTATACGAGTTCTCGGAGCAGGTGAGACTTTGACTCGTGATCTTCGGCGGCGACGACTTCCCCAAGTTCGGCCCACGCTTCGTCTTCGATGCCGAAGGAATGCCGAGAGTCGGGGTTGTGGTCCATCACCATCAGCAGGTCACCTCCGTGGACTCGTATGCAGACCGTGGCTCGTGCATACGGTGAGAATACCCAGAGGGGGCGGCAATGAGTAACCCGTATGCACGGGGGTGGGGGGAGGCGTTCAAGCGACTCGCGCGGGCGCGGCCCAACCGCGTGTGCGTGCGAGGCCATCGTCGCCGGGTGACAGACCGAGAGTTGGAGTCAGTCACTGCTGAACACCTCCGCTGAGTCTCGCCTGAGCGTACCCCTCGCCGAGGAAGCGGTCTCTCGTCGACGGGTCGAAGTTGCAGACGAGTCTCTCAGTGGCACTCGAATTGCTCCGGCACATTCGGTGTCGACGGTTCCGTTCGAGGATGTGGAAGTGCTCGAGGCCGCCTGGTAGCGTCTCGTAGGAGACCATCCAGTCGGCCTCAACATCGTGGAGTGCGTCGACGAACTCGTCGTGGTCGAACTCGCACCCGTAGTAGTGCTCTCGGTCTACGTAAGGAGGGTCCATGTAGAACAGGACTTGCTCGCGATCGTAGTCTTCCAGAATCGCGGTGTAGTCCTTGTTCTCGATGAGGACATCTCGGAAGCGTTCTGCCAGCTCCTCGAGACGGTAGCGGGCGTTATCGAACGTCCGTGCCGGTGACCGCTTCGTTCGGGTTTTGAAGCCGTTCGGCATCGAAATGTCTCCGGCGAACTGCATATACCGGAGCGTCCAGAATCGCCCTGCCCGCCGTATGGGGTTGTCAGGGCGCACACCGTCGAAGAAGTCCGTCACCCAATCCTCATACAGTGACCGGGAGTAGGGTACGTTCTTCACCCACTCGGCGAGTTCGTCGCCTCGCTCGCGAAGGACGGTGAAGAACTGCACGAGGTCGTCGTTCACGTCGTTGTAGACTTCGTTCTGGCTGGGTGGCTTGTTGTACGTTAGGGCGGCACTGCCCCCGAAGACTTCGACGAAACACCGGTGCTGTGGAACCTTCTCGAGTATCCAGTCCGACCCACGGCCCTTCCCGCCTGGGTACGGGAACGTTGAGACGTGGTTGTTCGGCCGCTCGGAAGACCCATCGTGAGAGCCCGTCACCGCTGGGCACCTCCGTCAGTTCGGGCACGACTTGTAGAAGCCACTGGCCGGTCAGGCTCGTTGACGCGGAGCCAGACAGGCGGCGTCGTGTAGACGTGGCCGGTGTCGACATCGGTGACACCGAGCTGGTCACGACTCCACTCCCACCAGAGGTATGCGACGTGGGCGCACCAGTCGTTCCACGTCCAGGCTTCACAGTCGCAGTCGGCGACGAGCTGGCCGTGGTGGATGGCGAACGTGACGCGGTGTCGATCTCCGAGTTCGTCGCTGTCAGTATACCCTATGAGTACGTAGAACTCGGAGGCGTTGACTGGGCCGCAGGTGGCAGGTGCGGCCTGTGCGCGGTGCCACGAACCGCTCATCGTCCAGTCGTCGGGGAACCGCAGCGGGCCGACGTGGAGCTGATTCTCGATGGTCTCACGGTGTAGGTCTAGTCGGTCGGCGCCGTGTGGCTGTTCGACCGACATCAGTACCGCCCCCGGTCTGCCTCGCACTGTGGACAGACGTACCTCGGCACGTCGTGGCTGTGCGAGAGACTCATCTCGACGCCAGGATGTGTCGAGCACCTCACGGGAGACACCCCCCTTCGTCTAGTGCTGGACAGGCCTGCGGATGGTCGTCTATCCAGCCGCCACAGAAGTCACAAATTTCTGTCTTTTCACCAGTGGTCGGCTCGAAGAAGCGGCGCTTCTGGGTGTGTAGTTCCTTTAAGGACGGAATGGGGACGAAGGGATTTGAACCCCTGATCGACTGATATCTCCGGTGTGTGCGCCTCGGAACTCCAGAGGGTCGTCGTCGCGGTACCGATGATCAGTCGGCCGCTCGGTATATCAGTCTGGAGTTTCGTCCCGGGCGCGTGGCCTCTGGAGTCAGTCGCCATGCCTGGCTTGGCCACGTCCCCTCGCTTCCTCGTTTGGCGGTTTCTACTAAAGGGGTTTCGATTCGGAATCAGTTGCGGTCGTCCTCGGCCCAGTCACAGTCCTGGCATTTGTAGCCCGTCACGAGTTCGGTGACGCTCGGCATGTAGACGACCGAGAGGACGTCGCCGCCGCAGTCCGGACAGTCCCGGTCGGCGTCTTCGATGTTCTCGGCCTCCATGACGGAGTCGCCCTCGACGAGCTCTGCCAGCTTCTTGGGGGTGACCATGCGTCCCTGGACGACGCGGTTGCCTGCCATGGAACGAGAACGTCGCGCCGGGGCCGTAAGCCCTCCGGAACGGGGGCGGCCGTGGGAGAATGGTGGTGGTCAGTCAGCCGCTTCGGCGGTCTCGCCGGGCGTCTCGTCCGCGGGCGTGTCGAGCGCAAGGACCGCGGCGACGACGACGACGGCGAGCGGGGCGGAGCCGACTTCGACGAGGCCGGCGATGGAGAGCGACAGCAGGCCGAGTGCGACCGCGCTACCGAAGCGGAAGCGGTCGACGTCCATCCGGCGACGGAGGTGCGGCCCGGTGATGGCGACCAGCAGGGCGAATGTCGCGCCGACCGCGGCAGCAGCGGCGGCCCGGGCCACGAGAGCCATGTCGGGGGCGAACGCGAGCTGCGGGTTCGAGAGGTCGAGGCTCACCAGCAGGCCGATGCCGACGATGACGGCGGGCCGCGGGAGGTATTCCCCGACCGTCGCGGACGCGGTCTTCGCGGCGACGGCGGCGATGACCAGCGCGGCGGCGCGCTTGAACCGGGCCGTGTGGAGGATGCTGTCGATGGCGGGTGCGATGGCCGCCTCGATGGCTGCCAGTGCAACGATGGCGATGCCGACGATGGCGACGCTGGTGACGATCTCGCGCTGGGTCCCCTCCATCTCGGCCAGGATGACCGCGACGGTGGCGCTGCCGCCGAAGACGAGCAGCCCTATCTGGACGATTCCCAGCGGGTCAGATAGTGCCCCGGCGAGTACGAGCGCCGGGAAGATGCCGTCGACGAGCGAGAGCCCCATGACGGTCGCGAGGAGCTTCGTCTTGCCGCCGACGATGCCCTCGAGCTTCAGGGCGATGGGGTGGCGTGACGCGCTCATCGGGACTCAGACGTGCCGTGACCCGAGGCGCGGGAACGATAACGGGGGCGACGCTCGTCGGGAGCGGCGAGCCGTTTTCGGGCGCGTAGAAGTGTCTCCGCCGCGAAAAACGGGAACGAGCGGGCGGTGTCGTCGCGTACCTGACGGACCGTGCGCGCTCCGAACGTAGTGGCGGAGTTCATACTCACGTAACAGGGTGCGTGAATGATAAAGATTGTGTGAGACGAGCCCTCAATCGACGAGGCATCCTTGGCCCCTTTATAAGTAGTGGCTAATCTCCGTAGACGATATCTCTAATCGGCCGACGAACCGGCCAGTCAGTCCGGCGTTTCGACGCCGTCCAATCATCACAGAGAGATATGTGACGAGAACCCACGGAGCGACGTGTCTCGCAACGTTTTTGTGCGAATCGGACGGACCGCTTATATGGCGAAGGACGCTCCTGACCGCGACACATTCTCCGAGAAGCTCCGCGTACCAGAGGCACTCACGTTCGACGACGTACTGCTCCGACCGAAGGAGAGCCGCGTCGAGCCCGACGAGGCCGACCTGACCTCGCGCGTATCGAAGAACGTCGAGGTGCCGGTCCCGGTCCTCTCCGCTGCGATGGACACCGTCACCGAGGCGGACATGGGCATCGCGATGGCCCGCCACGGTGGGCTGGGCGTCATCCACCGGAACCTCGAACCCGAGGAGATGGCACGGCACGTCGAGAAGGTCAAGCGCGCCGACGAGCTCATCATCCGCGATGTCGTGACCGCGAAGCCGGACATGACCGTCGAGGAGGTCGACGCGATGATGGAGCGCGAGGGCGTCAACGGCGCGCCCGTCATCGACGACGACGACAAGGTGCTCGGTATCATCTCCGGGACCGACATCCGTCCGTACCTCGAAGTCGGCGAGCAGGACCAGGTCCGCGAGGCGATGACCGAGGAGGTCATCACTGCACAGAAGGGCGTCACCGCCCGCGAAGCGCTCGAGCTCATGTACGAGCACAAGATCGAGCGCGTCCCCATCGTCGACGAGGAGAACCGCCTCATCGGCCTCGTCACGATGCAGGGCATCCTCCACCGTCGCGAGTACGACAACGCGGCCCGCGACGACGACGGCCGACTCCTCGCCGGTGCCGCAGTCGGCCCGTTCGAGACGGACCGTGCCATCGTCGCCGACGAAGCCGGTGTAGACGTACTGTTCATCGACTGCGCGCACGCGCACAACCTGAACGTCATCGACGGGGCGCGCGAGATAAAGGAGAACGTCGAGGCGGACGTCGTCGTCGGCAACATCGGCACGCGAGAGGCGGCCGAGGACCTCGTCGACTTCGCGGACGGTCTCAAGGTCGGTATCGGCCCGGGCTCCATCTGTACGACCCGCGTCGTCAGCGGGTCGGGCATGCCCCAGATAACCGCCGTGTCAGAGGTCGCTGACGTCGCGTCGAAGCACGACGTGCCCGTCATCGCCGACGGCGGCATCCGGTATTCTGGTGACGCCATCAAGGCCATCGCCGCCGGTGCGGACGCGGTCATGCTCGGTTCGTACTTCGCGGGCACCGACGAGGCCCCCGGTCGCGTCGTCACGATGAAGGGCAAGAAGTACAAGCAATACCGCGGCATGGGCTCCGTCGGCGCGATGCAGTCCGGCGACGGCCAGCGCTACCTCAAGGACGAGAAAGACGACGAGGACTACGTCCCCGAGGGTGTCGAAGCCGCGACGCCGTACAAAGGGCCGCTGAGCAAGGAGCTCCACCAGCTCGTCGGTGGGATGCAGTCCGGTATGGGCTACGTCGGCGCCGAGACAGTCCCCGAGTTCAAGGAGCGCTCGGAGTTCGTGCGCGTCTCCGCGGCGGGTCAGACCGAGAGCCACGCACACGACGTGCTCATCACGGACGAGGCACCGAACTACAAGCCCGACGGGAGCTAAGCGCTACCCGTCGGACTGACAGGCGGGAGAGCAGTACTCGTTCTCTGCAGCGTTCGAACTCGGATGTACTTTGAACTCTGTCCCACACGCCGCACAGGTGCGTGTCTCGAAGTCGGACATCGCAGTCCGTGCTTCGGCAGGCACGAAAAAAGCCGTGGGGCCTACAGGGTCTTGTCCCGTCTCGCAACCACCAGAATAATAGCAGATTGTTGACTGGATATGCCCCGGTGGCGAATTCACCGGCACGGAACCCGAACTGTCTCTGTCTTCGTGCCAATCTGTGTAGTGTTAACAGTTAACAAGCATTGGCTCGATGGCTATCAGTAGAGGTATGAGCGTCATCAACACCATCAAGAACGCCATCGGGGCGGGCACGAAAGAATCGACCGCCATCTACGAGTGCGGGTTCTGCGAGGAGCAGTACGAGACGGCGTACAGCATCTGCCCGGGATGTGGCGGCGAGGACATCGCGCGCATCGAGTGAGCAGGCACCGTCGTTCTTCCGTCGAAAGTGCTACTGGAAGTCGAGAGTGTGCTGTACACCTCAAGCTGTGTCCTGTCGAGTACTAGCGTAGGCTGTGAGAAACGACGTACGCTGTCGAACTCCTCCGCGATCGCCTCAAGCCTCCTCCCAGGCTGTGATTTGGCTGCGCCATTACTACTGTCCGCCGAGTATCATGTTGTATGGGGGCTTCGCTCGACTCGCTGGTACAGATAGCGAAGATCGTCGTCGGTCTGTTCCTCTTCTTCGGCATCCCGGGTCTCCTCTCCTTCGGTGGACTGACACTCGTTACTACCGTCGTCACTGCCGTACTCTCGAAGCTCCTGACACTCGTCTTCCGGAGACTCCCCGTCGTCGCCCGGTTCTTCGACCACATCTCGGAACGCGTCGCGGCCACGTCCCCCGACGGCGACGTCAGCCGGAGCCAGCTCGTCGTGGTCGGTGCGTTCGTCCTCGCGTACGCCGTCGTCTACGTTGTCGGACTGTTCGCGACGACCCTGGCGTACGAGTTCCTCGCCGAGCCCGCTCCTCTCTCCCTCCTCCGGTGGGAGGCATCGGGTCTGGCGTACTGGTACCCAATCCTGGCCCTCATCTACGGCGTCCCCCTGGCCCTGGGGCTTACCCTCGTCGACGACCTGTGGACGGGACGGCTTCGTCGCTCCGGTCCGTGGGTGAGTGGAGCGCATTCTTCCTGCTGCTCAACGTGCTCGTCCCCGTCGCCGTTGCCGGCGCGCTGTTCGGGTCGATCTACCTCACGAAGTGGATGTTCGAGGCGTTGTGGTGGCTACTGGTCGAAATGAGCAAGCTGGTCGGTGGCGGCTAGACCAGAAACCGTCGGTAACCTTCCTGGCTGTTTCGGACGCCTTATCAACACGAGGTGGTGATGTCCGGGTACGTCTTCTCCTCATCATGAGAGAACGAATCCACAGCATAGACACGCTCCGAGCTATCGCCGTCTTCTTCGTCGTCACCGCCCACGTCCAGCCGTTTCGCGGCTTCGGAACGTACGGGAACTACGTCTACTTCGTGCTGGATACGCTCGGACAGTTCGACGTGCCGTTCTTCTTCCTCACGTCCGGGTACTTCCTGGCAGCGACCCTGACCGCCGAGAACGTCGCGTCGAAGGTACTCGGAACCGCCCGAAAACTCGGCTCGCTCTACCTGTTCGGGCGAATACTCTCCGTGACGGCAGTCGTCGTCATCGCGCTCGTAGCGAGCGAACCGGTGGCGTCGACCCTCGTCGACGGCCTCGCCAGCTACAGCCTGCTCGACGTACTGTACTACGGCAAAGCAGCGGCGGTACCGACCTGGTTCCTGACGGCACTCCTCTTCTCCATCGTGTTCGTCTCGCTCTTCGTCAGGGTCGGGAAGACCCGCTATCTGTTGCCCGTCGCGGCACTCTTCCACGTCGTCGGTCTCCTCGGCACGAACTTCCAGCTGCTCGTCCACGTCCCGTTTCGAACGCGGGACGCCCTCTTCTTCGGGTTCTTCTACGTCGCCCTGGGTTATACGTTCAATACGGTCGACTGGTCACCGAGCGAGGACCGGAGCCAGCTGTACCTCGGCGCCGTCGTCGCCCTGGCCGGCGTCCAACTACTCGAGCAGTACGCCATCGGGTACGTCATCCGCGAGAACACACTCAGTCAGGAACTGTTCCTGACGGAGTACACCATCTCGACGGTCTTCTTCGTCGTCGCCGTGTTCGCCTACGCGCTCTCGAACCCCCAGTTGGGGAGAGATACGAGCCTCCCGTCGGTGGGCCGGCACGCACTCGGCATCTACCTGCTCCACGTTCCAGTGTTCCGACTCATCCACGCGACGAGGCGGTTCTGGGAGCCAGCAATCGGGTTCGATCCGACGGGGACGCTCCTCTGGCAACTGGCCATCGTCCCCGTCGTCTACGTCCTCTCGCTGACTGTCTATCGCTTCATGGACAGGGTGGGCGTCATCGAGACCGACGGCAGCCACATCCCGTTCCTGCACCGGATTCGGGCTGGGGACGGGCTACCGGGGCGGAGAGCGCACTCGAGCGACGAGTAGGGCGAGGGAGGTACTGGCGGGGAGCCCGACTCACAGAAATCGCAAGACGGAGCTGACTGGCGCGTTCCGAGGATGGTGGTCGAGCGCGAATCGCGTTACCGAGCTGTTGAACTGAGATGCCTGAATGGGACTCATAGAAAGACTCTAGCCGCTCTGGCGAAGAGATTCGAACGACTCAGACAGGACTGGTCGACTGTGAATCAGTCGTTGAGAAAGCGGGCCGGGCGCGATTATGAACACACGGTCGCAGCGGAGCTGCTCCCTGCGTTCAAATCCCGCCATCTCCGTTTTCAGGATGCTGACCGCTCGCTTCGCTCGCGTTGTAGCATCCTGAAAAGCGGGCCGGGCGCGATTTGAACACGCGACCGTCTGATTAAGAGTCAGACGCTCTGCCTAACTGAGCTACCGGCCCAACTGCAATCACACCTTGCTGGTGGTTGTTAAAAAGGGTTATCATTCGATTCGGGTTCGTCAGTGGGTTTCATGGGTAATAGACCCGAGCCTGGTTTCGGCCGAAATCCGGGGACGGTGTCGGCCTGATCGACTACTCGCCCGGTTCGGGAGCGTTAAGTGCCCCGGGCGAAAGGTGTTCGATACATGACGACCGGGGTCAGTATCTCCTCGATGTCGAAGTACGCCATCCTCGGCTGTGGGAGCGTCGGCCACGCCGTCGCCGAGGAGCTGGCCGAGCAGGGCAAGAACGTCCTCATCGTCGACCGCGACGAGGGGCGCGTCGAGGCGCTGCGCGACCAGGACCTCAACGCCCAGATGGCGGACATCCGGGACGAGAGCGTCGTCGAGGAGATATCCGGCTGTGACGTGGTGCTCATCATGGCCTCCGACGTGGAGGCGAACAAGGCCGCGGTCCAGAACATCCGCGACCGGGGGAGCGACCAGTTCATCGTGGTCCGCGCGTCGGACCCCGTCTCCGGTGACGAGCTCACCGAGATGGGCGCCGACGTGGTCATCAATCCGTCGTCGGTCATCGCCGACGCCGCGATGCGCTCGCTCGAATCCGGCGAGCTGGAGTACAAGGCGAACCAGCTCGCAGAGGTCCTCACCGACACCAAAGAGCGCGTCGCCATCCTCACCCACGACAGCCCCGACCCCGACTCTATCGCCTCTGCTGCCGCGCTCCAGGCCATCGCCGAGCACCTGGGCGTCGAAGCCGACATCTGCTACCTCGGCGACATCGGCCACCAGGAGAACCGCGCCTTCGTCAACCTGCTCGGCATCGAGCTGCTGAACTGGGCCGACGTCGAGGAGAAGGACGCCTACGACACCATCGCCCTGGTCGACCACGCGAAGAGCGGTGAGGAGGTCGACGTGAACGTCGACATCGTCATCGACCATTACGAGCCGGGCGACGAACTCGACGCGGAGTTCGTGGACGTGCGCCCGAACATGTCCTCGACGTCGACCATCATGACGAAGTACATCCAGGAGTTCGACATGAAGGTCGACGAGGCCGTCGCGACGGCGCTGCTCTACGGCATCCGCGAGGAGACGTTGGACTTCAAACGCGACACGACGCCGGCCGACCTGACCGCGGCGGCGTACCTCTACCCCTTCGCGAACCACGACCTGCTCGAACAGGTCGAGTCGCCGTCGATGAGCCCGGAGACGCTGGACGTGCTCGCCGAAGCCATCCAGAACCGCGAGGTACAGGGGAGCCATCTGGTCTCGAACGCGGGCTTCATCCGCGACCGCGAGGCGCTCGCGCAGGCGGCGCAGCACCTCCTCAACCTGGAGGGCATCACGACGACGGCCGTCTTCGGCATCGCCGACGACACCATCTTCCTGGCGGCGCGCTCGAAGGACATCCGCATGAACATCGGGAAGGTGCTGGCCGACGCCTACGGCGAGATCGGCGAGGCTGCCGGCCACTCGACACAGGCCAGCGCGGAGATCTCGCTGGGCATCTTCACCGGCATCGAGACGAACGACGAGAACCGCGATACGCTGCTCCAGCTCACCGAGGAGGCAGTCAAGCGAAAACTGTTCCAGGCGATGGGCGTCGAAAGCGGAGAGACGACGAACGGGTCCTAGGCAGCGACTTCTTCTTCCTCTTCCGGGGTCTTCAGGCGCTCTATCACGTCGTTCACGAGGACCACGTCACCGACCGCACGGACCCAGCGGTACGGAATCAGGACGCCGCGCGCGGCGCCGACGCGACCCCCGAACAGTTCCGGGTTGAGCTCGGTCAGCGCCAGTCCAGTGACGATCTGGTTCTCGATGTCGAGACGAACGTCCTCGATCTCACCGACGAAGACGCCGTTGTTCGAGTAGACTTCTCGGCCGACGAGAGAGGTTATCTCCTGGGGTGTCCCGTTCATATCCACCTCGACGTAGACGCGGGTCTTAATAGTTGGTCAGATACTCACGCCAGTGAATCGAGCAGTTCACCGAACCGTTCAAGGGCGGCAGCCCCTTCCTCCGGGGCCCGCCCGAGACTGACGCGGACGGCGTCCGGAATCTCGAAGAATCGGCCGGGAACGACGAGCAGGTCGGCCTCCTCCCAGGCGCGTGCTGCGAGTTCGTCGCCGTCGATTCCGTCGACCGAGAGGAACGCGAACGGGCTTCCCGCCGGAACGTCGCCCGAGACGTCCGGACGGCTCTCCACGAACGAGGCGAGTTGCTCGTGGTTCGTCGCGCACAGGTCGCGCTGGACCGGTTCGAGATCGCTCTTGTGCGCGAGCGCTCTGCGTCCAAGCGTGACGCTCGGCTCTGCGAGTGCGGGGATGTGCCAGGCGACAGACCGCGCCCGGGAGACGAAGTCCGCTTCGGCGACCAGCCAGCCGAGGCGAAGTCCGCCCAGTCCGAAGAACTTCGTCAACGAGCCGGTGACGACGGCGCCGTCGAGCCCCGCAGCCGTCGGTCCGCCGAAGGCGCCCTCCTCCGCGGTCGTCGTGTATGGGGCGTACACCTCGTCGACGAGGACCGGGATGCCGTACTCGCCGGCGACGCTAGCCGCCTCGGCGAGGGTCTCGCGGTCGGTCAGGGTGCCGGACGGATTGTGCCTGTTGGTCGTGATTGCGAGGGCCGCGTCGTCGGCGAGCGCGCTCCCGATGCGTTCGGGGTCGAGCCGGTAGTCGTCTTCCGCTGGCCGGAGGAACCGGTCGACCCGGCCGCCCAGCGCCTGTGACGTCGCCCGGAGCGGTTCGTACCCGGGCTTCTCGACGAGGACCTGCGGGTCGCGTTCGGGCTCATCGTCGCCACTCTCGTCGTCCTCCCCGGTCACGGCGGTGAGCGCGGTCGCTATCGCGACGAAGTTCGCCGTGGTCGCGCCCGGAGTCAACAGGACGTTCTCCGAGTCGACATCGTAGACCTCGGCGAGCTGCGAGCGGAGGTCAAGTGATGCTGGCGGATCGTCCAGTCCGGCGAGTCGACCGGGAATCGGACCGAACTGCTCGCTCCGCGTCCCGCGCAGGTCGCTGGACCCGAGGTCGTACTCGGCCGCCTCGGGCCGTCCGTCGATCCACTCCAGGTACGCGATCGCGGGGAACATACGCACCGCTCCGGCGCCCGCACCATTGAGTGTTCTGGGGACGTGACCGGCTGGCTGCGGCGAGCGCAGCGCTTGAGCATTTCAATACACAAAAGTTTTTTATATGTTTGTTCAGCTCTCGGTGAGTCTCTTGGTGGGTGAGGGTAAGGGCCCGGGGGGTATATCTACTGATGCCGGGGTGCCTCTGACAATCCGGCCTTCGACGGTCGGTTTTGCCCGAGCCGACCGTCGTCTTTTGGGGGAACTCCCCCCAGACTTCTCACCGTGAGCGGTGCGAAATAGAGTCGACGGATGTCGCGCCGTTCGAGCGCCGCCCCGGTCCCCGCTGACGCCTCTACTATCAGCTGCGTCGACCCAGGTCCGCTCTTCGGTCCGGGTTGGTCGGTGAACTAAGTCCGTGGCTCCACTAGCGACTGCACTGATGAGCCAGAGTGCGATGATGACCGGCCTTCGGCTGCTGGGCGGATTCCTCCTGTTGCTGGGGAACGGCTACTTCGTCACCATCGAGTTCGCGATGACGCGGGTTCGACAGTTCTCCGAGGCGGAGTTCACCGGCCACCCTGGCCTCGAACGAGCCTGGGAGATGACCGAAGAGCTCGAGATTTATCTCTCGGGCTGTCAGGTGGGTATCACCGTCTGTTCCATCGGTCTCGGCGTCGTCGCCGAACCGGCACTGGCCGCGGCGGTCAACCCGCTGTTCGTCGCTATCGGCCTGTCCCAGCCCGGGTCGCACACCGCACTCGCTGCCGGTACCGGCTTCGCCCTGATGAACTTCTTGCACGTCGTCATCGGCGAGCAGGCACCGACCTACTTCGGGGTCGAGCGGACCAAAACCGCGACGAAGCACGGCTCCCGTCCGCTCTACCTGTGGACGAAGCTCATGTCCCCGTTCATCCGGCTGTCGGACTGGACCGCGAAGGCGATTCTCAGCCTGTTTGGCGTCGAGATGACGCGCTCGTGGGCCGAGGAAGAGCTCGAAGAGGGCGCTGACGAAGGGACGAACCTCGCTTCGCGCGCCGAACTCAGAACCCAGATGGGGAGTGTTCTCAGCCAGAGCGGTCTGAGTCCGGAGCGGCGACAGGAGGTCATCGCCGCACTCGAGATCGGCGACACGCCGGTCGAGGAGATAATGGTCCCCATCGACGACGTGGTCGCGCTCCAGGCCGGCGATCCGCTGGAGGAGAACCTCGACCGCATCCGCGAGCGGCCACACACCCGGTTCCCGTTAGTCGGCGACGGGTTCGACGACTATCGGGGGCCCGTGTACGTCCCGCAGCTCGTGAAGCACCTCGACGAACTTCGCGACGGAGAACGGGAACTCGAGGAGTGTGCGAGCTCGGTGATGACGCTCCCCGCGGACACGACCGTCTCGGACGCCATCGACCGGTTCCAGGAGGTCGGTGAGGAGCTCGCACTGGTCACCAGCGACGACGAGATGGTCGGTCTGGTCACACCGACCGACGCCTGGGAGACCATCACCGGAGAACAGACCGACCCGCTCGACGCCGATCCGGAAGACAACTGAGCCACGGAGCGCCAAGGGGTCGCACTCACCTCCGACGGGCGGCTTGGTTGTACTCACCCCCAACGGGTGGCGGCCTGGTTGTACTCACTCACGGCTCGTTTCGTCACCACAGGATCACGGTACCGCTTATCCAGGAATCCGACTTCTGTACCAGTGAGGGTGAGGAAATCACCCCCGAGACAGCTTCGACCCGTCACGACACTGCGACGGATTCACACGGGTCGGCGCGACTCATCTGTCGTTCGGTGCATCACCGGTCGGCGCGGTCTGCCACCGCGACCGACCACATCACCCGACCTCGGTCGACGCGTCGTCGACCACCGATTCTCCGTCGGGTGGTCCCGCTTCGTTCCACTCAGCTTACAGTCCGAAGGCGTACCTGAGAACGACGCCCGCGAGCAGCGTCACCGCACCGAGGATGGACGTGATGGGTTCTGGGATGACGAACATGACCGCACCTGCCAGTACGACGTATCCTGAGAGCTTCATACGTCGACCGACGGGTCGGCGACGAAAAGGCTGCCTCCCTACTTGCTTGTGTCGCGGTCGAGTATCTCGTCGACCTCTGCGTGCGCACCGAGGAGTTCGACCATCCGGTCGACGGTCGTCTCGTCTCGCGTTCGACCGCTCCGGACCACGTCCTCGGCCCGGTCGATGGTCGTGATGGTATTCGACCTGACGAGCATGACGGGGACACCCTTCTCGGTTGCCTTGCCGAGGACGGCACCCGAAGGCCGGTGGCCACCGGTGAGGATGAGACACTTCACGCCCGGCGACTCGAGCGCTGCCGCGTGCAGGTCGGCGCGGTCACCCCCCGTGATGACGGCCGCGTTCTTCGTCCGACGGAAGCCACGGAGCGCGGCGTCCGCACCCATCGCCCCGACGCTGAACCGCTCGACGAGCCCGTCCGTCGGCACGTCTGTGAGCAGTTCAGCGCCGAGCTCGTCGGCGAGTTCGGTGACGGTCACGCCGGCGAGGTCGCGCTGTCGCGGCACGACGCCGACCACCGGGATTCCCCGCCCCTCGAGGAACGGGACGACGTCCGTGGTCAACTCGTCGAACAGCTGGTCGGGAACGCCGTTGAAGACGACGCCGCGGAGGCGCTCCTCGCCAACATCGTCGACCGCGGCGAGCACGTCGTCGACGGCCGTGAGCCCGTCGTACCGACAGACGAGCACCACGTCTGCGTCGACCAGTTCGGCGATGTCGCCGTCGGCTATCTCGAGGATCTTCCCGGCGACGAGCCCACCGCCTTCCAGGAAGACGGTGTCGTAGGACGCGGCCAGGTCTTCGTACGCCTCCAGGATGCGAGCCCGGACCGAATCGGCGTCCTCCGTCCCCCGTATCGCGCTCTGGACGAACGTCGGCGAGTAGACGATGGGTTCGAGTTCGTGCATCTCGGCGTCCATCCCGAGCAGGTCGCGCGCCAGCATCGGGTCCTCGTCGAGCGTCTTGCCGACGTTCGACTGGAGGCGCGTACCCTTCGGCTTCATGTAGCCGACCGAGCCGTCCTGTTCGGCGACGATTCTTGCGAGCGCCAGCGTGATGGCGGTCTTGCCGGTGCTCTCTGCGTTCGCGGTGACGAGTAACGGTTTCATAGTTCCTCCGTGTCCACGGTTAGTCTGACGTCGATCGCGCACACCCCATCGGGGCCGGCGACCAGTGGGTTGACGTCCAGTTCGAGTATCTGCGGGAAGTCGGTGACCAGCTGTGAGAGTCGCTGGATGGTCTCGACGACGGCGTCGACGTCTGCGGGCGTCCGGCCCCGGGCCCCGCGCAGGAGCGGGGCGGCCTGGATGTCGTCGACCATCGCTCGCGCCTCGGATTCCGAGACGGGTGCGACCCGGACGGTCGTGTCTTCGAGGACCTCGACGAAGATACCGCCGAGGCCGAACAGCACGAGCGGGCCGAACTGCGGGTCCCGGTTCACGCCCACGATGGTCTCGGTGCCGGCGTCGAGGTCGACCATCTCCTGTACCTGCACGCCGAGGATGGTCGCGTCGGGCTGGTAGTTCCGCGCCCGGGTGATGAGGTCCTCGAACGAATCCGCGACGTCGTCGGTCTCGACGCCGACTTTCACACCGCCGATGTCCGACTTGTGCAGGATGTCGGGGCTGACTATCTTCATGACGACTGGCCCCTCGATGTCCGCCGCGACTGAGACAGCTTCATCCGGCGAATCGACGATCTCTCCCGCCGGTGTCGGGATACCGTACGCGTCGAGCAGGCCCATCGCCTCGACGCCGAGCCGATGATCTCCTCGCTCTTTCGCCCCTTCGAGTACCTCTCGAGCCGCGTCCCTGTCGACGTCGAACCGGGCCGCGGGTTCGTAGGTCGTCTGGCTGATGCGCCGGTACCGGGCGAGCGTGTCCACGCTGTCGACCGCACGGCCCGGGTCGAAGTAGTTCGGGATGCCCGCCTCTCGCAGCAGGTCAGCCGCTTCGGCGGTGCGGTCGCCGCCCATGAAGCAGGTGACGACCGGTTTCCCGTGTTCGGCCTGTTGCTCGATGACGAGTTCGGCCAGGTCGGCGTAGTCGAGGACGGCCGTGGGCGCACTGACGACCACGACCGCCGAGACGTTCTCGTCCGACAGCACGGCGTCGATTGCCGACTCGAAGCGTCCGATGTCCGCGTCGCCGATGGCGTCGACCGGGTTGTACACGTTCGCCTCGGCGGGCAGCTCGGTCTTGAGCCGGGAAAGCGTCTCCTCGGAGAACGACGCCAGCGAGAGCGAGCTGTCCCCGATGGCGTCCGTCGCCATCACGCCGGGACCGCCGGCGTTGGTCACGACTGCGACCGAGTCGGACTCGGGAACCGGCTGTCCCGAGAGGACGCGGGCCGCGTCGAACAGTTGCTGGACCGATTCGGCACGCAGGACGCCAGCCTGTTCGAGTCCAGCCTCGTAGGCCGCCTCGCTTCCGGCTATCGCCCCGGTGTGGCTCGAGGCGGCCTTCGCGCCGGCGTCGGTCCGGCCCGACTTGACCACGACGACCGGTGTATCCTGGGTCGTTTCGCGCGCGACCTCTATGAACTCGCGCCCGTCACGTATCGACTCCAGGTAACCGAGGACGACGTCGGTGTCGGGGTCGTCGCCCCACGACCTGACGAAGTCGGTCTCGTCGAGGACGGCCTTGTTCCCGAGCGAGACGACGTCCTTGAAGCCGATGTCCTGGTCGTTCGCCCAGTCGAGGACGGCCGTGATGAACGCACCCGACTGGCTCATGAGCGAGATGTTCCCCGGCAGCGCCATGTCGGGGCCGAACGTCGCGTTCATCCCGACCTGACTGTTCATCACCCCGAGACAGTTGGGGCCGACGAGATTGAGTCCGTACTGCTCGGCCACGTCGACGAGTTCGTGCTCGCGCTTCGCGCCGTCCCCGCCGGTCTCACCGAACCCCGCGGTGATGACGACGACGTTCTCGACGCCAGCCTCGCCCGCATCGCGGACGACCTCCACGACGACCTGTGGGGGAACGACCACCACCGCGAGGTCGACCGGGTCCGGGACGCTCGCGAGGTCCGGGTAACACGGCCGGCCGAGCACCTCCTCACGCCCGGGATTCACGGCGACGACGTCGCCGTCGAACGGTTCGAGGTTCTCGAGGATGGCCCGTCCGACCGAGCCCTCCCGGTCGGTCGCACCGACGACCGCGATTCGTGCTGGCCTGAACAGGCCTGTCAACGGTCCCATCAGATGACCAGTCGTGTGGCTGAGAGATAAAACCAGGTGCCGACCGGGAAACGACGGGAAGACAGGCGAGAACGTTCACTTGCAACGGGGGTGTGTTCGGTCGGAACGGCATCGTTCCGGCCGGATGCGGCGAAAAAGATGACCGTCTGCCGCGGGATTCCGCTCGGCAGACGCGAAGCGAAGTCACTCGGCGACGGTCGCTATCTCGGCGTCGGCGAACGCGATGATCTGGGCGGGCTCGACCGGGAACACCGCCTGCGGCGTCCCGGCAGCGGCCCAGACCGTCTCGAAATCGGTTAGGGTGTCGTCAAGGAAGACCCGTAGGTCGGTATCGTGGCAGAACGGCGGGACGCCACCGATGGTCCAGCCGGTCGCTTCCTTCACCTCGTCGGCGCTGGCGAGTCGCGTCGTCTCGGCTCTACAGAGGGCCGATATCTTGCTCGTGTCGACGCGGTTCGATCCCGACGTGACCGAGACGACGACCTCGTCGTCCGCCACGAGGACGATACTGCTCGCGATCTGGGCGACGTCACAGCCGATGGCCCCGGCAGCGTCGTGCGCAGTCCTCGTTCCCTCCGGGAACTCCTCGACGGCTGGCTCGAAGTCGTATCTGCTCCGGGCCTCGGCGACGAACTCCGCTGCGCTCGGGTGCATGGATGAGGTGTCTATGCTCCCGACCCAAAAATATTAGGCTATCAACGATATTTCCAGTGCGGTTCTCGCGTCGCCGCTCCGCCGGACGTACCTAACTCCATCGGCACCCCTGTCGATGTCGAAACAGTTGAGCGAGACGACGAGACGACCCTCCGAGACGGTGGCCCGACAGACCGGACCCGTGCTCGTCACGACGACGTACGGCGGTGCAGCCACCGGTTCGGCGGCGAGCTCGTAGCCCGCGGCGTCGACCGCATCGGCGAGGACGGCAGGGAGACGAGTGAGGAGGTCACGCTTGCGAAGCAGAGCGGTGAACGGGACGACGACGGCCTCCCGCTGACTGGGTTCGTCATCCCAGCTCTCGGCGACGGCGTCAGCGCAGTCCCAGACCGCGTCGAAGAGGTCGGCGTGCGTTCGCTGAAGGTGTTTCCTCGCAGCGACAGTGCCCGTGTTATCCGTCCCGGTTCCCGTGTCGTCGGTCCCGGTGCTGGTATCGTCTGTCACGGTGCCGGTTTCAGTGAGGACCACGAAAAGTGTCTCGCCCGTCCCCCCACGTCGGCAGGTTTTTCATGACGGCATCCAGAACGGAACTCGTGAAATCGAGACGAGAATTCGTCGCAGGAATCGGTTCGACTGCCCTCCTCGGAACTCTCGCTGGCTGTACCAGTTCCCTCCCGATGGCCGGTGAGTCCGAACACGAGTCGGGTGTTCGTTCCTACGAAGAATGGTTCCCCGCTCCCGCGTCGTCCAACCCAGCGCTGCCCTCGGGCTACCTCTATGCGAACGTGGCGGCCATCCAGAAGCGGACCAGCGACTTCGACGAACGGGTGCGAACGGCGCTCGACGCCCAGACGATGGGTCACGGCCGCTGGCTTCCGTTCGCTCCCGACGCGATCGAAGAGAGCGTCACCGGCAGCGTCGGCGGATTCGTTCGCGTGGACGCCGACGACGTCGAGGGAGCTCTCACCGAGAGCGAGTTCTCGTCCGCCGGGTCGCACGGTCAGGTCACACTGTACGAGAAGACCGTCGCGGCAGGCTCCGTGGTCGCCGCTCCGACCGATGGGCTCGTCGTGGTCGGCGCTGGCCAGCACGCGAACGCGTTCGTGACGGCTGCACTCGACGCGAAGGCGGGCGACTCGAAGCGCCTCGGCGACGTACGGTCCGCGATGGACACGCTGTTCGAGTCGCTTCCGACGGGGGACCTCGTCGTGTTCGACGTGTCGAACCGCGGTGGTATCGGGACCGGAATCACGGCCGACGCCACCGGGACCGGACTCGCCTGGTCCTTCGGCGCGAAGACGACCGACCTCACCGTGTCGCTCGCGTTCGAGGACGAGCGGGACCCGGCCGAACTCGACGAACTGGTCGCGAACCAGGGCGGGTTCGCAGACTACGAGTGGGAGGACGCCACGGGCTCGGCGGACGTTCTCTCGGTAGCGGGGTCGCTCCCGACGGACGAGTTCGACTTCCTCACACCCGATGCGGCGGAGACGGAGCGACAGTCCCGTGCCCCGGAGGTCTCGTTCTCGTTCCACTGTGACGCGGAGAACGAGAGGGTCACGGTCACCCACAACGGTGGCGATATGGTCGAGACGGGCAAGCTGGCCGTCGTAGTTGGTTCGGATGAACAGGACGTATCGTTCACGAAGGCAGAACTGAACGCGGGAGACCAGTTCACCGTCGACGTGAACGGCTACGACTCGAATACGGCGCTGGAACTCCGCTACGTGGTCGACGACGACTCTGCGCCGAGGGTGCTCGCTCGCTACGAGCTGCAGTGTCTACGCTGAAAACGGGAGTCCCGACTTACAGCACGATGCTCTTCTGACGGAGGAAGGCGTGGATGGAGGCGTCGATGCCCTCCCGACCGATACCGGACTTCTTGTTCCCACCGAACGGGATGTCGCCGAGCCCGTGACTCGGTGCGCCGTTGATGCGGACCGCGCCGGCATCGATCTTGTCCGCGAGACGCATCGCGCGGTCGTAGTCGGCCGTGAAGACGCAGGCGTCGAGGGCGAGGTCGCTGCGGTTGGCGAGCTCGACCGCGTCCGCTTCGTCGCTGATCTTCGTCACGGCACAGACGGGGCCGAACTGTTCCTCGTCGATGATGCGAGCGTCGCGAGGCACGTCGGCGAGCAGGGTCGGCTCGAAGTCACGGCCGTCGCGTTCGCCACCGCGAACCAGCGTCGCCCCCTTGTCGAGCGCGTCCTGGACCAGTTCTTCGACCCACTCGGCCTGATCCTCGGAGATGAGCGGGCCGAGGTCGGTGTTCTCGTCGAAGAGGTCGCCTTTCACCCACTCGTCCATCGCTTCGTCGATGCGCTCGACCAGCTCGTCGTGGACGTCCTCGTGTGCGAGGACGCGGCTGACGGCGGAACAACGCTGACCGGCGTACTTGAGCGAGCCCTTCGCAGCTGCGGCGGCGGCCTCGTCGAGGTCGGCGTCCGGGAAGACGACCTCGGGCGCGTTCCCGCCGAGTTCCATGTGGAGTTCGACCATCCCGGACTCGCGAGCGACGTGCTCACCCGCGCCGGAAGAGCCGGTCATCGCGATGGCGTTGACGCGCTCGTCCCCGGCGAGGACGTCACCGATTACCGAACCCTTGCCGGTGACGAAGTTGATGGCACCGTCCGGGACGACCTCGTTGACTATCTCTGCGAGGATGGCCCCGCTGATGGGCGTCTTCGAGGCCGGCTTCAGGACGACGCTGTTCCCGGCGGCCAGTGCAGGGGCGACCTGCAGTGCGGTCGTCGCGAGGGGATAGTTGTACGGCGTGATGCAGAGCACCGTCCCGATGGGCTCGTGCTTGACGATGGCCTCCCAGCCCTCGTGTCCCGCCGTGGTTCCCTCGCGGTACTGTCCCTTGATGTGGCGGATCTCCTCGGCTGCGCGACGGAAGCGCTCCGCCGCACTACCGACCTCGCCGCGGGCACTGGAGATGGGCTTCCCCGCCTCGCGGACGATTACTTCCGCGAGCTCCTCCTCCCGCGCCTCGATGAGTTCCGCTATCTCCTCACACCACTCGGCCCGCTCGACGATGGTCGTCTCCCGTAGCGGTTCCTTCATCGCGTGCGCCGCCGCGAGTGCGTCCTGTGCCTGTTCGGGCGTCGCAGCCGCCACCTCCGCGAAGTGACCTCCGTCGGCCAGGTCCGTCACCGAGAGCCGCTCGTCGGCGTCTACCCACTCGCCGCCGATGAGGAGCCGCTCTCTGCGCTGTGCAGTGGTCGTAGCCATACCTGTACATCTGTTCCCCAGCACTAAAAAATTTACTCGGCGTCGAAATAACGATGCCCGGGGCTGAACGCTTCACTGGTTCGATACCGAACACATCTTTGGTTCGATACCACGAATACGCTAGCCTCAGTGTGCGAAGACGTAGCTGACGAGCACACTTATGCTGTCAGCGATGATATATAGGGTGACGATGAGCACCCAGAAGACAGTCCGCCAACAGTCCGACGAAGTCAGGCACAACCCACTCCGTCTCGACTCGAAGAAGGCAGAGCAGATAATCGACGCGTTGAACACCGATCTCGCGGCCACGTACACCCTTTACCACCAGGTGAAGAAGCACCACTGGAACGTCGAGGGCGCGGAGTTCCGTGACATCCACGTCTTCCTCGGCGAGTTCGCACACGAGCTCGAGGAAGCGGCCGACCACCAGGCGGAGCGACTCCAGTCGCTCGGCGGCGTCCCCATCGCCGGGATGAAGGCACTCGCGGAGAAGTCCCCGGTCACGCCCGAGGACGAGCACGTCTACACCCTCCGCAACTCCCTCGAGAACGACATGGAGATGGGCGGCGACGTCATCGAGACGATGCGCGAGCACATCGAGCTGACGACCAACCTTGGCGACCACGCGACGGCGCACATGCTCCGCGAGCAGCTGCTCGAACTGGAGGAGTACGTCCACAGCCTCCACCACTACCTCGAAGACGACACCCTCGTCCAGTGAGGGGACAGAGAACAGGCTCTACGGTCGATTCTTTTGCTGAATGTGCGATTCGGTCACCGGCGACACTCTGTGATGACGTCCGTCGCGATCCAGCCGTCTGCGTTACCGTCCTCCGTGAAGACGATGGTTCCGGGCGACGAGCGGTTGGCTCGAACGACCGGCGAATCTACCTCTTCCTCCTCGGATTCCACCGATGGGGAACTCATCGAATCAGTGTAGGCGCAGCTGGAGACATATAGATTTTGGTTGGCCTAAAGCAGCCGGTTCAGAGCGTCACGGAGCCGTGGCTCCGCGAATACGGGCGAACAGGCGACGCACGTCCGACCGCACGCGGTTCGTCGCACACCAGCCTCGACCTGCGCGCGGCACCGTTCAGGTCACGCCGACGGTTGCCGCGTCATCGGGTATGAATGCTCACCTCGACTCCCAGCTCTCACGCGCCTCTTCCAGCGTTTCGCCGACCTGTTCACCACGGTAGCCGAAGCGCTCCTCGTAGCCACATTCGGACATCAGGATGGGCACGAACGGCTCGTCGGCTTCGAGTTCCTCGTCGCCGGCTTCGGCGTACGTCTCGCCGGCGTCGACCTGCGAGAAGTTGTCGACGAGCAGTTCGTACTCGTCTTTCTCCTCGGGTTTGTCCACCGGTTCGCGCATCGAGTAGAAGTCCGGGTCGCACTCGGGAGGGTCATCGGGCAGGGCGTCAGTCCTGCGGAGGAACGCTCTGACGAGGTCGATGGCGTTCTCGGTCGCATCGTCCGAGAGCTGCTTGCCGGCCTCGACGCTGACCACGTCCGCGTGGTGGACGAACGCGCCGTCCGCCGTGTCGTACTCGTCGACGACGTACGGAACCGGCAGATTCGCGGCGAGGGTGGTCGAGTGTTCGTTCGTCCGTTCGACGAAGGCGATCGGGTCGTCACAGGAGTGGGTCGTGTGGATGGAGAGGACGAGACAGTCTTCGAGTTCGTCGACCAGCTGGGCGGCCAGCCGGTCCTCTTTCGCGTCGGCGTCGGCGTCCCCCGGGAACGTCCGGTTCATGTCGGTGTCGAGGTAGCGGCGGTGTGCCTCCGCCGCAGCGGGGTTCGCGAGGACGAACTTGACCGGACGTTCGAGCGCTGGTTCGGTCTCCAGCACGGTTCTGACCGCGCGGACACCGGCGGGCTCGTCGCCGTGGATACCGCCGACGACCGCGAGCTCCGGTTCTTCGTCGTCCGGTCCGAGGGTCGTCACCTGTATCGACGGGTCGTCGAGGAGCATGTATCACGGTCGGGCCTCGAGCCACCAAACCCGTCGGCCAATGTCTGTGGGTCGGACCGTCTGACCGCCGTGATCGATTCAGCTGTGGCCGGAGACCGGAACCGGCTCGTACGGCTCTTCGAGCCACTCGACGTCGGAGTCCGAGAGGTCGATGTCGAGCGCCGCGACCGCTTCCTCGAGATGTTCGACGCTGGTCGTCCCGACTATCGGGGCGTCGACGACGTCCTTCGACAGCACCCAGGCCAGTGCGATCTGTGCCATCGTCGCGTCCTCCTGCGCGGCGAGTTCCTGCACCCGTTCGTTCACCTCGCGTCCCCCACCCTCGAAGTACGGATGGTTGCGTGCGTGCTCGTCCGACTTCCCGCGAGCGGTCGCGTCGAACTCCTCGTGCGGCCGCGCCAGGTAGCCGCGGGCGAGCGGCGACCACGGGATGACTGCCACGCCCTGCTTCGCACAGAGCGGCAGCATCTCGCGCTCTTCCTCCCGGTAGAGCAGGTTGTAGTGGTTCTGCATCGTGACGAACCGGTCGAGACCGAGCGAGTCGCTCGTGTGCTGTGCTTCGGCGAACTGGTGGGCCCACATCGACGACGCGCCGAGGTAGCGTACCTGACCGCGGCGGACGGCGTCGTCGAGCGCCCGCATCGTCTGCTCGATGGGCGTCTCGTCGTCCCAGCGGTGTATCTGGTAGAGGTCCACGGTGTCCATCCCGAGACGCTCGAGCGAGTTCTCGAGCTCCTGCTCGATGGCCTTGCGCGAGAGCCCGCCCGAGTTCGGGTCGTCCTCGTCCATCTGGAAGTAGCCCTTCGTCGCGACGACGCACTCGTCCCGGCGACCCTCGAGCGCTTTCCCGAGCACCCGTTCTGACTCGCCGTTCGAGTACATGTTCGCCGTGTCGAAGAAGTTGATACCGAGGTCGAGTGCGCGCTCGACGAGTTCGATGCCCTCGTCCTCGTCGAGCACCCACTCGCGCCAGTCGGACGAGCCGAAGCTCATGCAGCCGAGGCAGATACGCGAGACCTGCATCCCCGTGTCACCCAGCGTGGTGTACTCCATGACGTGGTCGACGTGAGGAGTCGACTAAAACGTGGCCGCTCGTCCTCGTTCGTTCGACGGCCGCGACAGCTACAGCGCCTCGGCGTCGACGCGGCCGATCCCGACCCGCAGGCCGAGATAGGTGACCACGCCGAGGAGCATGTACCCCCAGGCGAACAGGAGCGTCCCGGTTCCGGGGCTTCCGATGGCCAGCCGGGCGATGGTGTTCGCCGGATGTTCGGGGAGCAGGCCAGCGAGGGTGATGGCGCCGAGGATGCCCGTCGAGTAGAGGAACTGGGCCTGCCGCCGGTCCGTCGAGAGCAGGGACAGGGAGAGTCCGGTCGCGACGACGGCGAACGAGAGCCCGGTGACGACCCCGACGAGCAGTCCCCAGTTCTCGACGGCCGTCCCGTTGACCCACAGCAACGCGAGCCAGAGAATCGCCTGCAGCGGTGCCAGACTCGCCGTCGCGAGTAACTTCGCGGCGACGATGTCACCCAGCGAGACCGGCGCGACGCGGAGCAGTTCCATCGTGCCGCGCTGGATCTCCTCGGTCAAGGAGTCGACTGCGATGGAGCCGCTGATGAAGACCGGGAGGAACAGAAGCAGTGGCACGAGCACCGTGTAGGTGAACCCGAAGTACGGGCTCGACCCCTGCTTCGGTGGCACGTCGACGGGCTCGTGTTCGAGACGGCCGCTGTAGTCGTCTCTGAGCCGCTCTTCGAGGGCATTCAACGTGTCGCGGACCTGCACGACGACGATGGTCGTCCGGAGGTTCTCGTCCGGAACGGTCGCCTGCACCTGGACGCGCCCGCCCGTGCTGTAGCTTGCGACCAGGACCGCGTCCACCCGTCTCCGTGGGTCGTCGCTGTGGAACGCCGCACGGGCGTCTTCGGCCGACCGGTACCGTATCGGGTCGATTCCGCGCTGGTCGGCGACGACCGCGAGCACCTCCTCGGAGGCGTTGCCAGTGACGGCCATGTCGAGTTCGTACCCCTCGACCGAGCCGGGGTCGTACAGGGAGACCAGCCCGACGACGAGGAACGACGAGAACGACGCCACGAACAGCTGGATGAGCAGCGCGAGGACGATGGTCTTCTCGCTCCGGAGGGAGGCGAGCTCTCGCTTCGCGATGGCGCCACGGGCTCGCCAGGAGGCGCGGAACCCACCGTCGCCGTGGCTGTCCGCACCGGTCCCATCCTCCGGGTCGCAACCGACTCGTGGCGGCTTACGCGACAAGCTGGCTCACCCCCATGTTGTAGACCACGTGAACGATGCAGGCGAGGGCGAAGGCGAGGCCGTAGGCTCGTCTCGAGTGCTGCGCTCCGAGCGCAGAGATGCTCGCCGTCACGGTGTGCAGCCCGAGCGGAAGCAACAGCAGCCCGACCACGACGACCGGGTCGGTCGCCGCCGCCTCCGGATACGCCCGGGCGCCGAGGTCCAGCGTCTGGAGCTGGACCAGCTGGACGAGCAACGTCAGTTTCTCCGCGAGGAAGAAGGCGACCCCGCTCGTCACCCCCAGGGCGAGCGCGGTTCGCGGCGAGCGCTCGAATCGGTTGTACTCGAACCCGGCGTAGACGTGGATGCTCTTCGCCGTCTCCTCGATGAGGGCGATGACGCCGAATAGCACCGGCACCGAGAGCGCCTGCGGCACGACGAACAACAGCGCGATGGCGAGCAACTCGGCGACGAAGACGAACGGGAGCAGGGCCACCGTCACGAGGAAGACGCTCTTCTTGCTCCGCACCCGCGTCGCGATGGCGTCGAGCCCCTTCCGCAGGACGGGGCGCTGGCTGAACATATCCTCCTCGCGGTAGGTGCCCGCCCCGAGCGTGAACAGCACCAGTGCCGAGAGCAGGAACGGCGTCGTCGAGAAGGCGTACTCGCCCAGCGCGACGGCCTCGCCCTGCAGGTCCATCACGACGAGAGTCAGCGGCGAGATGAGCGCGATTGGCGTCACGTCGGTGAAGATGGCCGGGACGAACACGTACGAGGTCAAGAAGACGGAGACCGTGATGGTCACGAAGGTCAGCTCCTTGAACGACCGTGCGAACATCGCGCCGACGAAGGTCGACGCGAGGAACAGGAGGGCGATGGGGAGGATAGCCGCGACCGAAACCGGTGAACCGCCGATGAGGACCGCGATGGCGGTCGTGACGAGGACCAGGGCCGCGAAGTACGGAAGCGTCTTGCCCGCGATGATGTCCCGTCGGGAGACGGGCGCGACCAGCAACAGCTCGCCACGGCGGTTGATCCGCTCGTTGACGATGGTGCTCCCGTACGCCTGGATGACGAAGTTCATCGGGACGATGAACAGGAACGCGAGCACGAGCGACGCGAACGGGAACGGCGGGCTGATGCTCCCGGGCGTCCCGCTCGTCGACCCCGAGACGATGCTGGAGCCGCCGAGGTTCGGCGCCCTGACCCGGCCGTCGTCACCGGAGCCCGCGGGGTCAGAGCCGGCACCGGCGCTTCCGCCGGTTCCCTCGCCGTCGCCTGCACCGCCGGTCCCTGAACCGGCACCCGAGCCACCGTTCCCGGCCCCACCTTCTCCGCCGGACGGGACGCCCGAGTCGCTCGCTCGACTCTCGTAGGTCAGTTCGACCGCGACGGGGAAGGCCGCGTACGGGTCCTCCTCGCGGGCCATCGCCCTGTCGTTGTACGACTCGATGGCGGTCCGGAACGCCGCGTAGGCCGCCCGTCCCTTCCGAGTGTCGCGGGCGATGGGTGGGCCTCGTTCGGGTATCAGAATCTCTATCTCGCCTGCCTTGAGCGCGGCGACGCTCCCGTCCGCCGGGCGGGCGACGAACTCGTCGCTCTCCTGGACCACGTCGTAGTACGGGGACGACTCGTCGACGCCGACCCGGTAGATTCCGTCGGAGAGTCCGACGCCGTCCGCCACGACCGCGGGCCCGACGATGGCCCCGACAGCGACGAGGACGGCGGCGAGAACCAGGGTTCGCCTGTCGAGCGAACCGGCGCTCTTCTCGACCTCCCAGCGGGCGATTCTGAGCGTCTTGCGTATCGAGAGGAACTGGCGCAGGGCGTCCCGCCGACTCACGTGTCGGCCTCCGGGACTGTCCGGTCGCGCTCTGCCGTACGGGAGCTGGACAGCGACTCGCCGGCGACGTCGAGGAAGATGTCCTCGAGACTCGGGTTCCGCGTCTGGATGTCCACGACCGCGCCGCCGCGGGCCTGCGCTTGGGTACGAACCGATTCGACCGCGTCCATATCGCCGACGACGGTCTCGAACCGCCGGTCACCCCCGTCGCGGGCCGCGTCCGCTGGGTCGCATCCATCGACCCGGACGTCGGTGAACACGTGGTAGGTGGTTCGGCCGTGTTCGCGCCGAATCTCTTCGATGGAGCCGCGGGCGATTATCTCGCCGTGGTTCATGATGATGATGCGGTCGCAGATGCTCTCGACGTGGTAGAGATTGTGCGCGGAGAAGACGATGGTCTTGCCCTGGTCGGCCAGCTGTTCGGTGAACTCGATGATGTAGTTGGTCGTCAGCGGGTCGAGCCCCGACGCCGGCTCGTCGTAGATGAGTACCTCCGGGTCGTTGACGAGCGAGCGGGCGATGGCGACCTTCCGCTTCATCCCCTTCGACATGTCGCCGATGCGGCGCTCGCGATGCTCCAGGTCGAGCCGGTCGAGGGCGTCCGAGATGCGCGTTCTCGCGACGTCGCCCGGGACGTCGTAGAGGTCGGCGAAGAACTCCAGATAGGACTGCGCGGTCATCTCCTCGTACAGCGGCGACTCCTCGGGCAGGAACCCGAGCTCCCGCCGCATCTCAGGGTCGCCCGCTGCCTGCCCGGCGACCGAGATGTACCCGCTCGTCGGCTCGATGAGCCCGGCGAGCATCTTGAGCGTCGTCGTCTTCCCGGCCCCGTTCGGCCCGACGACGCCGAAGACCTCGCCGCGCTCGACGGCGAAGGTACTCCCGTCGACCGCGACGAATCCGTCGTACTCCTTGCGAAGGTCCTCGACGGTTATCATTGGATACCGAGAGCCAGGAAGTCTCCCCTGTTGAATATACCGGCCACCGTTGTAATATCGCTAACAATTAGCGGTTCCACGGCAAGCTTTTCCATCGCCGTGACTCACCATACCATATGTCCGAACAGACACAGGTACGCCTGGCTTCCACGCCAGATGGTCGACGCATCGAGGTCGGGACGGACCTCGCAGTCGACCGGGACCGCGCCTGGGAACTATTGACCGATACGACGCGCTGGCCCGACTGGGGCCCGAGCGTCACGGCCGTCGACCTGGACCACCGGTTCATCGCGACCGGCGACATCGGCCGCGTCAGGACGGTCGGCGGCCTCTGGGTCCCCTTCGAGGTGACCTTCTGCGACGGGGAGCGGTGGACGTGGGACGTCGGCGGAATCCGGGCGACTGGCCATCGGGCGGAGTATCTGGGACCAGGACGGTGTCGTGTCGTGTTCGAGGTGCCGATGTTCGGGGCGCTCTACGTTCCCGTCTGTCAGCGAGCGCTCGCCAACATCGAACGACTCCTCCTCGCAGAGACGAGTTCAGCGTGAACGGAGGAGGGTATCAGGGCGGACGCTCCAGCGAGAACCTGTCCTCGGTGCTGGCGTAGAGCGAGCCCGCGAGGCGGCCGACCGCGTCCAGCTTCTCGACGTCGAGCTTCCCGTCGGTGACGACCTCGTCGTCGACGTGCACGTGGACAACCTCCGCGAGCACCAGCGTCGAGGAGCCCACGTCGTGCATCTCGTACAGTTCGCACTCGAAGGCGACCGGTGACTCGTCGACCCTGGGCGGCTCGACGCGGGTAGACGCGGCTCGCGTCACGCCGGCGTGGTCGAACTCGCTCTCCTCTCTCGGCAGGGTCGCGCTCGTCTCGTTCATCGCCTCGACCGTCGTTCCGGTCACGACGTTGACGACGAGTTCTCCGGTGTCGCGGACGTTCCGTGGCGTGTCCTTCAGGCCGTCCGGGGCGTCGACCGGCGAGAAGGCGAGGACGGGTGGGTCGATGGCCGCGACGGTGAAGAACGAGTACGGCGCGAGGTTGTCGACGCCGTCGGTGCTCGTCGTACTGACCCAGGCGATTGGTCGCGGGACGACCGCACCCGAGAGGGTCCGGTACAGGCTGCCGTCGATTTCGGTCGGGTCGAGCTCCATCTACGTTCCCCCGCCGAGGGAGGGTCTCGGCTTCGGGACGGCTCTCGGCTTCGGGACCGTGGTCGACTCCGTTCGTCGCGCTGGCGCGTTCATCGTGGTCGAAGGAGGGTGTCGAACCGGCTTATACCTCCGGCGATACGGCTGTCACCGACTGACGTCGATGCTATCGGCCGCCGTCGGCCGGTTCCGGCTGGTCGCGTGGACCGTCCATCTCCAGGGCTGACGGGTCCGTATTTTTATATTTCGGCCACGAACCGCCCTGCTGGGATGAATCCACTCAAGCCGCCATGTCTACGCAAGAACCGTCACGCGAAGGAGGGAGCGAAGAAGGGCGCAGCGATCGGCGCGAGTCTCGGCAGTCCGCTGGGACCCGTCGGTTCCGGCATCGGCGCGGGCTTCGGCGCCGCGAGCGGTCACATCGCGGGGTCGGTGCGCGACTCGGTCGAGACCGTGTTCAGGCCGTTTTGAACCCCTGACACAGGTCGAAAACCTTCAAACCCTCCGGGCGAAATCGTGTCCGTATGGACACCTACGACCTGATCACTCGGAACACCGAGGAGGTCATCACAGAGGAGGAGGTTCGAGACCTCGCGGCCGACCCCGAGGGCAAGCGCGTCTACGTCGGCTACGAGCCGTCGGGCGTCCTCCACCTCGGCCACCTGCTCACCGCGAACAAGCTCATCGACCTGCAGGAGGCCGGGATGGACGTCGTCATCCTGCTCGCCGACGTCCACGCCTACCTCAACGGGAAGGGTACCTTCGAGGAGATCCGCGAGACGGCCGAGCAGATGCGCGCCCAGTTCCTCGCCTACGGCCTCGACGAGGAGCAGACGGAATTCGTCTACGGGAGCGACTTCGAACTCGACGAGGACTACGTGCTCGACCTCCACGAGCTCGAACTGAACACGAGTCTCAACCGCGCCCAGCGCGCGATGGCCGAGCTCCAGTCGGGCGAGACGGCGAAGGTCAGCCACGTCGTCTACCCGCTGATGCAGGCGCTCGACATCGAGTACCTCGACCTCGACCTCGCCATCGGTGGGATGGACCAGCGCAAGGTCCACATGCTCCACCGCGAGGAGATTCCCGCGCTCGGCTACGACTCCCGGCCGTGCCTCCACACGCCCATCGTCGCCGACCTCACGACCGGCTCGGGCAAGATGTCCTCCTCGAAGGGCGTCACCATCTCGATGGAGGACTCGAGCGAGGAGCTGCAAGAGAAGGTCAACTCGGCGTTCTGCCCGCCGACCGCGGACCCGGAGCCCGACGAGGACGGCAACGAGCGCCACAACCCCGTGCTCGAACTGTTTCGCTACCACGTCTTCCCGCGCTTCGAGTCGGTCACCGTCGAGCGCCCCGACAAGTACGGCGGCGACCTGACCTACGACGACTACGCCTCCCTCGAGGCCGACCTCGAATCGGGCGAACTGCACCCGCAGGACGCGAAGAACACGCTGGCGACCTACCTGGACGAGCTCGTCGAACCGGGTCGCGCGAAGCTGCGCGAGATCCGCGGCGAGTAAATCGTCCCCATCGACGCCAGTACTCGCCCACACCGACGCCAGTACTCGCCCACGCCGACTCCGTTCGGACGGATTCAAGACACCCGCTTTCCTACCCGACGCCATGAACGAGACGCGACGCGCCGTCCTCGCGGCCCTCGAGGACGGCCCCATCTCCGGGCCAGACCTCGCCGACTCGCTCGGCGTCTCCCGGGCCGCCGTGTGGAAACACGTCGAGGCCCTCCGTGAGGAGGGGTTCACCGTCGAGAGTTCGGACGACGGCTACATCCTCACCGGCGTCCCAGAGTACGGCGGACTCGCGATCGAGCACGGGCTGAACGCGCCGTACACCGTCGAGTACCACGACAGCATCGCCTCGACCAACAGCCGTGCCCGTGAGCTCGCCGCGGAGGGCGCGGAGAACGTGGTCGTCGTCGCGGACGAACAGACCGGCGGCCGGGGTCGGCTGAACCGCGTCTGGAACGCACCCTCGGGCGGGGTCTGGGCGTCGATACTTCTCCGGCCGCAGGTCCCACCAGCGCAGGTGCCACTTCTCACCCTCGCGGCGGCCGTCGCCGTCACCAGGACTGCACGTGAAGCCGGCGTCGAGGCGGGCATCAAGTGGCCGAACGACGTCCTCGTGCCCATCGGTGACGCTGACAAGAAACTCGCCGGCATCCTCACTGAGATGGAGGGCGAGGCCGACCGCGTCTCCTGGGTCGTCGTCGGCATCGGCGTCAACGTCGACGTGGACGTCGAAGACCTGCCCGAGACGGCGACGAGCGTCAGGGAGCTGGTTGGCGAGGCCGACCGACGGGTCTTCTGCCAGCGCGTGCTGGAACACTTCCACGACTTCTCCACCGACTTCGACTCCATCCTCCCCGCGTGGCGCGAGCACGCCATCACGCTCGGACAGCGGGTTCGCGTCGAGACGCCTGGCGGCGACGTGGTCGGCGAGGCGGTGGACGTCGAGCACCCCGGGACGCTCGTCGTCGAGACCGAAGACGGGACGAAGCGGGTGAGTGCTGGCGACTGCGAGCACCTTCGGCCGGCCGAGTGAGGCGCAGTCGCTCCCTTTACTCCTTCACCTGCACCGTCAGAACCGGCACCGACGAGGACCGAACGACCCGCTCTGCGACGCTGCCCAGAAGGAGTCGGTCGATGCCGCCACGGCCGTGGGTCCCCATGACGATGAGGTCGCAGTCGTTCTCCTCGGCGTACCGGACGACCTCCTTGCTCGGAGACCCCTCGAGTATCGTCGCGACGACGGGCACGTCCCGGGGCTCAGCGAGAGTCCGGACTCTATCGATGGCGTGCTCACCCTCCCGCGAGAGCATGTCGTGTAGCCCCTCCCAGGAGGTCTCCATGGGGACGCCGCCGTAGCTCGCCGAGTTGAGGACGTAGACCGCGTGGAGGGTCGCTCCGTTCTCCGCGGCGAGGTCGACCGCGTGCTGAATCGCGCGTTCGACCCCGTCGGACCCGTCCGTCGGCACCAGTATCCGGTCGTACATGCGGTATGCTACCACGTACGTCTCCCGTGGGCTTTAGTTGTATCCCCCGCCGGCGCCGGGGTACGCGACGACCGGGGACTGGAGCCGTGATTCAGCAGATGACCTGCTTCACGTCGTCGACACCCGCTCGTCGGACGACCGCCCGGACCGGGTCGTGGGCGCCGGCGAGGTTGTCGGAGTCGCCGTCGAGGACGAGCAGCTTCGCCTCGCGCCCGGGCTCGATGCAGCCGTAGTTCAGCCCGGCGAGCTCCGCACCAGAGAGCGTCGCCATCCGCAGGACCTCCGTCGCGGTCACGTCGCAGAGCTTCGCCGTGAACTCCATCTCGCGGAACATCGACGGCGAGTTGAGCATCACGTTGTCCGTCCCGAGCGCGACGGTCGTTCGGTCGAGCCACTCCCGGATGGGGGGCAGGCCGACGCCGGTGACGAGGTTCGAACGCGGGCAGACCGCGATGGGCGTTCCTTCCTCGGCGACGCGGTCGAGGTGTCGCGGCTCGGGGTGGACCATGTGAACGAGGAATTCGGGGTCGAGGTCCATCGCCGGGTCGATGTCGGAGGAGTCACCCTCTCCGGCGTGGATGGCGAACAGCTTGCCCGCCTCGCGGGTCGCCTCCCGCTCGGTCCCGAATTCGGCGTCGTTCGCGCCTGACGCACCGAAACCGTCGGCACCCTCGTGCGCCATCGCGTCGACGGTCTCGCGGCCGAGGACGACCGGGTCGATGCCGAGCCCCTTCGCCGCCTCGCGGATTGCCTCGACGCCTTCGACGCCACCTTCGCGGAATTCGATGCAGGTCGCCGTCCCGCCGGACTGCATGAACCGGAGCGACCGGTGCATCGCGTCGACGAGTTCCTCGAAGCTCGCCTGTCGAAGCAGTCGGTGTTTCAGCCCGTCCGGCGGGGCGACCAGCTCGACGAGCGAGAGGCCGCCACCGGCCTCCTTCGCGATGGAGTCGCCGATGTGGGTGTGGGCGTTGACGAACGCCGGACAGACGATGGCGTCGCTCTCGGTCTCCGTCTCCTCGACGGCCGTTATCTCGCCGTCATCGACGACGACGCGTCCCTCGACCGGTTCGAACGACTCGCCGCGGAGGATGGTCCCTTCGAGCTCCATGTCACTCCCCCTCCTCGCCGGCGAACTGGTCGAGCGTCGCGTGGAGCCCGCCCCGAACCTCGCTCACGAGCGCGCCGTCGATGTCCAGGCCGAGCACGCGGACCGCCGCGCTGCCGACGGCGTCGGTCGCGGCCTCCGGGGCGTAGACGCCGAGGCGCCACTGGGCGACCTGTGCCGAAGTGAGTGCGTCCACGAGGGGTGACTGCTCCTCCAGTCGCCGGACCTCGCCGCCGACGAGTACCCGCGAGGAGGATTCCGTCATCGACGGTTTGCCGGGGATGTCGAGCACCACGTCGTCGGCGTCGATACCGGCCTCGTCCGCGATCTCCAGTTCGTAGCCCCGCACGTCCTCGTGGTCGAGGCCGAGCAGCTCCTGTGGCACGTCGTCCAGCTCGGTCCAGACGGCCCGCTTCAGCAGGTCGCGCTGGTCGAAGCGACGGGCGAAGTCGTGGGTCTGCCGGCAGCGCCGCAGGGAGACCAGCAGGTCGTGGTCGTCCATCCGACGGAGGGCTTCCGCCGAGACGGCGGAGGCGGAGAGGAGTCGTTCAGAGGCGCGTCGAAGCATCGCCTTCGAGATGCGGGCGACGTGATGACTGTAGACGGTCGGAGTCATCAGAGCCCGGGCGACGAGCAGACTCTCTGCGGTCTGAACGTTGCCCTCGTCGAGGACGAGCTGGCCGTCGACGAAGGTGAGCTCGCGCACGAGCCGCGCGTGGTCGATGGTGCCGTAGGGGACGCCCGTGTGGTGGGCGTCGCGGACGAGGTAGTCCATCCGGTCGACGTCGAGTTCGCCGGAGACTATCTGGCCGAACTGGCCGTCTCCGGCCACGAGGTCGGCGACGCGGTACGGTTCGAGGTCGTGGTCTCTGAGCACGTCGCCCACCGTGCCCTTCTCGAGCAGGTCGTGGACGTCGTCGTGGAACTTGCCCGTCCGCCGATGCGTAAGCGCCTCCAGGTTGTGGCTGAAGGGCCCGTGGCCGACGTCGTGGAGCATCGCGGCCGCCCGGACGCGCTCGGCCTGCTTGCCTTCGACGCTGAGGTGGTCGAGCGCCTCGCACGCGAGGTGGTAGACGCCCAGCGAGTGTTCGAACCGGGTGTGGTTCGCGGAGGGATAGACGAGAGAGACGGTTCCCAGCTGTTTGATGTGTCGCAACCGCTGCATCTCCGGGGTGTCCAGCAAGTCCCTGGCGACGCCCTCGACCTCGATGTGGTCGTGAACGCTGTCCTTGATGGTCTTCATTGGGCGGGAGTTCGGCGCGTTCATATAAAAATGAGTCCGTCGAGTCGTCCGGAGTAGAAGAACACGAGGCACGGACGTGAGCGTAGAGGATACCGAAGAACCGCCGTCATCGACGACGGCCGGTCTCCGAATCTATCGGGTCAGACCGGATTGGGTTAGGCCGGAATGCTTGACCCGTTCGGTCGCGAGTTGTGGCGGCACTGTTCCGCCTCGAACTCGATGGTGAAGTGGCACGAGTCGGTCTGTGCCACGTTGACGTCGATGGTCTCGTCGTTCTCGGTCACGAAGCCACGCTGTCGCAGTTCGTCGTTGAAGCTGAGGCGGTTCGCCCCGTCGACGCCCTCGCCGTCCTCGTCCTGCTCCTCGATGGGGTTGCCGTCCCGGTCGATGGCGTTGTAGATGGGCAGTTCGCGGAAACCGCGACCGACCTCGTCGACCTCCCTGCACGGCAGGTACCACTCGAGGACGTAGCAGTGTGCGCCGGGCTTGAAGCAGTCCCCGGGCGAGGGCTCGCCCGACGGCGGGAAGTCAGGGCCGTCGTCGCACTTGTAGAACGTGGCGTTGCTGATCTCGCCGTACTGGTTGGCTCCCACACCCGGGTCGTCGGGCATGCAGACCTCTTCCGTGTCGCTCTCCAGTGCCGCGAGGTAGCAGCCGTTCGCTGCCTTGAGCGTCACGTGCGTCGCATCCGCAGGGATGTCACCAGTGTAGCAGAACCCGGAGAGGTCGGTCACCTCGCCGACGACCTCACAGTCGTCGTCGAAGCAGCCCAGACATTGCTGTGCCTGCGCACCCGGCGAGAACGCCCCGCAGTACTGGGCGACAACGGTGGTCGAATCACCGTTGACCGCCTGTATCTGGACTCCGTTGGTGGCTCCACCGGTTCCACCGGCACCTGACGGGGGCAGTTCGAAGCCATCGTCGAGGAGCTGGATCCAGCCCTTCAGCGAGCCGGCGTAGAGGACGTTCTCCCGGATGACGCCGAAGTCCGGGTCGATGTCGACGTCCTGCTCGTCGCCGAGGTCGTCCTCGTCAGGCGCAGCAAGGATATCGTTCAGGGTCAGGTTGTCGCAGTCCGGGTCGGTCGAGACGATGACGTACATGTAGTCGCCGAGTTCGCCACCGTTCCAGATCGCCTCGAGGTCTGCGTCTCGGTCACCGACCGCGGGCTCGCCCGCCTCCCGCTCGGGTTCGATCGGGTCTTCGGAGCCGTCGGGATTCTCCAGGTCCATCGATTCGAGCAGGCGTGCCGTGAGGTACGACGGGTTGCCACAGAGGTGGAGACTGAACGTGGTCTCCCCCTCGTCGTAGGGCTTGATGTCGTCGAGGTCGACGAACATCGCCGTCTTCGTCGAGTCGCCGTTGTCCTGCCCGTCGATGTAGCCTGGCCGGTACGTGCCGTCGCTGACGGTCTCGAAGCCATCGGGTAATGAGCCCGAGATGTCGGTCGGGTCGTCGAAGTCACACGCGACGGGAACGTCGGTCAGTCCGGTGACGAGCCGACCCCACTGTTCGTGCGAAAGCGCCTCGCCCGTCTCCGTGTTGCGGATGGCTGGTGCGGCACCGACCTCGTAGGTCATCCCCATGGTGTCGGCGACGATAGCCGGGCGCTGGTCCTCGGGGACCATCTGGAGGTCGTAGCGCTCCCACGGCTTGTACGTCGAGCGGTAGTCGAGGATGAGGTCGACGCGACCCGCTTCGTACCAGCCGGAGAGCCGTTCCGTGTCGCCGAAGAAGGCTGTCGTGCCGAGGCCCGCACCCGCGGATGCGACGCCGATCGTTCCGAGCCCCGCCAGAACCTGGCGGCGTGAGATGCTGTTCGATGTCTTGTTCGTCATGGTATCTGTATGGTGCCCCGGCCCACCGGAATCGGAGTCCGCCGAGGGTCGGCTTTTGTAGGATATTAGAGGAGTTACCTATGGGGAACTTCAACTCGGCGAACAGGGGGTTACGGGAGCTGAGACGGTGTGTAAGGGAGGCTTCAGCCCACCGAGTGAACAGTTCGGCGCGTCCGGAACGGGACGTTAAACCGCGGTATGGAGACCGATTGGAGGTGCTCCATCGACTCCGGCTCTGGGGCAGGTAGCTGCCGCCGCGGGCCCGTAGCGGACTCTTCGTTGGACGGTCGTAGCGGTAGGCTCAGCGGGTCGGTAGGTGAACCGCACGAATGGTCGGAGGTCTGTCGAACGGGGTTCAGTTCACGGTGGCACGTTCGTAGGCGCCGGCGGTCGACTCGACGAGTCTGCCCACCGGGAGCGAAACGCCGAGTCGGCGCATCGCGAGTGCAAGCGGCATCAGTACGATGCCGAGAGCGATACTGAGCTGGTACAGCGCGAACAGGGCGGCGCGGATGGCCGTGTGTTTCATCTGCCTTCAGGATGGCCTGAATGGAGAGGAGTATATAGCTGTTACTCCAAGTTTCTCGCGTGCAACCACGACTCACCCCGACGCTGTCTGCCGATTCAATCCCACTTTGCATCCAACACAAGCAGAGGCGGAAATCCGGGCGAGTTTCCAGTCCCTGATGGCTCAGATTCCTCCCTCGTTTCGATAAGTTATGAGAATAATACGTCGGGCGGGGCGGCACGGCCGAACCGCAAAGCAAGCCTTGCTTCGGCCCATGCGTTCGAAGCATGAGCAATTATCTGGTTGCGATGGAAGCAGCCTGGTTGGTTCGTGACGTGAAAGAGATCGACGACGCCATCGGCGTCGCGGTGAGCGAGGCGGGTAAGCGCCTAAACAGCCAGGGGAAGGACTACGTTGAGGTCGACGTGGGAATCACCGGCTGTCCGGCCTGCGGCGAGGGCTTCGACTCCGCCTACATCGCGGCCGACACCGCGCTGGTCGGACTCGTCCTCGAGATGGAGGTCTTCAACGCAGACAGCGAGGAGCACGCAAAGCGCATCGCGAAGAGCGAGGTCGGCGGCGCACTGCGCGACGTTCCCCTGAAGGTCGTCGAGGTCGTCAACCGCGACCCCGAGGACGAAGAGCAGTAGGACGCCGAAAGCTTATTTTATAACCCGGGGTTATCCGTATCCATGGAACTTCCTACCCCGGCGGACCTTCGTGAACGCCGCAACGAGCTGGGGTTGACCCAGAGCGCACTCGCAGACGCTGCAGGCGTGTCACAGCCCCTCATCGCCCGCATAGAGGGCGGTGACGTCGACCCGCGACTGTCAACGCTCCGCCGAATCGTCAACGCACTCGACGAGGCGGAAGGCGACATCGTCCGTGCGTGCGACCTCATGCACGAGGAGGTCATCAGCGTCGCGCCGGACGACCCCATCCGCGAGGCGGTTCGCAAGATGGAGGACGCCGCCTACTCCCAGCTGGCGGTCATCAAAGACGGCATCCCCGTCGGCAGTATCAGCCAGTCCGACCTGGTCCACGTCGACGAGGACGCGAAGGACGAGCCGATTCGAGAGCACATGAGCGAATCGTTCCCGACCGTCTCCAAGGAGGCCAAGCTGGAGGAGGTCTCGAACCTGCTCGACCACTACAAGGCGGTCATGGTCACGGAGGGTGGCGAGACCCTCGGCATCATCACCGAGGCGGACATCGCTGCGCGACTCTCCTGAGTCGGCACGCTTCTACCGATTCGGCTCCCAGTCGTCGGAGGCGGAGCCGTGATGACGTCCCTGAAGCGGGCGCTTCCCGGAGACGAACCGTAGGAACCGAAGCGCTGGCTCAGTCCAGCGACAGCCCGCGGATCTCGACGCTCGCGCCCTCGCGAACCTCGCCGATTATCTTTCCATCCTCCGTCGCGTCGGCCAGCGCCTCGGCCGCCTCGGCCGGGACCGCGGCGACGAAGCCGGTCCCCATGTTGAAGGTGCGGTACATCTCCTCGGGCGAGACGTTCCCGAGGTCCTGGACGAGGCCGAAGACGGACTGCGCGCCGAACGGGTCGGTAACGTCGTACTCGAGCTCGCCCATCCGCAGGAGGTTGGTCCAGCCGCCGCCGGTGACGTGCGCGGCTGCGTGGACACCGTGCTCGTGCATCGGTTCGAGGAGGTCGGTGTAGATGCGGGTCGGTTCGAGCAAGGTCTCACCGACGGTCCGGTCGGGGTCCGCGGGGAACGGGTCGTTGTAGTCGTACTCGCGGGTGATGGCCTTCCTGGCGAGCGTAAGACCGTTCGAGTGGATACCGGACGAAGGCCAGCCGACGAGTTTGTCTCCGGCCTGCGCCTCGCCGTCGAACACGGCGTCCTTCGGTGCGATTCCCGCACAGGTCCCCGCCAGGTCCAGACCGTTGACGACCTCCGGCATGACGGCGGTCTCGCCGCCGAGGAGGGCGACGCCTGCACGCTTGGCCGCCTCGGCAAGTCCTTCGCCGACCTGTTCGGCGAACTCCTCGCTCGGCTCGTCGACCGCGAGGTAGTCGACGAAGGCGACGGGTTCGACGCCCGCTGCGACGAGGTCGTTCGCGTTCATCGCCATGCAGTCGATACCGACGGTGGAGTAGTCGCCGAGCGCCTCGGCGACGAGCAGTTTCGTGCCGACCCCGTCCGTGGCGAGCCCGAGGTACTGGTCGCCGATGTCGAGCAGCCCCGCGTACTCGGTGTCGACGACGTTCCCGACGGCGTTCAGAAGGGCGGCTGTCGCCGCCTCGCTCTCCCCGATGTCCACGCCCGCGTCGGCGTAGGTAAGTTCCTCCTCGTCCTCGGTCATACGAGTTGCAGCCACGGGCACCCGCAAAAGCCCACCGGTCTGTCCGGCGCGTTCGTCTCGTCTACCGTCGCCGGCTCGGCGGTTCGCGTTCGGTCTCCCTCTGTTCTCTCGCTTTCCGCTCCTTGTCCCTCGCGTCGTCCGCGGTCGGGTCGTACTGCGCGATGATGATCGGGACCGGGCCGCCGTACCAGATGACCTGGAGCGGCTGGTCGAAGCTGACCGCCTGCTTCGTCGTGTGCGTGTCACCCGGTTTGACCTGTTTCTGTCCGGCCCACCACTCTTCGACCTTCTCACCGCGGCTGGTGTACACCACCCGGAGGTGGGTCGCCGGGTCGCCCGCTTCGTGCGTGACTCGTATCTTCCCGCCGTCTGCCTGCATGTACGAGAACCCGACGTTCGGGGCCGCCGAGGTGTCGATGTCGGTCAACGAGGTCGCGAGGCTGTAGAACGGGCCGACGACGAGCCCCCAGAGCGAGGCGGTCTCGGTGCCGAAGGTGACGACGACGGTGGTCCCCTCAGTCGAGACGCGGGCGTTCCAGGCCCCGACCAGTGGGTCCGGAAGAGTCTCGTCGCTCGCCATCCGGGCGATGACGCTCTGGGCGGACGTGACGGCGCTCGCCGCCTCTGCGGGCGTTCCGTACACGAGCGCCGCTTCGACGTCCGTCCCCGTCCCGTTGACCGTGAACCCGATTCCGACGGCCCGGGCGTTACGGAAGACGGCCCGAAGTCCGGGGTTGAGGCTCGGAAACAGGTCGTCGATGGCGCTCCCGTCGAACTCGCCGACGAAGACGCCGTGCGGCAGGGTCTCACGGGTCGCGAATCGGTTCATCAGGCGCTTCGCGTCGGCGCTCGCGTCGGGCCGGCGGGGGACCTTCCCACGACCTGCATCGAGCAACGACGTCACGGCGTCGGCTGCCGGAACAGCCGCCGTCCCGACACCGTAGGCGACCGCGTTCCCGGCGATGGCGGTGGCGACGTCCATCCCCGAGGAGGTGTCGGCCCGATAGATGTCGTAGCCGGCGTGACTGCCGGTCGACCGCATCCCCTTCCGTGTCAGGTCGTTCGCGACGGCTCCCGAGTCGACCGAGCCTCTCGCGAGAACCGTCCCGCCGCCCTGCTGTTTCGACCCGGTCTTCAGGAACCCGACGGCGAGGAGTTCGTCGACGGTTCCGACGGCGTCGACCGCGTCTTCGACCTTCGCGTCGGCGTCACTCGGCGCGAAGGCCGTCGCGAGTGCGCTGCCGTCGAGCTGGAAGAAGAACGATGCGTTGCCGTCCAGTAGCTCCCGGTGGTCGTACACGAAATTGGTCGTCGGTCCATCTACCGTCTGACCCCCGCCGCCGAAGGCGAACCCCTCGAGACAGCCGGCCAGAGACAGTACCGCGGCGATGCTTCCCCCTCGGAGCACGGCCCGTCTGCTGACGCTCATGTCGCTTATAGACGCCGTGAGGGTAGATATATTGATAACTCACCTGTCAGAAACGTCGCTACGTTCCGGCCGAGTAAGTGGAGAAGACGAACGGAAGAGAGGGTGTAAAGGGCCTCAGAACGGGTTCGGGAGCGTTCCCGTGAGCACCGCCAGTGCCAGCCCTCCGCAGAGGAGGAACGTGACGGCGAAGATGGACTTGCTCCACCGAAGCACCTTCCGTCCGTCGAGCGGGCCGTAGGGTATCATGTTGAACCCGGCGAGGAAGGCGTTGATGAACACGCCGTAGCTCCCGACCGTTCCGAGTATCCCGTCGAACGCGATGAGCGGGAAGAACACGGCGACGAGCGCCACGTTCGTCAGCGGTCCTGCGACGGCGATGATGCCGCTCTCGCGGTCGTTCGTGTACGGGTGGTAGACCGCGCCGGGTGCCGCGAACAGGAAGCCGACCATGGCGCTGAAGATGGCGAGCAGTAGCATCTGGTGGTCGGCGCGGAACTCGGCCGGATAGCCGAACCGCATCGCGGTGAACTTGTGTGCGAGTTCGTGGAGCAGGAAGCCGATGCCGGCGGTCATTCCGGTGAACGCGAGCACCACGACGAGCTGGGACGGCGACGCGCCGAGGATGGCGTTCGGGCCGACGGTGAGTATGGCGAAGGCGACCGAGAGCGCGATCCAGGCGACCGCGAGGTCCCGTATCTCACCGGCAGAGAAGTTCATTCAGAGCACCCCCGTGATGACGTCGAGGCTGTTCTGGGCGCCACGGATGAGCAGGTCCATCAGCTGACCCACGTTCTCGATTCGTCCCTGTGCGAGCCACGGGAGGACGGTAACGGGGAACAGCAGGCTGGCAATCATGCTCCCGATGTTGGTCGCCGCCACGACCATGATGAGCTTGAACAGCGGGACGTCGAACATCCGGCCGAGCACGTCCCGGATGGGGCTCTCCTCGTCCGCCAGTATCTCGTTCAGTCTGGCGATGTCGCCGACGTTGACCGGGTCGTGGCGAAGCTCCATGTACCCAGCGAACCAGCCGGGCGCGAGGAGGGGGTTGAGGCTCGTGAGCCAGGCGATTCCCCCGCCGACGGCGGCCGAGGTCCAGCGTGCGCCCACGAGCTTTGCGAGCGCGAAGGCGATGACCCCGTTGAACAGGAACCAGGCGACGAACAGCTTCAGCAGGAAGACGTTGCCGACCCCGGCCATGACGAGCAGACCGAAGAAGGCGACGTAGCCGAGCGCCAGCGCGTAGGCGAACAGTTTGAACACCGAGAAGCGTTTCTCCTGGTCGGTCCCCTCGATGGATTCGAGCGCCGGGAGCTGGTCGGGGTTTGCGAGATAGTTCTCGATGCCGGCACGGTGGCCCGCACCGACGACCGCCAGCACGGAGTAGCCCTGCTCTCTCAGGGCAAGGAGTTTGTGGGCGATGTAGGCGTCGCGCTCGTCGATGAGCGCCTGTGCGCCGCCGGGGGAGAACTGCCGGAACTCCTCCATCATCACCGTGACGACGTCCGCATCGGTCATCGATTCGATGTCGAACTCCTCGTACTCTTCCTCCGGGTCTGCGTCGTAGCCGAGTACGGCCATCAGCCCGCCGAGCAGGCCGCCGAGGGTGACCCCGCCGACGATGCCACCGACGAAGCCGGCTGCGATCGAGAGCATGAGCCCGCCACCGAGGAGGCCACCGACGGGGTCGTTCAGAACGCCCGTCAGCGCCGTTATCGCGCCGATGGTGACACCGCCACCTGCGCCGATAGCTACCGCCGCATCCGGCGAAGCGTTCGCGGCAGCGAACTCCCAGAGCAGGTAGCCGGCGACGAGGGCGACGAGGCCACCGGCGGTGACGGCCTGCAACTGGGCCGTCGTCGCGCCGAATACGGGCCCGGCGGCGAGGCCAAGCAGGGGTCCGAAGAACATCCCGGCGACGAGGCCGACCGTGACGCCGACCACGAGCGCGTCCGCCACGCCGAAGGTCAGCCCGGCGACCATCTGGAACTTCTCCTTCGTCGACATCCGCCGCCAGAACCGCTGGATGGTCACCTGGATGTCGCGGTCGACGAGGGCGATACCCCTGCCGTGCTCCTCCGCTGCTTCGATGGCGGCCAGCATGTCGGCACCCGGCTGGATGTCGAACTGCTCGCCGAGTCGGGTCTGGACGTACGAGAGCATCCAGTACGCGAGGAACTGGAAGACGGTGTTCCCCTTCAGCAGGTCGCGTGGTTCGATGTCGTCCGGCGTCTCGCCGCGCATCTGTCGGTACCGTCCCTCGTCGAGTTCGACCGCCACGACGTCGGGCTGGTCCGTCGCGATAGTATCGCGAACCTCCTGGACCGACTTCTCGGAGACGTGTGCCGTCCCGAGAACGTGGACTGACCCCTCACCGGTACCCGGAGGGTCTGGCGGCTCCGGGACCGGGGGGTCGGCTCGTTCGCTCATTGGGTGTCGCTTCTTCCTCCCCCCCTAAACGGTTGTCGGAGACGGGGCGAGAGGATGTGCCATGGCAGGAGTCGACGTGCGAACGGTGTTCCACCCACAGACCGGGAGGAACCCGGCAGGCTATTCCGGCCCCTCCACGAAGCGCCAGCCATGCCGAGTCTGATGGACACCTACATCGAGAACCGTTTCCTCGTCAATCCCGACGACGCGAACATCCTCGGGGCGGCGCACGGTGGGAACGTGATGAAGTGGATGGACGAGGTCGGTGCGATGTCGGCGATGCGCTTCGCGGGCGAGACCTGCGTCACCGCCCGGATGGACCAGACGAACTTCCGGCGGCCCATCCCGCAGGGAGACGCCGCCCTCATCCGGGCCTACGTCTTCGACGCCGGGAAGACCAGCGTTCAGGTCCGGGTCCGCGTCTACAAGGAGGACCTCCGGACCGGCGAAACGGAGCTGACCACGGAATCGTACATGGTGTTCGTCGCTATCGACGACGACCGGAACCCGACGACGGTGCCCGAACTCACTATCGACACCGAGCGGGGCCAGACGCTGTACGACGCGGCCGTGAACGCGAAAGAGAACTGATTCGGTCGATTCTCCGGGTCACCGGACCGATTCTTCGCCCGTCTCCATGGCCTCGAGACAGACCGTCGTCTCTCGAATCTCCGGGAAGGGAACCGGTTCGTCGGGGGTCGCCGGCGGTTCGCGGAGTCGCCGACGCATCCACTGCGTGTCGCGCCACTCGCCGAGTTTGTAGCCCACGTCCTCGTAGACGCCGACGAGGTCGAACCCCATCGCCTCGTGGAAGCCGACGCTCTCCTCGTTCGGAATCACGATGCCTGCGTAACAGTTGACGTAGCCCTGTAGCTCGAGGACTGCGAACAGCGACTCGTACAGCCCGCGGGCGACCCCGTTCCGCCGGTGTCTTTCGGCGACGTAGACCGAGGCCTCCGCGGACCAGCGATAGCCGCCACGGCCCCGATGGGCGTGGCCGTAGGCGTACCCTGCCAGTTCGTCGTCTCGTTCGCAGACGAGCCATGGGAATCGCTCCTGGGTCGCTTCGATACGGGCCGCGATATCGTCACGAGTGGGCACCTCGGTCTCGAACGAGACGGCAGTCTCGGCGACGAAGGGCGCGTAGATGCCGTGAATCGCCTCGGCGTCGTCGGTGGTCGCGGGGCGGATGGTAGGCACGGCCGGGTAGACGCGGGAACGAGAGAAAAATCCGGACGATTTCGAACGAGGGAAGGGGTCAGGACAGCACGGAGGCCAGAACAGCACAGATGTCAGGACAGCACGATGGACTCGCTATCCGGGTCGAGTCGTGCCAGTCCACCGATAGGTATCGGGCAGGTCGGGTAGGTGTGGCCGAACTCGCAGTCGAGCACGATTGGCGCGTCCGGGTTGTACTGCGGAATCACCGTCTCGAACACCTCCCGCTGGTTCTCTCGGTATGCCTCACGCTCGTGGCGGGGCCAGTCTCCGGCCTCGGTGTGGTTCCGGGCGCAGGCGCGGCCGACGAGGAAGCCGTCGAAGCGCTGGAGGAAGCCTCGCTCGCCCAGTGCCTGGAGCCAGCCGGTGATGAGCCCGGTGTCGGGGAGTTCCTCACTGGTCTCGATGGCGAGGATGCAGCCCTCGAGTACCTCCGGGTCGGGCACGTACCCGCCGTGGACGAGCCACTGGTCCAGTATCTCGAAGCAGCCGCCCCAGATGCGACCCTCAACCGGCTCGTCGCCGCCGGCCCAGGTCCGGCCGTCGGCTGGTTCGATGTCCCGGTGGTAGTCGAGTGAACGGGGGTCCTCCCAGTCGCCGGGCTGGTCGGTGAAGCGGTCTGCCTCCTCCCACTCGCCGATGGTCTCGTCGAACAGCGCCCGCTCGAGATACTCGACGGTGTAGTCGAACATCCCGCCGTCCATCGCGTACTCCAGCAGGGTCGAGCCGCCGTAGTAGGAGACGATACCCTCGTTCCACAGGGTGAGCGCGAGGTTCGTGTTGTCCGACCAGCCGTAGAATCGCGTCGGATTCTGGCGGAGTACGGCCGGGTCGAGGTGGTCGAGCATCCGAATCTGGTCGTTCCCGCCGATGTTCGCGATGACCGCCGATACCTCGGGGTCGCGGAAGGCGTCCATCACGTCCCTCGCACGGGCGTCGGGCTCGTCGTAGAGCCAGTCGGCTGGCTTCGTCGCCGTCGGGTACTCGACCGGCTCGAGACCGAACTCGTCGCGGATGCGCGAGAGGCCCAGCTCGTAGACGTGGGGGAACTCGGCGGCGACGTTCGAAGCCGGTGCGACGATAGCGACGCGGTCGCCGGGTTCGACGGGTGGGGGCGTGACGAAGTCGGGCATAGGAGAGCAGACTCGTGTCACCGGTATAATACTCTGGGCGGCGTGTCCACCACTCTCACGGGGTATCGCGTCGTGGTCGTTGCCTCTAGGGGGACTGGTCTATTTACCGATAGAACGCCCAGAACGGGTATGACCATCTGGGTGCTGGGCGACCAGTTGACGACGGCGGTCGGCCCGCTCACCGCCGCCTCGCCCGACGAGGACCGCGTCCTCATGATAGAGGCGCACGGATTCGCTCGTCGGCTGCCCTATCACGCGCAGAAACTCGTGCTGGTGTTCAGCGCGATGCGGCACTTCCGGGACGAGATCCGGGCGGCGGGATACGCGGTCGACTACCACCAGACGGAGACGTTCGCCGACGGTATCCGTGACCATCTGGAAGCTCATCCCGGCGACGAACTGATCCTCATGGAGCCGTCCGGTCACGGTGCCGGCGACCGGCTCACGTCCATCGTCGAGGACGCTGGCGGCCGACTCGACCTCGTCGAGAACGAGCTCTTCCTCTGCCCGTCGGAGGCGTTCGACGAGTGGGCCGGCGGCCGCGACCGGTTCCGACACGAGGAGTTCTACCGGTGGATGCGCCGGGAGACCTGCTACCTGGTCGACGACGACGGCGAACCCGATGGTGGCGAGTGGAACTACGACGACGAGAACCGGGCGTCCCCGGACGATGACGTGACGTTCCCCGACCCGCCGCGGTTCGAGCCGGACGAGACGACCCGCGACGTACGAGACTGGGTTGCCGACGAGTTCGAAACGTGGGGCGATCCGGAGCGGTTCGCGTGGCCGGTGACCCGCGAGGAGGCCCTCGCTGCACTCGAGGAGTTCGTCGAGAACCGCCTCCCAGCGTTCGGTCCGTACCAGGACGCGATGGTCCAGCGGTCGTGGTCGCTGAACCACGCGCTGCTCGCACCGGCGATGAACATCGGACTACTCCACCCCAGAGAGGTCATCGAGGCCTCGCTCCAGGCGTACGAGGACGGCGACGCGCCCCTCCCGAGCGTCGAGGGGTTCGTCCGACAGGTCGTCGGCTGGCGCGAGTTCGTCCGCCACGCCTACCGGCGGGCGATGCCCGAACTCGCCAGGGCGAACCAGCTCGACCACGACGAGGCCCTACCGGACGCGTACTACACCGGGGACACCGAGATGCACTGCCTCTCTTCCGCCGTCGGACACGTCTGGGACCACGCCTACAGCCACCACATCGAGCGGCTGATGGTCCTCTCGAACTTCGCGACGCTGTACGGCGCGAGTCCCCAGGAGCTGAACCGCTGGTTCCACTTCGCCTACGCCGACGCCTACCACTGGGTCACGACCCCGAACGTGGTCGGGATGGGCAGTTTCGCCAGCGACGTGCTCTCCACCAAACCGTACGTCTCCTCGGCGAACTACGTGAACAAGATGTCCGACTACTGCGGCGACTGCGCCTACGACCCGAAGCAGACGACCGGGGAGGGCGCGTGCCCGTTTAACAGCCTCTACTGGGAGTTCCTCGACAGCCACGAGGACCGGCTCCGCTCGAACCACCGGATGGGACTGCTGTACGCGAACCTCGACCGGAAGTCGGACGAGGAGCTCGACGCGATACGGGACCGTGCCTTGGAGGTCCGTGAGATGGGCGTAGATGGAACGCTCTGACGCCCGGAGCCTAGCCTTATCCGGTCACGCATCCTATCAGCCGGTATGGGATTGAACGTTGCCGTGCCCCAGCCACCCGAACTGGCGTCGGTCGACCCGAACCAGTACGACGACGCCACCGTGGCTGCGGACGCAGACTACCGCCGCGAGGAGCTCGAAGCGTTCCTCCACGACGGTGCCTGGGAGCGCTCGTTCAACGAGTGGGCCGAGCACACCGACCTCACCGAGGACGAGTTCCGCATCGCCAAGGAGATGGACCTCTTCGCGAGATACGACTTCTTCTGGGACGATTTCGCCGACAGGGTAGGCTACCACGCGCCGGGGATACCGGAGGACTGGAAGGAGCGAACCTACCACCCGGACCTCTCGTCGTGGGGGACGGTCTCGGCCATCAACGCCTCGCTGACCGAACTGGGACAGGTGGTCTGTGACGTGCTCAAAGACGAGTACATCGACTGGGAGGCCGACTACGAGCCACCGGAGGACCTCCCGGAGTTCTGAGACCGCAGGTAGGGGTAGCGAGTGGGGTCGACGCGGCGTCGACTACTCCCGCGGGACCGCGACGTTCCGCACCGTTCCTTCGCAGAATGGATGTTCACAGTCAGCAGCCGCCGATTCGACGCGTGCACCACAGCGGACGCACTCGTACTCTGCTCGATTCGGGGAATAGGGGTCGGTTCGTACCATCGTATCTGCAAGGGATTCACTCACACAGGTAAACGTTCCCCTGAAACGAGTAGGTACTCTGCGGACCAATCCAAGGTCATTAGATTCGATTATATTCGAGAACTGGACGTTCGTCCACGCCTTCCGTGTCAGCCGAGACGACCGACAAGCAGGAACGTCTCTGGTCGCTCCGTCGCCGTTTCGACCGTGAACTCGGCAGATTCGTGGTGGTCGACCGCCTCGTCCAGAGAGAACCGCTCCGCCACCGGCGGCCCAGCCTCCTCGTCGCCCCCCGCGCGCCAGTCGACGGTAACCAGACGCCCGTCAGGAGCGAGCACCCGGGCAAGTTCCGCCAGCGCCTCCTCGTCGGCGTACTCGTGGTACGTCATCGTGGAGAACGCCGCATCGAGGTGGCCGTCCTCGAACGGGAGGTCGCCGATCTCCGCCGTCACGAGCTCGACCGTCTCCGGCACGCCCTTCTCCCGGTACAGCTCGTGCATCGCTGACTGCACGTCGACCGCGTAGGTTCGGTCCGCGAAGGGTGCCACGTCGTCGGTGTAGAAGCCGGTCCCGGAGCCGAGGTCCGCAACGGTCTCCTCGCCGTCGAGCGAGAGTGCGGCGACGAGTTCCTCGCGGGAGCAGTACCGGTACCGGGAGGGGTCGTCGAGCTTGTCGGCCCGGTCGACCGGGAACGTATGGAAGCCCATAGAACCGCTTCGGAGGGGACGGACAAGTAGCTGTACGTCCGTCGTCCCCGACCACCCCCACCACCGTCACAAGTGAAGCGTCAGACGCGGAACCAGTGGACGGGTCGGGATCGCAGCGTCGCCAGGTTCCCCGACGTCGGTGGACTTTTCTCTCACCCGGACGACTCGAAGCCGTGACCGAACACGCCTTCCTGACCGACGGCCGGGTGTCGCTCAGACCGGTGGAGTCGTCGGACCTGCCATCGCTCCGTGCCGCCTGGAACGACCCGACGGTCTGGCAGATGCTGGACACCGTCGAGCCACAATCGGAAGCCGACTTCCGGGAACTGTACGAGTCGTGGCGGGCCGACGACGGTTTCGTTCCCTTCGCCATCGACGCCGACGGGCTCGTGGGCTGCTGTCAGGTCAAGGGGATCCACTGGCAGTCCGGCATCTGCCGGCTCTCGTACTTCGTGCTTCCCGCCCGGCAGGGCGAAGGTTACGCTTCGGCAGCGGTCCGGCTCGCCCTCGAGTACGCCTTCGACCACCTGCGACTACACCGGGTGGAGGCCGCCACTGTCGGCGGGAACGAGGCGTCGCAGGCGGTCCTCGAGAAGGCCGGGTTCACGCACGAGGGGACGGCCCGGAACAAGGCCTTCGTCGATGGAGACTACCACGACCTGCTGTCGTGGGGAATCCTGGCCGCGGAGTGGGTGGAAGAACAGGACCCGTCGGAACCGGACGAGTCTGGTCGTGGCGGCCGTCTCGCTTAGCGAAGTTCCGGTGCGACCTCGTCGCCCAGTCGCCGGATGCACTCCTTCATCGTCTCGGTGCCGATGCCCGGGTGGTACGTTCGGAAGATGAAGTGGACGTCGTCGCCGAGCGCGTCGCGGTACTTCGACAGCTCTTCCGTGACCTGCTCAGGCGTGCCGAAGATCGCCTGTTCTTTCAGCTCCTGCTTTCGCTCCTCGGGGAGTTCCTCGACCGTCTCACCAGAGAATATCTCGGCGTAGCGGCGCTGGATGTAGAAGTAGCCGGGCTTCATCAGGTTCCAGGCCTCCTCCCGGGAGTCGGCGACGAACCCGTGTTTGATGAGATATATCTCGAAGTCGCCGTCGATGCCCTCCTTCTCGCGGACGTTCCGGATGTCGTCGACGCGTTTCTTGAGCCCGCCGAGGGAGATCTTCGAGGGTGCACACCAGGCGTCGGCGGTCCGTGCGGCCCGTCGGACCGCGGGTTTCGCGCCGCCGCCGAGCATGATCGGTACGTCTCCGTCGACCGGTTTCGGCGTGACGGACACGCTCGGGTCGATATCGTGGAACCGTGCCTCGTAGTCGAGGGGTCCCTCGGACCAGGCGGCTCGCAAGAGGTTTACCTGGTCCTCCAGCCGCTCGACTCGTTCGTCCTGCGGGACGCCGAAGGCCTCGAACTCGCCGGGGTTGGACCCGATTGCCAGTCCGAGCGTGAGCCGTCCGTGCGATACGTGGTCGACCGTCGCCGCGTCTTCGGCGAGTCGGACCCCGTCGTACAGGGGTGCGAGTGCGATGCAGGTCCCGAGTTCGACGTTCTCGGTCTGGGCCGCCAGGGCCGCAAGTGAGGGCATCGTTCCCGGGAGGTACTCGTCCTCGGTGAAGTGATGCTCTGAGACCCACATGCTGTCGAGGCCGACCTCGTCGATGGTCCGGCCGAGGTCCAGCATCTCGTCGTATATCTCGGTCGTCGTCCGGTCGTCGTCCGGGCGCTTCTGACAGGTGAACAGCCCCGTGCCGAGTTTCATGCTGGTGATTTTTGCCGCGGGTCGTGAAAATCGTTCGCCATCCGGAACGTGGGCGGTACCGGTCAGTTCGCTGGCTTCACTCCTGACAGCACCTCGACACGTGCCGTCTCGGTGAACGGGCCGCCCAGTTCGTCGAGTCGGGCTCGGAGGTCCGCCTCGAACGTCTCCTTCCGGTCGCCGAAGCGTCGCGGCGAGCAGAACGAGAGCGAGAACACGTAGCCGACGATGCTGCCGGCGTCCCACTCGCGCTCGACCCGGAAGACGTCCTCGCGAACGTCGGTGAAGCCGTATTCGGCCAGCAGATCGGTCCACGAGACCTCGTACTCGACCTCCGCAGGGTCCACGCGCTCCGGCAGGTCGTCGAGGTAGGCGTCGACCACCTCGTAGACTGCCGACTGCCACGGCTCCGTGCCCTTCGTCAGCCACTCCTGGTCGGTCATGATGGCGACGCCGCCGTCCGGTTCGGTCAGCTCGTACAGGATCTCGAGGGTTCTTTCCTGGTCCATCCAGTGGAACGACCGGCCCATCGTCGTGAGTCGGAGCGGTTCGAGGTCTTCGGTGTGTGCCGGAAGGTCCGCGTCGGACCCGAGCACGAACTCGACGTTGGACAGGGCTTCGCCGTCGATTCGCTCTTTCGCGTTGGCCAGCATCTCGTCGTTCGGGTCCATGGCGACGACGTCGCCCGCTCGCCGGGCCATCGGGAGCGTGAGCTGCCCCGCGCCACAACCGAGGTCGAGCACCCGGGCGTCGTCGTCGAGTTCGAACCGCTCGGCGAGCAGGTCGAACGCCTCGTCGCAGTAGCCGGGTCGGTAGCTGGCGTAGTAGTCCTCGGTGCTGGCGAACCGCTCTGCGTCCTCGGCTGTGGGCATTGGAGAAACGACCGTTCGGTTCGGCAGGTGAAAAGGGTGGGGACCGATCGGCTCGCCGAACGCGATACAACTACACACCCGGCCCACGAATGGCAGGACATGGACGCCTTCGAGCGCCGGACCCGCGACTGCCAGAAGCGATTGCGCGACCAGGACGTCGACGCCGCGGTGTTGTTCCCCAGTCCGAACCTGTTCTACGCGACCGGGTTCCACGAGGAACCGGGTGAACGCCACCTGTTCCTGTTCGTCCCGGCCGAGGGTGAGCCGGTGTTCCTCGTGCCCGAGCTGTACGGTTCGCAGGTACGTGAGGAGACGTGGGTCGACGACGTGCGGACGTGGGCCGACGGCGAGGACCCGGTCGAACACGTTCGCGACGTGCTGGGACCGCTGGTCGACGGCGGGGCGTACGTCCTCGTCGACGACACGATGTGGGCGCTGTTCACCCAGGACCTGCGGGCTGCGCTGCCGGAGGCGACGTTCGGCCTCGCGAGCGAGGTGTTCGACGACCTCCGAATTCGCAAGGACGAGACGGAACTCGACGCCCTGCGTCGTGCCGGCGAGGTGGCCGACCAGGTGAGCACCGAGGTCCGCAAGCTGGGGCAGAGTGCCATCGGACTGACCGAGCGCGAGCTGGCCGAGGAGATAGAGTCCTCGCTGGCGAGCGCGGGCGGCGACGGACTCTCGTTCGAGGTCATCGTCGGCTCGGGGCCGAACGGGGCGAAACCGCACCATCACCACGGCGAGCGCGAGGTCGAGCGGGGCGACCCGGTCGTCCTCGACTTCGGTGCGTGGGTCGACCGCTATCCGGGCGACCAGACCCGGACGACGGTCTTCGCCGGTGACCCCTCGGAGGAGTTCAAGGCGGTCCACGCCGTCGTTCAGGAGGCGCTCGAGGCTGGCGTCGCCGCCGTCGAACCCGGCGTCGAGGCGCAGGCGGTCGACAGGGCAGCCCGCGAGGTCATCGAGGACGCGGGCTACGGCGAGCAGTTCATCCACCGGACGGGCCACGGCGTCGGCCTCGACGTCCACGAACCGCCCTACATCGTCGAGGGGAATGCCCTCGAGCTCGAACCGGGGATGGTGTTCTCGGTCGAACCCGGCGTCTACGTCGACGGCGAGTTCGGCGTCAGAATCGAGGACCTCGTGGTCGTCACCGACGATGGCTGTGAACGGTTGAACGACTCGCCGCGGACCTGGGAGCCACTCTGAATCGGCCGGTAGAGGCCTCGAGAACTGGCAGCAGAGATATATTGGGGAGGAGACGGTTGGCAACATACTCTTCAACGGTGCCTCCAGTTAGACTGCAATGACTGGAGCATCGGGGACGAACGAGGGGGACCGGTTCCAGGGAACTCGGCTGACGCTCGACCTGTGGCACCCCAACTGCTGGGCGTGTGAATCGACCGAGAAGGTCCCGGGTGGGGTCATCGCTCACGCGATCTACGACGGTCCGGACGGAACGGCTGACCAGACGGTCCGGGGTCTGTTCACCGCCTACGGGAAGACGACCGACGAGGTCGAGACACTGCTCGGGACCATCGAGCGGTCGGGGCTCACCGGCGACGTCCACGAACTCCAGGAACGTTTCGATTACGCCGGCCAGTCGTCGTCGCCGGGAAACGTCGCCCGCGAGTTCTTCCTCGACTACAACCCCGGTGACATGGTGTGTCCGACGCTGCTCTCACACGGGTTCGTCCACAACGCCCCGTGTCGTATCGAGGGTGGCCGCGAGTACTGGCAGGTCGTGTTCTCGGGCACGCGCGACCAGGTCGAACCCGAACTGGACGCGGTCCGCGAGACGGCGGGCGCGGACATCGAGGTGGCGAGCATCACGTCGTTCGACACCCCGCTGAACGAGAACCGGTGGCGGATAGACTCGCTGACCAATACCCAGCGCGAGGTGTTCGAGCACGCCCGCGAACGAGGATATTACCAGTGGCCTCGCGGTGTCTCGACGCGGGAACTCGCCTCGGAGCTGGACGTCTCGAAGACGACGCTGCTGGAGCACCTTCGGAAGGCGGAGTCGAAGCTTCTCGACCCGGAATCTTCCTGATTACCCGGTGAGGACGGCCCGCAGTGCGAACAGCGCGTTCGACTTGCGCTCACGGACCCGCCGGTAGAAGTACTGGAACCACTTGTCGCCGTAAGGGACGTACTGCCACACCTCGACGCCATCGGCGGCGAGCTCGAACTGTGCGGATTCTCGAACGCCCATCAGCATCTGTACCTCGTATGGCGTCCCGTACTCCTGTTGTAGCTTCCGGGCGTACGAGATCATCTCCGGGTCGTGACTCCCGACGGCGACGCCGTCGTCGAACTCTCGGAACATGTACTCGAGCAGTTCGCGGTACTGCTCGTCGACCCGCGCCTTGTCCCTGTACGCGACCGAATTCGGTTCGTCGTAGGCACCCTTGACGAGCCGGACCTTCCCGGGGACGGTCGCCAGCCGTTCGAGGTCGCTCGGGGTCCGCTTCAGGTTCGCCTGGAGGCAGACGCCCACGTTCCCGTCGGTCGCGTGGCCCAGCTCCTCGACCGCGTCGAGTGTCGCGTCGGTGGTCGTGTGGTCCTCCATGTCGACCCAGACGAAGACGTCGTGGTCGGTCGCGTGCGCTACGATGCGTTCGAGGTTCTCAGCGAACACATCGTCCCCGAGATCGAGGCCGATCTGGGACGGCTTGACCGAGACGCAGGCCGTCGCGGGGCTGTCGGCGATGGACGCGACGAGGTCGACGTACTCGTCTGCGTCTTCGTCGGCCGGCGGGCGCTCCTCGTAGTGTTCGCCCAGCAGGTTCAGGATACAGCCGACGTCGCGTCTCGTCGTCTCTTCCGCGTGGTCGATTGCAGCCGACGGCGACTCACCCGCGACGAAGTTCCGTGCGATAGGTGGTATCATGTCAACCGACTCGTCGGAGAACCATCCTAAATCACCACCCGACCAAACATTTCTGTCTCGATACCGTGAATATAACCCGTCCCCGACCATGGTCGGTCGACCCCTTATCCTCCGTGTCGTGTTAGCGAACGCCAGTTCGCCATGAAACCGAACAACAATCGTGGGATTTCGCGCAGGAACGTACTGATAGGGTCGGGCGTCTCGGTGGGAACGCTTCTCGCTGGGTGCCTCGAGGACGACGAGAGTTCGAACGGCGGCGATTCCGGGGGCGACGGGGGCTCCGGTGGAAACGGCGGTGGCGGTGGCGGCGGGGACTCCGGGTCCGGTGGCGATGACTCCGGGTCCGGCGGCCAGTCGACGTACACCATCGGGATGGTCGACTCCCTGACCGGCTCGCTCGCGCCGTACGGAAAGCGCAACAAGCGCGGCAAGGAACTCGCGCTCTCGAAGATCAACGACGTCGGCGTCGGCCCGAACGGCGAGGGAACGCTCGAGATATCTGTCGAGGACGACGAGAGCACGAACCAGGCCGGCGTGAACGCGGCGTCGAAGCTGGTCAACCAGGACAGCGTCCCGCTGCTCCTCGGGTCGGTCGGCAGTGGCGTCTCCATCGCCATCTACGACAGTGTCGTGAAGGGCAACGACGTGGTCCAGATCAGCCAGAACTCCACGAGCCCGGAGCTCACGACCCGGAAGGGACTCAACCGGATGAGTCCGAGCGGGGCAGCCAAGGGGAAGGCGCTCGCGGAGTTCGTCGCGAACGAGGGCCACGACACGGTCGCGGTCACGTGGATCAACAACGACTACGGCCAGGGTCTTCAGGGCGTCTTCGCAGACGAGTTCTCCGGGACCGTCGCGTACAACGAGCCGCACGACCAGGGTAAATCCTCCTACAGCAGCCTGCTGACGGAGATGGCCGGTACCGACGCCAGCGCGTGGCTCTTCCTCACCTACGCGAACGAGTTCACCGTCATGGCCAACAACGCGTTCGACCAGGGCTACAACGAGCAGGTCGACTACTTCGGTGCGGAGTCGACGGTCGCCGACGAGATCCTGGGGAACACGCCGGAAGGCAGCATCGACGGCATGAAGGGGATCACCGAGAGCGCTCCCGCAGACCAGGAGAACTACAAGAACTTCGTCTCGGAGTTCGAGAGCGAGTACGACGCGACACCGACCGTCTGGTCCGCGTACGCCTACGATGCGGTGACGGTCGCGGCGATCGCCATCACCGCCGCGGACGACTTCTCCGGTTCGAGCATCGAATCGGTCGTCCGCGACGTGACCCGCCCCGACGGGAAGGAGGTGTTCACCTACGAGGAGGCCGCCAAGATCCTGCAAGACGGTGGCAGCCCGAGCGACGTGAACTACCAGGGCGTCAGCGGTCCGGTCGACCTCGACGAGAACGGCGACCCGCCGGGCTTCTACCAGGTCTACAGCGTCGCGAACCACGAGTACGAGTACGGCGACTACATCACCAGCTAAGATGGGGATGGACATGGCTTCGGCGTCGACCACACGGCAACGGGGGTCGGTAGCGTGAGCCTCGTCCTGCAGGTGAGCATCAATCCGCTCCAGTACGTCGTCAACGGCGTGGTCTACAGCAGCATCATCGTGCTGGCTGCCATCGGGCTCTCGCTCGTGTACAGCATCGCAGACTTCGCGAACTTCGCCCACGGCGACCTGATGACCGTCGGTGCGTTCGGTGCACTCGGCACCGCCGGAGTACTCCAGCCGATGCTGGGTGACGCTGGCGTCTTCGGCTTGCCGGCGTGGTTCTTCGTGGCGCTGCTCGTCGGGATGACCCTGTCGGCCATCGTCGCGGTCGTGACCGACCGGATCGTCTTCGAACCGCTGAAGGATACCAACGCCGGCTCCATCGAGCTCCTCATCACCAGCATCGGGGTCGCGCTGTCGTACCGGGCACTGGTCTACCTCAGCCCGCTGGAGACCGGTGGGACGCGGTACGGCGTGACCCGGACCGGACCGATTCCGGCAGTCCGGGACGCGCTGAACGTCTCGGTGACGCCGCGGAAGATCTCCATCGTCCTCATCGCGGTGGTCCTCGTCGGCGCTCTGCATCTGCTGCTCCAGTACACGACGCTCGGACGGAAGATGCGCGCGACGGCGGACAACCCCTCGCTGGCCCGGGTGAGCGGCATCCGGACCCGCGAGGTGACGCTGGCGATGTGGATTATCGGTGCGTCGCTCGCCGCCGCAGGTGGCGTCTTCCTCGGACTGGAGACGCTCGTTCGCCCGCGCATGGGCTTCGACATCCTGCTGGTGGTCTTCGCAGCCGTCATCCTCGGCGGCATCGGGAGCGTCTACGGCGCGATGCTCGGTGGCTTCGTCATCGGGATGGTCCACGAGCTGACGCCGCTCATCTTCGACACCTTCGGCATCCCGCTCAGCATCGACTACGCGCCTGCTGTGGCGTTCCTGCTGATGGTCGCCATCCTTCTGGCCAGACCGAGCGGTATCATGGGTGATGCCGCATGACGGGTGGTCGCAGATGAGCGTCGTCGACTCGATGCGCGAGTCCGTCGAGGAAGACAGCCACGTCGTTGCGGCTATCGCAGCCGGCGGCGCGCTCGTGCTGCTCCTCCTCGCGGCCGGAGTGTTACAGCTCCCGTACCTGCTGCGCATCCTCGCGTTCGGAGGCTCGTGGGTCCTGCTCACGATGGGGCTGAACGTCCAGTGGGGCTACACCGGCCTCATCAACTTCAGCGTCGCCGCCTTCTGGGGTATCGGTGCGTACTCGGCCGCGTTGCTGTCCGCACCGAACTCGCCGCTCCAGCTCGGGCTCCATCCGGTCGTGGGCTTCGTCGCCGCGGTCGTGGTGAGCGCGCTCATCGCGGTCCTCATCGGCATCCCGACGCTCAAGCTGCGCGAGGACTACCTCGCCATCGCGAGCCTGGGACTGGCCGAGGTCATCCGTCTCGTCATCCGGAACGAACGCGACTGGACCGCGGGCAGTTCCGGTATCAGCGGCATCCCGAGTCTGTTCGAGGGGCTACCGCTGACCCAGGAGGCGACGAACCTCGCCATCGTCGTGGTGCTGATCGGACTCGTGTACCTGTTCCTCCGGCGCGTACAGCGCTCGCCGTGGGGCCGCGTCCTCCGGACCATCCGGTCCGACGAGGACCTCGCCAAGGCGCTCGGCAAGAACACGTTCAGCCTGAAGATGCAGGCGTTCGTGCTCGGGAGCGTCATCATGGCCATCGCGGGGGCGTTCTACGTCCACCTGAACCTGTACATCGACCCGTCCGACCTCGTGCCGCTGACCACGTTCTACATCTGGGTCGCCGTCATCCTCGGCGGCACCGGAAGCAACCGCGGTGCGCTCCTCGGCGGGATGACCATCATCGCCATCCTGGAGGGGACGCGCTTCATCAACGACGTGGCGCTCTTCCAGGGCATCGACGTCGCCTCGATGCGGCTGCTGCTGGTCGGCATACTCATCATCCTGGTCGTCCGGTTCAAGCCGGACGGCCTGCTGCCGCCCCGGTCGGAGCTCATCTGGCCCGGTTCACGGCGTAACGAGGGTGAGAACTCGTGAGTCTGAACGAACTCGACTACTCCGGCGCGGTGTTGAACAAGGACGACCCGGTCCTCCGGACCGACGGTCTGAAGAAGGCGTTCGGTGGTCTCGTCGCCACCGACGACGTGACGCTGGAGGTCGAACGCGGCTCCATCACGGGCCTCATCGGCCCGAACGGGGCCGGCAAGTCGACCCTGTTCAACCTCGTCTCGGGGTTCTACGACCTCGACGACGGTCAGGTGTTCGTCAACGACGAGGAAGTCACGGACGCCCCGCCTCACGAGGTCTCTCGCGCGGGCCTCGTCCGGACCTTCCAGACCCCGAGACGGCTCGAGGGCATGACGGTCCGTGAAGCGATGCTGGTCGGTCCCCGCCCGCAGGTGGGTGAGTCCGTCCTCTCGCTGTTCACCTCCCCGAGTTCGGTCACCGAGGAGGAGTCGTTCAACATCGATCGGGCCATCGACCTGCTCGAACGGTTCGAGATCGACCACCTCATCGACCAGCCGTCGACCGAGCTCTCGGGCGGCCAGCTCAAGCTCGTCGAACTGGCACGCGCCATCACGACCGACCCGGACGTGCTGTTGCTCGACGAACCCGTCGCCGGCGTCAATCCGACACTCGCGAACGACATCAAACGGTTCATCAAAGAACTCAACGACGAGGGACAGACGTTCTGCATCATCGAGCACGACATGTCGTTCATCATGGACCTCGCGGACCCGATAATCGTCCTCGACCAGGGTCGTGTGCTGATGGAGGGAACGCCAGACGAAGTCCGGAACGACCCACGCGTTATCGAGGCGTACCTCGGAGGTGGCGAATGAGCCGCCGCGCACTCGACGTCTCGTCGGTCGACTCCGGCTACGGCGAGGCACAGGTCCTCTACGACCTCTCGCTGCACGTCGACGAGGATGAAATCGTCTGTATCATCGGTCCGAACGGGGCCGGCAAGTCGACGGTCCTGAAGACCGTCTTCGGCCTGCTGACGCCCTGGTCCGGCACCGTGACCGTCGGCGACCGGGACATCACCGGGACCGCTCCCGAGGACCTCGTCCGCGAGGGCGTCGGCTACGTCCCGCAGGTCGAGAACGTGTTCGGCTCGCTCACCATCGACGAGAACCTGCGCATGGGTGGCGTCGCGAAAGAGAGCGGGCTCGAATCGACCATCGATGGCCTGTACGACCGATTCCCCGTCCTCGACGAGAAGCGCCAGGCGAAGGCGCGGACGCTCTCGGGTGGCCAGCGACAGGTGCTGGCACTGGCCCGGGCGCTCGTGATGGAGCCCGACGTGTTGCTCATCGACGAGCCGAGCGCCGGCCTCGCGCCGAACATCGTCCAGGACGTGTTCCAGAACGTGAAGAAGGTCAACGAACTCGGGACGTCCATCCTCATGGTCGAACAGAACGCGAAGGAGGGGCTCGGGATCTCCGACCGCGGTTACGTCCTCGACCAGGGCTCGGTCGAGTTCGAGGACCGCGCCGGCGACCTGCTCGACAATCCCGAAGTCTCGAAGTTGTATCTCGGCGGCTGAGAGACGACTTCGACCCGCAGTCGCAAGGCCCCATCCTCTTCCCCTCGACACCAGCTCCTGAGCAACAGTCATCCCCCAGGGGCACGTTACTTTCTGACATGGACTACCGTCACGCCACCGTCGACGACATCGACGCCCTCCAGCGAGTCGCACAGCGAAGCTGGGAGCAGGACTACCCGGCTATCGTCAGCCGTGAGAGCATCGTGGAGGGCGTCCACGAGTGGTACTCCGACGACCGGCTCGAAGCGGATATCCGGGCCGCCGACACGAGCGTACTCGTCGCCGCCGATGGAGACACCGTCGTCGGGTTCGCACACGGAATCGTGGACGACGACACGGGGACCCTGATGCGCGTCTACGTCGACCCGGACCACCGCGGCGATGGCGTCGGCAGGGCACTCGTCGAGTACGCGATGGACGACTTCGAGACCCGCGGCGTCGACCGCGTCGAATCGATGGTACTGACCGCGAACGAACCGGGTAACGCCTTCTACCACCGGCTCGGCTTCGAGCAGGTCCAGCGCGCCACGACGACCATCGGCGGCGAGAGCTACGACGAGAACATCTACTTGAAGTTGCTGTAGGCGAGGACGCCGCCGACGGCGAACCCGGCCACGACCGCCAGCCCGAGGGCTCCGAGCAGTCCGAGCGGTTCTCTCGCGAGCAGGTACGCGCCGGCAGCGACGACCGCGACCAGCAGATCGGTCCAGCCCAGTTCCGTCGACCGCCCGTGGTCTTCACCCTCGGTCACATCGTCGGCAGCCTCGTCCAGCGACGTCGAATCCTCCACCATGGTGATGTCTCGTTTGCGTGTGGGACGATAGCTTTACCCATGGTGGCGGAGGAGAAACCTTGCTCAGCTAGACCGTCAGTACGAGCGTCGTATCAATCGTTCTCGGTGAAATAGCTCTCTGAGCTAGCCGAAAGGATTCATCTACGTACTCCATCTACCCTACCATGCAGACGAACAGACGAACCCTGCTCCGAACCCTCGGAACCGTAGCCCTCGCCGGTGCTGCTGGCTGTTTGAGCGACGTCTCGACCACGCCCGGAGACGGCTCCGGTGAGACCCCTCGCTCGGTCGAGTTCGAGGCGCATCACTACCGCTCGATGGACCTCGTCGTCGAGGATGGTCTCGGACCGGACTCCGTCGGCGACCGCTACGCCACCGTCCTGACAGGTGAGGCCGACGTGAACCAGTTCGTCTCGGGCTCGCTCGACGCCGACACGACCGCGTTCGTCGACGAGACCGACTTCGAGAGCCACGATCTGCTCGTCGTCCAGACCTACCTCTCGAGCATCTCCAAGGAGTTCTCACTCGATTCGGTCGAGCGCGCCGGCGCGGATCTGGCGGTCTCCGCGACCGTGAAGACGCCCGAGATGGGCGCACAGGCCGTCACCTACGAGACGGTGCTCGCGCGAATCCCCGCGGAGGACACGGATCCCGCGTCGGTCTCGCTGACCGTCGACGGCCAGTCCGTCGGGACCTTCGACCTGAAAGCCCCGGAATCCGTCTCGCACGAGTCCGTCCACCTCCACCACACGGACTCGCTCTACGCCGACTCCCTCGCGGTCGAGGGCGACGCACACGAGTACGACGTGAAGGCGTTCACCTCGGCGGACGGCCTCTCCCTCGACGGTCACGCCGACGCGAAGGTGTTCACGGACGAGACCGACTTCTCGTCGCACACCATCGTCGCGGTCCAGACCCGCGTCGGGAGCCCGTGCAAGTCGCTCGCAGTGCAGGGCGTCGAGCGGGGCCGCCGCCTGCGCGTCCGGGCCGCCATCGACGAGAAAGACGCGACGTGCGCTCAGCAGGTCCAGCTCTCGACCGCACTGGTTCGCGTGCCCGTCACCGGGCTGGAGAAGGGAGAGGTGTCGGCGGTCGTCCAGACCGCGGACGGGAGCGAGCGGGCAGTACTGGCCAAGCGATAGTCGCTCGAATCGTCGCTCGCCAGCGGTCTACGCCGGCAGTCTCGCGGCGATGAACGTCCAGGGGGACTCGTCGTCTTCGTTCTCGCCGCCTCCGTTCTCGGCAGCCGCATCGTCGGCAGCCTCGTTCTCGGCAGCTTCGCCGTTTCCGTTCCCGTCGGTCGTGCCATCGTCGTCCGCCGCGTTCTTCCGGTCCCACTCGAGCGACGTCGGGGCACCCCACGTCTGCTCGACGGAGAAGCCAGCGTCCTCGAGCTGGGCCAGTGTCGCCTCCGCACCCGCCATGTTCCACTGCATCTCGACGCCCTCGTCCAGCCAGTCAGGGTTCTCGCCGTTCCACGCTCCCGACGCCTCGCAGACGAGTACCCGACCGTCCGGCCGGCAGACTCGGGCGAACTCGTCGAGGACGCGCTGGTGTTCGTCTTCGGGGACGTGGATGAGCGACCAGAACGCGACGACAGCGTCGAAGCTGTCGGCAGCGAACGGGAGCGATGCCATGTCGCCCTGCAGGAGCGCGGCCGCTGGCGCACGCTCGCACGCGAGCCGAAGCTGTCCAGCGGAGACGTCGAGCCCGACCGCGTCAGCTCGCTCGGTCAGCAGCCGGAGGACGGGTCGGCCGCTACCACAGCCTGCGTCGAGGACACGGTCCAGATTCGTACAGGCGTCGAGGAACTCGTCGAGGATAGTCATCCCCTGCCCACTCTCGTCTCGCTCCGCATCGTGCACCGTCGCCAGCTGGTCGTACCCACGCCGGACGGTCTCCTTCTCGACCATGTGCGGTCGCTTCGAAGCTGTCGGGTAAAAGGTTGCGGACGGTATGGTACGGACCCACAATCGAGGAGCCGTGCGAAGCGGCGCTCTCGCCTCAGTAGTCGATGCGCGTTATCTCCTCGACCGGCCACTGGCTCAGCACTTCGACGCCGTTCTCGCGGACGACGACCATCTCCTCGACCCGGACGCCCTGACGGTCGGCGGGTTCCATCGTCTCGACTGCCATCGTCATCCCCTCCTCTATCTCGATGGGGTGCTCCGGCGACAGGCCGCGCCAGATGAGGGGCACCTCGTAGAGCTGGAGGCCGAGGCCGTGCGCCCAGTGGTTGGTCGTCATCTGCCAGTGGTCGGTCGCGCCGTACCAGTCGGCGTGCTCGCCCTCCATGTCCGGGAAGCCCTTGCATATCTCGTCCGTCGTGGCGCCCGGTTCGATGCGTTCGAGGACGTCGTAGAGGTTGTCGCGAGCGGTCTCGTAGGCGTCCTTCTGTGCCTGCGTGGGCTCGCCCATGGAGAACGTCCGGTAGTAGCAGGAGCGGTAGCCCAGGTAGCCGATGTTGTACATGTCGGCGTAGACGATGTCGCCGGGGCGGATCATCCGGTCCGTCGTGTTCGCCTGGTGCTTCGGCCACGTGTTCGGGCCGGAGGTGAGGTACCCGCCGCCGACGAAGGCGCCGTGGCGCCAGAGCTCTTTCGTGACGTCGCCCCAGACCTCGGATTCGCGCTTGCCGGGCCGGGCGTTCTCGACGACCTGCTGGAAGCCGGCCTCGCAGATTGCGGCGACCTGACGCAGGCACTCTATCTCGTCGCGGGTCTTCACCTTCCGAGCGTCGTGCATCAGGTCGACGCACTCCTTCGTGCGCACCTCGACGTCGTTGTTCTCGAACGCGGAGATGAGACCGGCGTTGCCGACGTCGAGACCCATCGGCTCCTTGTGGACGCCGTACTCCGCCATCGCCTCGGTGACGATGTCTGCCATCTTCTGTTTGAGCCAGTTTCGGGCCGAGTCGCTGCCTGAGGCACGCGGGACGTTCCCGAGGCCGGGGCAGGCGTAGCGGATGTCGTTCAGCCACGGGCAGTTGAACCGCTGGTTCGTGGCGTGGTCCGCCGTGTCCCAGTGGACGACGTCACCCTCCTCGGTGAGCAGTGTGTAGTGGTCGGCACCGGAACCGCCCGTCATCGCGAGCCCGGTGACGTAGCGGATGTTCGGGTCCGATACCAGGAGCATCGAACCGAGGTCGGAATCCTCCAGCCGCGCCAGCGCCTTCGCGAAGCGTTCCTCCCGCAGTCGCTTCACGTCGATTCGCTCTTCCCAGTCGACCGCCTGGGTACCCCGCGTCCCTTCCATGAAGGTTCGCTCGTACATACTCACCCCTACCCGTAGAGTCCCTAAGAAACTACGGTGACAGACCGGCGCACACGGCGGCTGGTCACGGGGGGTTCCTCGCAGAAAGTTTATACCGGGGTTCGGACAAGACTCGGACGACCCCATGAAGAAGATACTCTCTAGCGTCGGCATCGGCTCGGCCAGTGTGGACACCATCCTCCCGAAGACGACGCTTCACCCTGGCGAGACGGTCGAGGCGACCGTCGAGATAGCGGGCGGCTCCTCCGAACAGGAGATAGACGACATCTACTTCGCGCTGATGACGCGCTACAGGACCGAGGACGGGTACCGAGACGCCGTCCTCGACAAGTTCCGCGTCGGCGAGAACTTCACCATCGGCGAGGGCGAGCGCCGCGAGGAGACCGTCGAGATAACCATCCCGTACAGTGCACCGCTGACGATGGGCAACGTGAAGGTGTGGGTGAAGACGGGACTCGACATCGACTGGGCCGTCGACCCGAAGGACACGGACCACGTCGACGTCCGGGCCGACGACCGGATGCGGGCACTGTTCGACGCCGTCGAAGAGCTCGGCTTCAGTTTCTACAGCGCCGAGGTGGAGAAAGCACCGTTCGGCCACAGCCAGCCGTTCGTTCAGGAGTTCGAGTTCAAACCCCGCGGCGGCGAGTTCCGCGGCGAACTCGACGAGCTCGAACTCATCTGTGCGCCGGGTCCGGACGCCGTCGACGTCATCGTCGAGGTCGACCGCCGCGGTGGCCTGCTCTCGGAGTGGGCAGAGACCGACGAGTCGCGCGACAGACTCCACATCACGACGGCCGACAGCGCACGGATTCGGGGCAACCTGGAGTCGCTCGTCCGGAAGCACGCCTGAAGACAGGATTACGATTGGGACCCGATGCGGACTGCCACTGGAGCCGCCACCAGCCCTCGGCCCTGTACGCCTAAGACACCAGCCCGCGTCCTGTCGTACCATGACACACGACGGGTCTCGGTCTTACGATGACGTCCCCTCGCACGACACGCCCATCCGGGTCGACCACGTCGGTATCGCCGTCGAATCGGTCGCAGACGCCGAACCGCTCCTGTTCGCACTCGGCTGCGAGAAACTGTCCGACGAGACCGTCGAGGACCGGTTCCGCTGGGTGTACTACCGCCTCGGCGACGCCTCGCGCATCGAACTCATCGAACCGGTAGCCGAGAACACGTTCCTGACCGACTTCCTCGACGCACACGGGCCGGGACTGCACCACGTCACTCTCGAAGTCGCGGACATCGACGCGGTCATCGAGGCCGTCGAGGCCGCCGACTTCCGGGTCGTCGACCGCGCCGAGTTCGACACTTGGACGGAGGCGTTCGTCTCGCCCCGGAACGCGACGGGCACCCTGTTCCAGCTTATGCAGTACCACGACGACTACCACGAGGAGCGCCTCGCACCCGAGCAGTTGTTCGTCAACGGCGCCCGGGTCGAGGAGGTGGCACGATGAGCGACGAAACTGGTGCCGGCGACGATGGGATTCCCGACGAACTGCGGGAGAAGATAGCCGCGGACCCGTTCTGTGAATCGCTCGGCATCGAGCTGGTCAACCTCGACGAGGGCACCGCGACGCTCGAACTCGAACTCACCGACGACATGTGCAACTTCCACGGCACGCCCCACGGCGGCGCAATCTACTCGCTCGCGGACGCCGCTTTCGCCGCCGCGTCCAACTCGCACGGGACGAGTGCCGTCGCACTGGAGACGAACATGAGCTACCTCGCCGCCGCAGAGGTCGGACAGACCGTCCGTGCGACCGCCGAGGAGAGCCACATGGCCGGCCGGACCGCCGAGTACCAGATAGCCGTGAAGACTGTCGACGACGGGGAGCGCGTGGCGACGTTCCGAGGACGGGTCTACCGGTTCGTGGACTGAACCGCGAAGCCGTGGAACCGCGCCCCCGATCTGGGGAACGAGAGAAGTGGTGTGCTCGTTACTCCCGGTGGTCGAAGACGCGCTTGACCTTCCCGACCTCCGTGCGCTCTATCTCACCGGGGGCGACGACCTCGATGGTGTCGAGGGAGACGTCGAGAATCTCCTCGATGCGCGCCTCGATGCTGGCCTCGAGGTCGCCCGCCGTCCCGTCGAACTCCTCGTGGTGCTCGACCGTGAGCTCCATCGTGTCGAGGTTCCCGTCGCGGTAGAGGTCGATGCGGTAGTACGGAGCGACCTCCGCCATGTCGAGCATGACCTCTTCTATCTGGCTCGGGTAGACGTTGACGCCGCGGACGATGAGCAGGTCGTCGGCGCGGCCCGTGACGTTGTCCATCCGGACCGCGGTGCGGCCGCACTCGCACTCCTCGTAGTTCAGTCGCGTCATGTCGCCGGTCCGGTAGCGAATCATCGGGAAGGCTTGCTTCGTGAGCGAGGTGATGACGAGTTCGCCCTCCTCGCCCGGCTCGACCGGCTCGCCGGTGTGGGGGTCGAGAACCTCGGGGTAGAAGTGGTCCTCCCAGACGTGGAGGCCGTCCTGTGCCTCGGCGCACTCGATGGAGACGCCGGGGCCGATTATCTCGGAGAGGCCGTAGACGTCGACGGCCGTGACGCCGAGTGCCTCCTCTATCTCCTCGCGCATCGGGTCGGTGAACGGCTCGGCCCCGATGACGACCCGCGAGAGCGGTAGCTCCCGGACGTCGATGCCCTTCTCCGCCGCCTGCTCGGCGAGGTAGAGGCAGTACGACGGCGTACAGCAGAGAACGTCGGACTCCATGTCCTGGAGCATCGATATCTGTCGGGCCGTGTTGCCGCCGCCGGTCGGGATGACGGCCGCCCCGAGCTCCTCGATGCCGTCGTGGAAGCCGAGACCGCCCGTGAACAGGCCGTAGCCGTAGGCGTTCTGGACCATCATCCCCGGCTCGACGCCGGCCGCGGCGAGCGACCGGGCCATCACCTCGCGCCAGACGCCGAGGTCGTCCTCGGTGTAGCCGACGATCTTCGGCTTACCCGTCGTCCCGGAGGAGGCGTGGACGCGACGGAGTTCGTCGTGGTCGACGGCGAACAGCTCGTCCGGGTAGTTGTCGCGGATGTCCTCCTTCGTCGTGAACGGGAGCTTCTCGACGTCGTCGACGCCGTCGATGTCCGCCGGTGTGATTCCCAGCTCCTCGAACTGTTCGCGGTACCACGGGACGTTCTCGTAGACGTGTTCGACGGTCTCTCGGAGCCGCTCGTTCTGAAGTCTCGTGAGTTCGTCGCGTGATGCGGTTTCGATGTCGTTGTATACCATATCTCGTACCATCTTTCGTATCGGTAAATAGGTTCGTGGGCTTGCTGTCAGTCGATTCGGTGGATTGGCGGTCGGTTCGGTGGGGTGTCGGTCGATGGGGGGTGCTGTGAGTCGGTTCGCCGGTCAGAGCCGCACCCCGAGGTGGCGGTCGCGAACCTCGGGCTGTTCGTCCAGTTCCTCGGGCGTCCCCTCGAAGACGATACGGCCCTTGTCGAGGATGTAGACGCGGTCGGCGAGTTCGCTCGCGACGGCGACGTTCTGCTCGACGAGCAGGACCGTGATGCCCTCCTCGTTCAGCTCATCGACGAGGTCGGCGACCCGTTCGACGATGAGCGGGGCGAGCCCTTCGGTCGGTTCGTCGAGCAGTAGCGTGTCCGCCCCGGCGACCAGCGCCCGGGCGATGGCGAGCATCTGCTGTTCGCCGCCGGAGAGGTCAGTGCCGCGGGACTCCTTCCGCTCGCGCAGATTCTCGAACGCGTCTAACTCCCAGATATCCTCGACGGACCGCCGGTGGGCGCTCTCGCTCCCACCGAACTGGCCGATCCTGAGGTTCTCCGTCACGGTCAGACCGGGGAAGACGCGCCGCTCCTCGGGCACGAAGCCGATGCCGGTGCGGGCGATGGCTTCCGGCGAGGCGTGGGTCACGTCCTCTCCCTGATAGCGAATCGTCCCGGCGTGCGGTTCGACCACGCCGACGATGCTCCGGAGCGTGGTCGTCTTGCCGACGCCGTTCCGGCCGACCAGCGAGACGACCTCGCCCTCGTCGCAGTGCATGGAGACGCCCGAGAGCACCTCCGTCTCGCCGTAGCCGGCGTACACGTCGTCGAGTTCGAGCACGCTCATGGCTCGACACCTCCGAGGTACGCAGCCTGTACCTGATCGTTCGCAGCAACCATCTCCGGCGTGCCGGTCGCGAGTTCGGCCCCCCGGTTCAGGACGGTAATCCGGTCGGAGACGTTCATCACGAGGTCGATGTCGTGCTCGATGAGCAACAGGGTGCGGTCGGCGAGCACGTCGGTGATGAGGTCCATCGTCGCCCGGGTCTCTTCGGCCCCCATGCCGGCGGTCGGCTCGTCGAGCAGGACCAGTTCGGGGTCGGTCGCGAGCACCAGACCGATCTCGAGCGTGCGTCGGTCGCCGTAGGAGAGCGCCCCGGCTCGTTCGTTCCCCCGGTCTGCGAGACCGATGCGGTCCAGCACCGCGTCGGTTCGGTCGTTCACGTCCGCGAAGCCGTCCTTGTCGCCGAACAGGTCCGCGAACAGACCGCGCTGGCCGGTCACCGATTGTGCGGAGAGCCGGACGTTCTCACGCACGGAGAGCGCCCCGAAGACGTTCGTTATCTGGAACGACCTGCCGATTCCGCGTCTGACCCGCTCGTGCGGTGGGAGCTCGGAGACGTCTTCGCCGTCGAAGACGACGGCACCCGAAGAGGGCGCGAGCGCACCCGAGATGAGGTTGAACAGCGTCGTCTTGCCGGCCCCGTTCGGACCGATGACGCTTCGGAACTCGCCGCGCTCGACTTCGAGGTCGAGGTGGTCGGTAGCGACCAGTTCGCCGAAGCGTCTGGTGAGGCCGCGCGTTTCGAGGACGACGTCCCCGGTCGGTTCGAACGTGGTCGTGGATTCGGTGGTCGCCATCAGTCACTCGCCTCCGTGGAGTCGGCCGCCGGCGTCGGGTCGCCACCCTGTCCGGAACGCGATTCCAGTTTGTCCTGTATCGTCGCCGGCAGCGAGACGAGCCCTCGCGGGACGTAGATGACGAACAGGACGAAGACGATGCCGAGGAAGCCCTGCCAGGGGACGACGCCGGACTCGGTTCCGAGTCCGAGAGCCCCCAGCACCGCGGGCAGGATGTCCTGGAGCCACTGCTCGAGCTGGAGGTACGCGCCAGCACCGAGCATCGGGCCGTAGAGCGTCCCCATGCCGCCGAGGATGGTCATGACGATGACCTCCCCGGACTTCGTCCAGTGGAGCATCTCGAAGGATGCGCGGAAGACGTTCTCCGTCGCGGCGAGTCCACCGGCCAGCCCGGCGAGCCCACCCGAGACGACGAACGCCCGGCGCTTGTACGCGACCGTGTCGTAGCCGAGGAACGACGCCCGCTGCTCGGACTCCCGGATTGCGAGCATCACGGAGCCGAACGGCGCGCCGATGAGCCGTCGCGCGACGAGGTAGCCGCCGACCACGAGCGCGAGGACGACGTAGTACTTCAGGTGTATCTCACCGAGTAGCGAGACGTCGCCGAAGCCCGGCCCCGACGTGAGGCCGTAGACCATCTCGTCGACCCCGATGCCGTTCTCGCCGTTCGTCAGCGGCGGAACCGTCGGCAGACCGATGCCGGCCAGCGTCGGGTTCAGCTGTTCGCGTATCGAGGGTATCTTCAGCGCGAGGCTGTAGAACAGCTCAGCGAACGCGAGGGTTATCATCGAGAAGTAGACGCCGGAGACGCGGATGGACAGCTGGCCGACCACCCACGCGAGCGCGGCCGCCACGACGATACCGACCGCGAGCGCGAGGAAGACGGACGGGACGATGTAGAGCGCGAACAGCACCGCGGCGTACGCGCCGACCCCGTAGAACAGGACGTGGCCGAGCGAGACCAGTCCCGTGTAGCCCATCACGAAGTCGAGGCTGAGCGCGAACAGTGCCCAGATGAGTATCTCGACGAGGAAGGTGTTCACGAAGTACGCCTTCCAGAGCACGCCGATCCCCAGCGGCGCCAGTGCGAGCAACACCACGGCAGCGATTCCCAGCTGTTTCCGCCGCGCGCTCGAGAGGACGCCGCCGCCGGCGCCCGTCAGCAGGTCGCCGCCTTCGCCAGGGTCGTGCCACTCGGGACTGCCGAACAAACCCTGGGGCCGGACCAGCAGGACGCCGATCATCAGCAGGAAGACGACGAGCCCCTCGAGGTAGGCCGCCTGCCAGCGAACGAGCGTCTGGACGACGCCGACGAGCAGGCCGCCCGCCACCGCGCCCCGGAAGCTGCCGAGGCCGCCGAGCACCACGACGATGAACGCCGGGATGATGACCGAGCCGCCAAGCGACGGCTCGACAGACTGCCGACCGGCGAGGATGACACCGCCGACGGCCGCCAGGAAGGCACCGAAGGCGAAGACCAGCGTGTAGTACCGGTCGATGTCGATGCCGAGGTGGCGTACCATCTCGCGGTCCATCGACCCGGCCCTGACGATGAGACCGAACCGGGTCCGCTCGAGGACGAGCCACGCGCCGGCGGCGACGAGCGCACCGGCGACGATGACGAAGTAGCTGTACAGCGAGTTCGTGTAGCCGAGCAGGGAGACGGTCCCGGAGAGGACGCCGGTGTCGAGGGTTCCCTGCGACTGGCTCCCCCAGATGAGTTCGATGGTGTCCATCAGGATGAGGACCAGCCCGAACGTGAGCAGGATGTGGTAGAGCGGGTTCCGCCCGTAGAGGGGTCTGATGGTGAAGCGTTCGATGGCTCCCCCGAGGAGGGCGACGGCGAGCGGGGCGACGAGCAGGGCGAGCCAGAAGCTCCCGAAGCTGGCAGCGGCGATGGCCACCGCGAAGTACGCGCCGAGTGCGAACAGTTCGCCGTGGGCGAAGTTGATGACGTCCATCACGCCGAAGATGATGGACAGCCCGGCCGCCAGCAGCACGTACACCATCCCGATGGTGAGCCCGTTGATGAGCTGGTCGAGCAGGACGGTGCCGCCCTGCAGCACGAGTGCCTCTGTCCCCGCCATCTTACAGCGAACAGCCGGTCTCGGAGCAGGGAATCATCGCGTCCTTGCCCTCGACCTTCTTCAGGACCTTCACGTCGGCCATCTCGCCCGAACTGGGTTCGACGAGCTCGGCCATCCAGGTGGGGTTGAGCGCCTGGTGGTCGCACTCGCGGAACTGGTTCGTGCCGAGGATGGTGTCCATCTCGAGGCCGGCCAGGGCGTCGATGACGTCGTCGGAGTTCGTCGAGCCCGCCTTCTTGACGCCCTCAGCCGTCATCATGATGGACTGGTAGCCGACGCGGGCGAAGTTGTCCGGTGGCGAGTCGTGCTTGTTCATGTAGGCGTCGACGAACGACTTGTTCGTCCCGACGTCGAGGTCGGCGACGTATCGGACACCGCCGTAGGTCCCGTACGCCGCGGAGCCGAGCGCGCCGCGGACGACCTGGAAGGTCATCGTCGGGGCCATCAGGTTCACCTGCTCTTTGAGACCCTTGTCGTTGGCCTGCTGGACGAAGGTGATGAGGTCACCGCCCGTCATTCCGATGACGACGACCTCCGCGTCGGAGTTCTTGATGTCGGAGATGTACGTGTCGAAGTTTCGCGCGCCGAGTTCCGACTTCGACGTGCCGACGATCTCGACGTCCGCACTCGACTTCTCCATGCGCTTCTGGACGCGGTTCTGGACCGACGTGCCGTAGGCGTAGTCGGCGATGTGGAACCAGACCTTCGTCCCGAGGTTGTTGACGGTGTAGTCCGAGACCGCCTCCGCGACCTGCGCCGTGTTCGTCTCGGCCCGGAAGACGTACTCGTTGCACTCCGACCCGGTGACCGGGACCGCCGCCCCACCCGGGTTGTAGATGACCTGCTGGTCTTTCGCCAGCTTGTTCATCGCGATGGCGACCGAGGACGAGATAGCCCCCATGAGGAAGTTCGCGCCGTCCTTCTCGACGGCCGCCTTCGCCTCCTTGGTTCCCTGTGTGGAGTCGGTTCCGGTGTCCTTGTAGACGGCGTCGACCTCGAACTCGAACGAGTCGTCGTTCTGGAGCTGTTCGATGGCCAGTTTCGCACCCTTCCGCTGGTTCGGTCCGAGCCCCTTGTACGCTCCCGTCACCGGACTGACGACGCCGTAGGTCAGGCTGTCGGTGCTGCCACCAGCACCACCGATGTTACCCAGACAGCCTGCGAGCGCTACCGTGCTCGTCCCGGCTGCGGCCTTCAGGAACGTCCGGCGCGACCCCCCGGTCGACCGGTGAGATTCGGCACCCACTATGCGGTTATTGGTATCCCGTGCCATGCATTGTTGATTGTTAAAAATCCCGTAAAGCAGTTCGCCCGCATATGCGCGGCATTTAAGTGTTTCAGTCGGTGTGTTTGTTTGACACATCGTCGCCACGTCTTGCGAAAACGGCAGTTCTGGGCGACGAGCGGTCCGTTGGGTTTTATTGCCAGGGCAGTCGACGTGGGACCCGTATGTACAAACACGTCGCCCTCCTCGTCCGGAAAGACGGGATGAGCCACGACGAGTTCGTGGACTACTGGCAGAACCAGCACACCCCCATTGCACGTGAAATCGAAGGCGTCGTCCGCTACCAGACGGTGCTCCCGAACGACCCGGAGAACTCCGAGTTCGACGGGCTCGCCGAGCTGTACTTCGAGACGCTCGACGACCTCCACGAGGCGCTCGGCAGCGAGGGCTCGCGCGATTACGACCCGACACGAGAGGTCGCCGCGAAGGCCCGAGCCGACGTCGACAACTTCCTCGCCATCGAGAAACGACCCCGCTTCATCGGCGAGGAGAAGGTCTGGAAGGACGAGGTCGACGGCGACACCGACGGCCTGTACAAGCACTCCGCGTTCCTCGTCCGCAAGGACGGCATGACCCACGAGGAGTTCCGCGACTACTGGGAGAACAACCACTCGCCGCTCGCGAAGGACATCGAGGGCGTCGTCCGCTACCAGACCGTCTACCCCTCGGACCCGGAGAACTCCGAGTTCGACGGCGTCGCCGAGCTGTACTTCGAGACGCTCGACGACCTGCACGAAGCACTCGGCAGCGAGGGCTCGCGCGACTACGACCCGACCCGCGAGGTCGCAGCCGCGGCCCGCGAGGACGTCGACAACTTCCTCGCCATCGAGAAGCGGCCCCGCTTCATCGGCCAGGAGCGCCTCGTGAAGAACGAGGTCGGCGACCTCGAGGGCTACTGAGATGGCCGCGCCGGACTACGACGCGCAGGTCCGGGACGCCTTCCCCGAGCTCGACCGCATCGAGGACGACGGGCTCCGCGACCAGGTCGTCGAAGCGTGGTGTCTCGGCCTCGAACGCGGTGGCTGGCGGGACGTCGCCGATATCCCGTACGCCTGGAACATCCACGAGGTCACGAACGTCGAGCACGTCCGCGGCGTGACGAAGATCGCCATCGAGTCCGCCGAGATACAGCGCGAGTTTCACGGTGCCGACCCCGACGTGGACGTCATCGTGGCCGCCTGTCTGCTCCACGACGTGGGAAAGTGCTACGAGTACGTCGACTACGTCGACGACGAGACGCTGGACGAGCCGGACCGCGAACGCTACGCCAGCGAGGAGATACCACACTCCATCTCGGGCTACGCGCTGGCCCACGAAGTCGGCGTTCCTCTCACCGTCCAGCGGGCCATCCCGCACTTCCTCGGCGAGGTACCGAAGCGAACGCTCGAGGCCGAGCTAGTAAAGTCGGCCAACTCGGCGTCGTCGAACGCCATCACCCAGTCCGCGATGGGCATCACCCTGAAGGAGTGGGTGGCGAAGTACAGCCAGACGCAGGAGTGAGAACGAGTCGCCGGTACCGGAGGTGGGTACCTCCCGGTGCCGAGGGCACCCGTCAGTGAAGGCCACGATAACACTTATCACATCTGGTCTCCTACGATAGTCATCATGACAGCATCTACAGAGTACGAATGTCTGAGCTGCGGCCTCCGAACAGAGATGACGCCCGAGAACGAGTGTCCGAAGTGTGGAGGCGAGCTTCGTAACGTCTCTCTCCCGAGAGAATAGGTATATGTTTTCTTACTATTCTGCACTCGCCCGCGAGCGTTCGCCGTCGAGCCAGTAGACGACGACCCCGAGGACGAGCCCGAGGAGGAACAGGACGGCACCGACGGTCTCGGCCGCCATCCCCGCCCCCTGTGCCAGGCCGAGGGCGCCAGCGACGAGGCCACCACCCGCCAGCCCGGCGCCGAATCGACCCCGGAGCCCTGCGCCCTGCTGTGTGGCGACGGACTCGACAGCCGTCCCATCCTGACGTTCCCGACGGACGGCCTCGAGCTCCGTCCGCAGGTCTTCGACCGTCTCCGCGCTCGCGGTTGCCGAACGGAGCGCGTCGACCTCCTCGGCGAGTGTCGATACCGAGTCGTCGAGTGCGCTCACGCGCTCCAGCTCCTCGTCGCGTCTCTCGACGCCCGTCCGGACCGATTCGAGTTCGTCGCGCGAGACGACGTCGGCTTCGAGCGAATCCAGGCGGTCCGAGAGGTCGGCAAGGTCCTTCGTGGAGTGAACCGTATCCACGAGGTCGGTGACCCGGTCGTCCAGTTCACGGACATCGGCCGCGAGGGAATCGAGGTCGCTCCGGTCGATAGCCGAGTCGTCGACCCCCTCGGCGAGTTCCCGGGCTGCCCTCGCGGTCTCCTCCGTCGTGGACAGTGCGGCCTCGACTCTCGCGACGGTCTCGGTCAACTCGTCCACGCGCCCGGCGTCGACGCTCTCTCGCTCGGTCCGGGCAAGCTCTTCACGCACGTCCGCGACGGCCGAATCGAGCTCCAGTAGGTCGTCGCGAAGCGCCGAGAGGTCCTCGGCGGACGCCTGGTCGTCTCCGAGCGTCTCGAGACGTCCCTTCACGGTGGAGAGGTCGCTGGCGAGGGAATCGAGGTCGGCTGCGGTCGCCGCATCGTCTTCGAGCGTCTGCAGCCTCGACTCGTTCGCGTCGAGGTCGGCTCGGAGGGCGGTCTGTTCGGCGTCCAGGTCTTCCAGTTGGAGCTCGACCTCGGCAACCTCGGAGTCCACGGCTCGTAGACTGGTCTGTACCTCGGCCACGGCTGTGACGAGTTCGTCCATCCCGTCGGTGACGTCCTCGAGGTTGCCGAGCCGCTCGTCGGTCGCACGCTGGTGGTCTTCGACCGTCGACGAGAGGTCCTCGACTGCGGTCTCGACCGTGGAGACGTCGGCCGCCAGGGTGGCCACCGACTCCTCGGAGGCGGTCTGGTCAGTGAGGTCGGTTACCTCCGCGCGGAGAGAGTCCTGGTCGGCCTCCACCGACGCCACCTCCTCGGAGACCGAGTCGAGGTCGGCCACCGTTGCCGCGTGCGAGACGTGGTCGTCGAAGTCCTCGCGAAGTGACCCGAGTCGGTCGTCGAGGTCCCCTCGGAGCGACCGGACCGCCTCGTCGAGAGACTCGTTCGTCTCTCGAACCGCTGCCGTCTCCGTTCTGAGCGACTCTATGTCGTCGCCCAGAGAGTCGGTCGCTTCGTTCAGGGAATCCACGTCCGCTCCGAGTGATTCCGTCTCTTCCCGGAGTGACTCGCTCAGGTCCTCGAGCTCGTCGACCCGTTCGTCGGTGCCTACGAGGGACCCTTCGAGTCGCGTGAGCTCGGCTGCCGTGTCGTCGATGGACTGCCGCAGGTCGGTCACCGTGGCCGCGAGGCCGTCCACCCGTTCGTCCAGAGTGGTCAGCGCTGCCGCGTCGGCTGCCCGCTCGTCGAGGGCGGTGAGTTCGGCACGGATATCTCCGACCCGCTCACCCAGGTCCTCGACCGTCTCCTCGGTCGCGGCCGCCGTCGCGAGGTCGTCGAGCCTCGTCGCGACGGACTCCACCTCGTCCGAGAGGGCGGCGAGGTCGTCGACGAGGGCGCTCTCGGCTCGGAGGTCGTCGAGCGAGGTGGAGAGCGTCTCGAGGTCGGCGCGAACCGCCGCTATCTCGTCGTCTCGGTCGCCGAGTCGCTCGAACAACTGGTCGATGGCCCGGTTCTCGGTGTCGGCGGACCGGTCCGCGCTCGTGGGAGACGTGGTGGTCGCAGCCGCGTTCGCGGACGCCGAGGTGGCGAGCGTCGTCTGGCTCGAGGAACCGTCGTCGCCCGACCCCTCCTCCTCGGCGTCCCACGAAACGCCCTCGTAGCCGTCGATTCCGGCAACGCCAGCAGCCAGCGCGCCCCGGGCGACCGCTTTGGCGGGGTCGGCGGCTCGCCGGACGCTGGCGACCGAGAAGGGTAGCGGGACCGGGTCGAGACGGCCACCGAGGAGCATCTCGAACCCGGGGACGCTGCCGGCTCCCGCGAGGACGACCGGCGCGGAGACGCCGGTCTGGAGGTCCGCGTCGTCGGCCTCTGCCCTGAGGGCGTCGACGACCTTCCCCGCGAGGTCGTTGTAGGCGGTCGCAAGCGCACCTTCGACGCCCGACGAACTGACGTCGAGGTCGAGCGCGAACGTCGGGAGTTCGTTCCGGACGATCTCGGTGGACTCGCCAGCGTCGGCCGAGGCTGTCTCGACCACCCAGTCCAGTCCGCTCGGGAGCGAGAACGAGAGGACGGGAACGCCGTAGTAGGCGAGACACACGCTGGTCGTGGCCTCCCGCACCGCGACGCCGAGGCCGGTGTAGGCACCGCCGTCGAGCTGGTCGTAGAGGACAGCGAGTCCGGCCGAAATCGGGGTCGCATCGTAGCCCGCCTTCGAGAGCGCTGCCGCGACCGTCTCGCGGTGGGCTTCGGTTGGGAGGTCTCGGTCCCGGACCCGACCCGGCGTCGTGTAGCAGACCTGTCCAGTGTGGGATGGGTCGCCGAGCGCGGCGCTTGCGAGTTCGGAGAGGAAGACCCGGTCGTACTGGTGTGGAACCAGCACGTCGTGTTCGAAAAGCGGTTCAGCCGTCGCGTCGAGTTCCGCGGCGACGGTCTCTGCGTCGGTCCCGAGGACGTAGACCGTACCGCGTCGTTCGAGTGCGAGCAGGTCGTCGGGGTCGAAGCCTGCCGCAACGAGGTCGTCCGCGTCGGTCGGTGTCACCAGCGAGGGGAGCGAGTCGAACTCGTCAGCAGAATGCGCCGCCGTCACCACCGCCGTCCCGATGTCGAATCCAGCCACCATGTGGAAGTATCAGCCACCGGTTGTTGGGCATGGGTCTTGGTGCTTATGTCGGTTATCTAAGAATAATGGGCGATCTCTTCGGAACGGGACCGCTCAGAGCGGGTCCATGCCGGCTTCCTCGCGGAGCACGTCGATGTACTTGCGGAAGCCGGACTCGAGGTCGTACTGGACCTCGTAGCCGGTGTCCTCCTGGAACTTCGTCATGTCGAGACGTTGGGTCCACGGCAGTTCGCCCTCGTCGGAGACCTCGATGTCGGCGTCGGGGACGATCTTCTGGACCGTCTCTGCGGCTTCACGGATGGTCGCGAGTTCGCCGCGGACGTTGTAGACGCGCTGGCTGAGGTCGTCGTCCGGCGTGAACGCGGCGAGACGGAACGCCTGCGCGATGTCCTCGACGTGCTGCCAGTCGATCTCCTGGTCGCCGTACTCGACCGAGAACGCCTCGCCGACGGCCGGCTTCTCGATGATGTTCGCGAGGAACGCCGAGCCACCGGTCTCGCGGTAGGGGCCGTAGGCCACGGTCGGACGGATGGCGACGTGGGAGACGCCGTGGTCCTCGTAGTAGACGCGAGCCTGGTGCTCGTTGTACTCCTTCGTCGCGCCATAGAGGGTGTCGGGGTAGACCAGGTCGTCCTCGGTGACCCACCAGTCACTCCCGTCGTCGTAGTTGTGCGGCGGGGCGTAGACCGCGGCGGAGGAGGCCCAGGCGACGCGTTCGACCTGGTCATCGAGTGCGCGTGCCGCCTCGAAGATGTTGTTCGTTCCCTCGATGTTGACCCGCATCGCGGCGCGGGGGTTGTCACGGGCCGTGTTCGTGAGGAGGGCAGCGAGGTGGACGATGTGGGTCGTGCCGGTCTCTTTGACCGCGCGGAACACGTCCGTGGCGTCGCTGACGTCGCCGCGGCGGATCTCCACGTCCTCGGCGATGCCGAGCTTCTCGAGGATGCGCGGGTCGGTCGAGAGGTCGTAGGCGACCACGTCGTGGCCGTGGTCGACGAGGTCCTTCGCGACGTACGAGCCGATGAATCCCGTTCCACCAGTGACGAGTACCGTGCTGTCTGTCATCGTCCGCAACATCTGCCAGTATCCGCAAAAAGCTTCGCGTAACGAGTCGTGTCACCGCCCCGCAGGGACGGTCCACCCTCCCGACCATCGCGACCGAGCAGGACTCGCCGGCGAGACAGGTGTCTCGGGAGAAATCGGCAGGCTCTCCCCCTCGTTCGTCCGAGCCGTGACTGTGCTCGCTCCCTCCGACCACGCTCGACCCCCGGATTCGTTCGACGGTGAGCCAGGTATCTACCGGTCGTCGGACGCCCGTCGACCGGCGGGGCGACTTTGCTCCGAGTGACCGACGTCGATGGCCGCCGACAGAACACGGGGACCGTCGTGCGCGTTCCGTCAGAGGAACTGGCGACGTTCCAGACGGTCGACACACCGAGAGAGGGCCTGCGCTACAGGCTCTCGAACCTGCTCACGGGGATCGTCCGGACGTTCGCCGGTCCGTTCTGCCGCTGAAGACCTCGTCCACCACGTACTATAATGTCGTCGACAGTCGAAGTCGGTATCAGTGGAGAGACACGACGACCCCGCCAGCACGTCGGGTTCATCGCTCGTCGACGATTCCGAGACCGACGAGCCCGGGCTGTCGGCAGCCGAGGCAGCGCGTCGACTCGAAGAATACGGGCCGAACGAGTTCGTCGAGGGCGAGCGGCGCGGACCGGTCGACATCCTCCTCGACCAGTTCAGGAGCGTCCTCATCTGGGTACTGGTCGCCGCCGCTCTCGTCGCCGCGTTCGTCGGCGACCCCGTCGACGCCGCCCTCATCATGGCTATCGTCGTCGCGAACGGACTGTTCGGCTTCGCACAGGACTACCGTGCCGAGTCGAGCCTGCGAGCCCTTCGGGAGCTCGCCGCTCCGACCGCGACGGTCCTCCGCGACGGCGAGCCGCGGACGATTCCCGCGACCGAGGTCGTCCCGGGTGACGTGCTGGTCCTCACCGCCGGGGACGCGGTCCCGGCCGACGCCGAGCTGGTCACCTCCAGTGACCTCGCCGTCGACGAGGCAGCACTCACGGGCGAGAGTGTGCCGGTGTCGAAGGAACCGGCCGACGGTCGGCCCGCCGACGGCCAACTTGCTGACAGCCACCCCACCGACGGCCACCCTGCAGAGGGCATCGTCACCGAACGGGAGGACCTCGTCTTCAAGCAGACGACGGTCGTCCGCGGGTCGGGTCGGGCTGTCGTCTACGCGACCGGGATGGAGACGCAGGTCGGAGAGATAGCGGCGGAGCTCGGGACGGTCGACGCCGGCCAGACGCCGCTCCAGACCGACCTCGACGCGTTCGGTCGAACCATCGGCGTGGCCGTCCTCGGGCTCGCCACCGTGGTCGGCGTAGTACTCGTCGCGGGGGGTGCAGAGCTGGTCCGGGCAGCGCTGACGGCCATCTCGCTCGCCGTCGCCGCCGTCCCCGAGGGCCTGCCGGCGGTCGTCACGCTCACGCTGGCGCTTGGCGTCAGGCGGATGGCCGACCAGAACGCGCTGGTTCGGCGGCTCCCGGCGGTGGAGTCCCTCGGCTCGGTCGACGTCGTGGCGACCGACAAGACGGGGACGGTCACGAAGGGAAAGATGACCGTCACGCGGGCGTGGGCGGACGGTCGGGAGTTCGAACCGGGTGCCGTCGAGGCCGACGACGAGGTGGCGAGGCGGCTGTTCGAGATCGGTGCCGTCTGTAACGACGCGACCCACGACCACGGCGACCCGACCGAGGTGGCGCTCGTCGAGGCGGCGGCCGCGGCGGGGGTCGACCCGAACACGGCCAGAGAGGCCAGACCCCGCCGCTCGGAACACCCGTTCTCCTCGGAGCGTCGCCGGATGGCGACCGTCCACGACGACCACAGCTTCGTCAAGGGCGCACCGGAGACCGTGCTCGAACGGTCGACGCGACTTCTCACGGCGTCGGGACCGGTCGACCTCGACGACGCGGCTCGCGCCCGTATTCGCTCCCGGGTCGACGACTTCGCGGACGACGCCCTGCGGGTGCTCGGCTTCGCCTACGGCGACCCATCCGACCCGGAATCCGACCTCGTCTTCGTCGGCGTCCAGGGCATGCAGGACCCGCCCCGCGAGGAGGTCGCCGATGCCATCGCCCGGACCAGGGCGGCGGGAATCGACGTGAAGCTCATCACGGGGGACGACCGCCGGACGGCCAGCGTCATCGGCGCGCAGGTCGGCCTCGGCGGCGACGTCGTGACCGGCTCCGACCTCGAGGGGATGGACGAGCGCGCGCTCCGGCGGGTCGTCGAGACACACGACGTCTTCGCCCGCGTCCTCCCGACGCACAAGGTCGACATCTGCCGGGCGCTGCAGGAGAACGGGCACACCGTCGCCATGACCGGTGACGGCGTGAACGACGCGCCGGCACTGAAGCACGCGGACGTAGGTATCTCGATGGGGCAGCGCGGGACCGAGGTGGCCAAACAGGCGTCGGACCTCGTCCTGCTCGACGACAACTACGCGACCATCACCGCGGCCATCAGGAACGGCCGGACCATCTTCGACAACGTCTGGAAGTTCGTCGCCTACCTCCTCTCCGCGAACCTCGCGGAGGTGGTACTCGTCTTCGTCGCGTCGCTGTTCGGCTACCTCGTTCTGCCGCCGGCACAGCTGCTCTGGATAAACCTGCTCACCGACGGCCTGCCGGCGGTCGCCCTCGGCGTCGACCCCGAGAGCGGTGACGTGATGGACCGACCACCGCGAGACCGCGATGAGGGAATCCTGGATGGGGAGATGAAACGCGCGATCCTCGGTATCGGGCTCTCGACCAGCGTCGTGATGCTCGCGCTGACGGCGTGGTTGCTGTCGGGCGACGGGTCGGGGCTACCCGCGTTCGCCGCGAGCACCCTCGGAAACGGCTTCGCCGACAGCACGAGCGAGTACGTCGTCACGATGGTGTTCACCACCTTCGTCGTCGTCGAGTTCGTCAAGCTGTTCGCGGTCCGCTGGATACCCGGCCACACCGAGTGGAACCCCTGGCTCGTCGTCGCGGTAGCGGGGTCGATGATACTCCAGCTCGCGGTACTCTCTGTTCGGCCGCTTCAGGAGGCGTTCCACGTCGTCCCGCTCGGCGTCGTCGACTGGCTGGTCGTGCTCGGGACGGCGGCGGTCGCGGGGGTCCCGATGGTGGTCGTGGTCTGGTTGCTCAGGAGACGTGAATCGCGGAACGAAACGGGTCGGGACCCGACGTCATAATCGGTTCGCCGTCGACTCCACCCAGCCCGTCACGAACAGCACGACGCCGATAGCGACCGGCCCCATCCCGAGAAGCGCGGCGAGCCCAGGAACCGAACCGCCGAAGCCGTCGAAGGCGACGCCAGCCGGACCGACCGTGAGGACCGGGTCGTACGGCGCGGGCGGCGCGGCCGCCCAGCCGACGAGCCAGCTCATGCCGAACAGCACGAAGAACCCCCCGACGACCATCCGGAACACGGTCGGTGCCTACTCGTGCAGGCCGCCGACCTGTGCGTAGAACGAGGACTGGAGCGTCTCGGCCATGTCCTCGTCGCGGTCGATACGGACGTCGAGGACGGTCGGAACGTCGCTCGCCTTCGCGTCCTCGAGTGCGGGAACGAGGTCGCCGGGCTCGGTGATTCGCTGGCCGTCGCCGCCGAGCGCCTGCGCGACTTTGACGAAGTCGGTGTCGTGGAATTCGACGCCGGGGATGGAGTCGTCCATCTGGCGGACCATGCCCAGACTCGTGTCGTTGAGGACGACGAACGTCGGGGCGACGTCGTGGTCGACGGCGGTCTCGACGGCCGTCATCGTCATCGTGAAGCCGCCGTCGCCGGCGACGCAGATTGCGTCCTTTCCGAGCAGTGCGGCCGTGACCGCAGCGGGTGCCGCCCAGCCCATCCCGCCGACGCCGCCGGAGCCGTAGTAGGTCTCCGTGTCGGGCGTCTGGAGGTAGTTGAGCAGCCAGAAGCGGTTGTTCCCGGAGTCTGCTGTGACGACCGTGTCCGAATCGACGACCTGCTCGATGGCCTTGCAGGCGCGCTGTGGCTTGATGGGGACGGAATCGGACTCGCACTCCGGCGCGGAGAAGTCCTCGCGTGCCTCGGCGGCCCGGTCGAGCGCCCAGTCGTTGGTCGCGCCGCCGGCCATCGCGAGCGCGGCGAGCGACTCGGCGGCGTCGCCGATGAGGCCCACGTCGGCGGGGTAGACCCAGCCCGCGTTGCGGGTGTCGATGTCGGCGTGGACGATGGTCTGTTCGTCGGGTCGGATGAAGTCCTCGGCCTGCCAGTTGGTGTCCATCGGGTTCATCCGGCAGCCGACGACGAGCAGCGTGTCCGCCTCGCTCACGACCTGGTTCGCGCCCTCGTGGCCGAACGACCCGATGACGCCGGCGGCTCGTTCGTGGGTCTCCGGGATGGTCGACTTCCCGAGGTAAGAGGTGGCGACGACCGCGTCGTAGGCCTCGGCGGCCGCGACGAGTTCGTCGTACGCGTTCGCGGCGTGGACGCCGTTGCCGGCGAGGATGACGGGTCGGTCAGCCGTCTGGAGCGCCTCGACGGCATCATCGAGGTCGCGGTTCGTCGGCTGCGACTCCCAGTTCTTCACCTGGTCGACCTCGTCCCACACCTTCGGCGTCGCGTCCTCGGGGTACTCGTCCGAGATCGCGTCGCCGTCGAGGATGACAGCGGTGGGGCCGGGGCGGCCGGCTGTGGCGTGCTTGAACGCGAGCTGGACGGAGCGGACGGTCTCCGTGGGCGTGCGCGGGAACCACCACTCTTTGGTGACGCCGTCGAGTATCTTCGGGAGCGAGAGGCCGCCGTAGTCGCCGCGGGACTGCTGATACGGTGCGAGCGTCGAGTAGTCACCGCGCTCGGACGCTTCCGTGAGTGCGACCATCGGAGAAGAGGCGAGCCGCGCCTCCATCTGGCCGATGTTTCCGAGACTGCCGATCCACGGGCCCTGGCCGGCGAGGACGCCCGGTTTTCCGGTCATCCGACCGTAGGATTCGGCCATGACGCTGGCCTCGCGCTCGTCGCGCGGGCGAACGATCTGTATCTCGGGGTGGTCGGCGAGCTCCTCGAACACCTCGATGACGCGGCCGCCGGGATAGCCGAAGACGAACTCGGTGTCGAGCGCGGCGAGTCCGTCGACGACTCTCTCCGCCGTCTTCATGCGTCCTCGTCGTGCTGTACCGTCTCCTCGACGTACATCGTCGGGCCGGCGTCGGGGTCGGCGAAGTTCTGCAGGTCGGCCATGACCTCCTCACCGACCTCGGAGTCGAACGCCTCCTTCAGGTCGCCCATGGAGTCAAAGTACAGCTCGACCATGCCGTCGTACTCGGCACGGGTCGGGTCGACCGGGACGCTGGTGACGTACTTGCGGGCCTTCGGCAGGTCCTTCGCGAGCGGGACGTGCTCCTCGTACCAGTACTCCTGGAACTCCTCGTGGCTCATTCCGTCTCTGCGAACCAGCAGGTTCACCAGTTTAATCATGACAGTCGGGGCAACGCCCGGTGCCGTCTTGGATGTACCGATGTGTGGGGTGTCCCCACTGTGCGAAAAGTAGACCAGTGGCCGGGTTAGTGGCGCTCGTAGGTTCCGGTCAGTCGGGCCGAATCGAGCTGTGCGGCCTCGATGGCTGGTCTGAGGTCGTTGATGGATGCACCCGCCGGCACGTCGAGTTCTCTGTCGCAGGCGTACAGGGTGAACCGGTACGTGTGTGGGCCGTGCGCGACCGGCGGACACGGGCCGCGGTAGCCGACGGTCCCGAAGCCGTTCGACCCCTGTCGTGCGCCACGGAGTTCGTAGACCGTCTGCCCCAGTTTCACGCCCCGTGGCAGCCGGATGGTGTCCGCCGGGACGTTCCACAGCAGCCAGTGTACGAACGTCCCGCTTGGTGCGTCCGGGTCGTCCACGACGAACGCGAGTGTCTCCGTCCCCGGTGGAACGCGCCCGATGGCGAACTCAGGGGATTCGTCCTCCCCGTCGCAGGTGTACGTCGCGGGTATCGCATCGCCGTCCGTGAACGCTGCCGTCTCGAGCAGTAACTGGCTGGTGATTCGTGGAGTCATCGTAGTTGGTCGGTCGTGGCGCGTCGAGGCCACGGCCGGAAACCGTCTTCCGTGGTCGCCGCCACCACACAACATGGTACGGACGCCGCCACCATGAGGATGAGGCATTATATTCCCTCGGCTCCCAGTATACCGCATGACGAAGCTCCGGAAGCCGACCGCCCGCGAGTGTGAGCGGTGCGACAGGAAAGAGCGGTGGAACGACGAGGTGGAAGCGTGGCGTATCACGGAGGACGCGGTCGGGAACCCGCACTGCATCCACGAGTGGAACATCGATGGGACGTTCAGCCCCATCGAAGAGTAGTGACAGCAGGTTCCTTTCCCCCCCGAAGTAGCGTGCTGGTCGGAGACCATCGAAGACGCGATGACGAGTAGCACGACGACCGTCGCTCGTCACGAAGATTCTTCTGACCCCCAACCTTCAGCCGAGGTATGGACAGGGTCGCACCCGACGAGGCGTTCGAGTATGGACTGTCGCTGGTTGAGCGCGTCGCCGCAGTCGTGTTCGTCGGCGGCGTGCCGACGTTCTTCGGCGCAGTGCTGTTCGTCCGCGACATCGCACCCGTCCTGGGTTTCATCCTCATCGTCGTCGGCGCCGTCATCTCGCTCAGTGGGCTGGTGGGCCTCACGTACAAGGTCGTCGCAGACGGTGTGGCTCGTGGATTGCAGGAAGCTGCAGCCGCCGAGGCTGCAGACAAGTCGGTCGAGGTAAGGGCCGTCACGCGGACCGCGCGCGACGAGTCGGGACCGGAACGGAAGGCCGGGACGGAGCCGGACGACGAGGAGTGACGCCGCGATTGCGAGGAGTGACGCCGCGATTGCGAGGAGTGACGCTGTGACGGCGCCGGCGGGAGTACGCTTTTCTCCGTCGCCGGCGACCGTGCGCCCATGCCCACCCTCTACGTCACCGCCCCGCCGGATGCCGCCAGTGAACTCGCGACGACGCTCGTCGAGGAGCAGCTCGCGGCCTGCGTCAACCGCGTGCGCTGCCGGTCGACCTACCGCTGGAAGGGTGAAGTCGTCGACGACGACGAGGTGATACTGCTCGTGAAGACCACCGACGAGGCCTGCGAGGCGCTCGTCGAGCGCATCGAATCGTTGCATCCGTACGACGTCCCCTGCATCGAACGCTTCGAGGAGTCGTTCGTGCTGCCCTCGTTCGCCGACTGGCGCACCGATGCGGTCGACTCGCCGGCCGATGTGCCCGACGGCGACGCCACGTGACGGATGGCGACCCTGCTGCACGACGTTTGGGGGCCGGCCGGACTCGTCCTCACGAAAAGTAAGCGTTAAAAACGCCGCGAGGCACCTGTCACATATGGCTGGAACTATCGAAGCGCTCGTCCCGGGTGGCAAGGCCAACCCTGGCCCGCCGCTCGGCCCCGAGCTCGGTCCGACACCTGTAGACGTGCAGGAAGTCGTCAACGAGATCAACGAACAGACCGCTGCATTCGACGGGATGGAAGTCCCCGTCACCGTCGAGTACGAGGACGACGGCAGCTTCACCATCGACGTCGGTGTCCCGCCGACGGCCGCCCTCATCAAGGACGAGGTCGGCTTCGAGACCGGCAGCGGCGAACCCCAGAAGAACTTCGTCGCCGATATGACGGTCGACCAGGTGAAGAAGGTCGCCGCACAGAAGCAGTCGGACCTGCTCTCGTACGACCTCAAGAACGCCGCGAAGGAGGTTGTCGGGACCTGCACCTCGCTCGGTGTCACCATCGAGGGGAACGACCCCCGCGAGTTCAAGGAGAAGCTCGACGCCGGCGAGTACGACGACCAGTTCGACGACGAATAATCTCGGTCGTCGCCGTTCTACCACTTCTTCATCCCGTCTCCCAGCCGTGGCTCTCGCCGGAACCGTTCGGAAGTCGGAGAAGCGACGCACCGTGATGAGCGCCGCCGTCGGTCCCTCGCGAGGACCGTCTCACGGGCCGATGTGAGGGCTCCCCAACCCATCTCCGGTTCGACGGCTTTAAGTCCACGCTGGGCCACCGACCGAACGAGACAGGCTTTTGCCTGTTTCACTGACCCGTAGGAGCACTACGCGTACTACGGAGGTGAACGATGGCAGACCAGGAAATAGTAGACGCAGTCTCTCGCGCACTAGATGAGGCACCTGAGCGGAACTTCCGCGAAACGGTAGACCTCGCAATCAACCTGCGCGACCTCGACCTCAACGATCCGTCGCAACGTGTCGACGAGTCCGTCGTCCTGCCGTCCGGAACCGGTCAGGAGACCCAAATCGTGGTCTTCGCCGAAGGCGAGACAGGCCTTCGTGCAGAGGATGTCGCTGACGAAGTATTCAGCGGCTCCGAACTGGCCGATCTGGGCGACGACGACGACCGTGCAAAGGACCTCGCCGACGAGACCGACTTCTTCATCGCACAGGAGAACATGATGCAAGACGTCGCTCGTCACCTCGGTACCATACTCGGTCCGCGCGGTAAGATGCCGACTCCGCTCGGCCTCGACGAAGACGTTGTTGAGACGGTGAACCGTATGAAGAACACTGTGCAGCTCCGGAGCCGTGACCGGCGCACGTTCCACACCCGTGTCGGTGCAGAAGACATGAGTGCGGACGACATCGCCGACAACATCGACGTCATCATCCGCCGGCTGCACGCCAACCTCGAGAAGGGACCGCTCAACGTCGACTCCATCTACGTGAAGACGACGATGGGTCCCTCCGTGGAGGTGAACGCATGAGCGCACAACAGGCAGAGCGCAAGACCGAGAACCTTCCGCAGTGGAAGAAGGAGGAGGTCGACGAGCTCGTCGACCTCATCGAGTCCTACGACTCTATCGGCGTCGTCGGCGTGACCGGCATCCCGAGCCGACAGCTCCAGGCGATGCGCGCCGAGCTCTACCCGGACACCGTGCTCCGGATGAGCCGCAACACGCTGCTGACCCGAGCGCTCGAGCAGGTCGACGACGGCATCGAGGTCCTCACCGAGGAGCTCGAGGGCCAGGTCGGTCTGATCGCGACGGACAGCAACCCGTTCGCGCTGTTCAAGAAGCTGGAGGCGTCCAAGACGCCTGCACCCATCAACGCTGGGGAGATCGCGCCGAACGACATCGTGATTCCCGAGGGCGACACCGGTGTCGACCCGGGTCCGTTCGTCGGCGAACTCCAGCAGGTCGGTGCACAGGCCCGCATCATGGACGGGTCCATCCAGGTCACCGAGGACTCGCACGTTCTCGACGCTGGCGAAGAAGTCTCCGAACAGCTCGCCAACGTCCTGAGCGAACTCGGCATCGAGCCGAAGGAAGTGGGTCTCGACCTGCGCTCCGTCTACAGTGAGGGAGTCCTGTTCGACCCCGAAGACCTCGACATCGACGTGGACGCCTACCGCAGCGACGTGCAGGCTGCGGCGGCACAGGCCCGGAACCTCTCGGTCAACGCAGCGTACCCGACGGCTCAGACGGCCAACCTGCTCATCGCCAAGGCGACGGGCGAGGCCAAGAGCCTCGGTCTCTACGCAGCGATCGAGAGCCCGGACCTCGCGGACGACCTCATCCGGAAGGCCGACGCGCAGCTTCGCGCGCTCGCGGCCAACATCGAGGACGAGGAGGCTCTGCCCGAGGAACTGCGCGGCGTTTCGGCGCCCGCTGCCTCGGCTGAGGAGACTTCCGACGACGAATCGACTGACGACCAAGACACTACCGAGACCGCAGACGCCGCGGACGAAGACGACGCCGACGACGCCGACGGCGAAGACGACGGCGCAGCGGGCCTCGGCAACATGTTCGGATAACTTACAATGGAGTACGTTTACGCAGCACTCATCCTGAACGAATCGGGCGAGGAGATCAACGAAGACAACCTGACCGCCGTGCTCGACGCCGCAGGCGTCGACGTGGAGGAGTCCCGAGTGAAGGCGCTCGTCGCCGCACTCGAGGACGTCGACATCGAGGAGGCCGTCGCAGAGGCCGCCGCCGTCCCCGCGGGCGGCGCGGCCGCTGGTGGCGCCTCGGGCGGTGCCGACGAGGGTGGCGAGGACGAGGAAGAAGAGGTCTCGGACGTGCCGGACACGGCCGACGACGACGACGACGACGAGGAAGAGGAAGCCTCGGGCGAGGGCCTGGGCAACCTCTTCGGCTGAACTCGCCGTACCCACGAAACACACATTCTTTCGCGCGTCACTCCCGGAGTGGCGACGCCGTCGCTCGTTCGCATCCCCGTTACTGTCAATATAATGATAGGATACTTCGCCGTCTGGTGAGGAGCCGCTCGTGTGACTGCCATCCCCTGAACTCGATGGGTACGGTGCTGCAGCCCTCGCCGCTGCCCTGCTCGGTGTCGGTGCCCTCGCGACGGGTGCACTCCTTCCCGGTGCAGCCCTGCTGCTCGTCTCGTCGTTCGTCGTCGTACTCGCGATGCGCTCGCAGAAGGGAGCGAACCAGAAGGAGCGCGAATCGACGACCCGCAACGACGACCGTGGAAACGAGAAGAGTGACCACGAGCGTCGAGCAGAGGCCGAGATTTCGGTGGCGGACGGAGGCGGTGGGATCTAGATTTCTCACCCGACAGTTCTTGTACGAACGGGCGGCCAAGAGGGGCGATGGTCGTCGACGACTGGAGTCTCCTCGTGCTCGTCTCGGTCCTCGCTGGGGTCGCCCTCGGGACGGCGAGCGGACTGACGCCCGGGCTCCACGCGAACAACTTCGCACTCTTGCTCGCAGCCGCGGCACCAGCGGTTCCGGCGCCGCCGACCTGCGTCGTCAGCGCGATGCTCGCCGCGGGCGTGACCCACACGTTCCTCGACGTGGTCCCCGCGCTCGCGCTCGGGGTACCGGACGCGGCGATGGCGGTGACGGCCCTGCCCGGCCATCGGCTGGTGATGGCCGGCCGGGGACGGGAGGCGCTCCTGCTGTCGGCGTTGGGGAGTCTCGGAGCGCTCGCACTCTCGATTCCGGTAGCGGTTCCGGCGACGAGGATGATGACGGCTGCGTACCCGACGGTTCGGGGGAACCTGCCACTCGTCCTGTTCGGCATCGTCCTGCTCACGCTGGCCATCGAACCGTCGTGGCGGGCGCGAATCGGTGGCGTCGTCGTCCTCGCACTCTCGGGCTGGCTCGGCGTCGTGACGCTGCCACTCGAACCGGCGGCTCCACTCCCTGCGAGCATCCTGACGCCGCTGTTCGCGGGGCTGTTCGGTGCGCCCGTGTTGCTGGACGCACTCTCGGGGGAGGGAGTTCCGCCGCAGGACGACGCGCAGCTCTGTACCAGCCGCGGACGCGTCGCGGTCTCGACTGGTGCCGGAACGCTGGCCGGCGGCGCCGTGGGCTACCTTCCGGGCGTCTCGTCCGCCATCGCGGCGACGGCGGCACTGGCGGCGCTCCCCAGCGACGCGGGCGACAGGAGCTACGTCGTGGCGACCAGCGGGGTGAACACGGCGAACGCGGTGTTCGGGCTGTTCGCGCTCGTGGCGCTCGGGACGCCACGGAGCGGTGTGCTGGTGGCGGTCGACCGGGTCGGGGGGCCGCCGTCGCTCGGTGTTGCACTGGCAGCGGTCGTGGTCGCCGGGGCGCTTGCCGCGGCACTGGTGGTGACGGTCGGAGAGCGGTACCTCGCAGTCGTCGGACGACTCGACCCGTGGCGACTATCGGCGGGCGCTCTCTGTCTGCTCGTCTCGCTGTCGTGGCTGTTCGCGGGTCTTCTGGGACTGGTCGCGTTCGTCGCGGCGACGGGCGTCGGGCTCGTCCCGACGCGGCTGGGGACCCGGCGCGTCTACTGCATGGGTGTGTTGCTCGTCCCCCTGGCGACGTGAGCGAAAGACAATCGTTAAAACCGACCGGCCGGAAAGCCACGATATGAGCGAATCCGAACAGCGCGCACGACGCAAGTGCGTCTCCTGTGGGATCAACATCTCCGGGACGAACGCGGCCGCCTTCAAGTGCCCTGACTGCGGGCAGCAGATTTACCGCTGCGCGAAGTGCCGCAAGCAGAGCAACCTGTACAACTGTCCGAACTGCCAGTTCGAGGGGCCGTAAACATGGGAAAGGTCGCAGCCCGCATGAAGGTCATGCCGAACAGCCCGGACGTCGACCTGGACGCGCTCCAGGACCGTCTCGAGGACTCCCTGCCGGAGGGCGCCAAGATCAACCGCGTCGACCGTGAGGACGTCGCGTTCGGTCTCGTCGCGCTCTTCCCGACCGTCATCGTCCCCGACGACGCTGGTGGCACGGAAGCGGTCGAAGAGGCCTTCAGCGGCGTCGAAGGCGTCGAGAGCGTCGGCGTCGACGAAGTCGGCCGTATCTGAGCTGGTCGCTTCATAACCACTTCTTCCACAGCTACAGTCCGTACTGGCGAGACCAGCGTGAGAGATGCCGGAGAACGAGGGCCGAGAGTGCCGGAGAACGAAGACGGAGAGCTGGCCCGCTACAGCCCGGCCGCCTCGAACGCCCGCTCGAGGTCGGCTTTCAGGTCGCCGACGTGCTCGATGCCGACGCTGACGCGGATGAGGCCGTCCGTCAGACCCGCTTCGAGGCGCTCTTCTTTCGGGATGGCCGCGTGGGTCATCACGGCCGGCTGTTCGATGAGGGACTCGACGCCGCCGAGCGATTCGGCGAGCGTGAAGACCTCGGTCTCGGAGACGACGGTGCTGGCCTGGTCGAGGCTGCCGTCGACCTCGAAGCTGAGCATGCCGCCGAAATCGTCCATTTGTTCTGCCGCGAGTTCGTGGCCGGGATGGGAGTCGAGTCCGGGGTAGAACACCTTCGAGACGGCGTCGTGCTCGTCGAGCCAGCCGGCGATGGCCCGGGCGTTGTCGCAGTGGCGGTCCATCCGGACGGGCAGGGTCTTCGTCCCGCGGAGGACGAGGAAACAGTCGTGCGGGCCGGGCGTCGCGCCGACTGAGTTCTGGTAGAAGCCGATTCGCTCGTCGAGCTCCTCGTCGTCCGTGATGAGCGCGCCACCCACCACGTCGGAGTGGCCGCCGAGGTACTTCGTCAGCGAGTGGCTGACGATGTCGGCCCCGAGTTCGAGCGGTCGCTGGAGGTACGGCGTCGCGAACGTGTTGTCGATGGCGCAGAGGGCGCCGTACTCGTGTGCGACCTCACTCGCACCCTGGATGTCGACGATGGACATGAGCGGGTTGGTCGGCGTCTCCAGCCAGAGCAGCTCGGTGTTGTCCTGCATCGCTTCCTCGATGGCGTCGAGGTCGGTCATGTCGACGAACGTGAACTCGAGGTCGTACTGCTCGTAGACCTGCGTGAAGATGCGGTGGGTCCCGCCGTAGACGTCCTCACCGGTGACGACGTGGTCGCCCGCCTCCAGCAGGTTGAGCACGGTGTTGATGGCGCCCATCCCGGAGGAGAAACAGCGACCGAACTCGCCGCCTTCCAGGCTCGCGAGGTTCGCCTCGAGGTCCGCGCGGGTCGGGTTGCCCGTACGCGAGTACTCGTAGCCCCGGTGCTCGCCGGGACCGTCCTGCTTGTACGTCGAGTTCGCGTAGATGGGCGTCATAAGCGCGCCGGTCTCCTCGTCCGGTTCCTGGCCGGCGTGGATGGAGCGCGTCTCGATGCGGAAGTCGTCGTCGTCCATGCGCGGCACATCGACGTCGGGACGGGTTACTCTTGCGTTGCGACCCTGGAACATCGGCTGGCGGACGAACAACGTGCGTTTTATAACGGGCACGGAACAAGAGGGTCGTACGACTATGCCCAACTCGCACGGCCCACTCAAAGGGACGCGTAACAAGCTGAAGAACCACCCTCGAGAGCGCGGTACCTCGCCGCCGCAGCGCTCCATCCAGGAGTTCGAGGAGGGACAGAAGGTCCACCTCAAGATCGACCCCTCGGTCGCGAAGGGTCGTTTCCACCCGCGCTTCAACGGCCAGACCGGCGAAGTCGTCGGGAAACAGGGCTCGGCGTTCCAGGTCCTCATCACCGACGGCGGCAAGGAGAAGAAGCTCATCTCCGCACCCGCACACCTGAAGGCTCAGCAGTAATCGTATGACCATCTTCAAGGAGAAGCTCGACGAGGAGTATCTCACCGTCTCGGAGACGAAGGAGCTCCTCGCCGATATCGAAGAGGAGCGCGCGCTCGACGAGGACCGAGAGATGCGCTACGAGCTCGCCCGGGCCATCGAGCACGCGAACCGGTTCGCCGTGCTCTCCGTCGAGGACTCCAAGGCGCTCGTCGAGGACCTGCTCGAACTGGAGAAGGTCGAAGAGCCGACCGCGTACAAGATAGCGAACCTGCTGCCCCAGGACCGGACCGAACTCCGTGCCCTGTACGCCCAGGAGCGCTATTCGCTCTCCGGCGACGAGCTCGACGAGATACTGAACGTCGTCGCGAAGTACGCCTGACGCCCATCTTTTAAATACGCCCTCCCCGTATCATACTACTAGAATGACCGATTCCGAACGTGACGAGCAGCGACAGGTTCAGGCGGTCGTGCTCGATATCTTTCCGAACGGCCGCTCGAACGACGGACAGCGCGGGTTCGGGAAGGACCCGCTAGCGTACGCCCTCGGCACGCGAGACTTCCGGCTGTTCGAGATCTCGTTCCGCGAGAAACCGGACGTCGGCATCGACGACTACGTCGACGTCGAGCCACAGGCCGACAGCATCAAGCGAATCCGGCAGGTCGACTACGAGGACATCTCCGGCGGCGCCCAGGCGGAACTCGAGTACATCGTCAAGGACGTCGTGGCGAACGAGGAACAGCGGTTCGTCGACTTCTTCAACGAGGCACAGCCGATCACGCTCCGACTCCACCAGCTGAACCTGCTGCCGGGTATCGGCAAGAAGCTGCGCAACTCAATCCTCGACCAGCGCAAACAGAGGCCGTTCGAAAGCTTCGAGGACCTCGAAGAGCGTGTCCCCGGTCTCCACGACCCGCAGGGGGTGCTCGTCGAACGTATCCTCGAGGAGCTCCGCGACGAGGACCTCAAGTACAAGACGTTCGTCGGGCGAGCCGACGAGTAGGCAGTTTTACCCCGTTCGGTCCCATACCGTCCGCCAATCGATGAGAGACCCCGACGGACTGCTGTCGCGGGCCGGCGTACGCGGTGACCCCAACCGCGACCAGCACTTCCTGGTCGACGACCGTGTCCTCGACAGGCTGACGAGCTATCTTCCCGACGAGACGGACACCAGTCACCTGCTCGAGATCGGTGCAGGAAACGGCGCACTGACCGACCGGCTGCTCGCGATAGGTGACCACGTCACCGCCATCGAACGCGACCCGAACCTGGCTGCGTTCCTTCGCGAGGAGTTCGCCGAGGAGATCGCCGCGGGGCGACTCGACGTCGTCGAAGGTGACGCACTGCAGGTCGACCTGCCCGACTTCACCGCCTGCGTCTCGAACCTGCCCTACGGCGTCTCCAGCCAGATAACGTTCCGTCTCCTCCCGCTGGACCGTCCGCTCGTCCTCATGTTCCAGAAGGAGTTCGCAGAGCGGATGGTCGCAGAGTCCGGTTCAGGTGACTACGGCCGGCTCTCGGTGAGCACGCAGCACTACGCCGACGTCGAGATCGTCGAGACCATCCCGAAGAAGGCGTTCTCGCCGCCGCCGGCGGTCGAGAGCGCGGTGGTCAGATGCGAGCCGCGCGACCCCGACTACGAGGTCGACGACGAGACGTTCTTCCTCGACTTCGTCAAGGCGGTATTCACCCAGCGCCGGAAGACGATGCGGAACGCCGTCCGGAACACGGCACACATCTCGGGACTTGACGACGCAGACGCCGTCGTCGACGCGGCAGACGAGGAACTGATGGGCAAACGAGCCGGGAACGTTCCCCCGGCGACGTTCGCCGAACTCGCCACGCTGGCGGCGGACGTCGGCCGTGACGAGAGCGATGACTGAAGCGAGCGCGACGCTTTCGCCGCAGTCGGACGGGTACCTCACCTTGCAGACCCATCCGGACTGGTCCTGGCTCATCGACCCGATAGACTCGCTCGCGACGGTCGTCGACAATCCCGTCCTGAAACTCACAGTCACCGTGCTCGCGGTGGGCCTGATGGTCGGTATCGGCTACCTCACGACGAGACTCCAGACCCGGCTCCGCGATTCGTTCGGCGATGGCATCGCGGACCTCCTGACCATCGCCATCGTGGGCGTGACGTTTCTCACCTCGGCCATCATCGTCATCGGTGTCTGGGCGATGGCACAGGACCTCTCCGCCGCGCTCCGTGACTCGAACCTCATCGACCGAGGCGACGTTCCGAAGCTCATCATCACGCTCATCATCGGGCTGACCGCCCACCTGGTCTCGCGCGTCGTCAAGCGACTCGTCGAGCAGTTCCTGAAGACGTCCGAGGCCGTGACCGAGCATCAGCGACGGCTCACCTACCGGGTCAGCCAGGTCGTCATCTGGATAATGGCGCTGCTGGTCGTCCTGAGCGTCTGGGAGATAGAACTCACCGGCCTACTCGTCGGTGCCGGATTCGCCGGCATCGTGGTCGGTATGGCCGCCCGACAGACGCTCGGCGCCGTCTTGGCGGGCTTCGTGCTGATGTTCGCGCGCCCCTTCGAAATCGGTGACTGGGTCGAGGTCGGCGACAGCGAAGGCATCGTCACGGACATCTCCATCGTCAACACGCGCATCCAGACGTTCGACGGGGAGTACGTGATGATTCCGAACGACCTCGTGAGCAGCGAGCGGGTCGTCAACCGGTCGCGGAAGGGTCGGCTCCGGCTGGAGGTCGAGGTCGGCATCGACTACGACGCGGACGTCGACCACGCCGTGTCGGTCGCCGACGACGCGCTGGACGAGGTCGACGAGATACTCACCGTTCCGACCCCGCAGGTGGTGGTGAAGGAACTCGGTTCCTCCTCCGTCGTCCTCGCCACCCGATTCTGGATCGACAAGCCGAGCGCCCGCCGGATGTGGCGAGCCAACACCGCCGTGGTGAAGGAAGTGAAGCAGGCCTTCGACGCCGAGGGCATCAAGATCCCCTACCCGCAACGCGAGCTCTCCGGCCGTGCCGAGACCGGCGGGTTCCGCATCGCGGACGAGGGCGTCGCTGCAGAGAAGACCTCGCCTGCGGCGTCGGCGGACGGTGGCGAGGATGCGTCGGGTGGAGGGGCCAACGATGGAGGGAGCGAATAGATGCCGAAGGACCTCGCGGAGCGACGCGGTGTCGAGACCGAGGTGTACCAGCCCGCGGAGGACTCGCACCTGTTGGCGGAGGCGGCGGTCGACGACCTCGCCGGTCGAACCGGGGGACTCGCGCTCGAGGTCGGCACCGGCTCCGGCTACGTCGCCGAATCGGTCGCGGCGGAGACGGCCCTGGACGTGGTCGCCACGGACATCAATCCGCACGCGTGCCGGCAGGCCCGGGAACGCTCGGACCACGGCGTCTCGGTCGTCCGCGCCGACCTCGTCTCGGGGTTCAGAGACGGCGCCTTCGACGCGGTGCTGTTCAACCCGCCGTACCTCCCCGAGGACGCGGCCGCCGCCCGCGACGACTGGATGGAGGTCGCACTCACCGGCGGCGAGGACGGCCGTGCGGTGGTCGACCCGTTCCTCGATTCCGTCCCCCGCGTGCTCGCTCCCGGCGGGGCGGTCTATCTGCTCGTCTCCAGCCTGACCGGCGTCGACGAGGTCGTCGAGCGTGCTGCCGAGAACGGCTTCAGCGCCGTCGCTCTCAGGGACGAGTCGTTCCCCTTCGAGACGCTCACCGTGCTCAAACTGACGCGGTGAGACGCACGCCCTTCGAATTACTACGGCTCATTTGTCGGGTTCGAAAATATTAAAGGCCCGCATTTCCAAGCGAGGAGTACGAATGACAGAACTCGTCTCGACCACACCGGGGCTGTTCCCGCTCCCCGACTGGGCGAAAGCGGAACTTTCTGGCCTCAAAGGCCATCAGAAGCACGATCTCATCTCCGGCGACGAAGGACCGGAGATTCAGGCGGTCTACGAGAAGACGCGCGCGGAGGTCGTACAGGCACAGCAGGACGCCGGCCTCGACCTCGTCGGCGAGGGCCAGCTCCGCTGGGACGACATGCTCGCGCACCCGCTGACGGTGCACGACAACGTCGAGACCCGTGGCATCGTCCGCTACTACGACAACAACAACTTCTACCGCGAGCCGGTCGTGCGCGACGAGCTCACCTTCGACGGTGACGTCGCGGCCGAACTCGAGGCGACCGCGGAGCTCGTCGACGACGGGCTGCAGGCGGTACTCCCCGGCCCGTACTCCCTGGCCGACCTCGCGACCGACGAGTACTACGGCGACGAGGCAGACTTCCTCCACGCGGTCGCGGACTTCCTCGCGGGCGAGGCAGACGCCTTCCCCGACGTGGATACCCTGTTCCTGCTCGAGCCCTCGCTCGTCGAGAACGCTCCCGGCGAAGACCTCGACGCGGAGGTCCCCGAGGCAGTGACGACGGTCGCCGATGCGGTCGACGCCGAGGTCGTCGTCTTCCCGTACTGGGGCGCACTCGAGGAGAAGGTCTACGCACACCTGCTCGACGCCGAGGTCGACGCCGTGGGCTACGACTTCGTCAGCGACCATGAGCAGAACCTGTACAACGCACAGGAGTATGGCACCACGGACGACGTGGCTCTCGGACTCCTCGACGGCCAGAACACGCTCGTCGAGGAACCCCGGGCCATCCTCGACCGCGTCGACTGGGTCCAGGAGAACCTGCCCGTGACCGACTTCGGCAAAGCGTACGTGACGCCGAACACGGGACTGTTCCACCTGCCCTACGCCAAGTTCGAGGACAAACTGAACGCCGTCGGCGAGGCAGTCGCCCTCGCCGACGCGGAGGTGACAGCATGACGACAGAGAACCCCAACAGAGACCAGTTCAAGCCGGAGGACCACCCGAACGACCACTTCATCCTGACGACCGTCGTCGGCAGCTACGCCAAGCCCAAGTGGCTCAACCGCGCGAAAGAGCTGTACGAGGACGACGAGGCGGACTTCGACGAGGAGAACTGGCAGGAGGCCAAGGACGACGCTTCCCGCCTCATCACCGACGAGCACGAGCGCGCCGGTCTCGACGTCATCGTCGACGGTGAGATGCGCCGCAACGAGATGGTGGAGTTCTTCGCCCACCGCATCGACGGCTACGAGTTCAACGGACCCGTCAAGGTCTGGGGCCACAACTACTTCGACAAGCCGTCGGTCGTCTCCGAGGTCGAGTACGCCGACTCCTGGCTCGTCGACGAGTACGAGTTCACGGCCGACGTGGCGGAGAAGCCCGTGAAGGTGCCCATCACCGGCCCGTACACGCTCGCGAACTGGTCGTTCAACGAGGCCTACGACGACGACGAACAGCTCGCCTACGACCTCGCGGACCTCGTCAACACGGAGATAGAGAAGCTCGTCGAGGCCGGCGCTCGCTATATCCAGATAGACGAGCCCGCGCTCGCGACGACTCCGGACGACCACGCCATCGTCGGCGAGTGTCTGGAGCGCATCGCGGATGACATCCCGGAGGACGTCCGCATCGGCCTCCACGTCTGTTACGGCGACTACTCGCGCATCTACCCCGAGATTCTCGACTACCCCGTTGACGAGTTCGACCTCGAACTCTGCAACGGCGACTACGACCAGCTCGACGTCTTCACCGCCGACGAGTTCACGAAGGACCTCGCCCTCGGTGTGGTCGACGCCCACGTCGCCGAGGTCGAGTCCGTCGAGGAGATCAAGGAGAACATCCGCAAGGGCCTCGAGGTCGTGCCCCCGGAGCGCCTCATCGTCTCGCCCGACTGCGGCCTGAAGCTCCTGCCCCGGAAGGTCGCCTACGGCAAGATGAAAAACCTCGTAGAGGCGACCCGCGAGATAGAGGCCGAACTCGACGCCGGCGAGATAGAGGTCGCCGCATCGCCGGCACCGGCCGACGACTGAGAGAATCGGCCCCACCCGTTCTGTCGACCCTGTCTACGCCTCCTCTCTACCCTTCCAGCTCCTCTTTTCGCGCCTTCAGCGAGAACGTCAGCGGCAGGTCCACCGGTACGTCCTCGGGCAGCCAGAACCGCCCGCGGTCGTCCTCCTCCATGGTCTCGAACCGCTGCCAGGTACACCACGGCTGCTCGTGGAGGAACTCGATGGTGAGCCCACGGCTCGCAAGTGCCGTCACCACGTCGCCGAGGGAGTGCGCCCACTCGTAGTGGTCGGTGTGCTCGAACTCGGCGTCGCTGGCGTAGCTCCCCTGCACGTCGAAGTGCATCGTCTCGCCGGAGAAATACGGGTAGGCGAGTTCGGCGGTGTCGCCCGCGACGGACTCGAACATCCCGCCCAGCGGGTGGTTCTCCGCGATGTAGAAGACGCCGCCGGGTGCGAGGTGGCGAGCGACCGTGTCGGCCCACGCCTCGATGTCGGCGAGCCAACAGAGGACGCCGTAGGAGGTGAAGACGACGTCGAACTCGCGGTCGAGCTCGAGCTCGAGCACGTCCGCCTCGACGAACTCGGTCCGGTCGGCGAGGTCGGCTTCGTCAGCGAGTTCTTCCGCCGTTCTGACCGCCTCGCCGGAGAAGTCGACGCCCGTCACCCGTGCGCCCTCGCGGGCCCACGAGAGCGAATCGAGCCCGAAGTGGCACTGGAGGTGGAGCATCGTCGTCGCGTCGTCAACGTGGGGGCCAAGTTCGTCGCGTTCGAGGTCCCAGAGCGACGACTCGCCGGCGAGAAAGCCGTCGACGTCGTAGTAGTCGGAGTCGGGGTGGACCGCCGCCCGTTCGTCCCAGTTGCGGCGGTTCGCCTCGCGTTCGTGGTTCACGTCCAGCCCTGGTTCGTCTCCCGGCAAAAGCTTTCAGGAGGTGTGCGGTCCCCGTTCCCTGCTGCGACCTCAGTTCGCCCGGGTCAGCGTCAGCCGAACCACCGTCCCCGTCGGCTCGTTGTCGGTGAACTCTATCTCGCCGCCGACCGCCCGGACGGTCCAGTTGACCAGCCAGAGGCCGAGCCCCGACCCGTGCTGGAGCGGCGTCTCCTCCCCGGACTCCAGAACCCGACGCTCCTCCTCGGGGATGCCCGGCCCGGTGTCGGATATCGTGACGGTGACCTGGGTTGGGTCGGCTTCGACCCCGACGACGACCGTCGGGTCCGGCCGGTCAGCGTGGTCGACCCCGTTCTCTATCAGCTCGTACAGGGCCCACTCGAGGGTCGTGTGTGCGAGGACCGACTGGGTCGCACTCGCGGGCGTGACGATGGCTGCGCCGGGATACTCCTCTCGCACCCGTTCTGCGGCGCGGTCGATAGCGCTGCCGACGGGTATCTCGCGGCGTTTTGCCTCGGCGTCGTCCAGCGCCCGTTCGACGTACCTGGCCCGGTCCGACCAGTCGACCAGCTGTTCCGCCGCGTCCAGTACGGCGTCGAGGTGGACCTGGTCGTCGGTGTCGACGCCCGGCGCGAGCAGCTCGCCGTGTCCCAGGATGAGGTTCGTCTCGTGCCTGACGTTGTGACGGAGGACCCTGTTGAGCACGTCGAGGCGCTGTTCGCGGAGGACCCGGTCGGTCACGTCGTGCAGAGTGACGATACGGCCGACGAGCAGGTCGCCCGAGCGGTAGACGGGTGCCGTCTCCACGGTAACGTAACGTTCCCGCCCGGCCAAATCGTGCAACAGGAGGTTCGACGGTTCACCGGCGTCGACGGCCTCCCCGAGTTCGGCGTGGACCGAGCCGAGCTGCGCACCGACCGGGTCGCTCACCGCGAGGATGTGGTCGGCTGCGGGGTTGGTCTCCGCGATTCGACCCTGAGCGTCGAGGACGACGACCCCTGACGACATCTCCTCGACGACCGCGTCGGTGGCAACCGATGGGGAGACGGGGACGACCCCGAACAGCCGGTGGCCGAACAGTGCGACACCGAAGGCCACGGTCGACGCGGCGAAGCCGAGTGGTCCGAGGTTCAGCCCTTCGACCGGGCGGGCGTCGAGCAGCGTGGGGACCGTCCCGAGCCACGGGACGAGGATACCGGTCAGCAGGACCGCCGTGCGTCCCCGGTAGAGCTGAGGAACACGTCGTGAGAGGCCGAGGAGGACCATGGAGCCGACGAGGACGACGAGGTAGAGGTAGCCGACGGCGAGCCAGTAGACGTCCCCGTTCGTCCCCGTCCACGTCGCCAGCCCGGGGCCCGCAGGCTGGAACGACTCCACCTGTCGGAACCAGCCGTGGCTCTCGTTCGAGAAGACGATGCCGAGCGTCACGGCGGGCTGGAGGCTGAGCAGTGTCACGAGACGGAATGAGATGTCGTCGCGTCGGCCGGTGTACGCCAGCGTGAACAGCAACCAGGTGGGTGCGACGACGAGGATGCCGATCCACTCGACGTTGGCGAGGAGGAAGTACGTGTCCTGGGCCGTCGCGCAGATTCGGTACGCGTGCGCTCCCGTCCAGACGGCGATTCCGGCCGTCAATCCGGCGAACGGGAGTGCGCCCGGAACTGACCGGGCACGGAAGGAGTACCCTGACAGCACGATCATCGTGACGGTGACGAGCAGTAGCGCCACCGTATATGGATTTGTAGACGTCATCGAGGTCGGCCCGTCGTCGTCACGGCGACATGTACCAGTCGGTCGTGCTGTACCTCCAGACCCGGACTACTTGTCTCTGTTTGCCAACTAGACGATAGCTCTCGACAGCGACCCGAACGTCGGCAGTCCGAGGGCGATGGCGACCGGCAGGGTGGCGACGGTGCCCATCCCGCCGAACTTCCCGAGCGCGCCGACGAGTGCGAACTCGACGAGGAAGACGCAGAGGACGAACGTCCCGAAGCACAGGGCCGCGGCGATTCCCCGACGGACCCGCTCCTGTGGCAGCGCGACGAGTGCGCCCGCGAGTAGTAGCCCGAGCCAGTGGACCCACACGAGACCGAGGCCGACGACGACCGCCGCGGCCGTCGCGACGGCCCGCCTCCGGCGGTCGCCTCGCAGGTCGGCCAGCCGCGGAACGGTCACCGTTCGACCACCTCATCGGTCTCGAGGGCGACGGCGACGAACCGGCGGTCGACGCCCTTCGGAACCGACCGCTCCATCGGCTTGTACTCGCCGGCCGCCCAGCGCTCGAGCTGGTCGTGGTAGTGTTCGGAGAAGTACGAGCCCGAGTTCCCGCCCGGGAGGATGGCACGGGAGGTCCCGTCGAACGTCGCGACCATTCGCCAGCTCGCGCCCGTGCTCTCCTCGGAGTGGAAGTTCCGGACGGTTCCTGGCGAACCCGCGGTCGGCAGCCGCGGGTAGTTGAGAAACGGCCGGTCGAACGGGTGGGTGAACCGGACGCGGTTCCAGTCGCCGTAGTCCGTCCAGCTCTCCTCCGCGATGGTCGCCGCCGCGGCTTCCATCGCCGCGACGGCGTCTGCGTCGAACCGCTCGTCGTCCAGCGTTCCGAGCACCCAGTCGTTCGGGAGTGCGAAGTCCTCGGGGAGCCCCGACTCCGCGAACTCCGGCTCGAAGGTCCGCTCGCGGTAGGCGCGAAGCCAGTGCTCGAAGACGAGTGGCGCGACCGAGTCGGCGTCCATCCGACCGTCCCAGCCTCGAAGGACGCGGAACGGATCGAACTCGAGGTCGGGGAAGTCCGCCCGGCTCGATTCCGCGCTCGCACCCGCGAGAGTGGGTCTGAACAGCTCGAACCGGGGGTCGTAGGTGTCGAGCTGGACCGACTCGCAGAACTCGGAAGAGACGGGGTCGTCGCTGGCGACTCGCTGGTCGAGGAGGTCGTCGATGCGCTCGCCCCGGAACGGTGGGGCGTACCCCTCCGAGAGGTAGTGCGCCGGGTCGTTCACGAGCCGTTGATTGGCGGTCGCCACGTAGTCAGGGTTCTCGACGTGGGGGCGCTCGTCGAACGGGACGAACCCCTCCCACGACGACTCGCCGAAGGGCGTGTAGCCGTCTCCCCACTCCCCCTCGCGGGCGGACCCGTCGAAGATTCGCGTCCCGGAGACGGCGACGCCCTCGGTCGTCCGGATCGGTATCTGTCCCGTGACCCAGTAGAGCGTCTCGCCGTCGCGGTCCGCGTAGACGAAGTTCTGTGTCGGTTCGTCGAATAGCCGAAGGGCCGCCTTCGCGTCGTCGACGCCGTTCGCGAGGTTCAGCGCGTGGATCGACTCGACCGTCCGGGTCGCCGACAGGCCGGTCCAGGCGACCCCGAGCCGGTCGGCGACCCGGAGCTCGTCGCCGTCGGGGAACTGCGAGAGGACGGCGCCGTGGACCGATTTCGTCACGTCGACCTCGCGGTCCGGGCCGCCCGCAACGTCGACCGTCTCCGTCCGGACGTCGAACTGGTGAGTTTCGTCGCCGTACCGGTAGCCACCGTCGCCGGTCGTATCGTACCGGTAGAAGTCGATGACGTCGATACCAGCGTTCGTGAATCCCCACGCACCAGCGTGGTTCTGGCCGATGACGACGAACGGGACGCCCGGGAACGTGACCCCGCGGACGTCGAGCGGGTCCGGACCGACGACGTGCTGTTCGTACCAGACCGGCGGTACAGTCAGCTGGAGGTGCGGGTCGTTCGCCACGATGGGCGTTCCCGAGGCCGTGTGCTTGCCGGAGACGACCCAGGAGTTCGAACCGATACCCGGCCGGGTCTCGAAGTTCGCGAGCCACGAGACGAGCCCGGGCTCGGGCACCGTCGCGTCTGCCGACTCTCCGGGCGATTCCGGTTCGCCTTCTCCCAGGATGGGCGAGTCGTGCTGGAGCAGCCGCGGATAGAGTCTCTCCGCCGCAGCACCGCCGAGTCGGTTCCTGACGAGCGCCTTCCGGAGGGTCCGAAATGAGCCGGTCAATCCCCACGCTATCTGCTTCTCGACGAGCATCGACGCCCGGGGCGTCCACGGCTTCGGTTCGAACGCCAGCAGCCGGTACTCGAGCGGCGTCGTCTCCCGTTCCCGCGCCGCGTTGACTCCGTCGACGTACGCCTCGACCACGGCCGCCGTGTCGGTCCCCTCCACCCGTTCCCAGGTCGCCTCGGCCGCTCCGGCGAAGTCCATCTGCCGGTGGAAGAGGTCCGAGTCGAGCGCGACGTCTCCGACGACGGCGGACAGTTCACCCGCCATCAGCCGCCGGTAGAGGTCCATCTGGAAGTACCGGTCCGCGCCGTGGCAGTAGCCGACCGCGAAGTAGGCCGCCCGCTCGTCGTCGGCCCGGACGTGTGGCACGTGGTCGTCGTCGTAGCTGACGGTCGCCGACCCGTACGGGCTCTCGACCCTCCGGTCGGTCGCGTCATCGGCCGCTCCCCAGACGGTCCCCGACCCGGGTGCGAACCGGTCGAGGTAACGCTTCGCGTCGGTGAGCGTCATCCCGCCGACCCCCGCCCCGAGGACCGCCGTGAGGATAGCACGGCGCGTCGTCTCTCGTGTCACTCGTACCTGACACACGGCGTGGTCGTCGTATAGTTGTTTCCCGGGGCGGAGCCGTCACTCTCCCGTCGTGATTCGTGAACTGCTTCTTTGGTACGGTGAGCGACGACGGAATCGAGAGACGTACCAGTATCACAGGAAAGGACAGACGACAGCGCCGCTCGACGACGAGAAAGAACGAAAGAACCGAAAACCGCTCGAAACGACCGGCTTACTCGTACAGCCAGGTCGCGGTCTCCTTCTCCCAGTCGACGAGTTCGTCCTCGTCGAAGAAGAGCGAGATCTCTCGCTCGTTGGAGCCGGGGTCCTCGTGGTCGGAGCCGTGGATGACGTTCCGACCGAGGTCCAGACCGAAGTCACCGCGGATGGTGCCCGGCGCGGAGTCGGCCGGGTCCGTCTCGCCCATCATGCCGCGGACCTGGCGGATGGCGTCCTGGCCCTCCCAGACCATCGCCAGAACCGGACCGGACGTGATGAAGTCGACGAGGCCGTCGAAGAACGGCTTGTCGGCGTGCTCACCGTAGTGTTCCTCGGCGAGCTCCTGGTCGATCTGCATGAACTTCGCCCCGACCAGCTTCAGACCGCGGTCCTCGAAGCGAGAGACGATCTCGCCCATGAGGCCGCGCTGGACGCCGTCCGGCTTGACCATGACGAAGGTGCGCTCGTGCTCGCTCATTCTTCGGTCTCCTCCGGTGCGGCCGAGCGGGAGCCTTCTTTCGTCCACTTGAGGTCACGCGGTTCGCGACCCAGCGATGCGTTCTTCTCGCACTTCGACGAGCAGAAGTGGACGGTCGTCCCGTCCACGTGGACGAACATCGTGCCCGTGCCGGGCGTGATGTCGTCGCCACAGTACTCGCAGTCTCGGGTTTTGACCATTTATTGACCTCCGATGGAGTCGGCCTCGCGGGCGGTCTCCCGCAGCTGCAGGATGTCGCCCTCGCGGACGGGGCCGAGGCAGTTTCGCGTGATGATGCGACCCTGATTTTCCCCTTCGCGGATGCGGCACTTGACCTGCATGGCTTCACCGTGCATGCCGGTCTTGCCGACGATCTCGATGACTTCCGCGGAGGTGGATCCGTCTTCGGACTCTTCGGCACTCATGGATTACCTCTACAGGTCCTCGAGCTTGCCGGCGATGTCCTCGACGTCGTTCGATGCTTCGCCAGCGTCGACGACGGCTGCGGCGGCACTACCGACTTCGAGGCCAGCGGCGTGACCGACGTCGTCCTGGGTCTCGATGAAGACGACCGGGATGCCCTTCTCGTTCGCCAGCTCGGGGATGTGCATGACGATCTCCTCGGGCGTGACGTCCTCGGCGACGTAGACGAGCGAGGCGTTGCCGCGCTCGATGGCCTTGGTCGTCTCGTTCGTTCCTTTCTTTACGCTTCCTGTGTCTCGGGCGACCTCGAGCGCCTCGAGGGCGTCCTCGGCGAGGTCGGCTGGGATCTCTTTGTTGACGTATACTGGCATGGTTGTTCACCTACTCCCACGCGTGGGCTCGCGCTCCCCTGCCTTCGTGGGGGGAATCCCCCACTGACCGCCGGCTGGGAAGACGGCGGCCGGATTCCTGTGTGGCTAGGAGCATCATCAACCCCGCGTAGGGCGTATCACGTCGATACAAGACGGTCGTTAATAAGGGTGTCCAAACGCGCGGCGGTGTGCGAGGACGGAACACGAACCCGCTGGCGCCGGTCGGAGAGCGGTTCAGCGGGCGAACGTGTACGGGTCGGGAACGATTCCCATCGCGAACCACAGGTCGTTGTGGCCGTAGCCGTCGACCTCGACGATCTGGTCGCCGTCGAACCGGACCGTGTAGACGAGGTCGCAGGTGAATCGCATCCCGGTCGGCTTGAAGACGAGCTCCTCGCCGTCGATGGTCTGTCGCCACTCGTGCTCGAACGTCCCCGTCCGGGTCGTGCGGACGACCACGGTCTCGCCGTCGACGTGGACGTTCTCGACGTTCTCGGAGACGTCCGGGACGGCGTCGTGGAAGCGTTTCATCCGCTCCGCGAGGTCGTGCGCGCCGAACCGTCGGCCGGGGTCCGACATCAGGACGCAGTCGGGTGCGACGTGCTCGTAGAAGACCGTCGGGTCGCCCCCATCCTGGCCCATCGTGACCAGCCGGCGCACTATCCGTTCGTACTCTGCACTCTGCAGGTTCTGTTGCCCCCCAGGCATGAGTGAGAGTAGTCGCCGGCGAACTTATAGTTGACCGCAGTACGTATCAGGTCCGTAACCACCCGCCGAACGACAACGCACTTGCCGGTACCCACCCAATCCGTCGGCATGAATCCGGTCGACGTCGCCACGGCACTCCGCGCGGAGGCGAAGGCGACCAACGAGCGGCGGCTGCTCGTCCTCTCCGGCGAGCGAGACGCCTGCTACGACGCGGTCTCGGTCGTCCTCGACGGAATCTCGGTTCCCATCGCGGCCACGGCGCTCGTCGGCGAGCGAGATTTCCTCCGCTGTCGACAGGTCACGCCTCGTCGGGCCGGCGAACTGCTCGGGACCACGACGGAGTGTATCGTGGTCGACGCCCACGACCAGCTCAGGCCGAACACCCTCGGGAAGGTGGTCGGGGCGGTCGACGGAGGCGGTCTACTGGTCCTGCTCGCACCACCGCTGGACGACTGGCCGACTCGACGGGACGGGTTCGACGCAGGGATGGCCGTCCCGCCGTTCTCGGTCGACGACGTGACCGGCAACTTCCGGACCAGGTTCGTGGAGACGCTCCGCGCCCACCGTGGTATCGCCACCGTCGACGTCAACGACGGGACCGTCCTCGACGACGGACTGACGCGACCGGCACCACGACTCGTCCGTGGAGGTTCGGACGAGAACGATTCCGACGACCTCCCCGTCCCGACCGGCCACACCTTCCCCCGTGCTGCCTACGAGGCCTGCCGGACCGTCGACCAGGTCGAGACCGTCCACGACTTCGAGTTCCTCCGTGAGTCGAACCGGGCGCTCGTACTCGAAGCGGACCGCGGGAGGGGGAAGTCCAGCGCGGCCGGAATCGCCGCCGGTTCGTTCGCCGCCGACGGTGAAGACGTCCTCGTGACGGCACCGAGCTTCGCCAACGCTGCCGAGGCGTTCGACCGGGCCCGCGACCTGCTCGAGACGCTCGACGTCGCCGGCGACCACCCGAACGACACCCATCTCGTCACGACGACGGGGGGTGCAGTCCGGTACGAACCCCCGCAGGTCGCGGCGGCTACCGCCGAAGAACCGGACGTGCTCGTGGTCGACGAGGCCGCCGCGATATCTGTCCGACTGCTCGACGCGACGCTCGCGGCCGACAGGGTCGCCTACGCATCCACGGTCCACGGCTACGAGGGTGCCGGCCGTGGGTTCGCGGTTCGGTTTCGGGACCACCTCGACGAGAGCGACCACGAGGTTCGCGAGTCCCGCCTCGCCGAACCCATCCGGTACGCCGCCGGTGACCCCGTCGAGGTCTGGTCGTTCGCCGCGCTCGGACTGGATGCCAGACCCGCCGTGGACCCGCTCGTCGCCGACGCCACGCCGGATACCGTCGAGTACGGCCGCCCCACCCCGGCCGACCTCCTCGCGGACCCCACGCTCCTGCGCGAGACCTTCGGCTTGCTCGTCCTCGCCCACTACCGGACCGACCCGGACGACCTCGCGCGGCTGCTCGACGCCCCCAACCTCAGGGTTCGAACACTCACCCACGAGGGCCACGTCGTCAGCGTCGCCCTGCTCGCCCGCGAGGGCGGCCTGGACGCCCGGACCAGAGCCGCCTGCTACGAGGGCGGCCGCATCAACGGGAACATGATACCCGACGTGCTCACCAGCCAGCTCCGGGACGAAGCGGCCGCCGGGCCGGTCGGCCACCGCGTCGTCCGCATCGCGACCCACCACGCCGTCCGCTCCGGCGGCCTCGGCTCGCACCTCCTCGAACGCATCCGCGCGGAGTTCGCCGACGCGGTCGACTGGCTCGGCGTCGGCTACGGTGCCACCCCCGAACTGCTCCGGTTCTGGGACCGCAACGGCTACCGGACCGTCCACCTCTCGACGACCCGGAACGACGTGAGCGGCGAGTACTCCGCCGTGATGCTCTCTCCCTGTTCACCCGCCGGCGAAGCGCTCCACGACCGGCACGCCGGCTGGTTCGCCCGCCGAATCGGCGGCGTCCTCACGGACGCGCTCCGGGACATGGACCCCGACGAGGTCCGGGCGGCGCTTGCGGCGTGTGACGCGACCGTCGACCTGGACCTGGACGAACGAGACTGGCGCGCCGTCGCCGGGACGGCCTACGGGGCCGGCCTGTACGACGTCGCGCCGACACCCTTCCGTGAGCTGGCCGTCAAACACCTCGTCGACCCCGCCCCTGGCGCGCCCGACCTCTCACCGCAGCACGAGCGGGTCCTCGTCATGCGGGTCCTGCAGGCGAGAGACGCCGAGACCGTCGCGGATGAACTCGGCTACCACTCCTCTCGGCTGGCGATGCGAGCGCTCGGAGAAGGGCTCCGACCCCTCGTCGACGCCTACGGGGACGAGGTCGCTGCAGAAGAGGCACGACGCCACCGCGAAGAGGACGGCTCGAATCAGGGGTAGATTGGAGAGGCTGGCACCCCAAGTACCGTCCATGCAGTGTGCGACGCCGGACTGCGAACGGGAGGCCGCCGTCAGACTCCACGTCCCGTGGGACGAGAACAGGGACGTCTGTGTCGCCCACGCACGGGCGCAGGTACACGAGGACGGAATCGTGGCCGAGCCGCTCGAGGGGATGGAGTCGGAGTGGCGCTGAGAAAGAGGGACGGGTGAAGTCGAGACTTACAGTGAGACGGCCATCATCACTTCGTCGACGTAGTCGCCGCTGATCTTGTAGTGGTTCGCACGCACGGCCTCGGTCTCCCAGCCGTGCTTCTCGAGGAAGCCGATGGCGTCCTCGTTCGTCGCCGGGACGCTGTTGTACAGCTTCTCGTAGTCGTTCTGCTTCGACCAGTTGACGCCGCGTTCGAGCAGGTGGGCGCCGATGTCGTTCCCTCGGTACTCCGCGAGGACGCCGACGGTCAGCTCGGCGGTGTGGTGGAGCTTCTCCAGTTCGGGGGCGCGGATGTGGACCCAGCCGACGACCTCGTCGTCGACCGTCGCCACGAAGAACATGCGCGACTCGAGCTCGTTATGCCGGAGCAGGACCTCCTCGTGGTCGAGGATGTCGGCGACCTCCTCGGCCTCGATGTAGGTACCCTCGTCGGCGACGTGCCGGACGGCACCGATGAGTCCGGACAGGTCGGACTGGTGGGCTTGCCGGATGACGAACTGGCAGTCCTCGCCCTGGTGTTCCTCGGCCGCACCCTCGTCCTCGAACGCGACGCTCAGTACCCCGTCGTCGTCGGACAGGTAGCCGTCGCGCTTGAGGATGGCAACGTGGTGTCTCACCGCTCGTGGGTCGAGTTTCAGTGCCTTCTCGACGTCCTTTCGCTTCACCGTTCCGTGGCTCTCGACGTACTCGTAGAGCTGCTGGCGGTCCTCGTGGTCGAAGCTCAGTTTGTCGGTGAGTTTCATGGTATCTGTTACCATCTCACGCTACTTAATCATTTATCGTGAGAAGGTCGTCGTCGAGCGCACCGCTCGGGGAGCGATAATCACGAGGAATGGTGGAGACGGGGCCCCGACTCAGTTCCGGTCCGGCACCGTCGTCAACAGCTGTGCGACGTCGCGGGCGCTGTGGGTCTGGACGAACACCTCGGCCGCCGTCTGCAGGGCGAACGAACAGTCCATCTCGATGCCGTAGCACCGGACGTAGAGGTCAAGCCACCGGTTCAGGATGCGCTCGAGCCGTCGGCACTCGACCGCCGGGAGATGCGGGCCGCCAGTGCGGCAGTCCGCGTACAGCAAGACGGTGGGGCCGACGCCCTCGCGACAGTACTGGATGGCACGCGCATCGGGGTCGTCGGGCACCGCAAAGGACGACTCGGCGGCCGCCACCTCGGCTTCCAGTTCGTCGACGCGGGCCGTGACGGCGGGGTTCTCGTCGGACGAGTTCGCACTCACCCCGTCGGCGCTGTCGTCAGCACCGTCGTCCGAGCCACCACTCCTCGTCGTCTCCGGCACGGGTCAGCCCTGCTTGAACTCGACGCCCTTCCCGCCGCGCGGGTGTTCCCACGTCGTATCGGCGACGACCGCACAGGTGCCACACTCGACGCAGGGCTGGGTATCGAGGCTCACGACCCTCTCCTCGGAGCCGTTCCGCTTCACCGTCTCCGAACGGTAGCAGCCGCCGCCGAATCCCTCCGCGGAGACGGGGCAGGCCGTGACCGCGGTCCCGCTCGCCTCGTACGACTCGTCGTTCACGACGATGTGCGGGTTCCCGACGTCGGTGTCGTACGTGAGGTCGCCGATGCGCTCTTCCAGACTCGGCGGTTCGACGTGGCTCTCTCCCCCGACGGGGAGACCCTGTACCTCGCCGATGAGCGACGGGAGCGTCACGTACGCCGTCCGGATGTCGGGCAGCATCGCCATCATCGTCGGCGAGTTGAACGCGCGCCCGACCAGTTTCTCGCTGACGCCGCGTTTGAGGACGAACCGGCCGACGGCGGAGGTCGCGACGGTGTCGACCAGGTCCGAGACCGCGTCTCGTTCGCTGAGCCGTCTCGACGCCCGGTAGGCGCGCGGCTTCAGCTTCTCCATGATTCCCTCGTGCTGGAGCATCTCGGTGTACCGCTGGCCGGCCGTCGTCCCCGAACGGCCGCGAGCCGTCACGAAGGCGTCCGCCGCGAGCGCGCCCGCGGAGACCGCGTGGTTCATCCCCTTGATGATGGGGCCCTGGGCCTGCATCTGGCCGGCGGCGTCGCCGACGACCAGGAGCCGGTCCCGGTGCGGATTCGACAGCGCCGCCTTCTTCGAGTCGGGCACCAGCTTCGCGGAGTACTCCAGTTCGACGTACTCCTCGGGCAGCCAGCGCGCGAGGTAGGGATGCGTGAGCAGGGCGTCGAGCAGTTCGTGTGGCTCGGCGCGCTCGGCGGCGAGGCTGTCGAGGTGGAACACGGTCCCGATGGACAGCGTGTCCTGGTTGGTGTACATGAATCCGCCGCCGCGGACGCCCTCGAACAGGTCGCCGGAGAACAGGCGAGCGACGCCCTCGTCCTCGCCCACGTCGAACTCGTCTTCGACGTGCCCCTCGGGCAGGTCGACGACTGCTTTGACGCCCTGGAAGTACTCCTCTGGGTCCTCCCAGTCCATCAGCCCGGCGTCGCGGGCGAGCTCGGAGTTGACGCCGTCCGCGGCGATGACCACGTCTGCCTCGATGTCGTCGAGTTCGTCGCAGGTGACGCCGATAATCTCGCCGTTCTCGCGCAGGAGGCCGTTGACGCGAACCTCGGTCAGCAGGCCGCCGCCGGTCTCGCGACACTTCTCGTGGACGCGCTCTGCGAGCCACGAGTCCATCTTCCGGCGGAGGACCGCGTCGCACCACTCGGTGTCGTTCTCGTGCAGCCGGGTGAGGTCGTAGGACTTGACCTTCCCGCCGGCGAGGTTGTCCATGTGGTAGTCCGTGATGGGGCGTTCGCTCGCCTCCTCGCGGAAGTCCTCGAACAGGTCGTCGATGGTGTACGGTGCCGACTGCTCCGCGTAGAGCAGGCCACCCGAGACGTTCTTCGAGCCGGCGTCGACGCCGCGTTCGAGCACGAGCGTCTCGACACCGTGGTCGGCGAGCCTGGCCGCGGCGGCCGCGCCTCCCGGGCCACAGCCGACGACGACCGCCTCGTAGTGTTCTCGATCAGTCATCGTCGTCACCTCCGGCAACCGCGGCGTCTGCGATCGCGGCCTCCAGTTCTCCGGTCTTGACGGCTTCGATGAGTCGTGGCATCACGTCGAACAGGTCTCCTTCGATGAAGTAGTCCGAGAAGTCCCGAATCCGCGCGTCGGGGTCGGTGTTGATTGCGATTATCACGTCCGATTCGTCCATGCCGACCTTGTGCTGGACCGCCCCGGAGATGCCCGCGGCGATGTACAGCTTCGGTTCGACGACCTGGCCGGTCTCGCCGATCTGGCGTTCCTCCTTCGTGTACTGTTCGACGTGCCCGTCGAACTGGTAGGAGCCGGTGACGATGCCGCGGGTGACGCCGACGTCGGCGTCCTCGAAGCTGTCGGCCAGTTCGACGCCGAGTTCCATCCCACGGGTCGGGTCGTCGCCGATTCCACGACCCATCGCGACGATGACGTCGCGACCCGAGAGGTCGACGCCCGAGTCGAGGACGTCTGCGTCTTGCACCTCGACCCGGAACCAGCCGTCGTCGAGTTCGGTGTCGCGCCTGACCACCTCGCCCTCGCGAGAGGGGTCCTGCTCGGGCAGGTCGAAGCTACCCGGGATGACCGAGCCACCCTGCGGGTGGAACTCTCGATTCGGGTTGTCGATGCAGAGGATGGTCGAGTACTCGAAGCCGGAGAAGTCCGGGCGCTTCATGTGCAGGATGCGCTCGAACGTCTTCGTCGTCCCCGGTTTCCCCGTCTTCACGGGGTTCGATATCTCCGCCGAGTCGATGTACAGGCCCGAACAGTCCGAGGCGAGCCCGGAGTCGAGCTCGCCCTGCACGAGGGCGGAGAGGTCGCGACCGTTGTTCGTCGCCGGGAACAGGACGTACCGCGGCTCGTCGTAGTCGCGCCAGTCGGACGGTTCGGGGTCACCCTCCCCGGGTTCGCCGCCCCAGCGGGCCATGTCGCAGAATATCTCGGTGTAGGGTTTGTGCCGGAACCGGTCGAGCCGTTCCTCCTCGGTGTAGACGACGACGTCGGCACCGCAGGCGATACACTCGTCTGCGTGTTTCTCGACGTCGTCACCGATGAGGACCGCGACGACTCGTTCGTCCTCGCCGTAGTCGTCGTTGTAGTCGTCCATCAGCTCGCGAGCCTTGCCGAGCATCTCGCGCGAGACGTCGAGCAGGTCGCCGCGCTGGGTCTCACAGTACACCCACATGTCGCCGTAGGTACCGTCAGCGAGCGCCCTGACGTGCTGTTTGTCCGCGGTCGGGTGGTCGAGTTCGGGGTACTTCTCCTCGGGCGGGAGGTCGGGCTCGACCTCCCCTTCCTCGGCCTCCTCGTCGGACTCGGAGAGGTCATCGATGCGTTTCTCGATGAGTCGCTTCGCGCTCTTTCTGTCCTGCCCCTCCGTCTCCCGCTCGAGCAGCGCCTCGAGCTGGCTCACGTCGTCGATATCGCGCACCGCGTTCCCGATATCGGCGACGGACATGTCGCCGGGGTCGAGTGAGTCGGCGTCGAGCGCCTCGTCGTCGGCGGTGAACTTCTCGATGCGGCTCTCGATGAGCTTCTTCGCGGCCGCACGGTCCTGTCCCTCCTCCTCCGCCTCGAGGATGGCCGTCAGCTCGTCGACGTCCTCGATGTCCTTCAGTGCCGGTCCCAGCTCCGAGATGTCGTACTCCCCTGGATCGAACTCTGTCATCGTCAGTCACCCGCCGCGAACGGCGTCAGCTCTTCGAGTACCGCTTCCATCCCCTCGGTGTCGTCCGGCGTGACCATCGTCGCCTCCCGTTCGGCTGGCGCCTTCGGAATCGGGTCCACGGAGGACACGATGGTCGGCGACCCGTCGAGGCCCACGTAGTCGGGGTCGAGGTTGAGCGCCTCGTGGTCCCACATCTCCAGGTGGTCCTCGTAGTTCTCGGCGCGCTCTTTCGTCTGTTCGCGGAGGTCCTTGTGCCGGAGTCGGTACTCCGCCCGCCGGTACGAGGGCTCGAACTCGGGGTCGGTGACGACGAAACAGGGTAGCGGTGCCTCGACCGTCTCTATCTCGTCGACGTCGCCCTCGACGAGTCGCTCCGCGCGGAGCTTCCCTGCTTCCTCGTCGATATCGAGCGAGAGGACGTGCGTCACGATGGGCCAGTCCAGACACCAGCAGGTTTGCGGACCGGTGTGGCCCGTCTCCCCGTCGGCGGTCTTGAAGCCCGCGAACACGATGTCCGGCGGGTTCTCCATCTGGTTCAGCGCCGCCGAGAGCGTGATGGAGGTCGCCCAGGTGTCCGCCGCGGCGAACTCCCGGTCCGACACCAGCACGAGGTCGTCGGCGTAGACGTCCCGCATCCCCTCCTCGAGGATACCCTGGTAGCCGGGCGGTCCCATCGACAGGAGCGTCACGTCACCGCCGTGGCGCACCTTCGTCTGCAGTGCGGCACGGAGCGCGAACTTGTCGTTCGGGTTCATCACCGTCGGTGTCTTGCCACGTTCGAGGTGGCCGTTCTCGTCGAAGGACACCTGCCCCTCGCGGAAGTCGGGCACCCCCTTGGTCAGAACTGCGATGTGCATCTATCTGGCCACCTCAGGCCCGCCCCTGTCGGCCGGCGTCCACGTCGATGGCGTCGACCGGGCAGACGTCGACGCAGAGCATGCAGTCGATGCACTGCGCCTCGTTGGCCGGATCGGCCTTTATCTCCGACTCCGGATGTCCCGGCGTATCCACCCACTCGAACACGTCCACCGGACAGTCCTCCAGGCAGGCGCCGTCGGCGAGACAGATGTCGAAGTCCACCGCGACGTGCGTCCCGTGGATACCCAGCTCCTCCGGCTCGTCGACCGGGCCCCACACGTCGTGTCCGTTGTGCTCATCGACGACAGTTCGGTTGTCTTCGAAGTTCGGGTCTATGGCCATTGTCACCTAGTGGCATCCAACGGCAGGAACTTAAATCTACGTTCGTGAACGACGGCGCTCGCGGGCGATTTCTTCGTTCGTCTGGGGAATCACGCCGGCTGGATTCGTGGGGAATCGAGGGTATCCATTCGTTCAGAACCGATGTGAGAGAAAGAGTCATGACACCGACCCGAGTACTCACCGTATGCCCTCAACTCCGGTCGCCGCCCTCGCCGGGGCCTTCTCCAGTCCGGTCGCCGGCACGTCACTCGCGTCGATCACCGGCCACTCGCTCGCCGCTCCGCTCGCCACCGTGGGCGGTATCGACCTCCCCTTCATCGTCGCCGTGGTCCTGCTACTGGTCGGCGTGGTCGGTAGCGCCGTCCCCTCGCTCCCCGGCCCACTCGTCTCCGTGGTCGCCGTCCTCGGCTACTGGTGGGTCGGTGACGGGCTCGGCACGCTCGCCGCGATCGCGCTCGTGCTCGTCGGGCTGTTCGCCGTCGTCGTCGACCAGCTCGCGAGCGTCGTCTCCACGAAGGCGAGCGGCGCATCGTGGACGACGACCGCACTGGCCGGACTCGCCGGACTCGTGCTCCTGTTCGTCGCCGGCCCGCTGGGTATCATCGTCGGCGTCGCCGGCACCGTCTTCGTCGTCGAGCTGTACCAGAAAGGGGACCACGAACACGCGGCCAGGGCCGCCGCCTACACGACCGTCGGCATCCTCGCCAGCGCGGTGGTCCAGGTGCTGTTGACCCTCTCGATGCTCGTGGGGTTCGTCGTCGCCGTCCTCCTCTGAGGCCGGGACGCGTTTCGCCTGTTCTACTGGTGCGCGACGGTCTTACTGTACGCGACCGTTCTACTTGTGCGCGAAGTACGCGACAGAGCCGTCCTCGCCGTGTGCATCGACGCGAGCGAAGCCCACGCGCTCGAACTGGACGAGTGCGTCGACGGGCTGGTCGCGGAAGCCGGGCTCTGCGTGGCCCTCGACCACACCGTCCATCGTCCACAGCTCGACCGGGACGTTGTCCTCGGCGGGGACCCAGTGCACCACGTCGACGCCCTCCTCGCGGACCGCGTCGATGTCGTCGCCGGTGTACTGCAGGGCGTCGCGGGTGTAGCGGAAGCAGCCGAGTCCTTTCAGCCAGACGCGCTCCTCGCGCTCGGGCAGGTCGTCGGGCTCGAGCAGGACCGCGTTCCCGACGGGGATGTCGCGGTCGCCACGGTCCGGGTGGTCCGGGTGGACCGCCGGGTGGCCGGCACCGGGTGCGCCGCCGGTGATGGCGAGTTCTGTTCCCTCACGGACCAGGAACTGTCGGTCGGTCTCGTCGTCGACGAGGTCGCGGTTCTTCGAGTAGACCGTCGACATCGCGAGGTCGACGTCGCTCGTCGAGGTTCCGAGTTCGAGCATCGACTGGACGATAGCCTCGCCGCGGATGCCGCGGCGGCGCAGGCTCTTGATGGTCGGCGCGCGGGGGTCGTCCCAGCCGTCGAGCTTGCCCTCTTCGATGTGCTGCTTGATGGTCGAGGTGGACATCTTGACGTCGTAGGCGTCGACCTGGACGTGGCCCCAGTGGACGACCTCGGGGTACTCCCAGTCGAAGTAGTCGTAGAGGAAGCGCTGGCGTTTCGCGGAGTCCTGCAGGTCGATGCCGCGGATGATGTGGGTGATGCCGACGAGGTGGTCGTCGACGCCGGACTGGAAGTCGAGCATCGGCCAGCACCGGTAGTCCTCGGCCTCCTCGCGCGGGTGCGGCGTGTCTATCATCCGGAAGGCCACCCAGTCGCGGAGTGCCGGATTCTTGTGTTCGATGTCGGTCTTGACCCGGAGGACCATCTCGCCGGAGGTGTACTCCCCGTCGACCATGTCCTCGAACTCGCTCATCGTCGTCTCCGCGTCCTTGTCGCGGTGCGGGCACGGCTTCCCGCTGTTCTTCAGCTCGGAGAACTCCTCGCCCGAGCACGAGCAGGTGTACGCGCCGCCCATCTCGATGAGTTCGCGAGCGTGGTCGTAGTAGGTCTCGACGCGGTCGCTCGCTTTGAAGACCTCGTCGGGCTCGAAGCCGAGGTACTCGACGTCCTCGAGGATGCCGTCGTAGGCGTCGAGGTCGGGTCGCTTCGTCTCGGGGTCGGTGTCGTCGAAACGGACGCAGAACCAGCCGTCGTAGACCTCCTTGTACGTCCCGATGACGGCGGGCATGCGGGCGTGACCGAGATGCCACGGGCCGTTCGGGTTCGGCGCACAGCGCATCCGGACCTGGTCGTAGGCGTCGACGTTCGGGAGGTCGCCGAGGACGCGGTCGTCCTCCTCCGGTTCGGCGTCGAGCTCCTCGAGCATCTCGGGAGCCAGCTCACCCAGTCGCTCGCGCTTGCCCTCGTGGTCGAGGCCGTTCACGCGCCCACAGACCGCGCCCACGATGCCCGGAATCTCGTCGCCGTGCTCGCGGAACGACGGGTTGTCGCCCATCAGCGGCCCCATCACCGCCCCGACGTTCGCCTCGCTCTCGTGCTTGATGGCGTTGAACAGGGCGTGTTTCTCTGCCTCCTCTTCGACCTGCTCGCGGAGTGCATCGTCCATTACCCACACGTACAGACACCGCCGTCAAAACAGTCGTGATGTGTCGCCGGCCGAATCGTCGAACCGGTGCGTTCTACACCAACGTTCCGAACCTACACGTTCTGCCGAAGTCGTTGCCTCCGCCGAACCGCATCGCCGTTCGCCTGTGGTTGCCTCCACGTGTGACCGGGATACGCCGGTCGTGCGAACCGCCGAGATCGTCTTCCGCCCGCACCGCGAATCCGCCCGTAGTGCCGGGGTCGCCGACACAGCCACTGACAGGGAACCTACTGGGTAGCCGCCTTCGGGAAAGTGCGCGTGTTGAACACGCGCTGGGCTACCAGCGAGTCCGACATGTCTCCGTTCCGCCACTGCTTCACCCACGATGCTTCCACGTGGTAGGACGTCGCCTGCGACTCGAACCGGTCCTCGATGGTGACGTCCAGGCGCTCGGATGGACCGCCGTGGTCCACGATGAGCCCGTACGCCGAGATGACGAGGCCGATCTCGCTTCGCGACTCTGCACTGGTTCCTGCCTGCGACGCGTACGAGAGCTCCACCAGCCCGTCCGCGTACGTCATACTCGTCACGTCCATGCCGTGTTCCTCGGTCAGAATCCACCTGAGTTCACCGAGCGTTCCTTCGCCATCACCGTCCGGCTGACTGGACTCCACCTGGTCCGTTCCACCGAGGCACCCGGTGAGTCCGAACGCGACCGTCGCCGCCCCACCGGCGAGCAGCCGCCGTCGAGTCATCGTTGTGCTGTCCTGTGGCATGGCTACGACTGGTACCGGTACCCCAGTAAAACCGCGGACGGTTTCGAGCGTCGAATCACCCCTCGACTCAGCGACTGAGTCGGGCGAGAACTGCGAGAAGAGAGGGGAACGAGCCTCGATACGCGTCTCAGTACTCTCGCTCGATGAGGTAGTCGGCGATGTCGCACAGCAGGTCGCGTGCCTCGTTGTCCGGGAGGACGGAGAGGCGCTCCTTGCCGCGCTCGACCAGCTCGATGGCCTTCTCGTTGGCGTACTCGATGCTGCCCGACTCCTCGAGCTGGGCGACTGCCGTGTCTATCTCGGCCTCGGTCACGTCCTCGACGCGCTCGGTGTCGACGAGGTCGGCCACGTCGACGCCCTGGTCGCGTGCGTGGACCGTGATGAGCGTCTGCTTGTTCTCGACGAGGTCGGAACCTCGCTGTTTGCCCAACTTCTCCGACGGGACGGTCAGGTCGAGCACGTCGTCCTGAATCTGGAACGCGCGTCCGACGTCGAGCCCGTACCCGTAGAGGGCGTCGACGACCTCCTGGTCGGCGGAACAGAGCTGGGCTGCGATCGCCGCCGAGGCGGCGTACAGCACCGCGGTCTTCTGCTCGATCATCTCGAGGTACTCCTCGGGGAGTACGTTCTCGCGCTGCTCGAAGGCGACGTCGAGGCTCTGGCCCTCGCAGATCTTCGTACAGGTCGAGGCGAGCGTGTCCATCGCTTCGACGACCTGTGACGCGGGGGCGTCGGTGTTGAGCATGATCTCGAACGCCGACGAGTAGAGCGTGTCACCGGCCAGGATGGCGGTGTCGAGGTCGAACTCCTTGTGGACGGCCGGAACTCCGCGGCGGAGGTCGTCGTCGTCCATGATGTCGTCGTGGATGAGCGTGAAGGTCTGGATGACCTCGACGCTCACCGCGGCTGCCAGCAGGTCCACCGGTTCGTCGGCGAGCGACGGGAACTCCCGGTAGTCCGTAGACAGCGGCTCGACGTCCATCAGCGCTTCACCGACCACGAGCAGGACGGTCGGCCGGAGACGCTTGCCGCCCGCGTCGAGCAGGTAGCGCGACGCTTCGTACAGGCGCTCCGGACGCTTGATGGGCAGTTCCTCGGTGATGGCGTCGTTGACCAGCTCGCGTCGCTGGCCAACCGCATCGAGCACGGTCTGTTCTCTCGTCTCGGCGTCTTTCATCATTCGGTCAGCTGGATCATGTTCCCGTTCCGAGTCACGTGGAGGTCACGCCCCATCTTGTAGCCCTCGCTCTCTGCGAGGTCGACGTAGCCGGAGAAGCCCTTCATGTTCTGGTGGGCCGGGATGACGTGCTGGGGCTGGAGTGCCTGCAGCATCTCGTAGTGACCTTCCTGGTTCAGGTGACCGGAGACGTGGATGTCGTCGTAGATGCGAGCGCCCTGCATGCCCAGGAGCTTCTCTGCCTGGTAGCGCTGGCCCTCGTTCGTCGGCTCCGGGATGACGCGGGCGGAGAAGACGACCTTGTCGCCGTCGTCGAGCTGGTACGGGGTCTCGCCACGGGCCATCCGGGTGAGCATCGCACGGGGCTCGCCCTGGTGGCCGGTCACGATGGGCAGGAAGTTGCCCTTGCCCTCCTTCATGACCCGCTTGAAGGTACGGTCGACGGACTTGCGGTGGCCGAACATCCCGAGATCGCCCGGGAAGTCGACGAAGCCGAGTCGCTCTGCCGTACCGGAGTACTTCTCCATCGAGCGCCCGAGCAGGACCGGCTGGCGGCCGATATCACGGGCGAACTCGACGAGCGATTTGACACGGGCGATGTGGCTGGAGAACGTCGTGGCGACGATGCCGCCCTTGTAGTCCTCGAGCGAGTAGAGCACGTCCTTGAGGTGGCGTCGCGCGACGGCCTCGGAGGGCGTGCGGCCCTTCTTGTTCGCGTTGGTACAGTCCTCGATGTAACAGAGGACACCGTTGCCCTCGCGGCCGATTTCACGGAACCGCTTCATGTCGATGGGGTCGCCGATGACCGGCGTGTGGTCCATCCGCTTGTCGAGGCCGTAGACGACGGCACCCTCCGGCGTGTGGAGGACCGGGTTGATGGCGTCGATGATGGAGTGCGTGACGTTGACGAACTCGAGTTCGACCTGCCCGGAGTCCCCGATGGACATCGTCTCGCCCGCGTCCATCTTCACCAGGTCGTTCTCGACGCCGAACTTCTGCTCGCCTTCGATCTGCTGTTTGACGAGCTCGATGGTGAACGGCGTCGCGACGATGGGTGCGTTGTACCGGTGGGCCAGCTTCGAGATGGCACCGATGTGGTCGAGGTGGCCGTGTGTGGGCACGATGGCCTGCACGTCCCCCTCGAGGTCGCTCATGATGCGGTCGTCCGGAATCGCCCCCATGTCGATGAGGTCCAGACTGTGCATCTTCTCTGTCTCGACGTTGTCGTGGATGAGCACCTGCGAGAGGTTGAGGCCCATGTCGAACACGACGACGTCGTCGCCTGCGCGGACGGCAGTCATCTGCCGGCCGACTTCTTCGTAACCGCCGATGGTCGCAATTTCGATTTCCATTGTTGGTAGCACCGAAATACCGCTTCTCGGTATGCAAACACCCGCGACTGTAAGGACACTCGCCCCGGCGTCTTGCAGCACGTCGGCGTGAATCCCGCTATGTGGTCGTAGCGCGCGACCCGAAACGGCCGACGGCACCCCTGCCGTGGCCACCACCACATTTACCCGCGGGCTCTGGTATTGGGGCTTTCAACCCCCAGGATTAAAAGCGCGTGGGTTGTCGAGCGGTCATCCACCCGCCACGCCCAGGCCCGTGATATCATAGCACAAGCTTACGTCGCTGCAGAGCTAGCGTTCGGTATGCCACGGTGCTCGTTCTGTGGTGAAACACCCGACGGGCTCCCGTTCACCTGCAACGAGTGCGGGAAGACCCACTGCGGAGCACATCGGCTTCCGGAGCGCCACCGCTGTCAGCAGCTCGGCCGCATCGCGGACAGGCCCACGGGGGCCGGTACGTTCATCGGGAATCCCGGCGACCGCCACGATCGGACCCGTCGATTCGACGGTGGATACACCTCGTTCACGAGCGTGCTCGACCGGCTGTTGCTGCCGCTTCGTCGGCTTCGCCGCCGCGTCGAATGACTGCCCGCAGAGAGGTCTGAGCAACCACGACGGGTGGGAGTTGATGCAGCGACGCGTGCCCGGGAGAGCTGATGCAGCGACGCGCGCCCGGGAGTCACGAGTGGGGACGCACGGGTGAGGGACGCTGCTTTTGTCGCTGGAATCGCTAGTAGTTCCGATGAGACGGTCCCTCCGGTCCCTGTTCACCCTCGCGCTCTCGGCCCTCGTCCTCCTGCAGGCAGGCGGGGTCGTCGACCTGCAAGAGACGTTCGACTCCGTGGTCGACGACGGGCAGTTCGACCCCGAACTCCCGTCACCCCGGGTGACGGACGGGCCCGGGACTGCATCCGGTCCCGACAGTGACGGCGCGAGGTCCCAGGGAGGCGGTCAGAAAACCGGCGAGAGCCGCGGGACACCGACGGTCGCCCCGCGCGCGGATATCGACGTCGCGAGACTCGAACGGCTGGTCCACGGCGAGGTGAACGAGGTCCGGACGAGCCGTGGACTCGAGGCGCTCGAACGGGATGCCGCCCTCGCCGAGATAGCCCGTTACCACGGCCGGGATATGGCCCAGAACGAGTACGTCGCACACACCGCACCCGACGGCGAGACGATGAGCGACAGGTACGACGCCTTCGGCTACGACTGCCGGGTGTCGACGGGCGATGGGCGATACGCCAGCGGCGGCGAGAACATCTACTACGCCCGGTACACGGGCTACGACTACACCGAGGCGGAACTCGCCCGGATGACCGTCGACGGCTGGATGAACTCGACGGGTCACCGGGAGAACCTGCTTCGCGACTACTGGAACCGCGAGGGTATCGGCGTGGTCGTCGACCAGCGCGACGGCCGAACGCACGTCTACGTCACGCAGAACTTCTGTTGAGCCAGCGCCAACACTGCTGCCACGGACTCCGGAGAACGAGGGAGGGGAACGGTCGAGTCCGCCCGCCAGGCCGCGTCAATCGATGGTCGTCCCGGGCGACTCGCCGGCGAGGAATCCCGCGAGGTCGTCCAGTCCGAAGATACTCGCCGGTGTCTCGAGCGCCAGCAGGGTCTGAACCTTCCCCGCCATGCCACCGGAGACGTCGGTGGTGTCCGCGCCGCCGAGCACGGAGGCCACGTCCTCGTACGCACCGATCCGGGGGATGACCACGTCGCCCGCGTCCAGGACGCCGGGCACCGTCGAGCAGAGGCCGACACGGTCGGCGTCGAGGCTCGTCGCCAGCGAGGTCACTATCTCGTCACCAGAGAGCACGGTGACCCCCTCGCCAGCGTGGGCGACGACGTCCCCGTGGACGACGGGGACGAACCCCTCGTCGAGTAGCGTCTCCACCTGTCGTGCAGGGAGGGTCAGCTCCCCGTCGGCATCCCGGCTGGCCGCGGAGAGCGGGTGGACCGGAACCGCGGGGACGTCCCGGGCGTGGAGTCGCCGCAGGACGAGTCCGTTCAGCGCCTTCATCGCGTTGTGGATGTCCAGGACGCCCTCGACGTCGTGCGTTCCGTCAGTGGTGCTCACGCCGTACTCCTTCGCGTTGTGGTGGCCGAACGAGCCGCCGCCGTGAACCAGCACGAGGTCGTCGTGACCGGCGACCGCATCGGCGGCACGGTCGAGCGCTGGGCCGTCGACGGTCTCGGCGCGCTCTTTGTCCGTGATGACCGACCCACCCAGCTTCAGGACGGTCGTCATTCGATACGCACCCCCTCGGTCGCGAGTTCGGCGCGGAACACCTGCTCGCACGACGACTCGTAGGTCAGCGCTGTCTCGGTCCCGTCGGTGGGGTCGAGTGCGACGATACAGCCACCGCCGCCGGCACCGGTGAGCTTCGCGCCGAGGGCACCCGATTCGCGGGCCGTCCAGACCATGTCGTCCAGCGAGCGGGCAGAGACACCCAGTGCCTCGAGCAGACCGTGGTCGAAGTCCATCAGGCCGCCGAGTTCCTCGAGTGCCTCCTCGTCCGGCTCACCGCCGTCTTCACCAGCCTGTTCGAGCAGCCGCTCACCCTCGCGCACGAGATCCCCGATGGCCGCGACGGTGTCTGCTGCGAAGTCGTACCTGTCGCGGAGGTCGCGGACGCCGGCCACGAGCTTCCCGGTATCGCCACTGCCGCCGTCGTAGCCGATGACGAACGGGAGGTCCGGCGTCGAGAGCGTCCGGCAGTCGTCGCCCTCGACCCGAACCGCGCCGCCCATCGCCGAGCAGAAGGTGTCCGCACGGGACGCCTGCCCGTCCTGAACGTCGAGTTCGACCTGGTACGCCCGGTCGGCCACCTCGCGAGCGTCGAGGTCGACGCCGAGTTCGGCCGTCGCGGCCGCGATAGTCGCCACCACGACCGCCGCCGAAGAACCCAGTCCCGCCCCGAGCGGGATGTCGCTCTCCACTTCGACGTCGAAGCCGGCGTCCGGCGCGTCCGCCGCGTCCCGTGCCTGTTCGATGGCTCCGTCGACGTACTTCGTCGCGGCCTCGAGCAGTGAGTCGGAGACGTCCACCGCCGGCCCTGAGTCGGTCGCCCCGTACTCGACCGTGAACCCCTCTATCTGGAGGTCCTTCGCGTCCACCCGGAGCCGTCCGTCGTCCCGTCCCTCGACCGTGACCGTCGCCCGTCGCTCGACGGCGCATGGTATCGCCGGTTCGCCGTAGACGACGGCGTGCTCCCCGAACAGGTAGACCTTCCCGGGAGCGCTTGCCGTGTGCATACTGCCTCTCGCCCGGCCGCCACAAAGAGTGTTGTCGAATCGAGTCCGGGCTGTTCGCAGCCGGTTCAGTGCCGCCGGTGTGCGAGCATCGCGGCCGCCACGAGCGCGACGAGCACCGGGCCGACACCGAATCCGGGCGTCCCCGAGGTGCCGGAGTCGCCCGTACCGGCTTCGTTACTGACGGTGCCGGTGTCGGTGGCCGACTGGCCGGTCTCACCGGACGACGTCGTGTCCGTCGCGTCGGTCCCCGTCGAACCGCTCGTCGTGTCGGACGTGCCGATCGTCGTCGTTCCCGCGGTCGACGTGCTGGACGCGGTCGCCGTCTCTTCGGTCGCCGTATCCTCGGTCGTCTCGGTCTCCTCGGTGGAACTCGTCGTCGTGCCGGACTCCGTCGTCGTCGGATCTCCACCCGAGTCATCACCTTCCCGCGTGGTCTGCGTTTCCGTCGCCGTCGTGGTCGGCGTCGTCGTCGTGGTCGCCGTCGTGGTCGGCGTCGTCGTCGTGGTCGGCGTCGTCGTCGTGGTCGCCGTCGCCGTCGTGGTCTGCGTCTGCGTCGTGGTCGGCGTCGTCGTCGTGGTCGCCGTCGCCGTCGTGGTCTGCGTCTGCGTCGCCGTCGTGGTCTGCGTCGTCGTCGTCGTGGTCTGCTGGTCGTTGTCCGACAGCGACACGGTCGCTATCTGCGTGGGCCCGATGTCGGCTGCCGAGCTATCGTCGACGGACACGAGAATCTCGACCTTCCGGTCGCCGAAGACGTCCGGCCACGTCACGGTGTTCGCGAACCTGACCGTCACCGGAACCGGCTGGTCGCCATCCGGGTTGATGGCGAAGGTAACCGTGTCTTGCACGCCGTCCTTGTCCGGCCCATCGACGACATCGAGACCCGAACTCACGGCGACGGTCGAGCCGTCTCGCTCGTCGGTGACGAGGAGGGTATCCGGTGACATCTCGACGTCGTCGGGGAAGATGACGTAGAACCTGTCGGGTTCCCCATCTGCGCTGACGTTATCGACGCTGAACTGCACCGAATGTTCCACCGTCGATTCCTCCTCGACGTTGTTCGGTTCGACATCGCCGTCGGTGAGATCAGATGCGGCGCCGGTGATACCTGCCACGCCGCCGAGTGAAACGATCGCCACGAGGAGTCCGACCATCGCAACGGACCGCCGCGAGACGATTCCATCGAGAATCATATTACAGAGCTGAAATGCTAACGGCATAGTTATCCCACTCCTAACACTGTTTCACGGCAAAACCGGTGGCAGTCGTAGGGAGAGGATACTCCGTTCTTCGGTCACGTACTCGGTCTCTGGAACTGTGGTGTGGTACCACCCCACCGCCGTATCCGACCCGATGACCGGTTCACGGGTGACCGTTGGCGCGTCGGAGGAGCCGTCCAGCGTCGGAGGAGCCGTCCAGCGTCGGAGGAGCCGTTCGACGTCGCCGACGTCTCCTGGCTCACCGATAGCGACCTTGTCATCGGAACGGAATCGACTCCGGGGCGTCGGGTCCGTCAGTTTCGGCGGCGTGCCAGAAGCCCGCCGGCCGTCAGTCCAGCCACGGCCGCGCCGACTCCGAACCCCGGGGTCCCGGCCGTTCCCTCCTCGTCGACGCCGGTCACCGCGGCGGTCTGGTTGGTGGTCGCCGACGTCTCGACGGTGTCACTCGGCGTCGCAGTCGATGTGACTGTCGTCTCCGTGGTGGTTGCTGTCGTCCTGGTCGTCTGCGTTTCGGTCGCGGTGGTTCGAGTCGTCGTCACGGTGGTCTGCGTCTCGGTCGTGGTCGTCGTGCCGCTTTCTCCCGAGTCCCGTACCGTCACCGTATCGACCAGCGTCGGCTCGACGTTCTCGCCGGAGCTATCCTCGACCGAGCCCTCGACCTGGACGTCACGAGTGCTCGCGAGATCCGGCCAGGTCACCGTGTTCGAGAGCCGAACCCGGACGTCGACCGGATCCTCGCCGTCGGGACTGATCGCGAACGTCAGCGTGTCCTCCACGCCGTCCTGATCGGGACCGTCGACCACCTCCGGCGACGAGGTCACCCGAATCATCCGGCCGTTCGACCGATCCGTCACCATCACGTGGTCCGGCGACATTTCAACGTCGTCTGGGAAGATGACGTAGAACCGGTCCGTGTCACCGTCAGCGCTCACGTTATCGACGGCGAACGAAATCGTATGTTCGACCGTGGAGTTCTCTTCGACAGTTCCGGGGTCGACGTAGCCACCGTGCAGGTTCGATGCTGTCGTCGCGGTGGCTGCCGAGCCACCGACCGCCGCAGCCGCGACGACGAGCAACGTAACAGCGACTGCTCGCCGCAAGGGGGGTGCATCTGCGTCCATCTCGGCCGGTGAATAGGGTCGGACGCCTACTTGAATCCCCCTAATTTGTACAGAAATCGTACACGAAACGATACTGTTCAGCCGCCGTATACGACGGTCGCGGGCGAATCGGGCAAGAGCGTCGCCACTACGAGAGCTGGGGAGAGAAAACGAAGTCGAAACGGAGGTTTAAATCGCGCTCTCGAAGTCGTCGAGCGAGTAGCTCGGCGAGGCGCCGCGGCGGTCGAGCGTCTCGTTGGCCAGCAGCCAGTAGACGACCGAGAGGGCCTTGCGACCCTTGTTGTTCGTCGGGATGACGAGGTCGACGTTGCTGGTCTGGTTGTTCGAGTCACACATCGCGATGACCGGGATGCCGACCGTGATGGCCTCCTTGACGGCCTGGCTGTCACCGATGGGGTCGGTGACGACCACGACGTCCGGCTCGATGTAGCCGTCGTACTTCGGGTTCGTCAGCGTGCCCGGGATGAACCGGCCGGTACGGGCGCGTGCCCCGATGGCGTCGGCGAACTTCTTCGCCGGGAAGCGACCGTACTGGCGCGAGCTCGTCACGAGGATCTGCTCGGGGTTGTAGTTCGAGAGGAAGTCCGCAGCCGTGCGGATACGAGAGTCGGTCTTACCGACGTCCAGCACGTACAGACCGTCCGTGCGGACGCGGTGGATGAACCGCTCCATGTCCTTGGTCTTCTGCTGGGTACCGATGTGGACACCGGCACCGAGGTAGTCCTCGACCGGGATGAGGAGGTCGGCCTCCTCGTCGGACATGACGTCCTCGTCGAACGTTGGCTCTTCAGCCTCGGCCTCCGCGGCTTCGGCGTCCTCTGCGTCGACGGGCTCGGCTTCCTCGACTTCGGCCGCCGGCCCCGCACCCTCGGCGGGTTCGGGGTCCACGTCGACGTCGGAGGCGTCGAGCCCTTCCTGTTCTTGCTCTTGCTCTGTCATAGTGCGTCGTCTGCGATTCGGATGAGTTCGTTGAGCTTTGCGGTTCGCTCGCCACCGACCGCGCCCGTCTTGATGAACGGCGCGTCGGTCGCCACGGCGAGGTGTGCGATGGTCGTATCCTCGGTCTCGCCCGACCGGTGGGAGATGACCGGCTCGTAGCCGTTGCGGACCGCGAGTTCGACCGCGTCGAACGCGTCGGTCAGCGTCCCGATCTGGTTGGGCTTGATGAGGATGCTGTTGGCGGCACCCTGGTCGATGCCGGTCTGGAGACGCTCCGTGTTCGTGACGAACAGGTCGTCTCCACAGATGAGCGTCCGGTCACCGACCCGCTCGGTCAGCTCCGTGAACGCATCGTAGTCGTCCTCGTCGAGCGGATCCTCGACGTAGACGAGGTCGTACTCGTCGACGAGTTCTGCGACGTAGTCGACCTGTTCGGTCGTCGTCTTGACCTCGTCGCCGTAGACGTACCCGTCCTCGTCGGCGTCGTAGAGCTCCGCGCCAGCCATATCGAGGCCGAAACGGATCTCGAAGCCGAACTCGTCGGCGACCCTACTGGTCGCCTGCTCGAGGATCTCGAAGGCCTCGGCGTCGTCGATGGACGGCGCCCAGGCACCTTCGTCGCCCTTCCCGCAGGGCTCGTCTCGTTCGTCGAGGATGTCTGCAACCTCGGCGTGCACGGCCGCGTTCGCGAAGACGGCGTCCGCGACGCTCGGTGCGCCGACGGGTGCCGCCAGGAACTCCTGGATGTGCGTCGCGTCGGCGGCGTGCTCACCGCCACCGATGACGTTTCCGAGTGGAATCGGGAAGTTCTCGCCGCGGAAGGCACCACCGAGGTGCTGGTACAGCGGCGCACCGAGCATGTCCGCGCCTGCCTTCGCAGCCGCCATCGAGATGGCGACCGCGCTGTTCGCACCGATCTCGGAGAAGTCGTCGGTGCCGTCTGCGGCGTGGAGTGCTGCGTCGACCTCGCGCTGGTTGCCGGCGAACGCCTTGCCCTCGAGACGAGGGACGGCGTGTTCGCGAGCACTCGCGATGGCCTCGCCCGGCGGGAGCTCGATGGCTTCGTACTCGCCCGTGCTCGCACCCGAGGGTGCTGCAGCGCGACCGAATCCACCGCTCTCTGTCAACACGTCGGCCTCGACCGTCTGGTTCCCGCGGGAGTCGAGCACGCGCCGGAGTCGGACGTCGGTGATGAGCGTCATGCGTTGTCCTCACCGCGCTTGACCGTAAAGGGGAGTACGTCTGCGTCGTACTCCTCTGCCGCGATCAGTATCGGCTCGGTCTGGTCAGTGTCGATGAGCACGGGTGCCCCGTAGGACACCTGCAGCGCTCGTGCACCGAGGATGCGGGCCTTCTCGTATCGGTTGTAGCGTTGTCGTGGCATCACTGATAGGGGGAGACGATGTCGACCAGGTCCTTGTGCGAGACGAGCATCCGCCGGCAACAGTACCGGTCGATGCCGAGCTCGTCGAGGACCTTCTGCGGGTCTTCGTCGCCTTCGCGCGTTCGCGCCTTGAATTCCTCCCAGTGCTCGCCGACGACCTTGCCGCACGTGAAACACCGGACTGGTACCATCATGGATGAATCACCTTAGCGGTAGGACTTCTGGTAGCGGGCACGTGCGCCGGGGCCGCCCCACTTCTTGGGTTCGGACTGGCGCACGTCGTTGACGAGCAGCGAACGGTCGAACTCCATGTACGCATCGCGGAGCTCGGCGTCGCCAGTGTGCTGGACGATACCGCGTGCGATGGCGGTGCGGACGGCGTCTGCCTGACCGCTGATACCGCCACCGGAGACGCGAACGTCGATGTCGATGCCGTCGCGGACGTCGTCGACGATGCGGAACGGCTCCAGCATCTTCAGACGGGACGTCTCGGGGTCGACGAGTTCGACCGGCTTGGAGTTGATTCGAACGCGACCCTTGCCGTCCTTGACGGTCGCGCGGGCGATGGCCGTCTTCTTCTTTCCGGACGTGTTCGTTACCATGTGACGTTAGCACCCAGTTTCTCGCTGACTTCGCCCAGCTGGACGAATTTGATGTTCGAGAGTCGGTCCAGCGACGTGCCGTCGAGGATCTCGCCGTCGTCCTCGTACGGGTTGCCGACGTAGACGCGAACGCCCTCGAACGCCTCGCGACCGTACGACTTCTTGTACGGAAGCATGCCGCGGATGGCACGCTTGAAGATGCGGTCCGGTCGCTTCGGGTAGTACGGACCCTGGTCCGAGCCGATCTCGACACGCTTCTCGTAGACCGACATGATGTCGTCCTTCGAGCCGGTGATGACCGCCTGTTCCGCGTTCACGACGGCGACCGTCTCGCCGTCGAGTGCGCGTTCTGCGACCTGGGACGCGACGCGACCCATGATGCAGTCTCGGGCGTCGACGACGACGTCGGCGTCGAACTCTGCGAGACTCATCGGATCACCCGGACGTTGGTCCCTTCGGGGTTCTGTTCGATTGCCTGTTCAAGTTCGAGAGTCTCGCCGACTTGGTCGATCTTCGTCTTCGCGCTGGACGAGAAGTCCACCGCGGCGACGGTGACCGATTTCTGGATCGCACCGGACCCGAGCACCTTGCCCGGGACGATGACGGTTTCGTCTTCCTGTGCGTAGCGTTCGATGCGACCGAGGTTGACCTCAGCGTGCGTACGCCGGGGCTTCTCCAGACGGTCTGCAACGTCGCTCCAGATGTCAGCGTCTTCTGTACGGGACACCGACTTCAGCTCGGCGATGAGACTGCTGAGCCGTGGATTCGTCTTACTCATGACTTTCCTCCTGATAGTTTCGAGAGAAGTGATGCAGGGAGCAGGATTTGAACCTGCGGACGTCTACACGACAGCGCCCTGAACGCTGCGCCGTTGGCCAGACTTGGCTATCCCTGCTCGCACCCTTGCGGGTACTCAATTGTTCCGTGCCCCCCTTAAAACCACTTTCGATTATCGACCGCGTTCGCCCGACGCGAGCGACTTCGCTCGCGAACCGAGCGGTGGCGGAGCCAGCGCTCGTGGTGGGGCGTGCGGCCGTCAGGGTGTGGTTGGAAGGGGTCACGTTTCTGTTATAGCGATACCGCGTCTTTCAGTTCCGCAGCGCGCGCCTCGATGGAGTCGATGGCGCGGTTGACGAGCTCGTCGACGGTCATGGAGCCGTCGGTCTCGACGTGGAAGACGAACGCCTTCTCGACGTCTTCGACCGTTATCTCCTTGCCCGGGAACTTCTTCGTGAGGTCGTTGTCGAACTCGGCAGTGTTGACGAGCTCGCCGTCGATCTCGACGACGCCCCGGATGATGTTGGGCTCCTCTTCTTCGAACTCGGCGGCATCGCCGACGACCTCCACTCGCTGGAGGTGTCGGTAGCCGACCGAGACGCCGCCCTGGTGTTTGGCGTGTGCCTTTCCGGAATCGAGGACCGCGTCGGCTTCGAGTTCGAGTCGCTGCCCGTCCTTCAGGTCGATGATGGGGACGTTCTTGTCCGCAGGCTCGACCATGCTGTCAGACGTGACGAGGTCGCCCGAGTACGCCGTCGCCGGCCCCTCGACGTCCATCGAGAGCGTGACGACGCTGTCCTCGTCGAACTCGCCTTCGGGGGTCGAAAGCGGCACCATCCCGAGACGGTGCGCGATCTGTTCGTCGAACATGACCGACGAGTTCTCGATGAACCGGACGGTGTCGAACGCGAGCGTCGGAACGTCCGCGATCATCGTCCGTCGGATACCGTTCGCGAACGCAGGCGTCACTCCTCGTACGAGGAACAGTGCCTCGCGTTCGCCGCGTTCTACGAACTCGACCTCGTAGTCCTCGTCCATGGCTTAGAACCCGCCTTTACCCTTGGGTGCTCGAGAGCCGTCGTGCGGAATCGGCGTGACGTCCTCGATGCGACCGATCTCGAAGTTCTCGCGGGCCAGTGCGCGAATCGCTGCCTGCGCACCGGGGCCGGGGGACTTCTGCAGGTTGCCACCGGGGCCGCGCACGCGGACGTGCAGACCCTCGATGCCAGCCGCGCGGATCTCGTCCGCGATGGACTCGACCATCTGCATCGCCGCATAGGGCGACGCCTCGTCGCGGTTCTGCTTCACGGCCGTCCCACCAGAGGACTTCGCGAGCGTCTCTGCGCCCGTGAGGTCCGTCACGGTCATGACGGTGTTGTTGAACGATGCGTGGACGTGGGCGATGCCCCACTTGTCTTGCTTCGTCTCTTCTGCCATGTTATTGACCCTCCGCGCGTTCCGGGTGGAGATCGTCCGCAAGCGGACTGTTCTCGTCGAAGGCGATGCTGTCCTCCTCGTCCACGTCGACCGTGTACGAGGGCACGCGGACGCGTGCGCCGTCGACGGTGATGTGGCCGTGGACGATGAACTGTCGCGCCTGACGGGTCGTGTTCGCGAGACCCTTGCGGTACGCGACGGTCTGGAGGCGGCGCTCGAGGATGTCCGAGATCTCGAGAGCCAGGACTGCGTCCAGCTTGTCCTCCTCGCCGAGGATGCCGATGCGCTTGAGGCGGCCGAGGAACTCGGTCGCCTGCGCCTCTGCTTCCTCCATGGACTGTGCCTGTCCGAGCAGCGAACGAGCCTCGCGACGGAGGTCGCGCAGCTCGGACTGTGCACGCCAGAGTTCTTCTTTGTTCTTCAGGCCGTAGCGGTCGACGAGGCTGTGTTCCTCGCTGATACGCTCGCCCTGGAAGGGGTGGTTCGGCGTCTCGTAGAACTTGGTGTTGCTACCGAGCGCCATTATTCGTCACCACCCTCTTCGGCTGCCTGTTCTTCGCGGATCTCCTCGACGTTGACGCCGATGGTCCCCTCGGTACGTCCGGTGGACTTCGTGCGCTGACCGCGCACCTTCTGTCCCTTCTTGTGGCGGACGCCCTTGTAGGAGTCGATCATCTTCATCCGGTTGATGTCGTGGCGTCGAGTCATCTGGAGGTCGTTGCCGACCTCGTGGAGGTCCTCGCCGGAGTAGAAGTCCTTCTGGCGGTTGATGAGCCAGCTCGGGACGTTGTCGGCGTAGTTCTCGACGGTTTCGACGACGGCGTCGATCTCGTCGTCGTCGAGTCGACCGAACGTGGCCTTTCGGTCCACGCCGGCCTCCTCGGCGACGATTCGAGCCGTACGTCGGCCGATGCCGTTCATCTCGCTGAGCGAACGCTCGACCGTCTTCGTCCCATCGAGGTCTGTCTGACCGATGCGGACGAAGTACCGAAGGTCTTCGTCGTCTTGTTCGCCCTGTGGTTCTTCTGCACTCATATGTGGTGTGTCGTGGAAGTGCTCGTCGCACTTCCGATTCGGTTGGAAGACTCACACCGTGCCCAATCGGCGGTGTGAAAGGTCCGACGTTGTGGCGGGGATTTGAACCCCGGAGGCTTGACGCCACAGAGTTAGCAACCCTGCGCCTTGGGCCAGGCTTGGCTACCACAACTCGTGGTCTATTGTCGCCCGTGTGGACTCGGGACCCGGCGCCCCTACATTCGATTGCAGATGCAACTTTTCCCGTACACTACTTAAGCCCAACGGAACGCCCGCCGGCTGTGAGTGCGTGTCACGACGGTGCCGGCAGGGAATTTTCGCTCGCGCGTACGCGAACAGTCAAATGCAGTAGCGCTACAGGAATGCAGTAGCAGTAGCGCTACAGGATACGGCACCACGGCCAGAGAACGAGGACGAGACGGTGTCAGTCCGACGTGACCTGCCCGAAGTCGAGGTAGTCGTCGTTCATCTCCCACTCGCCGTCGCCGTTTCTGACCATGTACTCGCCGTAGAAGGGGACGCGCTGGGCGACGGTCTCCCGAAAGGCGTCGCGAATCTCATCTCGCGTCATGTCGCCCATCGGTTTGAGGTCGTCGTTGCGGTTCAGACAGCCCTTGAGGTAGCCGTCGTGAGTGACGCGGACGCGGTGGCAGTTCGCGCAGAACGTCGGGTTCTCGACCGGGTCGACGATCTCGACCATCCCGCCGTCCTCGTCGGAGGTGCCGCCGATCCAGTACCGCTTTCGGTCGTGCATCTCGCGGTGTTCTATCTCGTCGGCTTGCTCGGCCAGCCAGTTGTGGACGCGCTCGATGTCGATGGCCCACTCGGGCTTGCCGGTCAGCTCGGGCATGTACTCGATGAGCTGGAGCTGGAGGCCGGGGTTCTCGGCGACGTGGTCGACCATCTGGGGGACGTAGCCCGCGGTTCGCTCGAACACGACCATGTTGAGCTTCACGGGGTCGAGACCGGCGTCGAGCGCCGACTCGACGCCTTCGATGACGCGCTCGTACGCGCCGGTCTTCGTGACTTCGGCGAACGCCTCGGGCTCCATCGCGTCCTGCGAGACGTTGACACGTTCGAGACCGGCTTCGACGAGTCCCTCGGCTCGGCCGGGGAGGAAGGTCCCGTTCGTCGTCATCGAGACCTCCATCGAGTCGGGGGTCCGGCTGATTATCTCTTCGAGGTCCTGCCGGAGCATCGGCTCCCCGCCGGTGAACTTCACCTTCTCGACGCCGAACTCGGCGACGACCTCGAGGAACCGAACGACCTCGTCGGCGGTCATCTCGTCCTCCTGGGGGTCCATCGGTCCCCTGGTGTCACCCAGCCCCTCGTTGTGACAGTAGACGCAGTCGAAGTTGCAACGGTCGGTGAGCGAGACACGCACCCCCGAGACCTCGCGCCCGAACTCGTCTGAGAGCATATCTCACACGTTCGGTCGAACGTGCTTAAATCCGCCGTCGAGATGGGGGCTGACGTAACCGAGAACGGTTACGCGCGGCCGGAGGTGAGACGGGAGCGTCTCCGAACCTCACATCCCGGGGATGGTCTCGAGTTCGCCCGCCTGCACGCCCCAGAGGTCGGCGTAGGTACCCTCCACCTCCAGGAGCTCCTCGTGGGTGCCGCGTTCTTCGACGGCGCCGTCCTCCAGCACGAGTATCTGGTCTGCGTCTTTCACCGTCGAGAGTCGGTGTGCGATGGCGATGACGGTCCGGTCCGCGACGAGGTCGTCGATGCTCTCCTGGATACGGAGCTCGGTCTCCGTGTCGACGTCGGAGGTCGCCTCGTCGAGCAGCAGGATGTCCGGGTCGCGCAGTAATACCCGAGCGATGCCGATGCGCTGGCGCTGGCCGCCGGAGAGCTTGACCCCGCGCTCGCCGACCTCGGTGTCGTAGCCGTCCGAGAACTCGGAGATGAACTCGTGAGCGTCGGCGGCCTTCGCGGCGGCCTCTATCTCCTCGTCGGTCGCGTCGAACTGCCCGTACGCGATGTTGTCGCGGACGCTGCCGTAGAACAGGTACGTGTCCTGCGAGACGTACCCCACGGCGTCGCGGAGACTATCGGGCGTGACATCGCGGACGTCCTGCCCGTCGACGCGGATGGCTCCGTCGTCGACGTCGTACAGCCGAAGCAGGAGCTTGAGGACGGTCGACTTGCCGGCCCCGGTCGGGCCGACGAGCGCGAGCATCTCGCCGCCGGAGACGTCGAAGGAGACGTCCTTGAGGACGGTCTCGTCGTCGTCGTACCCGAAGTCGACGTGGTCGTACTCGACGCGGCCCTCGTCGACCACGAGGTCGGAGACGTCGGCCCCGGCGTCGAGGGTGCTCGGCTCGTCCATCAGCCCGAATATCCGCTCCGCGGAGGCGCGGGCGTTCTGGTAGAGGTTGACGAGTTCGCCGAACTGGCTCATCGGCCAGATGAACCGCTGGCCGAGGTAGACGAACGCCACGAAGGTCCCGACTGTGAGGCTCCCGCTCATGAACGGGGGTGCCCGTCCCGTCAGGACCCAGTGGCCGCCGACGGCGAACGTCAGCACGAAGCCGATGCCGGCGGTGAACCGGAGTCCGGGGAAGAACTTCACGCGGGTCGTGATGGCGTCCCAGTTCTTCTCGTAGTAGTCGTAGGAGGCGTCGCCGACCCGGTCTGCCTCGAAGTCCTCGGTCGTGCTCGCCTTGATGACCTCGATGCCGCCGAGGTTGTTCTCCAGCCGCGAGTTGAGCTGGCCGACGGTCGAGCGGACCTCGGAGTACATCGGCTGGATGACCTGGACGAACTTGTACGTGAAGTAGCCGATGAGCGGGACCGTCACCATCGTCAGGATGGCGAGCTGCCACTGGAGCAGCGCGAGCAAGACGGCGGTCACGCCGACGTTGACGAACAGCATCGTGCCGATGAAGATGCCGCCGTTGAGGAACTGCTCGAGTCGGTTGACGTCGTTGTTCAGGACGCTCATCAGCTCGCCGGTCTGCTTGTCGGCGAAGAACTCGTAGTCCAGGCGTTGCATGGCGTCGTAGCTGTCCGAGCGGACCTCGTGCTGGACGGACTGGGCGAACGAGTTGAGCCCCAGGCCCATCAGCCAGGTGAACACGGTCGAACTGAGGTAGGTCAGTCCGACGAGCCCGACCGAGAACCAGAACTGGCCCGCCCTGGTCGCCGGGACGACCCACTGCGGAATCAGCGGGAGCTGATACTGGGCGGTCTCCTGCAGGAAGACCGCGTCGATGGTCTCCGCGAGGACGTAGGTCGGGAGCAATGCCATCGTGTGGGCGGCGATGCCCATGACGATTCCCCCCACGATCGCCAGCCAGTGCTCGCGTCCGTACTCGCGGAACAGGCGCAGCATGGGTCGGTCGACCCGGGCGCGTTGCTCCTCGAAGGTGTCGTCTTCGTCGTCTGTGCCGTCTCGTGTCGTGTCTGTCATTCGTGTGTATGTGTGAGTGTAGCTTCGTTCGGCAGTCTGGGCTACGGCGTCGGTCGTCGCTGGACCGGACCGTCGTCGGCGACGAGGTCACGGCTGGGGGGCGGTTTCGCTGAGATAGCCGCAGTGCTGCGGCTATGGCCGCGTCGGTGCCGGCCCGTGCCGCCCGGGGCGGGCGGCCCGAAGAATCAGGCGCGAACGAGGATGAGCGGGAGCATCTGTCTGTCTCGTACACATCGTATCACTCGTTTCACATCAATCTGTCTGTTACATGGTCACTCCTAGCACGGTTGACTTCCCGCCGGTGCGGTTCCGTGGAGGGCCGCGACGGGTCCCCGCCGGGCGCTCGAAGGGCGAACGCGGCACGAAGACCGTTCTCCGCACCTTCTCGGTATCCGACCGGTGGATTCACTGGTCCAATTCCCTTCGGCAGTTCGCTCTCGGTCCCTCGGCTGGTACCACCGAGTATGGCAGAGCGAGATTCCGCCACGGTCGAGATCGGCGACGAGATCGTACTGGAGATCGAAGACCTCGGCGACGGCGGCGACGGAATCGGCCGTCAGAAGGGCTTCGTCGTGATGGTTCCAGGAACGAAGCCAGGCCAGCGGGTGCGTGCCGAGGTCCAGCGCGTCGAGGACGACTTCGCCGTCGCGGAGAAGCTGGACGCGGACCCGTGACTGGACCTGCGGCCGAACGACCGGTCGAGCGCTGACACTCGCGGTAACACAACCCTTTTCGCCCGTTCGTCCCGAGAGACGCCCATGGACGCAGACGCGATCCTCGACCGACTACGACAGGTCGAGGACCCGGCACTCGGAGACGACATCGTCTCGCTCGGACTGGTGAACGACGTCTCCGTCGAGAGCGACACCGTCTCCATCTCGCTCGCACTCGGCGCACCGTACTCCCCGAAGGAGACCGAACTCGCGAACGAGGTACGGGAGGTACTCGCCGATACCGGCCTCGAAATCGACCTCTCGGCCGAGGTAGACACCGGCGTCTCCCAGCAGGAGACGGTCCTCCCGAACGTGGACAACGTCATCGCGGTCGCCTCCGGCAAGGGCGGCGTTGGCAAGTCGACGATGGCGGTCAACATCGCGGCAGGGCTGGCCGACATGGGCGCGAGCGTCGGCCTGTTCGACGCAGACGTCTACGGGCCGAACGTCCCCCGGATGGTCGACGCGACGGAGCGTCCGGGCGCGACGAAGGACGAGAAGCTCGTCCCCCCGGAGAAGTTCGGGATGAAGCTGATGTCGATGGCGTTCCTCGTCGGCGAGGACGACCCCGTCATCTGGCGCGGTCCGATGGTCCACAAGGTCCTGACCCAGCTTTGGGAGGACGTCGAGTGGGGCCACCTCGACTACATGGTCATCGACCTGCCGCCGGGCACGGGCGACACCCAGCTGACGATGCTCCAGACCGTCCCGGTCACGGGCAGCGTCATCGTCACGACCCCGCAGGAGGTCGCGCTCGACGACGCCCGCAAGGGCCTCGAGATGTTCGGAAAGCACGACACCGTGGTGCTGGGAATCGCCGAGAACATGGGCTCGTTCAAGTGCCCCGACTGCGGCGGTGAACACGCCATCTTCGGCGAGGGCGGCGGCCAGCGGTTCGCGGACGACCACGAGATGCCGTTCCTCGGTTCGGTCCCGCTCGACCCAGCCGTCAGGACCGGCGGCGATGAGGGGAAGCCGGTCGTCCTCGACCACGAGAGCGAGACGGGCGAAGCGTTCCGTGAGATAACGGCGAACGTGGCCGACAACGTCGGCTTCGTCCGACGACAGCAGCACACGAGAAACAGATGAGCGACGAGGGCGACGGTTCAGCCACCGACGACGAAAGGGAGTCCCCCCGGTTCGAGCCCGACCAGGAGAAGGTCGCCTTCCTCCGGGAGATAGCCGACGAGATCCGCGGCGAGACGTCCGAGTCGGCACAGCTGTCGAACGTCCTCTACCGGACGAGCGACCTCTACGACGAGGACGAGGACACGTCGCCAGAGGAGATACTCCGCAACGTGAAGTTCATCCTCGACGTGAAAGAACGCGGCGGGCTCGGCCGCTGACCGGTCCGAAGCGCTTACCCCCGGGCCGACCCTCGTTCCCGTCGTGAACGCGAACCAGGACGACCTCGCCAACCCGTACGGCATGGACGAGGACTGCGAGAACTGCAGTCTCTGCGAGACCCGCGAGCGCGTCGTCCACGGCTACGGTGACGTCGGCGCGGACTTCCTGTTCGTCGGCGAGGCACCGTCGGCCGGCGACGAAGCGGCAGGCGTCCCGCTGGCGACCGACGAGACGTTCCGGTCCATCCTCGAGCGGCTCATGCTCTGTGCCTCGGACAGTCCCATCGACGACCCCCAGCTGGCGAACGTCTTCTGTACCACGCTCACCCGCTGTCGACACCCGGAGCGAGGGCCGACCGACGAAGAGATCGCGACCTGCGAACCGTACCTGAACGCCGAGATACGGATGATAAACCCCGAGATTCTCGTCCCCGTCGGCGAGCGAGCCCTGGCCGAACTCGGCGAGGAGTACACGACGAAACCGGCGGCCGAACTCGACGTCCACGAGCATCACGGCGAGACGATTCGCGGGCGCGGCTTCGAACTCGTGCCGATGATCGACCCGGCAGAACAGACCGAAGAGGAGACCCAGACGTTCGTCGAGCGGTTCGCGAGGTTGATGGCGACCGATTACCGCCAGACGAAGGGACGGCGAAGTCGATGAGCGTCGACGGAAGCCGTCGCTCCACTCACCAGTACGTGTTCTCCAGCCACTCCTTCGAGCGCGCCCCGAGTGCGCTCACCCCACCCATCACGAGTACGACCACCGCGATACCTGCGGCGACCGCCGTCGACGAGGCCACGTCGGCGAGGGAGCCGAGGTTGACGCCGAGTGCGACCAGTGCGACCAGCCCAGAGAAGACGATGGCGACAGGGACGAGCATCCCGAGTGCTTTGAATCGAGTCATGCCTCCGTCGACGGCTGGCTGGCTCTTCAATCCCGGCGGTCGGACGGCGGCGACGACCGAAGCGGCGAGTTGAAGGCCCTCGGCCCGTCATCCCTGCGTATGACGCTCGTGGTCCTCCTCGCCGACCCGCCGCGCGAGGGACTCTGTCTGCCGAGACTCGCCGAGGAGACACCGCTATCGGCCGCCGAGGCCGCCGACTGCTACCGGGCGATGCTCGCCGACGCGATGGTCGCCGCGGAGTCCTCCGGCGGGGAGTTGCTCGTGAACTACCGCTCCGACGACCTGCTCCCCGACGAGTTCGCGGGGACGGGCGACGCCGACGCTGAATCCGAAGTCCGGGCCGTCGCCGAGGAGGCACTGGGCGACGCAGCCGAGGAGATCCGCTTCGAGGTCCAGGTCGGCTCGACCTACGACGGTCGCGTCGGCAACACCGTTTTGCACCTCCTCGACACCGAGGAGCACGCCTCGGTCCTGGTCGTCGACGCGACCGCGCCGCTCGTCGGTCGGAAGGACATCGACAACGCCTCGATGAAGCTGCGGCGCTACGACGCCGTGTTCGGCCCCGCGACGGACGGGCGGGTCTGGGGAGTCGCCTTCACCGAACCGGTCGACTTCGACGGCGCGTTCGCCCCGCCGACCGTCGAGACGCTCACCGACCGTGCCCTCGACGCCGGTCTGGACGTCGACTTCCTGCCGCACTATCCGACGGTCGAGTCGGGTCGCGACCTCTGCACCGTCGTCTCGCTCGTCAGAGCCAGACAGCGAGCTGGGCGTATCGTGCCGGAACACACGACCGCGTTCTTCGACGACCTCGGACTGTCCGTCGTCCACCAGGAAGGAGAAGCCCGTCTCGTACGACAGTAGACCGACAGGCCTTATAGGGACCCACGGTAATCGACTAGCGAGGTGGGATGGCAGAGTGGACTATTGCGCCTGCCTTGAAAGCAGGTGGCCTTCGGCCTCTTGGGTTCGAATCCCAATCCCACCGCATTCGCTCCGAGCACTTTCGCGAGGAGCGATGCGTAGACGAGTGGGATTCGAGCAGCGAGCAAATCTGTGATTTGCGAGTGAGTTCGAATCCCAATCCCACCGCATTCTCACGATGAATAACGAGGGTCGACAGCGACGACTTATGTCAGATAATATTTAAATGCCGAAGTTTTTCCAAATATAGATAAATGACAGATAAAATGAGAGCCCTATCGATTGTACTCATTTAGTCCTTTTTAACGCCCAATTCTTATATTCGCGTACTACCATTTATTGAACACAATGGACAGTATCGAGGGGCACAACCTCATTCTCGAATACTCTACAGATATCGTGACTGTCCACGACGTTACCGGCGGCATCGAGTACGTCAGTCCGTCCGTCGAGCACGTGCTCGGTTACGACCAGGCTGAACTCGTCGGAACGAGCGTCTTCGACTACGTCCATCCGGAAGACAGGGAGTCCGTCGAGTGTGCGTTCGAGCGAGCGGTCCGCGATGACGTCGACGCGATACAGTTCCGTGTCGAGGGCGGCGACGGGCGCTGGCGCTGGCTAGAAGCGACCGTCCATGGAAGGAATGCGGACGCCGAGAATCCCTCTCTGGTCGTGAGTTCGCGAGACGTGACGGAGCTAAAGCAGAAGGAACGCCAGCTGAACGCCATCATCGAGAACACCCGGGACGCCATCTTCATCAAGGACACCGAGGGTCGGTACGAGTTCATCAACGAGGCGGGAGCGTCGTACTTCGACATGACGCCGGACGAGGTGAGAGGACTCACAGACTACGACCTCTTCGACGCCGAGACCGCGGAACGGCTTCGAGCGATCGACGAGCGGATCATCCGGACGGGCGAGCACGAATCCTGCGAGACCGTCGCGTGCGTCGACGGCACCGAGCACGTCTTCTACGAGAACAAGTTCCCCTACGAGAGCGAGGCGGGCGAGATCCTCGGTGTCGTCGGCCTCGCGAGCGACATCACGGAGATGACCGCGCGCGAACGAGAGTTACGCCGCCTCAAGGAAGAGTACGAGGCCGTCTTCGAGAACGTGCAGGACGCGCTGTTCCTCGTTACGGTCGACGGGGACGAGCTTCGGTACTCTCGGTTCAATCCATCGGAGGAGCTGGCGACCGGGAAGCGAACCGAGGATATCTCCGGGAAGACACCACGTGAGGCGTTCGGTGACGAGATCGGAAGCGAACTCGAAGCGAACTACCGGCAGTGTCTGGAACGGCGCAAGCCGATCAGCTACGAGGAGCGCCTCGACTTCACGGGCGAGGAACGGGTGTGGCAGACCAAGCTAACTCCCGTCATAATCGATGACGAGGTCGTCCAGATAGTCGGCTCTGCCCGGGACGTCACCGAGCGGAAACGCCACGAGGAGACCTTGCAGTTGCTGCACGACGCGGCGCTTCGACTCGTCGACGCCGAAAGCCCGGAAGAAGTCGCCGAGATAACGGTCGTGTCGGGGGAGGAGATACTCGGTTTCCCGTCGCCGACCGTCTGGTTCGTTCGCGAGGACGGGTCCGGACTGGAGCTTGCAGCCGGGACCGACGAGCACCGACGCCGGCTCGCCGAATCGGGGGAACCGAACCCCGTTCATCCGCGTGGAGGCTGGCTCTGGTCGCTGTTCGAGTCCGGGAAGACCATCGTGTCCGAAGCGGTCGATTCGGACACACTGTCGAACGACATGCCGGTTCAGGCGACGGTCATCGCCCCGATCGGTCATCACGGCGTCCTCTCGTGCGGAGTGCTCGATCCGTACGAGTTCTCCGAGCAAGAGGTCAACCTCGCCAACATCCTGGCACGGAGCGCGGCCACAGCGCTGGACGAACTGGAACGGCAGGAGGAGCTGGAGCGACAGAACGAGCGCCTCGACGAGTTCGCGAGCGTCGTGAGCCACGACCTCCGGAACCCGTTGACCGTCGCGACCCTCCGGACCGAGCTCGCGCGAGAGGAACACGACGGCGAGCACCTCGAGGCGATAGAGGGAGCGCTCGAGAGGATGATGGCGCTCATCGAGGACATCCTGACGCTGGCCCGGCGCGGACAGACCATCGACGAGACCGTTCCGGTCTCGCTCGCCAGCCTCGCGACCGAGGCGTGGGACAGTCTGGAGACGCCAGCCGGACGGCTCGAGCTCGTCGACGACGTCCAGTTCGAGGCGGACCCGTCGCGTGTGACCCAGATACTCGAGAACCTCTTCCGGAACGCCCTCGTTCACGGGTCGAGGGGCGAGACGGGCGGATACGAACGCCGCTGTCGAAACGCCGATTCGGCCTCGGATGCGTGTGTTACGGTTCGGGTCGGACCACTCGGCACGACGGACGAGGGCGGGTCAGTCGTCGACCCTATCGGCTTCTTCGTCGAGGACGACGGTCCGGGAATCGACCCCGAACACCGGAGCCAGGTGTTCGAGTCCGGCTTCACCACGACGGAGAACGGCACGGGGTTCGGGCTCGCCATCGTTCAGCGAATCGCGGAAGCTCACGGCTGGCATTGCCGGGTGACCGAGGGAAGCGAGGGCGGCGCACGGTTCGAGTTCGTCGGCATCGAACCCGCTTGAGCGGGCGGCCCTTCCAATGCTGGGCGCAACCCTTTGCCCGTCCAGTGCCTCTCTCGGGATATGGAAGAAACGACCCACCCTGCAGTGCGGCGAGCCGAGCTGGTCGCATGGCTCCTCGACGAGTCGATTCGCATCCCCGGAACGGACCGACGTATCGGACTCGACCCCGTGCTCGGCCTCGTCCCCGGACTCGGTGACGCGGCCGCCACCGCACTTTCACTGTACGTCATCGTGGAAGCGTGGCGCGCGGGCGTGTCCAAACCGACCATCGGCCGGATGGTCGCCAACGTCGCCGTCGACGCGGGAATCGGTGCGATACCCGTCATCGGTGACCTGTTCGACGCGGCGTGGAAAGCGAACGAGAAGAACGTCGACCTGCTGAAGCGCTCGCTCGAGAACTAGTTCCAGGTCGTATCGACGGTGAGCGCCCGCTCGAGGAGCGGTTCCTCGTACAGTTCGTCGGTCTGTTTCGGATGGACGGCGTCTATCTCTCTGACCGTCTCGACGGTGTTGACGAAGTTCTTGAACGTCGCCTCGTCGACCATCTGGCCTTCGACGGTGACCGCACCCGTTCCACCGGCCTTGGCCTCCTGGAATGCCTCTATCTTGCGGACGTCCCGGTCTAGCTCCTCCGGAGTCGGCATGTGGATACGGTTCGCCTGTGCGGTCTGTTTCGGGTACAACGACCACGAGCCGTCGAGTCCGACGCGAGCCTCGCGTTCGACGTGGTCCGCGTAGCCGTCGGCGTTGTAGAACGTGACGCCGGCGCGCTCCTTGAACAGCCGGTCGAACGGCCCGCCGATGGCGGTGAGGCCGTTCGCGCTCGCCTCGTTCGAGAGGTCCTCCAGCAGGCCATCCCAGCGGGGTCGGCCGTCACCGATCTCCCGCCCACCGAGTGCGGCCGTGTAGTCGACCGGGCCGAAGACGAGGCCGTCGAGTCGAGAGCCTCCGCCGAACAGCGATATCTCGCGCAGGTCGGACTTCGCCTCCGGCGTCTCGACGATGACTGCGAGTCCGATGGAGCCGTCCGCGAGCCCGAACTCACGCTCGGCGTCGGCGACGACGCCCGCGGCTTCTTCGACGTCTTCGAGCCGCCCGACCTTCGGGACGACCACGCCGTCGATGTAGTCGCCGACCTCCTCGACGAGCCGGCGTATCTCGGTCGCGCCGCGGTCGCGAGTCTCCTCGTCGTCGTGTGCCCACTGGACGCGGGGGCGAATCTCGCCGGGGAACCCGTCCGCGTGGTCGGGGAGCCGGTCGACGATGTTGTCGAGGCCCTCCGCTTTCATGTCGGGTGCGGTCCCGTCCTCGAGGTCGGGGATGAGCCAGTCGGGGCACTCGAATCCCTCTGCGCCGAGGGCCGAGTCGAGGTACTTCGCCGTGTTGTCGCGGGGGACGGCGGCCGGTGCGGTCTGGAACGTGCGTGCGAGTCCTGCCATGTGTCGTGTCTCGTAGTGGGTGTAGATGATCTCTGAAGCTCAGTTCGAGCGCGTCCGGACGAGTGCCCGGCGAGTGCCCGAGTAGACGGGTTCGTCGCGCTGGTTGAACGCGACGTGTTCGAAGGTGACGGTGCCGGCGTAGTCGTGGGTCGACTCGGCGTCGAGGACTCGGGTGAACCCGTAGACCGTGTCGCCGGGCGTGACGAAGGTGTGGAACCGTTCGTCGTCGCAGCCGAGTTCGCGGTAGGTCGCCTCGTCGGAGCGGGCGTGCCCCAGCGCGACCGACCGGGTCACGTCCCCGTAGGCGACGATGTCGCCCGAGGGCGAGTCGGCCATCACGTCGACGTTGTGGTGCTGCTTCGCGGTGTTGAGCGTCGCGAGCGGGAGCGTGGCGACCATCACGTCGTCCATGGTCCGACCGCGCTCGTGTCGGTAGGCGACGGCCGCATCTCGAGAGTCTGCCTCGTCGAGCGCGGCCCGGAAGTCCTCGAAGTACGGGCCGTCCGGCGCGAGGAACTCGGCCGGGAGCGTCGGCCCGTCGTCGTCTGGCTCGTCGCCGAGCTCCTGCGCCCCGCCGTCGGTCGCCATCGGCTCGCGCCGGGGGATCATGTTCGTCCGCTCGTAGCTGAGCAGCGGGTCGCCGGAGTCGGCGTCGACGCCCTCCGTCTCCCAGGTGACGATGCCGTACTCGGGGCGCGAGGACGAGGCCTTCTTCGCCTGAACGGTCGACCTGACCCGTATCTCGGTTCCGGGGTAGATCTCGTGTTCGTGATGGCGGAGGTTCGTCCGGCCGAGGAAGTAGCCGCCCTTCTCGGAGAGGTCCTCGACGGTCGGCCCCATCACGGCCGCGACGAGGTAGTCCGGGTGGACCGGTGGCTCCTCGAAGCCGGCCTCCCGGGCGGCGTCGGTGCGCCAGTAGACGGGGTCGTGGTTGAGCGTCTGGCTGGCCCAGAGTTCGTGCGCGTGATTCGAGAGCGTGAGACCGGGCGCGTGTTCGAGTACGTCGCCCTCGGCGAAGTCCTCGAAGCAGTTGCCCTTCTCGCGCGTCTCGACTCGTTGCAGGACGGTCTCGAACGTGTCTGAATCTGTGATATCCATATCGAAAGCTAGCTGCACTGTCTCTCAGTCGTCTGCCGGGTTCGGTCGGTCGGCTGCCGTCGCCGTCGGTGGTGACTCCATGCGCGCCAGTGTACGTCGCATCTCGTTCGTCACGACCATGAACCCCTCGTCGAACCCCATGCCGGGCTTGGCGAGGGTCTGGGCCGCGTCGGTCGCGAGGGCCACGTGTGCGCAGGCTCGCGCGGAGGTCACCGTCTCGTTGCAGGTGCCGCCGAGGTACGCCCGGGTGTCGGTCCCTTCACAATAGCGGACCGCCTGTCCCGAGCGCTGGATGCCGCCCAGGTCGGGCGTCTTGACCTGCACGAGATCGGCCGCGCCCGCGTCGACGAAGGCGCGGACGTCCTCGAAGGTGTTGCACCACTCGTCGGCGACGATGTCGACGGCGACACCAGAATCGCGGAGGCCGTCGCGTAGCTCTGCCATCGAGTGGATCTGCTCCGCACGGCCGCCCTCGTCCATCGGGCCCTCGACCTGCAGGTCGAAGGGGGCGGCGGCATCGCGCAAGCTCGCGAAGTAGTCCGCGAGCTCCGCCCGGTCGTAGGGAGCCTCGAACACCTCGCCGAGGATGCCGTAGACGTCGACGTGGATGGTCGGCTCGTACCCATCTGGCCCGAGTTCGCGGGCGCGGGTCGAGAGCCAGTCGAGGTAGTCTCGCAGCTTCTCGCCGGACTCGCCGACCTTCTCGACGGAGTTGAACAGCCCGTGCGGAAGGACCGGGACGCCCTTGATCATCATCTTCTCGGCGTTGACCCGGCGGTCGTCGCCTGACTGGCCGAAGACCGGAATCGGTGTCGTCGCCGGCTCCGTGCCGAGTTCGTCTGCGAGCACCTCGGTCATCGTCTCTCCGCGTGCGCACGCCGCGGCCGCGAGCAGTGCCTGCGAGACGCCGTACCTGACGGCGGTGTGGAGCTGGTCGCGGTCGGTCCGTCCGTCCGTCTCGGTCCTCGCGGGCGGTAGCTCCTCGACGATGGTCGCGTTCTCACCGAACTCGGCGGGGTCGAGTCCCCGGAGTTCGCTCGCGACGGTCCCCTCGACGACAGGGCGGTACGACTCGGCTCGGAAGAGCGGGTCGCGCCCGCCCGCCCCCGAGTACTGGACCGCACAGCAGTCGCCCGAGGCGATGGTCCCGTCCGAGAGTTCGATTTCGACGGTGAGCGCCTCGCCGGCCTCTCGAATCCGGTCGAAGCCGGGTGTGACCGGTTCGCCAGTGTAGGCGAAGCCGTCCTGTGTCGCGCCCCGCTTGATGGCGCGCTGGTCGTCGAAGTAGAACCCCGACACCGTGGGAACCGCCCGGATTCGCTCAATCCGCACGTGTCTCACCTCCGTCGGTGCGAGACTGCTTGGATGCGGGACGGCCGATGAGCTTCCCGTCGCTGATGGCGTCGACGTCGTCGGCGACCATCCGGAACGACTGGGAGCGGCCCTCCGTCCGGGCTCGCGTGTCGAGGCGAGCCTCGTGCATCTCCTTGATGTCGTCGTCGATGGCGAGGTCGCCCCACTCGAGGATGCGGACCCGCCCGTCATCGTCCCGCGCGGGGAGGACGGTTCCCTGGGCCGCGTTGCTCGGGGCGAAGGGCACGTCCAGCGCGCCGGATTCGAACGCGGCGACCGTTCCCTGGGCGACGTCGCCGTCGCCGTGGGCCTCGATGGCATCGATGAGACACCAGGTCTCGCGCTCGATGAGCTCCTGCTCCTCGTCGACGCCGTCGAGACCGATGGCCTGCTCGACGACCATGTCGATGAGCTGGCGAGTGGTCCGGAGGCCGGCCGCGTTGGCCTCCTTGGTCGGGACTCCCGCGAACTCCTGCGGGGACTTCGTGATGACCTTGTCCGGCTTCGCGATGGCCGCGGTGGTCCCGCCGAGCCCGATGACGCCGTTCGCGCGGGCCTCGTCCGGCGGGAAGCCGCCCATCCACTCGTGGAAGACGGTCGTGACGCAGACCTCGTCCGGGAGGTACTCGTTACCGAGCTTTCGGAGGGCGCGGAGTGCCGCGACGTCCTGGACGACGTTGCCGACCTGCCCGTAGCCGAGAGTCAGGCTGCGAACGCCCTGCGTCGCGGCGAGCTTCCCCTCGATGAGCATGATGGCGATGGAGATGCTCGGTGGAACCAGCGTGCCGGTCAGCGGGCCGAACGGCTCGCGGTTGATGGTGATACCTCGTTCCGTGTACGCGCCCGCGAGGCGGTCGACGTACTGCCAGTGCTCGATGGTCTGGGCGAGGTCGCGGTCCTTACAGTACGGGATGTTGTACGAGATCGGACCGCCCTCGAAGCTCTGGAAGCCGCCCGCGTAGGTGACGGCCGCGAGCAGCCGGGCGTCCGGCGTCCCGTGTCGGACCTCGATGGGAGCGTCGACCCGCTCGATGAGCTGTCGACAGCCCTCGACGCCGTGGTTGACGGCCGGGAAGCCGTTGAGGGTATCCTCACCGGACTCCTGGGCCTTGTCGAGGGCCTCCTGGGCCTTCCCGTACTCGTTGTCGCGTGTGTACGAGTCGATGGTCGTAGGGAGCAGGTCCGCACCGCCCTCGTGGTGGAGGTGACGGAGCAGGTCGACCTGGTCGTCGAGCAGCGGGACGCCGGCGCGAGGCTGGAGCAGGGGACGGTCCGCCGACTCGAGCACGTCGGCGAATCGCTTGTGCTCCGGCAGCGTCTCGTGGTAGGTGACCGCTTCTTCGAAGTCTATCGTCTGGGCGGGGGGCCAGTCCTCGCGAATCTGCTCGTCGATACGCCGCAGTTCGTCTGTGGAGAGTGTTTCGTCGCGTAACATCAGGCGCTGATTCGGTCGGTCTCTGTCTCGCGGGGGGAGACGTTCAGGTCACGTTCCAGGGCACGGATGGCCTCTTCCGGCGTCGTCTCGCTGTCGAAGACGCGGTCGAATCCGAGCGCGCGGAAGGTCTTCCGCGTCTGCTCGAAGTCGTCCTGTCCGACGGCGAGGTTGCCACCGATGAAGGTGACACAGTCGACGCCTTCGGCCGCCAGCAGCTCGTGAAAGCCCTGGCAGTCCTGTTCGGCGTGGCCGTAGAGGGAGGAGACGAGTACAGCCTCTGCGTCGTGGGATTTCGCGGCCTCGACGAACTCCTCCTGCGAGGTCTGGACGCCGAGGTTCTCGACCTCGAACCCGGCCGCCGAGAGGGCCTGGTCGAGGATGGTGATTCCGACGACGTGTGCATCGGAGCCGATGACGCCGAGTATGACTGTCGGGGGCATTGCGCATCTGCCACTAAACATGAACATTCCTTAAAGATAATGATTGTTCATGATAATACTCCTTATATTCTCATAGGAGCTTAGACGGCAGGAAGGAATCCCTCATCATCTATCCGTAAGGTTTTACCCGTCGCAGTCGGTCGATTCGCCCATGCGTCCACTCTCTGACCTTCGGATACTGGATCTGACACAGGTTCTCGCCGGCCCGTACTGCACTATGCTGCTCGCGGACATGGGCGCTGACGTCATCAAGATAGAGCGACCGGGCGGCGACCTTATACGCTCCAATCCCCCGTTCGTCGACGACGAGAACGGAGAGGGGACCGACCCCGGCGACCAGTCCTACGGCGGCTACTTCCAGTCGGTCAACCGGGGCAAGCGCTCGCTCGAACTCGACCTGGGGAACGACCGCGACCGCGAGGACTTCCTCTCGCTGGTCGAGGAGGCCGACGTGGTCGTCGAGAACTATCGCGCGGGCACGATGGAGAAGTTCGACCTCGGCTACGAACAGCTGCGAGAACGCAACGAGTCCATCATCTACTCGTCCATCCGCGGGTTCGGCGACCCCCGCACGGGCGAGACCGAACGGCAGGGTCAGCCGAGCTTCGACCTCATCGCGCAGGCGCTCGGTGGCGTGATGGAGATAACGGGCCAGGAGGACGGTCCACCGACGAAGGTCGGCCCCGGTATCGGCGACCTGTTCACCGCCGTCCTCAACGCCGTCGGCATCCTCGCCGCGGTCCACCACCGCGAGCGGACCGGCGAGGGACAGTACGTCGACACCGCCATGTACGACGCCATGGTCTCGATGTGCGAGCGGACCGTCTACACCTACTCGTATACGGGCGAGGTGCTCTCTCGCCAGGGTAACTCCCACCCGACGCTGTTCCCGTACAACGCCTTCGAGGCGGCCGACGGGCACGTCGTCGTCGCCGCCTTCTCCGACGGCCACTGGCGCGCCCTCTGCGAGGCGATGGACCGACCGGACCTCGTCGCTGACTACCCAGACGCCGGAAGCCGCCTGCAGAACCGGGACACGCTGCGCGCCGAGATAACGGACTGGACGCGCCAGCACACCGAGTCGACAATCGTCGACGCGCTCGAAGGCCGCGTCCCGGTCGCCCCCGTCCAGGACACCGCGGATATCTTCGATGATGACCACGTGCACGCGAGAGAGATGCTCACCGAGGTCGAACAGCCCGGAGCGGACCGCGGCGTGACCGTCGCCGGCTGCCCCATCAAGTTCTCGGGCGCGTCGACCAGCCCGACGCGGCGGGCGCCCCTGCTGGACGAGCACCGCGAGGAACTGCTCGGTTCGGACGGGGCCAGGGACGGGACCGCGACGGCGAACAGCGACGACTGACCGCTGCATCGTCGAACTGATTCCGCTCTCACTGCCGCCGTTTCAGTAATCCTTTTGCGCATGCCAGCCACAGCACCGGGTATGAGCAACGAGTGGCCCCACGACCCCGACGGCGAGGAGGGCAGCGAGGGGATGCGCAAGTACGGGATGGCGATTCTCGCGAAAAAGCTGGACGAGGACGAGGATTTCCCGCTCCAGAAGGCCGACTTCGTCGAGGCACACGCCGACGAGCCGATTCGACTCAACTCGAAGCGCGTCGTCAGCGTCGCAGACATCTTCGAGCACGTCACCGAAGACGAGTTCGAGGACATCGTCTCGTTCCACAAGGCGGTCGGAAAGGCGATGCGGTCCGGCGGTTTCTGGGACTACCATCCGAAGGCGGGCGAGTCCAACGTCAAGCCCGCGTAACGTCGAACCGACATCACACCGACCGAAAACGGGTCGAGCGTGTTCGACCGGTTCAGATTCACTTATACGGTCTCGTCCGTTAGGCACGGCCAACAGTGACGAATACGCAGGTCACCCTCATCCAGATCGACAACTACGGTCCGTGGACGGTCACACCCGAACCGCGACGCGAGGTGGACCTCCAGACGCTCCAGTCCCGGCTGTACGCAGACCTCTCGCAGCTGGTCGGCAACCGAGACGGGTACGTCTTCTTCACCCGCTTCGACAACATGGTCGCCGTCACGAACGGGCTGGACATGGACGACCACGCGCTCATCCAGGAGTCCGTCGGCAACCGCTATCCCGTGACGGTCAGCTTCGCCGTCGCGACCGGGACGAACCCGGCACAGGCGCTCGCGGACGCCACCGACCTCCTACAGGACGCCGGTAGTGCACAGGACAAGTCCCGCCGCGAGATACTGCGCGGGCGGACCATCGACGACGAGTTCCGACGCGACGACGACGTCCAGATCGCTCACTTCGACGTCATCGACGCGACCGGCAAGTTCACCGACGAGTTGAACGCCTACGACTCGTTCATCGAGATTGAGCAAGCGTACGCCTCCCTCATGCGCTACATGCGGAGCGCGCACGACTCGCTCTCGTTCTTCGTCGGCGGCGACAACATCATCGCTACCTGTCCGGACCTCGGCGACGCGGAGTACAGGGACGCTCTCGACCACGTCAAAGAGGAGACGGGAATCGACCTTCAGGTCGGTGTCGGGCGGGGAGCCCACGCGCACGCCGCCGGCTTCGCGGCGAAACACGCCCTCGAGGAGTGTCGCGCCCACGGTACGAGTATCGCGTTCGACTGAAAGGACTCATCGGCTCGGCCGGCCCGATTCGGCCGTTCGACTGACCCGAGACGTTCGTCGGGTACGGCATTAAACGTGGCGGGGGTAGATTTTATACGAACACTGCTAACTAGTCACACATGGAACGCGACGTGTCGATACGTGACGTGACCACGCGAGAGTACGTCGGCGTCAGCGAATCGGATACCGTTCTGAGTACGGTTCGACTCATGCGAGACGAGGCGGCCGGGAGCGTGCTGGTCATGCGTGGCGGCACACCGGTCGGCATCATGACCGAGCGCGACGTTCTCGAGATGGTCGCAGAGAACGCCGACCCCGCCGAGACGACGGTCGACCAGCTGATGTCTCGGCCGGTCGTCTCGATCGCTGCCGACCGTTCTCTCTCCGAGGCCGCAGACGTGATGTCCAGACAGACGATCCGGAACTTGCTCGTGACCGACGGCGACGACATCGTCGGCGTCCTGACCGAGCGTGACGTCATCGATGCGACCGGGCCGCTCAGAGCGCGGCGGAGCATCACCACGTCGGATTCTCCCCCCGAGGAGGCCGACGACACCCAGTCGGAGCCGTTGGCGAACGGTGGAACCGGCGACGAATTCGGGACACAGGGCGTCTGCGAGCTCTGTGGCGCCCTTACAGCGTCACTGTTCGAGGCGAACGGTCAGCTGGTCTGCCCCGACTGCCGACAAATCTGACGGTGTGTCACGGCCCCGTCTTACGGTCACGAAGTAAACAACTGGCAGGTATATTTATAACAGTGAAACCTGTAGGACGCTACCATGGCACGGAATATACAACGACGAGACGTGCTGAAGGGTGCAGGTGCTGCAGGAATCGCTGGTCTCGCTGGGTGTATCGGCGGGGGTGGTGGTGGTTCCGGCGGCGGGAAGCCGGACGTGATGGTCGTAATCGGCTATCCAGAAGACGGCATCCAGCTCTTCCGCGACTACTACTCGGCAGACCCAGGTGAACAGAAGATCCTGGTCCCCGACGGTCTCCGCGACGACAAGCTGCCGGAGCAAGTCGGCAGTGACATGAAGGCACTGACCGGTACCGCCCCGGCAGCGGGCGGTCCGAACAAAGAGACGTTCAACCAGCTGTTCAAGGACGAGTACGGCGAGGCACCGGGTGTCTTCAACTCCCAGTGTTACGACTCCGTCGCCATCCTCATCCTCGCGAACGCCGCAGCAGGGAAGAACGACGGTACAGCCATCCGCGACCAGATGCGCCGTATCGCCAACCCCGGTGGGATGGAGGTTGGTCCCCAGAACTTCGTCGAAGGCGTCGAAGCAGCCGCGAAGGGCGAGGACATCAACTACCAGGGTGCCTCGAGTGCGACCAACTTCAACGACAAGGGTGACCCCGCGTCCGCAGCCTACTCCATCTGGAACATCAAGAACCAGGACACCAACGACGTCGACGTCCAGCAGTTCGAGGGTGACAACCCCGATGGCTCCGGCCCGCACGCGGACAGCGCATCCGGTGGGATGGGACGGACCATCAAGGTCGGCGTCCTCCTCCCGGAGACCGGTGCCCTCGCGTCGGTCGGGCAGCTGATGATCAAGGCCGCGAAGATCCCGGCCAAGCAGGTCAACGACTCCGACCTCGACCTCGAGGTCGACCAGCAGGTCGAAGACACGCAGACGAATCCGTCTGCCGGTGTCAACGCCGCCAACTCGCTGGTCAACGCCGGTTACCCCGCAGTCTGTGGGTCCGCATCGTCCGGTGTCAACGTCCCGGTGTCGAAGCAGGTCTTCATCCCGAACAAGGTCGTGGGCTGCTCGCCGTCCAGTACGGCGCTCAGCGTCACGAACCTCGAAGACGACGACTACATCTTCCGGACCGCACCGTCCGACCTGCTCCAGGGAGCCGTGATGGCACAGGTCGCGTCGAAGCGACTCGAAGGTAAGACCGCCGCGACGCTGTACGTCAACAACGACTACGGCCAGCAGCTCTCGAACCAGTTCGCCAAGGTCTTCAAGGACAAGCACGGCGGCGAGGTCTGGAATCAGGTCGCGTACAACCAGGGCGAGTCCTCCTACACCTCGGTCATCGAGGAGGCACAGTCGAAGCCCTGAGTCGGCGCCCGGACACGAACGAGCAATTTTTTCGACCGGCCACAGGCGACGAGCCGCAGGCTCCCACTACTACGGTCGTGAGAGCGAGCCGCGCGTCGGCTGCCGCGGTACCCACCTGATCCGGACGCCGGAGTACGGCGTCGTCGTATCCGTCGCCGACCTGGCGCTGTGGTCGTCTCCCCGGGGTCGACGGTAGAGGGAGGTCACACAGGATTCGTCGGCAGCACCGAACACGATGTCTCCTGGAGTCAAGCGTGCCTCCGATAGAGGGCCGTCATCTATGGTCCAGGGACGCACAGAACTGCCAGTTCGTCGCCAGTGAGCGCTTCGTCTAGAAGCCGGGTAGTCGAAGAAAAGACCGCACCGAAGCCGCGTCGTGACCGGCTTATCCGCCGAGGAAGTCCTGACGGACCTGCTCGTCGCCGAGCAGCTTCTCGCCGGTGTCGATGTACCGGTTCTCACCCTGGACGAGCACGTAGCCGCGGTCGCATCGCCGGAGCGCCTCCTTGGCGTTCTGCTCGACCATCAGGATGGCCGTCCCGGAGTCGTTGATGTCGTCGATGCGATCGAACATGTCGTCGACGAGGTCGGGCGCGAGCCCTGCCGACGGCTCGTCGAGCATCAGCAGCTTCGGCTCCAGCATGAGCGCACGGCCCATGGCGAGCATCTGCTGCTGGCCGCCGGACATCGTTCCCGCCTTCTGGTCTTCGCGCTCTTTGAGGATGGGGAAGCGGTCCCAGACGGCGTCGAGCGCGTCCTGTGGCACCTCGTCGAGGATGTACGCGCCCATCTCGAGGTTCTCCCGCACCGTGAGGTTCGGGAACACGTTGTCGTTCTGGGGGACGAAGCCCAGTCCCTCGTAGATGATCTCCTCGGGGTTCTGACCCGTGATGTCGACGCCGTCGAACGTGACGGTGCCGCCCATGTGGGTCGTCAGGCCGAAGACCGACTTCATCGCCGTCGACTTGCCGGCGCCGTTCGGGCCGACGATGGTCACGTACTCCCCGTCCGCGACGTCCATCTGGACGTCGGTGAGGATCTGCAGGTCGCCGTAGCCGGCGTCGAGGTTCCGAACCTCGAGCAGCGATTCGTCGGGGACGAGGAACTCGCGTTCCGTGGTCGCTGAGCTCATACGTCACCTCCGAGGTACGCGTCGATGACCTGGTCGTTCGACTTCACTTCCGCGGGCGTTCCCTCGGTGAGGATAGAGCCCTGGTGCATCACGATGACGTGTTCACAGTTGTTCATGATGAGGTCCATGTCGTGTTCGACGAGCAGGAACGTGTAGCCCTGCTCGCGAAGTTCGTGGATGTGCTCCAGAAGCCGCTTTTCGAGCGTCGGATTGACGCCCGCGAACGGCTCGTCCAGCAGGAGCATGTCCGGGTCGGTCAGCATCGCACGGGCGAGTTCGAGCAGCTTCCGCTGGCCGCCGGAGAGGCCACCGGCCTGCTGATGCGCGAGGTGCTCGATGTCGAAGAAGTCGAGCGTCTCCCAGACGCGGTCGAGGATTTCCTCCTCTTCGTTCTGGACGGCACTGCGGGTCCAGGGGAGCACCGATTGCGCGAACGATTCGCCGCGCTGGTTCTGCGGTGCGAGCATAAGGTTCTCGAGAACCGTCATCTCCTCCAGCTCACGGGCGATCTGGAACGTTCGGACCAGTCCGCTGAGCGCGATCTCGTGCGGTTCGTAGCCGGTGATGTCCTCACCGTTGAACAGCACCTGCCCGCTGTCGGGCTTGTGCATGCCGGTGATGAGGTTGAACGTCGTCGACTTGCCGGCGCCGTTCGGGCCGATGAGACCCGTCAGCGTCCCCGATTCGACCTCGAACGAGGCACCGTTGACCGCCTGGATACCACCGAAGGATTTCTTCAGGTCCGTGACCTGCAGCGGCGTCTCCGAGAGGTCGGGGCCGCCGGTCGCCGTCTCGAGCGTCGTTTCGGAGTTCGTGTCACTACTCATCGGACTCACCTCCGTCGTTCCCCGCGGACCGACGCAGCCGCGGTCGGTCGAGAGAGATGCTTGCCGCCGTCTCCGTCCGGTGGCCGAGCATACCCTGCGGGCGGTAGATCATCACGAGGATCAGGACGATACCCATGATGACCAGCTGTAACTGCCGGATGTTCGCGAAGATGTACGCGATCATCGGAACCGGATCGAGCCCGTTGATGACCTCCCCGCCGGCCTGCCCGAAGGTTGCCGGCGCATTCTGGATGGGGAGGACCTGATTGAGCACGTTCTTCAGGTAGAGCGGGCCCTGGAACAGGGTCCCCGCGAAGACCGCCCCGCCGAGTATGCTCCCGGTGTTCGACCCGGAGCCCCCCAGGATGAGGGCGATCCAGATGAAGAACGTCATCCGCGGCCGGATGTTGGTCGGCGTCACCGTCCCCTGGCCCCAGAGCCAGAGGATGCCGACGAGACCCATGAGACCGCAGCCGATCATGAACGCCTGGATCTTGAAGCGGTCGGTGTCCTTCCCGAGCGCGCGGGCGACGTCCTCGTCTTCACGAATGGCCTTGAGCACGCGACCGAACGGGGATTCGCCGGTGCGCTTTAGGAGCCAGTAGAAGCCGTAGACGCCTGCGAGCAGGAGGAAGCCGTAGACGAGCTGGTCGACGATGGGCTTCGGATTCTCGATGGCTGCCGCCCCGAACAGGCCGGGAAGGTCGTTCCCGAACCAGTGGACGAGACCACCGTAGAAGCTCGAGAGCCCGAGCCCGCCGACGAGGGCGTCCATCGGGGACGGGAAGTCGTAGATGATACCACTCCCGCCACCCAGGCCGATGTTCTGTGCCGGCAGGATGCCGTACTTACCGAGTGTGATGACCTCGAAGTCGCCCGAGAGGAAGGCGAACCGCATGATCTCGGAGAACGCGATGGTCACGATTGCGAGGTAGTCGGCGCGGAGGCGAAGTGCGGGCAGCGCGACGATGAACCCGAATGCGGTCGCCACGGCGACACCCGCGACGATGCCGACGACCCACGGCAGTCCGAACCCTCCAACCTGCCCGCTACTGGGGGCGGAGAAGGAGTTCGAGACGATGGCCATCGTGTAGATACCGACGCCGGCGAAGCCGATGATACCGATGTTGAACAGTCCCGTGTACCCCCACTGGAGGTTGAGCGCCAGTGAGAACATCGCGAACAGGGCTATCCAGGTCGTCAACGTCCCGATGGAGTTCAGCTGACCGCGAAGCGGGTAGCCGAGCACCAGGCCGGTGACGATGTAGACGGCGTACAGGCTCACCATGACGGCGAGCACCATCATCCAGTCCTCGGTGAACACCGTCTCTATCAGCGACGAGTTGGCCTCTGCACGACCGTCGCCGTCGCCGGGCTGTGCGCCGTCGTCTGCGGTGGACATCTCTGCACTCATGAGGTCGACCTCCCACTGAAGATACCCTGCGGCTTGAACAGCAGGATGACGATCATCACGACGAACGCTGCGACGCGGGCGAAGCTGGACGGAATCCAGAAGACGGCGATGGACGCGGTCACACCGATGACCAGGCCGCCGACGATCGCGCCGTAGATGGAACCGATACCGCCCAGGATGACTGCTGCGAAGATGAGCAGCAGTAGCAACCAGCCGTCCTGGAACGAGATGGTCCCGCTCCAGAGGACGAGCATGTAGCCGGCGATGCCCGTGAGGGCGCCGCCGATGACCCACGTCGACTTGATGACGCGTTCGGTCGGGATGCCGGTGACGCGGGCGAGGTCCTCGTTCTCGGACATCGCGCGCATCGCCTTCCCGAGCTTGGTGTACTGAAGCAGGTAGTGAACGCCGGCCATCAGCCCGACGGAGATGACCACGAGCGTGATGTCGTGTGCACTGATGGTGAAGTTACCGTCGATGAAGTACAACGAGATGGCGGGGTTCGCGTCGAAACTCGTCGTCCCGCGGCTCGCGGGACCGAAGATGAACGCGAGCAGGTACCGGAGCGCGAACGCGACACCGATACTCGCGATGAGCAGGCTGATACCGTCTGCATCGCGCATCGGCTTGTACACCATCTTGTCCATCGCGAGCGCGAGTCCCGCGGTCAATCCGCCGGCGATGACCACACCGACGAGAATCGCCAGCGGCGTACTGGCGATACCGATGCCGAGCTGGGAGCCGGTGACGCTCTGTCCGGCACCGACCAGCAGGCGCGACCCCAGCGTGTATTCGGCGCCGAGTCCCGCGATGAGGTAGGTGGTCCCCCAGCCGACGAACGCACCGGTCGAGAGGTAGTCCCCATGCGAGAAGTTCGCGAAGTTCAGAATACTGTACGTCATCGACAGACCGATACCGGCGAGTCCGATGACGAGCCCACGGAGCAGGCCGTCATAGACGTTTGTGGCTACCTTCGAGAAAGCCAGGTCGCCGGTAGCGATGCGCCGGAGAAAATCGACGAGTAAGAACACGCCGATGGCCCCGACGAGCAGTGCCCCCGGATTCTCGAGGACGAACTGCCTGCCACGGTCTACAGTGTTATTGACACCCATTCGCTATCCCTACCCACAATGGAGAGAACCACCCATTAAATCTTTCCTGATAACGCCACACGTGGATAGGTATACCAACGTCTATCCGGCGTTTCTGATTCGCGTGATTGGTCGGATATATGGCCTCTCCAGACGAACGTGAGACCGTCGCTAGCGTCCCTGTGTCGGACATCTCGCCAGCATACGAGATGGACCTGATACGTCTTGCCGGAAAATCGTGGTAGAGACGCTCAAACACACGAAAGCGAACGAAGCCCGTTCCCAAGCCACCAAGGAGAAAGGTCTATGCTTGGGCCCCTCGCACGCACATCCATATGCCGGTAGGGACCCTCGATGACCTCGCGGTAGACGGCCGTCGGGTCGGGGTACGGGTCGACATCAACAGTCCGCTCTCAGACGACGGTCTCGCCGACGACGCGAGGCTCCGCGCGCACGAGGAGACGCTCTCAGAGCTCCTCGAACGCGGCGGTCGCGTCGTGATTCTCGCACATCAGGGTCGCCCTGGCGGGGACGACTTCGAGACGCTCGAGGCACACGCCGAGCGACTGGACGAACTGCTCGATAACCCCGTCAGCTACGTCGACGCGACGTTCACGACGGCGGCACGGAACGCCGTCGAATCGCTCGACGACGGAGAGGCCGTCGTGCTGGAGAACACCAGGTTCTACAGCGAAGAGTACATGACCTGGGACCCGGTCGAAGCCGGTGAGACGCACCTCGTAACAGGACTGCTCCCGGTGCTCGACGCCTACGTCAACGACGCGTTCGCGGCCGCACACCGGTCGCAGCCGTCGCTCGTCGGCTTCCCTCAGCATCTGCCGAGCTACGCCGGCCGGGTGATGGAACGGGAGATAGACGTCCTCGGAGATATCGAGTCCACCGCGGGCCCGCGCGTGTACTGTCTCGGCGGTGCGAAGGTCCCCGACTCCATCGACGTCGCCTGGAGCGTCCTCGAGTCGGGTCTCGCCGACCAGATACTGACCGGCGGAGTCGTCGGGAACGTCTTCCTCGTCGCAGACGGCGTCGACATCGGCGACGCGAGTACCGAGTTCATCATGGACCAGGGCTACTGGGACGAGATAGACCGCGCGAGAGATCTCCTGGACGCACACGGCGACCGAATCCGGTTCCCCCAGGACGTCGCGGTCGAGCGCGACGGCGAACGTCGCGAAATCGGTCTGAACGCCCTCCCCGGCCGGGAGGACGAGGCCGCGATGGACATCGGCGACGAGACCCTCCGCATCTACCGCTCCGTACTCGAAAACGCGAAGACGGTCATCCTGAACGGCCCGGCTGGTGTCTTCGAGGATCCGGCCTTCGAGAAAGGGACGCGTGAACTGTACGCGGCCGCCGGCGAGGTAGACTACAGCATCGTCGGTGGCGGTGACACCGCCGCGGCCGTCCGGAAGTTCGGTCTCGAGGACCGCTTCGACCACTTCTCGACCGGTGGGGGCGCCTGCCTGCAGATGTTGACCGGCGGCGACCTGCCGGCCGTCGAAGCGCTCGAGGCCGCCAACTGGTAGACCCTTGGTCGACTTCGCCACGCTCGCGGACCTGGACGAACTCGCGGACCGGTGGGTCGATCTCGCCCACGAACAGCGACCACACGGGAGCTACATCCGAGCGTTCGAGAACCGCGACGTCATCAGGACGAACTTCGCCCGGCACATCGTGGACGACGGCGTGCTGGTCGACCGCGCCGATGGCCGAATCGTCGGCTTCGTCATGTTCGAGGTCTCGGGCGGCGACCTCTCGCTCGACGTCACCCGGGGCATGATACACAACCTCTACGTGGTTCCCGAGTACAGGAACGCAGGCCGTGGACCGACCCTACTCGCGGCTGCCGAAGCGGCGTTACAGAACCGGGGCGTCGACTCGGTCCAGCTCGAGGTGATGGCCGGCAACGAACGCGCCCGTTCGTTCTACGCTCGGGAGGGCTACGAGGAACATCGCGTCGTCATGGAGAAGCGAGTCCGAGTCGAAAGTGATACTAACGCGAAGGACCACGACTGACGTACGAAAGCGTGCCAGGGGAGCATGGGCGGTTCATGCACTCGACTTGTAATCGAGACTTCGTGGGTTCGAATCCCACCCCTGGCTCTCCTCTTCGAACACGCTGAGAACGGAGAGCGAACGGTGGGGATTGCGGATCAGAGCGCGAACGGCGTGTGTTGCGAATCAGAGCGCGAAGCGGGGAGAGGGGCCGTAGTACGAATCGTTGCATCCCGGCGTCGTTATTCGCGTTGCTAATCGAGTCCGGGAGTGCGTCGCTCGTCGACCACGAGAACGGAGAATCGAGAGAGTCGTTCAGTACCCGTAGCCGTCGGTATCGTTCCGCGCGGCCGGGTCCTGCTGGTCGTTGAGCGACTGGTTGAAGAGGTCGCCGCGCTCCTCGCGGGTCTCCTCGGCAGGACCGTAGGCGGAGATGCCGAGCGAGATGAGCTCTTCGACGGCGTCTTCGCGGTTCAGGAAGTCACCACTGGCGACGAGCCGGTCCAGTTCTGCGTCGAGCGTGTCGGACATCGAAATCTCTGCTTTGGGCATATGCGTGGCTTGGATAGTGGGGGTCGTTAATGCTCGGGTTGCGGTCGAAACGTGTCGCCCCAACAGTCTTGGGAGATATACACACAACCGTTATGTCTCTCCGATCCGTACCACTGGCTACGATGACCGATTCCGACGAACTCGAGGCCATCCGTGAAGCCAAGAAGCAGGCACTTCTGTCCCAGGCGAGCGAGGACGCGGTGGACGCCGCGCGACCTGGTTCGACACCGGACGAGCCGATTCACGTCGAGAGCGTCGAGCAGTTCGAGGCCGCGCTCGACGAGTACGAGGTCGTCCTGGTCGACTTCTACGCTGACTGGTGTGGGCCGTGCCAGGCCCTCGGCCAGTACATCGGCGAGGTCGCCGCCGAATCGACCGCCGCCGTACTGAAGGTCGACGTCGACGTGCATCAGGGACTGGCGGGCCAGTATGGCGTCCAGGGTATCCCCAACCTGCTGGTGTTCCGCGACGGCGAGACCGTCCAGCGACTAGTCGGGCTGAAGCAGAAAGAGGAACTCCTCGCGGCTATCGAGGCCGCCTGAGCAGGCGGGGCGTCAGTCGTGTCTGTCGCAGAGAACGAACCGAAACGGCCCTGTTCTCCGCCAGTGAGGTGGCACACGAATGCGCGTCAGTGTCATCGGCGGGAGCTCGGTTCCAGACGAAGTGTACGACCGCACGGAGGAGATAGGCTACCAGCTCGGGCGTCGGGGACACACCGTCGTCTGCGGCGGCCTGACCGGAGTGATGCGAGCGATCTGTGAGGGTGTCAACAACGGTGGCGGGACGACCATCGGTATCCTCCCTGGCGAGAACTACAACGGGGCGAACGCCTTCGTCGACGTCCCCATCGCGACCGGCATGGGGCACGCCCGGAACGCCCTCGTCGTGATGAACGGCGAGGTCGTCGTCGCCATCGACGGCGGGCCCGGCACGCTCTCGGAGATCGGCTTCGCACAGGTCTTCGGCAAGCCACTCGTCGGCGTCGGGACGCACGACGTACCCGGAATCGAGACGGTCGACACGCCAGAAGAAGTCGTAGAGTTCGTCGAAGCCAACGAGTAGGGCGGTCACGGCCGGGCCGGTGGTGACGAAAAGAGCGATTTCACCTAGAGCCATTCTTATGACAATTCCACCCAACGTTTCGAATGTCGGCAGGACAGTCGCCCACCAGTCGACCGCGGCTCGGCAACGTCCCCGCCGTGCCGTCCGGTCGTTCCCCGCAGTCAAGACATCCACCCGCGCGACCTCGGACACCAGCCTGTCAGCAGCCGTGTCCACGGCCTGCCGACTCCGTTATCCACTCCGACCGCGGCCCTGCCCCGGCCGTGGGTCGTTTTCAGACACGTCGAGAGTTACTCAGATATGTCGGGAGGAGACCCGACCGCCTCGGTGATCAGCTACGCGCTCGTCGCACCGTCGAACAGGTCCGCATGGAGCCCGTCCGCGACGACGTCCATGAGCGTCTGGAGGTTCCGGGTGTCGTCGCGGTTGTACTCGACGAGCGTGTCGAGTGCCGACTGGCTGCCGCGTTCGTACTCGTTCCAGAGCCTGACGGCGTCACGTCCAGAGATGTCCGGACCATCCCTGGCGATACCGACGTCTTTCTCGATGGCTTTCAGGCCACCGTCGAGCCCGATACGTTTGCACGGGTACATCAGGTCGATGTGCGGGGCGTCGATGTTCACGTCGAACGACCGCTCGAGGAACGGGACGTCGAACCGTGCGCCGTTGAAGGTGGCCACCAGCGCCGCGTCGGCGAACTGCTCTCGCAGGGCGTCGGCTGTCAGGTCGTCACCACGTACCAGCGTCGTCGTCTCGCCACCCTGATGGAACGAGACCGTCGTCACGTGGTCGCGCGATTTGGAGAGGCCGGTCGTCTCGATGTCGAAGAAGCAGGTCTCGTCGCGGAAGTTCTCGTAGAGCCGCCAGGTCTCCGCCGAGGGGAGCGCGTCACCGAAGAAGCGGCTGTCGCCCGCTGCGAGGTGGTCCCGCGCGGTGTCGATGAACGCCTCGATACGGTCGGCCGTCGTCGATCCGACCACGGAACCGTCGAAGTCGTCCCAGTGGGTGATGCCCGCCTGCCAGAGCTTCCGTTCGGTCTGCTCGCCAACCCCTCGAACCGGGATGAAGCTGTTCTCGATTCGCACACTCGAACGAAGAGCAGGGCCGTCGAAAACCTGTCGTCTCTCCCGTGCGACTCGGCGGGCACCGACCCGGCTCAGAGGCCCTCGTACTCGCGAACGAGTTCTCGCCACTCCTCGGGGATGGGTCGCGACTCGCCCGTGTCGAAGTCGTACGCGACCATCACGGTCGAGCCCGTCGCGGCGACGTCGCCGGATGCCCGTACCTCGTAGGTCATCTCGAAACTCGACGACCCTATCTCTGTGACGGCGACCGCGACCTCGACCTCGTCATCGAGCGTGACGGGTCGGTGGTAGTCTATCTCGAGGTTAGCGATGACGCCATCGAGCGAGTCGAGACCGCCGATGACCTCGGTCAGGTAATCGACGCGCGCCTCTTCCAGGTAGGAGACGTAGATCGCGTTGTTCACGTGACCGGCCAGGTCGACGTCGTTGAATCGGATGTCGATGTCTGTCGTGAAGGGTTCGTCGCGGGTTCCGACCATACCTGACGGCCGGCTCGAAGGAACCTACCGCTTTCGGACGAGGCAGAGGACAAGGGTCGAACCGGGATCCGGGTCTCAGCAGAAAAACGGTCAGTCGGCGGCGGCGAAGAACAGGCCGATCGTCGCAGGCGATGGACGGTCAGTCGTCGCCGGTCAGGTAGAACGTCCGGTCGACGATCTGGACGAGTGCGTCGGCCCAGGCGTCGAGCGACTCGCCGGTCGCGGCAGGTACTTCGAGGACCACGTCGGAGTCGTCCACCTCGATGTCCGCGTGGGTCATCCGGTCCTTGTCCAGGTAGTTCCGGAGCTGGTACCGGAGGAGTTGCTTGCGCGCTGCATCGAAGGTGACGGATTCCTCCGGGCTGAGACGGAGCGACGCCGCCCCACCGTCGACTGCAGCCGACAGGTTCCACGTGCGTGACGAGAGGGGGAACCTGAAGCTCGAGCCGTCGAGCTCCGAGACGGCCTGCGTGAGCACCATGTCGGAGACGTCCGGTCCGAGACTGCTGCCACCGGCCTCCTCCGCGAGCGAGGTCAGCTGCTGGTCGACGACGTCGACGATTCGACCGGGTTGCTCGGCGTCGTCGTCCGACGTGTCCGGCTGTTCGGGCGACTGCTGAGCGGTCCCGTCGTCTTCGGGACTGTCCACGATTTCGGCGTCGGCTGCGTCCGTCACGGCGTCAGATTCGGCGGCGGCGTCCATATCGGACTTCTCGACGGCATCCTCGATTCCGCCCGAGTCACCAGCCTCGCCTTCCACGTCGTCGGTCTCCCCGTCTCGCGCGGCGTCGGTCGCTCTGTCTCGCGTGGCGTCCGCTCTGTCTCGCGCGGCGTCGGTCGCTCCGGCGACGCGTCCGTCGAAGTCGACCTCGTACCAGGCTTCGTCTTCCGTGGCGAATCGACCGAGGTTGGCGCCACTGGCGGCTGCAGTCCCCGTATCCTCGTCGGTCGCCGTGGCTTCCAGGTCCTCGATGGTCCTCGTCTCGACGTCCTCGACCACCGCGTCCACGTACTCGAATTCGTCGTCGAATCCCATCGCCTCGACTCCACCTGGTGATGCGAGCCCGCGGTTCGTCCGGGCTTCTCGACCGAAGTTCTGGACCAGTTCCGCGGTCGAGGTTTCCGGCTCGAGATCATCGAGCTTGGCGACGTCGACGCCGAGCGCCTCTGCGACCGCTTCCTCGTCGACGTCCTGACTGTACTCGGCTGCGGATGCTTCGAGTGCGATGGGGTCCTGCATCCCTGATTCGCTGTCGTCATCGGGCGACTCCTCGCCATCGTTGCCGTCGCCGCCTTCTCCCTCTTCACCGTCGTCCGCGTCTTCCGAACCGTCGTCCGCGTCTTCCGAATCGTCGTCCGCGTCTTCCGAACCGTCGTCCGCGTCTTCCGAACCGTCGCGGACGTCCTCGTCGTCGCGAATGTCCTCGTCGTCAGCGTCCTGCGCAGGGTTGTCTGCCCCATCGGCCTCGTCCGCGTTATCGGCGTCGTCCAGGTCGTCGGCCTCGTCCACCTCATCGGCGTCGCCGTCGTTTTCGCCGTCGCCGTCGTCCAGGTCGTCCGAGCCTTCATCGTCGGTGGCGTCGTCGGGAGCGACGTCTTCTCCATCCTGCTCGTCGTCAGTACCGCTCTCGTCTGCCCCCGTGGTGTCCACTGCATCGTCGCCCAACTCGGTTGCGTTCGTCGTGTCGACTTTATCGCCCCTCTCGTCTACCGATGGGGCCGCTGCCGACGGTGCGGCGGCCTGCCCGGTCTGCTGGAACTGCCCGACACCCGCTCCGGTCGAGCCGCCCGGCCGCCCGACACCGACGGCGTTCGCCCCGGCGGCCGCGCTCGGCGACGGCTGTGACGACGCTACGGCACCGGCACCGGCGGGGTCGCCGTGAGTCGCGTCGCTCGAAGCAGCGGCTCCCTGCGCCAGCCCGCCGAGCCGGTCGTGGATGCGGGTGAGCGTCATGTCGATGGTGCCCAGATCCTCGTCCACGTCGTCTTCGAGCGAGTCTATCCTCTCCGCAACGTCCCGGAGTGCGAGCGCGATGTCCCACGCCACCACCACCCCGAGGAACAACAACATGAGAAAGATGGTGACGGCGATGCCCGCCAGCACCTCGATGCTGACCTCGACCATTGTATCTGGTAGCCGTCTACGACGAGTTTTCTAATAGTGGTTCGGTCGAAATCGAAACTTGATTCGGATCGGTTCCGCGTCGCTGGGCCGCTTCCTCCGAAGATATGGTCGTGCGGCGGCGGCGGCGACGACGCGAGCAACCGCTAAGTATCGACTCTCCCTACCGACCACATGAGCGAGTCTGACGGCCCATCCGAACGTACAGTACAGTCGGACAACGTTTCGACAGCGACCACGGAGTACTCGGACCCGGTCCACGTCGAGAGCGCGGAGCACCTGACGGCCCTCGTCACCGAGAACGACGTCGTCCTTGTCGACTTCTACGCGGACTGGTGTGGTCCGTGCCAGATGCTCGATCCGGTCGTCGAGACGGTCGCTACCGAGACGGCCGCCGTCGTCGCGAAGGTCGACATCGACGAACTACAGTCGCTGGCACAGGACCACCAGGTCCGCGGGGTTCCGACGCTACTGCTCTTTGCGGGCGGTGAACAGGCGAAGCGGCTGGTGGGCGTTCAGGAACAGTCGACGCTCGTCGAACTGGTCGAATCGTACAGCTGAGCCGGAGACGTTCCGCTTCAGCGGGAGTCCGCGTCTTCAGTCACGGCTCACTGACTCGTCTTCAAGCGAGAGCCAGCCACTGTCGCCGTCGTGGTCACGGAGCGACCAGCGTTGTTCGAGCTCACCGGTTCGCTCGTCGCCATCCTCGGAACGTCGGATTTCGACGACCGCGTCGAACAGCGGCTGGAGCAGTCGCACGTAGTCGTCGTCTCGCTCCAGCGGGAGGTGGAAGTGGCCGATTCCGCGGAGCTCGCGCGTCCGCGACGTCAGCATATGCAGAAGCCGGAAAACGGTCTGTGGCTCGTGTCCATCGAGCATGGGTGTCACGGCGTCGAAGCAGAGGCGGAGGTCTGCTGAGTCGAGGTCGGTCTCGTCCGCCACTTCGTCTACCGTTTCGAGTACCGCTGCGCCGATGGTACTCAATAGCGGAGACTGGACGACCGCTCCTGACTCGCCTGCATCGGCAGTTCGCTGCCTCTCGTCGTTCGTCCCTCGTCCTGCGTCGTTCGTCCCTCGTCCTGCGCCGGACGTCTCGGTCGCTCCCCGCTGACCTTCGTCTGGTGGGCGGCGCCCACGGTGAATCTGCACCGTGAGACCCTCACCGCCCTCGGTCGGAGCCGTCGAAGCGTCGTCGAGGACGTCGACGAGAATCCGCTGTCGCGACTCGGTGCCGAGTTCGCCAGCGAGTCGGTGGCAGATTTCGCGGTGGGCGGACGAACTGGCCGGTCCAACGACGAGGATGCAACTCCCCTCCTGTCGCATCGTCCTCAGCGTCTGGGCGAACGCCGTACTGTCTGGCACGCCCCCACCGTGCTCGGACCTCATTCGGTCCTAATTGACGAGTCGGTCTCCGATAAATATTGTGTTGGGGACCAGACTAGAATTCGTCTACACCCACTTCCCCGCATCTACGGCTGGAACGGGGCGGTTTCGGGCCGGAGTCGCCCGGTGCGTCCAGTCCATGGACGGCACGAACCGACGGGGCGGACGGTTTTTGTCGGTCAGGCGAGAAGGTGGTACCATGAGCGAATCGAGGGACGATCGCGAGCTGGCCGAGGATGCCGCGGCCCTTGCCAGAGAACTTCGGGAACTCCGAACCGAGCTCGCGCGTCAGCGGCCCGAACCACCCCGCGGTCCGTTCGGCGTGCCCAGACCACCGACTCCTCGCGAGTTCGTCAAGTTCGCCGACGAGGTCGCCATTCCGGCGACCATCGCACTGCTCGAGACGAACATCAAACTACTCGAAGCGCTCCAGCGGGCGATTCGACTCGCGGAGGGCGGGCAGCGGGCGCGAGAGCGCGGGGAAGCTGCCGGGAAGTCCGCACACTCCAGGGCAGAGTCGCTGAGCCGGGAGACCCTCGGTCGCGCCAGCGACGCCCTCGCAGAACTACAGTCCGTCCTCGCAGGAACCGAACTGCCCGAGGACGAGACGGCGAGGAGTATCCTCGAAGAGGCGCGTGATATCCGTGCGGAGATCCAGCGACAGCTCGGAGCCAGCCGTCGCGAAGACCACTCGCTGGACGAATACACTCGAGGTTCGGAATCCGGCACGCGAGATGGCTCCCGCGAGTCAGGTGGGCGTGACGGCGTGAGTGATGGACACGGGGACGAACAGGACGGGGGAGACGAGGGGGCGGCAGACGAACCCGTCGAGATAGACGTCGATGCCGAACTCGAGACGTTGAGGCGACGGTACGGCGACGCGGATGGCGGGAATAAATCGAACGGCGCTGATGCCGGGAATGAATCGAACGGCGCTGATGGCGAGGGCGATTCGAGCGACGAAGCCGTCGAAGATGGCCCTGATGACGCAACCACTTGATGCGGTTCTGGCGCCGGTTCCCCCGACGGAAGTTCCGGTGACAAGGATTCTGTGTGACGGAACCGCGATTTGGAAGCCGACACCCCGGAGTAACTGGCCGAGGTCCGGGTTCGTGCCCGAGTTGGATAATGGGGCCATACAGGCGCCGTCGACGGTCCGCGAGAAGGAATCGCTGGAAGGTCGTGACAGAAGAGAGCTGTTTTTACGGCCGCGTCGTCGACCGGCCGCGGGGCGTGTCAGTCACACACAAACGAGATACCCCTGTGGCCCGTGTGTAGGATTATGCAACAGCCAGGTGAGATGACGGTCCTCGTCGCGGGAGCGAGCGGCAGAACCGGACGAGAACTCGTCGACGTGCTGCTCGACGCCGGTGTCGGTGTGCGCGCGCTCACGAGGAACCCCCGGAACGTCGAGACGCTCCGCATCCAGGGCGCCGACGAGGTCGTCGTCGGAGACCTGCACTATCCCGACGACGCCAAGATGGCGGTCGAAGGTGTCGATGCAGTCCTCTGTGCCGTCGGAACGGGGCCGGGTCCAAAGCTGGTCCTCGGGGACGACCTCGTCGACGGAGCGGGGGTCGTCGAACTAATCGATGCGGCCGTGAGTGCCGGCGTCACACGGTTCGTCTACGAGTCGTCCATCGGTGTCGGAAACTCGAAGTCGAAGCTACCGTTGCCGTTCCGGCTGCTGCTCGGGCGGGTACTGGACGCGAAGGGACGATCGGAGGCCCATCTTCGAGCGTCGGGGCTCTCGTACACGATACTTCGACCCGGCGGCCTGACCAGTGGCCCGGCGACCGGGGAGGTCCTGGTCGGTGAGGGCGGCGAGACGGTCAGCGGGACGATTCCACGAGCCGACGTCGCACGTCTCATGGTCGCGGCGCTGTTTACGCCAGAGAGCGAGGACCGGACGTTCGAGGTGGTGAGTCGTGATGGTGCACGCGGCTCGCCGACCGGTCTCGTCGATATCGACTGGGAGTTGCCCGAGCGGACCGTCGTGAAGAAGTAGTTCTCGCCTCAGGAATCGACACCGGTTGCTGCGGTATCGAGCGCCCCCGCGGTACCGGATGCCCGGCGGTACCGAACGTCCGGTTCAGACCGGTTCGAACCGGTAGCCGTCCCAGTCCTGGCTGGCGGGTTCGCGTATGCCAGCGCCGGGCTCCCGAAGTTCGTCGACGTAGACGGGTCGGACCTCGTCACCGGTCTGGACGTCGTCGGTCGTCGTCTGGCCGATAGCACGCACCGACTGGCCCTCGACCTCGAACTCGACGACCGCGATGGTGTTCGGCGTCCTGACGCCCGGTGGCGTCGACATACTCGTCGTCCACGTGACGACCTCGGCGGTGTACTCGCTCAGGTCGATGGTTCCGACGGGCTCTGCCCCGTCGCGACTGCGGGGGTGGCCCGGGTAGCTGATCGTTCCGTCCTCGTACTCGTAGGCTTCCATCGTCATTGTGCTGCCTCCATGATGGTGGTGATGACACAGTTCCCGAATCCGCCGACGTTACACGTGAGACCGACGTCGACGTCGTCGAGCTGTCGGTCGCCCGCACCGCCGACCAGCTGTTGGTAGATCTCGTAGCCCTGTGCGACGCCGCTCGCGCCGAGCGGGTGCCCCTTCGACTTCAGGCCACCGGAGGTGTTGATGGGGAGTTCCCCGTCCATCTCGGTGTAGCCCTCCTCGACCAGTTCCCAGGCCTCTCCAGGGTCGGCGAAACCGAGTCCCTCCATCTGGAGGAACTCCAGGATGGTGAACATGTCGTGAAGCTCTGCGACGTCGACGTCTTCCGGAGACAGGTCGGCCATCTCGAACGCCTGTTTGCCGCTCTCGACGACACCACCCATGACGGTCGGGTCGTCACGTTCGTGGACGACGTGAGTGTCAGTCGCACCTGCGACGCCCGACAGGGTGACGTACTCGTCGGTGTACTCCTTCGCGACCGATTCGGGGCAGAACATCAGGGCCGCGCTCCCGTCCGTGATGGGACAGAAGTCGTACAGTCGTAGCGGGTCGGCTACAATGGGCGACTCCATCACCGTCTCGAGGTCGACCTCCTTACGGAACTGCGCGTGCGGGTTGTTCACGCCGTTCTTGTGGTTCTTGACGGCCACCTTCGCGAGCGACTCTCGCGGGGCATCGTACTTCTCGAGGTAGTGACGCGCCGTCAGCCCGGCGAAGCTCGGCAGCGTGAGGCCGTGTTTGTACTCGACCGGATGCGTGATCGATGCGATGACGTCGGTCGCCTCCTCCGTCGTCCTGTGGGTCATCTTCTCGCCGCCGACGAGCAACGTCATGTCGGAGGCACCCGAGGCGACGGACTGCCACGCAGCGTACATCCCGGCGCCACCCGACGAGGAGGTCTGGTCGACGCGCTGGGTGTACGCCGGCATACAGCCGAGGTCGTGCGCGAGTGCATTCATCACGCCTGTCATGCCCTCGAACTCACCGCTGGCCATGTTCGAGACGTAGAGGTGGTCGACCTCGTCGGGACCGACTCCGGCGTCGTCGAGACAGGCTTCCCCGGCCTCGGCGAGCAGCTCCATGATCCACTCGTCCCGGTTTCCGAATTTCGTCATCGAGGCGCCGATGACTGCTACGCGTTCCATGTCAGAAGCCACTCACGGCTACGATTTAGTTCTGTTCCTGACCGGAATTTCTGTCAGTTCGGTCCGCCCTCACGTTCCGCCGTTACCGTCCCCGCCACTCACCCCCGTTGCAAGTGAATCTCGGTTCGCACTCGGACTCTGGTACTCGACGTCGATATCCTTTCGTCCGCTGGAGGTGCAGTAGCTCGGACCACCCGCTCGGAACCATCGCCACTTTTCTCGATGATGCGACAGAGGGCGGCCGTGATGTGTTCCACTCCCACCGTGATTACGAGTGAAACCAGTCTAGCGAGTAGACGGTTGCGATCGAGTAGACGGCCGAGACGGGCCCGTGCTACCCACACACCACCGTTGCAAGTGAACTCGGCCTTCGAGCAGCGTAGACCCCACCGGCGTTGCAAGTGACGAGGGGCATCGAGTCGTGAGGCACGCTTCCGGATAGAGAGACACCACCGTTTCGAGTGAACGTTTCCCGACATGGCCGATGCCGGTCCAGACACACAGACACCACTGTTACGAGTGAAGCGGGACGAACGAGGGTGGGAGGGTGGGTGGCGTCGCGGAGGAGAGGATACGAGCGAGGAACGGTACGTGAGTAAGACGCGTGCTCCGTGTCCAATGGCACTATCAAAGCTCTATGGAGCTTGTTTCGGGCATCTTCACTTGCAATGGTGGTGAGTGGGTTCCCGTCCTCGCGGCGCCTCGGACGAATACCGGTTCGCTGATACGAGCCCGAGTGAATCACCGATCAGAGCAATAAGTGTGCTACTGAATTTCAACCTCTTCCCTCGTCTGGGGTCTGGCCGCTACTAGCTCGGGAGGCACCTCGGTAGAACCGGCAAGATAGCACCACGATGTTTCACGGGAAACGGTGGTGTGTTGCTCTCTAGTAGACTAGCTAGTTCTAGCTTCACTCGTAACAGTGGTGTCTGTGTGTCCATGGAGGGAGCTAGCATGGACCACTACCGGTCCTCACAACTCCACCGACAGTGAACGACCGTGAGCTTTCACATGAAACACTTGAATCACTTGTAATGGCGGTTCTTTTATACCCGGAGTGACACCGGGATGGTATGCGCCGGTTCGAGCGGAAACGCGCGGTCTTCGGGAACAAGGATGCCCTCCGGGAGAGCTACCAGCCCGACCAGATCGAAGAGCGTGACGAGGAGATAGAGGCATACATGGACGCGCTCCAACCGGTCATCGACGGGTGGGAACCGAACAACATCTTCCTGTACGGAAACACGGGCGTGGGGAAGACGGCGGTCACGGAGTACCTGATGAACCTCCTGCAAGAGGACGCCGAACAGTACGACGACGTCGACCTCTCGGTCATCTCGCTCAACTGCAAGCCGCTCTCGTCGTCCTACCAGGTCGCGGTCGAGCTCGTCAACGAACTGCGCCCCGACGGCGCCGAGATATCGACGACGGGCTATCCGCAACAGACCGTCTTCAACAAGCTGTACGACGAACTCGATAAGCTCGGGGGCACCATCTTGCTCGTCTTCGACGAGATAGACTCCATCGGCGAGCGCGACGAACTCCTCTACGAACTTCCGCGGGCGCGCTCGAAGGGAGACCTGACCGAGGCAAAGGTCGGCATCATCGGCATCTCGAACGACTTCAAGTTCCGCGACCAGCTCGACCCCCGCGTCCAGGACACGCTCTGTGAACGGGAACTCCAGTTCCCGCCGTACAACGCACAGGAGCTGAACAACATCCTCTCTTCCCGCGCCGAGATCGCCCTCAGGGAGGACACCTACGAGGACGCGGTCATCCGGCTCTGTGCCGCACTCGCGGCGAAGGACCGCGGGTCCGCACGACAGGCGCTCGACCTGCTCCTCGTCGCAGCCGAGCAGGCCGAGAACGCGGACGACCACCGCGTCACCGAGGAGCACGTCGAGGAAGCACGTCACGTCCTCGAGCGAGAGCGCGTCGAGGAAGGCATCCGTCAGCTGACCCAGCACGGCCACCTCGCACTGCTCGCGGTCGTCTCCATCGCCGCCGAGGGCGGCACGCCGGAACGGACGCGCGCCATCTACAACCGCTACCTGAACATCTGTGACGGGTACGGCGTCGACAGCCTCGCCCAGCGGTCGGTCCACAACCACCTCTCGGACCTCCGGATGCTCGGCATCCTCACCGCCCGTGAGAACCGCTCCGGGTCCCGGGGGAACTTCTACTCCTACGAGCTCGACGTGCCACTCGAATCCGCGCTCACCGCGCTCGAGGACGAACTCGACATGAAGCAGCGGTTCTCGGACCTTCGGACGGTCGCCAACCTCAACGGGATTCGGTGAACTGGATTCGGCTCGAGGGCTTCCGTCGGTATGCTTTTCCGACCCGCAGTCACCGTTCCATACGATTGTTGCTGGCAAGAGAGGTATCCCGAGATGTACTCAGTGTAAGGTCTTCACCGATGGGCGACTGACTCTCCGAGCATCTGGTGGACGGCTGATTCTCTGAACCTCCTGTTAGACGGCTGATTCTCTGAACCCCCTGTTAGACGGCTGATTCTCCGAGCGTTTAGTGGAGGACGGAGGCGTGGAGGTCACTATACTACCCGGCGAGACGCGACACAGGACTTCCGCACAGATTCCGTTCTGGAGAGGTGGTGAAAATCGAGAAGATGACCGACGTCGCCCCGCGCTAGAGGTCCATGCCGCCGTTCACGTCGATGACCTCGCCGGTGATGTACGAGGACTGTTTGCTGGCGAGGAAGCCACAGAGCGCGGCGATGTCCTCGACCTCTGCGAATCGGCCGAGCGGAATCTGTGAGACGATACGGTCTTTGACCTTGTCCGGGACGGCTTCGAGCATCTCGGTGCGCGTGAACCCGGGGGCGACGCAGTTCGCGGTCGAACCGCCCGAGGCGAGTTCGATAGCGATGGTCCGGGTGAACCCGAACATCCCGGCCTTCGCGGCCGCGTAGTTCGCCTGTCCGAAGTTCCCCTGCTTGCCGACGATGGACGAGATGTTGATGAGCCGGCCTTCCGGGGACTCCCAGATGTCGTCGTAGAACGTCTTCGTACAGTTGAACACGCCGCCGAGGTTCACGTCCATCACCTGGTCCCACTCCTCGCGGGACATGTTGACGAAGCGGGTGTCCTTCGTGATACCGGCGTTGTTGATGAGGACGTCGATGGGGCCGAAGGCGTCGTGCGCCTCGTCTCGCATCGCTTCGACCTCCTCGATGCGGGTGACGTCCGCCTGCGAGGTGATGGCCTGTCCACCGTGCTGGTGGATCGTGTCGACGACCTCCTCAGCCTCGTGCGCCGACGACCGGTAGTTGATGACGACGTTGGCTCCTCGTTTTCCGAGGTGTTCTGCGATACCGCTCCCGATTCCGCGTCCTGCGCCTGTGACGAGGCACGTTCGTCCATCCATTGACATAATTTGTAAATCTCTTGCGGGCGGTCCGGTGGGTGAAGTACTCGCCACGGAATACGCGTCTGCCTAGCCGCCGGTCTTCGATTTGACAGGGCGAGGCGCCACTGACCGTCCGACTCTAGGGGAACTGTCGCGCATAATCGACTTAAGTATTCCTCAGAAGAGGGTGATATCTCTCGAGCCGTCGAGTGTGGTTCAGAGCGGTGGAGCGAGCAGCCAGCCGCCCAGACGGTGGTCGGAGTCGACCGGATAGATGATGGCCGGAGTCGACCGGATAGATGATGGCCGGAGTCGACCGGATAGATGATGGTCGGAGTCGACCGCCACTGACTGGCCGGTTGCCAGATTCAGTCGAGTAGCTCGGTGGCGTTCGTGATCCAGTCCTCGACCCGCTCGACGCTGATGTCGGTCTTCTCGGCGACAGATTGGGCGTCGGCTTCGGCGAGGAGTTCGACCGAGTCGATTCCGGCGTCACGGAGCCGGTTCGCGTAGGCGGGGCCGATGCCCTTCACGTCTTCGAGAGTCGGTTCGGGCTCGCCGGTGTCCTCGACCATCCGTTCCTCGTACCACTCGCAGACATCGGGCCAGAGTTCGGCGTGGCTGCGGGAGGAGACGGACATCCCGATGTGACCGGTCGGGAACTCCATGATGGTCTTGTCTTCGCTCGGGACGGCGTCGTTGAACGGCTTCGACGCCTCCGGCGGGATGAGGTGGTCGTACTCGGCGACGATCTGGAGCACGGGCATCGTGAGGTTCTCGATGTCGACGTGCTTGCCGTCCAGGTAGAGCTCGTTCTCGTAGAGCTTGTTGTCCTGGTAGACGTCGGTGATGAACTGGTTGTACGTCTCACCGGCCACGTCGATACCGTCACCGAGCCACTCCTCCATCCGGGCGAAGTTCTCGATGAAGTCCTCGTCCTCGACATTCTCGTACAGTCGGATGTACTTCGTGACGTAGTTCTGCACCGGGTCCATCAGCGCGAAGCCGATGTCGAGGAACTCCGCGGGAACGTTGCCGAACGTGTCCGTGACCTTGTGCGGGTCGTAGTGTTCGCCCGCGCCCCACAGTTCGAGAACGCCGGCGTCGCCGGCGAAGCAGAGGCCAGCCGCCATCAGTCCGAGCGTGTGGACCTTCTCCGGGTGGAGTGCGGCGTACATGGTCGACATCGTGCCGCCCATGCAGTAGCCGAGCACGTTGACCTTCTCCTGATCGGAGCGCTCGCGGACCACGTCGACGCAGTTGTCGATGTACCGGTTGACGTAATCGTCGAGCGTGAGCGACCGGTCCATGTTGGACGGCTCGCCCCAGTCGATCATGTACACGTCGAAGCCGTTGTCGAGCAGAGTCTTGATGACCGACCGGTCCGGCTGCAGGTCGAGGATGTACGGCCGGTTGATGAGGGCGTAGACGATGAGTATCGGCACGGGGTGCTGCTCGTCCGTCGTCGACTCGTAGTGGAGCAGTTTGAGCTTGTTCTCCTCGTAGACGACCTCACTGGGTGTCTGGCCGACCTCGACGTCCTGGAAGGTCTTGGCGCTGTCGGGTGCAGCACGCGCCTTCTCGACGAGTTCTGCGGCGTTCTCCCACGCCTGTCTCTGGACGTCGAAGGTGGCCGCGAACGGGTTCTGCATCTTATTCCTCCAGGTGCTCGAGGACGCGGTCGAGCTTCTGTTCGACGGCGTGCTGACGGCGTTCGAGCTCGACGAGGCGGTCGCCGATCTCGGTGACGTCGCCCTCGGTCGCGAAGCCGAGCTGGTGGAGCGTCTCCTCGGCAGCCTCGTCGGCCTGCTGCTGCATCTCGAGCATCTGACCGACGGAGGAGCCGGTCCAGGCGGCGAAGGCGGTCGTGTTCATGACCTCCTTGAACGCCTTGTTCGCGGTGTTGAGCCAGATGTCGCGGAACTCCTCGAACTCGACGTCCTCGCCTTCCATCGAGTCGTTCGCGCGTTCGACCATCTGCTCGGCGGCGTCCATCCACGCCTCGTAGGCGCGTCTGTAGCCCTCGACGCTGTCGCCGAACTTCATCTCACCGAACTCGCCGCTTTCGACGGTCTCGGACCACTTCTCGACGAACTCGGCCTGTGCCTCCATGTTCTTCTCCATCGCCTCGAAGAACTGCTCGTTCATCTGGGAGGCGAATTTGTTCCAGTCTGTCGGTACGCCGGATTGGGGGTAAGAGTCTGTCATGTTCGAAATATGGTGTGGGGTATTGATAAAAGGAACCGCCTGATTAGGCGGAGAGGTCCTTCGACACGTCCTCGAAGCTGCCCTCGACGCGCTCGTGCGCCTCGAGGAAGCTGTCGAAGCCGTTGTCGAATGCGTCGGCGTAGGAGTCAGCGTAGTCGTCGAACGCCTTCTCGCCTTCCTTCCAGGCGTCGAGCGTCGACTCCATCATCTGCTTCTGGCTCTCGGTGAGCGCGTCGTACTGCTCGTCGAGTGCCTTCTCGAACTCCTCGAAGTCGACGGAGTCCTCCGGCATCATCGACTCGACGGCGTCGAAGTAGGCGTGGAGCGCCTTCTTCGAGAGCTCGTTGTTCTGCTCGGAGAGCTTCTGGAAGTTCTTCATCGACTCCGTCATCTGGTGGACGGCCTCCTTCTGGGCCTCGATGACGTCGTGTGTCGTTTTCTGGCTCTGCTCGATCATGGCGCGCTGCATCTGGAAGACGGGCTTCATCGGGTTCTGGAACTGGGTTTCACTCATTGGAATCACTTTTGCGTTTGACCGGGATGACGATGGTCTGGACGATGTCGCCTTCTCCGATGTCGAGCGCTTCGCGCTCTGCATCGGGGATGCTGATTCGGCCGCCGCTCTGGACGCGCGTTTTGAACATCGCCGTCCCGAGACTCATCGCACTGAGTTCCGACATCGTGTCGGACGACTGGCCCCCCATCTGGAAGAACTGTTTCCACAGGTCTTGCGGGGAGCCCATCATCTGCTCTCCGGCCTCCTGCATCTGCCGCTGCATCTGCTGTTGCATCTGCTGCATGGAGAACGGCGACCAGGGCATCTTCGGCGAATCGTCCGTCATCACCACAATGTATCGTGCCGGTGAACTTAAGGTTTCCGCTGAGAACCATTCAATACCGCTGGGAACCATTCAATGGTATGAAGGTGCGGACACCCAGCGACCGTCCCACAATGGGGTCGTTCCACGATATGTACGAGAATGTACGCGAAACCGGCTGTACAGCCAAAGGAGGTATACACGCGTGTACCCTACTACGGAGGGTAGCATGACTGAAGGAGCAAGCGACACGGCGTCTCCCCTCGCGGCGATGACCACGGCCTGGACACGGTTCGCTGAGAACGCGTTCAGGGGTGCCACTGCTGCGAACCGTGCTGCGTTCGCTGCGTTCACACCCCCCTCATTCCGGGTGCGCTCGAAGTCGGCCGAGCCCGACGTCGAAGTGCTCGAGAGTACCATCGACTCGCTCGCGTACGAGCAGGCCGACTGGACGTTCGAGCGGACCGTCGAGAGACCGAGGGACATCACGGTGGGCGATGTCGTCCGGTTCTCGAAGATCATCGACGACCGCGACGTACGCGAGTTCGCGAGCGCAAGCGGCGACACGAACCGACTGCACCTCGACGAGGAGTTCGCGAAGAACACGCGGTTCAAGGGGCCCATCGTCCACGGGACCCTCGTTTCCGGGCTCATCAGTGCCGCGCTCGCGCGCCTGCCAGGGATGACGATCTACCTCTCGCAGGACGTGGAGTTCCAGGCGCCGGTCCGTATCGGTGACCGCGTGACCGCGACCGTCGAAGTAATCGAATCTCTGGGCAACGGCCAGTACCGGCTTTCGACCGTCATCGAAGACGACACCGAAGAGACGGTCATCATCGACGGGGAAGCCGTCGTCCTCATCGACGAACTCCCCGAGTGACGAGTCTACGTTCGACGCAGTACGGGTGTTCGCGGAGCAGACGCAGACCACGCAGGGCAGGTGGGTAGCACCCCGTGCATCCAGCAGTGTCCCAGCGATAGTCGATACGCTCGACGCCGACCGACGAGCCGACTCGCTGAGTACTGTGAACGTAGTTAAATTTTACACATCGCAGTAATGGTATTACTATAAATTACCTGGGCATGTGTTGTGAGGTAATGTCTCGCGACACCGATGCACGTCACCACTGCGCACGCGCCACGACGAACACGGCCCGAGCCACGGCAGAGACACGAGCGACCATGGAGTGGGTAGGAACGACAGAGACGGCGGAGACGTCAGATTCGACGGAGACGCCAGATTCGACGGAGAGGGTGGAGACGACGGAGACGGCGAACGAGAGTACGACGAGCAGACGGGGTCTCCTGCGAGCGGCCGGAGTCACGACCGCCGGTCTCGGCCTCGTCGGCGTCACGAGTACCGGCGTCACCGCCGAAGAGACCTTCCCTCGCGTTTCGACGCGCGGGCACTTCGACGTCACCTGGTACGGCTCGGTAGTGCTCGAAGACGGGCACACGGAGTGGGAATACGATACGGTCGGCACCATCCCCGGCCTGGATTCGAGAGCACCCGACGAGCTGCTCGTCCACGTCCACGGCTGGCGGAACGAGCCTAATCAGGCGGTCGAGGGGTTCCGCGAGGCGAGAGCCGCGTACCGCGACGAGGGGTACAATCATCCGGTCGTCGGCTTCACTTGGGACTCCGACTCCAGCGTCTTCGGCTGGTGGGACTCGACGGAGATCGCCGAAGAGAACGGCCTGAAACTGGCGCAGTTCGTCTACGACTACCGGAACCGGAACCCCGGGACGAGCATCAGACTCGTCGCACACTCGCTCGGGGCGCGGGTCGTCCTTCGGGCTATCGAGGTTCTGAACTACTCCGGCGTGACGGACTACGTCGATTCGCTCTCACTGCTCGGTGGTGCGGCCGACAACGACGCCGTCTCGACGGAGGGGAGATACGGTCCCGACCTCGCCGGCGCCGTCGGCCAGGTAGACAACTTCTGGAAGGACGAGGACAACGTGCTCAACTGGGCGTACACGAGTGCGGAGTGGGACTCCGCGGTCGGTGAGGAAGGCTGTGAGGGCCCGGAACCGTCGAACTACGAGGACCACAACGTCGACTACGTGCCGAGCCACTTCGACTACGACAGACCCGACGTCGGCTGCATCGGAGACGTCGTTGCAGAGTGGTAGGGACGGCCAGTGGGCAGTGCGAGCGAAGATAGACAGGCTTTTAGGCTGCCCTAAACAGGCTAGCACACGAATGAGCGAGGACTGTTGCGTGGTCGTCCCGACCATCCGGGAGTACGAGTGTATGCGGACATACATCGAGAACGCTCGAGAGCACGGCTTCGACACCGAACGGTTACACGTCGTGCTCGTCACGGAGGATTTCTGTGACACCGAGGGGATGCGGACGATGCTCGACGATCTCGACGTCTCGGGCCGCGTCTTCGACGAGTCGGACAGAGAAGCGTGGTACGACGCCAACGACGTCGCCGAGTTCTCACACCTCGTTCCGGCTGCGAGCCACGCCCAGACCTCCTTCGGGCTTCTCTACATGTGGGCGCACGACGAGTTCGAGTACGGCTTCTTCATCGACGACGACACCCTCCCGCACATGGACGAGGACTTCTTCGGCCGCCACCTCGAGAACCTGCAGTACGAGGGTGAACTGGAGTCCGTCTCGTCCGACGAACGGTGGGTCAACGTCCTCTACCAGAGCGCCGAGCGTCACGACCTCTACCCGCGCGGCTATCCCTACGCCGCGATGGACGAGACGGTCGAGACGGACACGACAGAGGTCGACGGCGCGGTCGCATCGCAGGGTCTCTGGACGAACGTCCCCGACCTCGACGCCGTCCGCATCCTGATGGACGGCGACCTCGAGGGACAGGCCCAGACCCGGACCACGGCGGACGACTTCGACCGCGAGTTCGTCGCGGAGGATGGCAACTACCTCACGGTCTGCTCGATGAACCTCGCCTTCCGGCGCGAGGTCATCCCGGCGTTCTACCAGTGCCCGATGGACGACAACCCGTGGAACGTCGGCCGGTTCGACGACATCTGGTCGGGCGTCTTCCTCAAGCGCGCCGCGGACGTCCTCGACGACACCCTCGTCAACGGCTTCCCGCTGTGCGAGCACAACAAAGCCCCGCGCTCGACGTTCGACGACCTGCAGAACGAGGTCGCAGGGCTCGAACTGAACGAGCACTTCTGGGAGGTCGTCGACGAGGTCGGCGACGACGCGAACAGCTACGCAGAGGTCATGGCGGCGATGGCCGACGCACTGGCGGAGGGCGACTTCGACGACTACCAGAACGGTGAGTTCCTCAACCACGTCGGCGAGTACTGCCGCGACTGGCTCGACTGCCTCGACGCACTGGATCCGATTCCCGGTCACGACCCCGTCGCCGCGACCGCGGACGACTGAACCGACGAGTTCGGCTCGCAGACCCTGAGGGGTCTGAAAGCGACCTGATCACCGCTCTATCGGCGCTGGTGGTAGCTCTCTACCGACGCCTGTGGTCGTACCGACGCTAGTGGGTAGACGCTAGCGGGTACACGGTAAGTCGCATGCACGTGCGACATCGAATCGGCATTCTTAAGTGGTTTAGGCAGGCCTAAATTCATGTATGAGACGACAGGACGAGAGTGACTCGTATCGGCGACGCGTCGGTCGCCGGCGCTTCCTCGGGACAGCCGCCGTCTCCGGCCTCGCGGCTACGGCCGGCTGCCTCGGCTCGCTCACCGATTCTTCTGACGAGGAGACGAAGACGAACGACGATTCCGACCTCGGCCTCATCGGCTCCGGGATGGACGGCCGCCCCGCGCCCGGCGGCACGCCGATGGGCGAGATGCCCGAACTCTCCGGCAAATTGACGCTCTACTCCGGCCGCGGCAAGCCCCTCGTCAACGAACTCGTCGAGTTCATCGAGGGCAAGTACGACGACTTCGAACTCGTCACGAAGTACGGTGCGTCGACGACGCTCGCGAACGAGATCCAGACGGCCGGCGCCGCGACCGACGCCGACGTCTTCTTCTCGGTAAACGCGGGCGCACTCGGCCTGCTCGCTGACGCGGGCCGGACCGTGGCACTCCCGAGCGACATTCAGGAGATGGTCCCGAAACAGTACCGGGCCGACGGCGGTGCCTGGACCGGGACCTCCGGTCGCGCCCGCACCATCCCGTACAACACGAACGAGTTCTCCGAGTCGGACATCCCGGACGACATCTTCGCATTCCCGGACGACTCGAAGTTCGACGGTAACATGGGCTGGGCCCCCGGTTACGGCTCGTTCCAGGCGTTCGTCACCGCGATGCGCCTGATGAACGGCCCCGAGAAGACGAAGTCCTGGCTCAAGGGGATGCTCGACTCCGGTGTCGAGCGCTACCCCGACGAGTTCATCGTCGCCCGGTCGGTCGCAAACGGCGACATCAAGGCCGGCTTCACGAACCACTACTACATCCAGCGCGTCCTCGACGCCAACCCCGACGCGCCGATCAAGACCGCGTTCACGAAGAACGACGCCGGTGCCATCTTCAACGTCGCAGGCGCCTGCGTCGTCGACAACTCCGAGAACAAGGACCAGTCGGCCGACCAGCGCGAGACGGCCGTCAACTTCGTCCGGCACCTGCTCTCGTCCGAGGCGCAGGAGTACTTCGCGACCCGGACGTTCGAGTACCCGGTCATCCCCGAGGTCAATCCGGTCGGTGACCTCCCGCCGGTCGACGAGCTCGCGACGCCCGACTTCGACCTCTCGAAGCTCTCGGACATCGGGCCGACCATCGACCTGATGCGAGACGTCGGAATCCAGGTGTAAGCCATGGCGACCGAGGAGTCAGCGACCAGTTCGGCGGCCGAATCCGGCAGCTCGAGCGGGTCGTATCCCCTCGGTCTCACGCTGTTGAGCGCGGTGGTCTCGACGGTCGTCGTCCTCCCGCTCATCTGGCTGTTCGTCGCGGCTGGCGACGTCGCGCTTCCCAACGCGCTCGACCTCCTCACCCGAGACACAACCGTCTCGGTGTTCGTCAACAGCGCCGTGATGGTCACGGGCGTCACCGCTTTCTCCATCGTCATCGGCGTCCCACTCGCGTACCTCACCGTCCGGACGAACCTTCCTGGGAGACGGGTCTGGACCGTCCTCGTGACGCTCCCGCTCGTCATCCCGAGCTACATCGGCGCGTTCGTGTTCACGGCGACGTTCGGCCAGCGCGGTGAACTCCAGAACGTCCTCGCCCCCCTCGGTATCGAGTCGCTGCCGGCAGTGAAGGGACTGGAAGGGGCGATTCTCGTCCTGACGCTGTACACGTATCCGTACGTCTACATCACGACCCGCGCCGGATTGAAGACGGTCGACACGTCGCTCATCGACGCGGCCCGGACGCTTCGACACACGCGACTCCAGGCCGTCCGGCGGGTCGTGCTCCCGCAGCTTCGCCCGTCCATCGCGGCCGGGTCGCTGTTGACCGCACTGTACGCACTCTCGGACTTCGGGACCCCGGCCATCATGCGGTACCCGGTTTTCACGACGGTCATCAAGTCCGAGACGGAGACGGGGAGCATGGGGCTGGCCTCGCTCCTCTCGCTCCAGCTGCTGGTCGTGACGGTGTTCATCCTCGCGGTCGAGAGCAGAATGCGCTCGACCGAGAAGTTCACCTCCGGCCGCCAGGGTGGCCGCTCGACGCTCGCCCGGCTCGGACACTGGAAGTGGCCCGCGCTCGCCTTCTGTGGGAGCGTCGTCCTCGTCGCACTCGTCGTGCCGGTCGTCGTTCTCGTCGGCTGGCTGCTCGCCGGTCCGGGCTCGAACTGGCGTATCCCGTTCGAGCTGCAGTACCTCTGGAACTCGATGAGCCTCGCCGTCGGAGCCGCGGTCGTGGCGACGCTCGCGGGGCTCCCGGTCGCCTACCTCTCGGCGAAGCACGACACCGTGGTTGGCGACCTGTTCGAGCGCGTGAGCTACGTGGGCTACGCCGCACCCGGCGTCGTCATCGGGTTCGCACTCGTCTACCTGACGACGCGGACCGTTCCGGAGCTGTACCACACGCTCCCGATTCTGGTGTTCGCCTACGTGGTCCGGTTCCTGCCGCAGTCCGTCGGGTCGACCCGCGCGTCGTTCCTGCAGGTCAACCCGTCGCTGCCGGAGGCCGCCCGGACGCTCGGCCGGTCGTCGGTCGGTGCCTTCCGGGCCATCACGCTCCCGCTCGCCGCTCCGGGCCTGCTCGGCGGCGCAGCGCTCGTGTTCCTGACGACGATGAAGGAGCTGCCGGCGACGCTGATGCTCCGGCCGTCCGGCTACGAGACCGTCGTCACGCACATCTGGCAGGCCCACAAGAACCAGGCGTTCTACGACGCGGCGGTCCCCGCGCTCATCCTGCTCGGGGTCTCCGCCGTCTCAATCTTCGTGATACTCTCTCAGGAGGGATACGATGTCAAGTGAAGCTACGATAACCGCAGACGTCGAGACGGTGTACGAACGACCCTCGGTCGAGGACTCGGAGACGGTCCTCGAACTCGAGGGCGTCGCCAAGTCCTACGGTAGCGAGGAGGTCATCACGGACCTCTCGCTCGCCGTCCGCGAGGGCGAGATACTGACCCTGCTCGGCCCATCGGGCTGTGGCAAGACCACGACGCTCCGGCTCGTGGCCGGCCTCGAGCGCATCGACGGGGGCGCGGTCTCGCTGAACGGAGAGACGGTCTCCGATTCGACGACGTACGTCCCGCCGGAACAGCGTGGCGTCGGCGTCGTCTTCCAGGAGTTCGCCCTGTTCCCGCACATGACTGCGGCGGAGAACATCGCGTTCGGTCTGACCGAGGAGAGCGACGCGGAGACCGAGCGCCGCGTCGACGACATGCTCGACCTCGTGGGGCTCCAGTCCCACCGCGACGCCTACCCGGACGAGCTCTCGGGCGGCCAACAACAGCGCATCGCCCTGGCCCGTTCGCTCGCGCCCGAGCCGCGCATCCTCCTGCTCGACGAGCCGTTCTCGAACCTCGACGTCGACCTCCGCGTCGAGATGCGCGAGGAAGTCCGTCGCATCCTGAAAGAGGCCGGCGTCACGGCCATCTCGGTCACGCACGACCAGGAGGAGGCGATGTCCATCTCGGACCGCGTCGCCGTGATGAACGACGGCAACCTCGAGCAGGTCGGTCGGCCGGAACAGGTGTTCCAGCATCCAGAGTCCCGCTTCGTTGCGGGCTTCCTGGGCCACGCCTCGTTCCTCTCGGGCTTCCTCCGCGGCGACACGGTCCAGACCGGTGTCGGCGACATCGACCGCGAGACGATGCACGGGCTGGCACAGGAGTACGACGGGACCCGACTCGACGTGCTCGTCCGCCCGGACGACATCTCGGCGAACCCCTGTCCGTCCGGGGAGGCCAACGGCCGTGTCGTCTACCGGCGGTACCTCGGACCGACCATCCTCTATCGGGTCGAACTCGATAACGGCGACGTCATCGAGTGCATGCACAACCACACCGACCAGGTCGAACTCGACCAGAACGTGCGCGTCGACCTGACGGCCGACCACGACCTGGCGTGGTTCCCGAAGATGGACGAGGACGGGACCTTCGCAGAGGCCGACGACTGACGGGATGAGTCGATACTCGGACCGATCCGGTCTGACAGCGTTCGACCGGTTCCGAACCGTCTTCACCCGCCGGTACGTCCCGACCCTGCTGCTCGCGCTACTCGCCGCGCTCGTCGTCTTCGCCACCGCGACCGAACTCTTTCCGTACCACTCCAACAACCACGACGAAGGCGTCTACCTCCAGCAGGCGTCGATGCTCCTCGACGGGCAGCTGTTCCTCCGCCCGCCCGCCGAGCTGACCGACGAGTTCCGTCCCTGGTTCTTCGTCGTCGACGGGAGCGCGATGTACCCGAAGTACGCGCCGGTCCCCGCCGCGATGTTCGCACTGGGGATGGCCGTCGGCGTTCCGAGGCTCGTCCTCGCGGCCATCGCCGCCGCCAGCACTGCCCTCGTCGTCGCACTCGGAACCGAGGCGTTCGACCGCCGAACCGGCGTCGCCGCGGGTATCCTCCTCCTGCTCTCGCCGATGTTCCTGCTCACGAGTTCGGTCTTCCTGCCGTACGCGCCCACCACGTTCCTGAACCTGCTGTTCGCGCTGGCGTACGTCCGGGCCGTCAGGCGACGGGACTCGCGAACCAGCCTCGGTTACGCCACTGCCGCGGGCCTCGCGGTCGCCCTCGCCTTCTTCGCCCGTCCCTTCACGGCGCTGCTGTTCGCGCTCCCGTTCGTCGGCCACGCCTGCTGGACCCTCTGGGTCGCGGCTCGAGCCGACGGGGGACGGTTGCGTCCCCACCTCGTGCGGAACGGGGTTGTCGCGATGCTCGGGCTGGCGGGCGTCGGCGTCACCCTCGGGTACAACGCGGTCGTCACCGGCGACGCGCTCCTGTTCCCCTACGAGGCGTTTGCCCCGCTGGACGGGCTCGGATTCGGCCGACGGGTCATCCTGGACCACGAGCTCGTCTGGACGCCACTGCTCTCACTGCGGACGACGGCCGCCCTGCTCCGGCAGTTCGCGCTGGACTGGACCGCCGGCGGCTGGCTGGGAACCGTCGCGTTCCTCGGTGGAGTCGGCGCGTGGATCACTCGGGCGCGGGCTGCTCCCTCACCTACTTTCGACCGACCTCACCTCTCCCCGGGTGCGCTCCGCCTGCTCGTCATCGGCGTGTTTGCCTGCGTCGTCGTCGGAAACCTCTTCTTCTGGGGGAGCTACAACGTGCAGGCCGGGCTCGACCGGTCGGGGGACGGCCTCATGGGGCTGCTCGGGCCGTTCTACCACTTCGACCTGTTGCTCCCGCTCTCGGTGTTCGGTGCTCACGGCATCGTGACCGGTGCGAGGCGGTTCCGTACGCTCGTGACGGACCGACTGGCCGGCCGCTCCGCCCGGGTCGCGTTCCTCGCGCTCCTCGTTCTGACCGTCCCAATCGTCGGGGTCGCAGAGCAGGCGGCCCTGTCGGACCCGGTCGAAACCAACGCGGACCACACACAGAAGTACACCCGTGCATACGAGCCCCTCGAGTCACACGAGTTCGAGAACGCCCTCGTCTTCGTCCCGAATCCCTACGGGGACTGGATGAACCACCCGTTCCAGTCGCTTCGGAACCGCCCCGGATTCGACGGCGACGTGGTCTACGGACTCCACCAGGACGCAGAGAGTGACTTCGAACTGCTCGACGCCTATCCGACCCGGACGCCGTACCGGTACACCTACCACGGTCACTGGGACCCGGACCCGGAGAGCCGAGTGACGCCGAAACTCGAGCGCCTCGGGGTTCGCGAGGGTGAGCAGTTCTCGGGGACGACGCGAATCGGCGTCCCACAGGGTGCGACGAGCGCCGTCATCCGGCTGGAAGCCGGTGGTGACGTCCGCGAGTTCTACCTCGACGAACCCATCACGGCCTCGGCGGGTGAACGGCTCTCGGTCAACTGGACGCTCACCTCAGACGGAATCAGGCTGACCGACGAGAACGTCCGGGCACTCGGCGGGAACGGACCGTCTGGGCTCCATGTGGACGGTGCCGAGGAGGTCGCCGTCGCCATCGTCCTCAACTACGACGGCGGCTCGACGCTGACGTATCGACAAGAGTTCTCCACCCGAGTCCGGGACGGCCGAGTGCAGGTGGTCTGGCCGCCACAAACCTCGGTCTGCCGGCTCACGACCGACTGTGGAACTCGGGGTACCTACCTGCCCGACCACCCTGGGACCCATCTTGAGGGCGTCTGGGTCAACGGCACGCTAACGGAATCGGAGAAGGCGCGGGTATCGCGTCCGGACTACCGGAACCGCTCTTCCAGACAGACCTTCACGATGGACTTCGCGATAGCAGCACCGCCCTCGAGCGGGTCGAGCTTCGTCTCGCCTTTCCGCTCGGCGTACTCGATGGGCGTCTCGATGACACGGTAGCCCCGCATCGCGGGACGGATAAGCAGTTCCGCGGACAGGCCGGTGTTCTCTGTCCACCCGATGTTCTGGACGACCTGGCGTCGGTACGCCCGCATCCCGGTCGTCGTGTCGTGGACCCGTTCACCCATCAACACCGAAGCGAGGAGGGCGAACAGGTGGTTCCCGAACCGGTTGAAGGCGGGCATCGCCTTCGCGCCGTGGTGGAGGCGGTCTCCAGAGACCACGTCGTAGCCCTCGTTGACCAGTTCGAGGAACCGGGGCAGCGCGTCCATCGGATAGGTATCGTCGCAGTCGGTCGTGACGACGATCGGGCGGTCGGGCGTGAGGATGGCCTCGCGGACGGCCACGCCGTAGCCCTGTGGCTCCTGTTCGATGACGGTCGCTCCGTGTTCTCTCGCGATTTCCGGTGTCCGGTCGTCCGAGCCGTCGACGCAGACGACGGCGGCTCGTCCGTCGGTCACACGTTCGATGTCCTCGAGGACGTGCGATATCGCCTCCTCCTCGTTGTACGTCCCCATCACGACCGCCACGTCGTCGAACGTGAACGGTTCCTCGTCCGTGGACTCCTGACTCATCGGTTCTGCCTCGGGTCTACCGGTACTTTAGGCTTGCCAAAAAGATGGTGGGAAGACCGGTGATTAACCGCGTTCGAGACCGCTACCTCTGCACACCTCGCTCCGGGCCGGACACGTCCAACAATTCCGGTCGACGACACCTGACCAACATCGGTATTCTCACGGCCCACCTACTTGGTGTATGTTACCAGTATTCAATCTGCTCGACAGTAGGAGGTCTCCGTCCAGCCCCACGATATCGGGGCTGACAGGCCAGTCCGGTTGCGGCGTCTGGAGCGGTCAGGCAAGAACCAGGTCCCGAGGCTATGGCGGCCGCTGAGAGGGGCTCGTCCCTGACAGACAGGTTTCAGAGGGGAACGATTCACGTCCTCTACGTCGACTCCGACGAGACGCTCACGTCCGAGCTCGTCGACTACCTGCAAGCGGAGTGTCCAGACACGGTGATAGACTCCGCCACGGGTATCGACGACGCACTCACGTACCTGGATTCCAGCGAACGGGTCGACTGCGTCGTCAGCGACTACCGACTCACCGATGGGACGGCGGTGGAACTGCTCGCAGAGGTCAGGTCGCGGTCCGCGACGCTTCCGTTCGTCCTGTTCACCAGACGCGAGGCGGAGGACGTGGTGACTCGCGTGCTGGCGGCTGGTCTGTCGGAGTACGTCCACAAACAAGCCGGGCGAATCCAGTTCCTGATACTGGCGAACCGTATCAGGAACCTGGTCACGCAGTACCGGGCGATGCTCGAACTCGCGCCGGACCGAACGGAGACCCAGTTTCGACTGCTCGTCGAGACCATCGAAGACTACGCGATATTCCTCCTCGACCAGCAGGGTGTCATCAAGACGTGGAACCGCGGTGCGACGAAGATCAAGGGGTACACCGCGGCGGAGGCCGTCGGAGAGCACTTCTCGCTGTTCTACCGGGACGAGGACATCGAAGCGGGAATCCCCCAACGGAACCTCGCCGAGGCGGCCGAGAATGGCCGGCTGGCGACCGGCGGTTGGCGGGTACGGAAGGATGGAAGCGAGTTCTGGGCCGACGTCGTGTTGACCGCTCTCGAGACCGACGGCGAGCTTGTCGGCTTCGCGAAGATTACCCGGGACATGACGAACCAGGTTCGCGAGCAAGAGCTCATCAAACAGAACGAGTTCTTACAGCAGTTCGCGGGGACGGTCTCGCACGACCTGCTCAATCCCCTGACGACTGCACAGGCGAACCTGCACGCCGGTATGGAGACAGGCGACACGGAACGATTCGAAGCCGCGGACGCGGCCCTGTCTCGGATGAGAAAGCTCATCGACGACCTTCTCGATCTCGCGAAGAAGGGTGAGCGCATCCGCGACCCGGAGCCGACGGAACTCCGAACGGTCGCGACCCGCGCCTGGAAATCGGCGTCCGGAGGGCGGGGGACACTCGAGTGTTGGTGTGACATCGTCCTGGCGGCCGACGAGCCTCGGCTAGAGCAGCTGTTCGGGAACCTGTTCAGCAACGCCCTGGTCCACTGTGGCGACGACGTCACAGTTCGAATCGGTACGACCGAGGGCGGGTTCTTCGTCGAGGACGACGGACCGGGAATATCGGAGGAGACGAAGAAGCACGTCTTCGAGACGCGGTTCACGACGCGAGAGGACGGAACCGGGTTCGGACTCGCGATAGTGAACCAGATCGCAACTGCCCACGGCTGGCTGGTCGCCGTCACAGACGCCGAAGGCGACGGTGGCGGTGCACGGTTCGAGTTCACCAACGTGAACGTCTTCTGAGAGGATTCCGGAATCCGCCACGTGCGTCAGGTCAGATCGGCTCCGTCTCGTGCAGGAACGTCTGGAACTCCATCGTTCGCCCGTCGGGGTCCTCGGCGAAGAAGTTGTAGATGTCGAAGCGCTCGTCGCCCGACGGTTCATCACGCGCTCGTTCCTCGAACCGGTCGTAGAACTCGTCGACGCCTGCACGGTCGGCGGTGACGAAGGTGAGTACGCCGTCGGTCTCCGACCTCTCGGCCTCACAGAAGCCGAACAGCAGGTTGTCGTACTGCAGGATGGTACAGGCGGGCTGTTCGAGCCAGACCGACGCACCCACTTCGTCCCGGTAGAACCGAGCTATCGATTCGTAGTCCTCGCTGCCGAAGAAGACGATTCCGGACATGGGTGGGTGTTCGCCCGTGGTGGCGAAATCCGTTGTGCAGAAGCGCCATCGGGGGAGTAGGCGACGAGAGCTCGACGCGGCAAACACATATTTATCCAAAGAAGTCGTTGACGAATCTATGATAGACCGCCGACTGCTCAACCGGTTCGGACTTCTCACTCCCGCCATCTCTCTCGGTACGCTCTTCCTCGCGACAGTCGTCGACCCACAGTACTCGTGGGCGACGCGCTCGCTCTCAAGCATGGGAGAGGCGACGCCACACTCGTTGTTCGCGCTCGCCAGTCGCGACCAGCTGGCGTTCCTCCTGTTCAACAGTGGCCTCGTCCTGGGCGGGATTCTGGGGCAGCCCTTCGCCTACCGGCTCTGGCTCGACGCAGAGAACCTCGTGGAGCGAGCGGGCGTCGCCACCTTCGTCGTCGCACTCGCCGCGATGGCCGGCGTCGGCGTCGCCTACCTCGACGGACCCCTCGCCTCGTTGCACTTCCTGTTCGCTGTCACGTTCTTCTTCCTCGGAACCGTTGCCCTCCTTCTGTACGGCTCAGGCCGGGTGCTCGCAGGTGCGCCCCGGACGGGCCTGGCCGTTGTCTGGATTGGTGTCGTGCATCTACTCGTCTGGGTCGTCTGGGTCGTCCTCGAGGCGATGGTGTTCACGGGCGACGATATCTGGACGTTCTTCGCGGTTCCGGAAGCGGTCGGTGCCGTCGCGGTCGGTGGCTGGGCGTTCTGGACCGCCTGGCGGTACGAGCGAGCGGCGCGGAACGTGACGGCCTGAGAAGTGATTTCGGTCGGCCGCTTCGGCGTATCGACAGGCTGCCTCAGTTCACCGGTTGCCCCTCTCGGCGCGTCTGGTGGCCGTCTCGGCGCATCAGTCGGCCGTCTCGGCGCTGGTCGGGCACGCCCACGCCTGGAACTCGTTGATGTCGTCGTCCGTCCCCGCGACGATCGCCTCGTCTCCTTCGCGTATCTCGAAGTCGGGATGGATGTCGGTCACGACTCGCTCGTCCCGTTCGACCGCGACGATGGTGACGCCGGTCTTCGCCCGGATATCCGCCTCGGCCAGTGACTGTCCGACGAGTGCGGGGAGCGGGGTGCGCACCAGACCGATCTGGGTGTCCAGCGAGATAACGTCCTCGTCGAGGACGATGGAGGCGAGCATCCGGCCGGAGACGGTCGTCAGCGCGAGGACGTAGTCCGCGCCGGCGCGGTACATCTTCGGGATGCTCTCGCCGGTCGCCGCTCGGACGACCACCTCGACCTCCGGATTCAGTTCGCGGATGACGAGTAGCGTGAAGACGCTCGTGGTGTCGTCGGGCAGGGTGACGATGGCGGTTCGTGCGCTCTCGATACCGGCCGACTGGAGCGTCCACTCGTCCCGTGCGTCGCCGACGACGTCGACACCTGGTTTGTCCGTGACGTCGACCATCGTCGTGTCGATGTCACGGCTGGCGAGGACGTCGGCGACGGTCGACCCGACCTCGCCGGCACCGATTATCACGACCTCACCCGTGCGGTGGTGTCGAATGGTCGAACGGGTCATCGCCGTCAGCTTCGCGAGCTGTGACTCGGTTCCTGCGGCCAGCAGGACGGTCCCTTCGTCGAGGACGATGTCCGGCGACGGCGGTGCAGTGAACTCGCCGCGGTCCCAGATGCCGATGAGGTTCGCGCCCGTCTGCTCGCGGATACGGCTGTCGGCCAGCGTTCGGTTACACACCCTGCTGTTCCGCTGGACCGACAGCTCGACGATTTCGAAGTCCTTTCCGGTGGGCATCGCCGACTGCGGGGAATCGCGGTCCAGCTCTGCCGTCACCCGTCGAGTCACCTTGTCGGCGAGGCTGCGTCCCAGGATGTGCTCCGGCGAGATGACGCGGTCTGCGCCGGCGTACCGGTGGTACTGCTCGTTCTCGGGGCGCTCGACGAGACTGACGATGGGGACACCGTCTGCGCACTCGCGAGCCGAGAGGATGATGCTCGCGTTCTCCTCGTCGGTCCCGTCGGCGACGATGGCTCGGGCGGACGGGGCGTGCGCGGTCTCGAGCACGTCCGTCTGCTCGGGGTTACCATGGACGACCGACCGGCCATCGACGTGAAGGTCGGTCGCAAGGTCCTCGTCGTTCTCGACGATGATGTAGTCGACGTCGCGTTGTTCGAGCTCGTCGATGAGCGTCGCGCCGTGGGGCGTGTAGCCACAGACGACGACGTGTTCGGAGAGTTCCTTGACCGAGGTCGGAGGCGACCGGCTGAGCCGCGCCTCGAACAGCGGGACGATGAACAGCGGGAGCGCCGCGAAGACGGCGATGATGCCGGTGAACTGGACGAGGATGACGAACATGATGGTCACCGGGTGCGACCAGATGCTGGAGTCCTCACCGTACCCGGCCGAGGTCATCGACTCGACGACGACGTTGAGCGACGACCAGAACGACCGCTGTACGCCCTCGAACTGCGACATGACGAACATGTAGGTACTCGTGTACACCAGGATGATGCCAACGAGCGTGAGCAGGAACAGGGCGAGGCGACGTCGCTGGTTGTCCATCTGACGTTCGGGAGAAGGGGTGTATAGCCTATGAAGGTTCTGTCATCGGAGGTAATCGGAGTGAGACGAACGGGAGGAAACGGCTCAATCGCCCGAGTCGACGATCCGTTTCGGCCCGCGGCCTCGCAACGTGCCTGCCTCGTTCGAGATCTCGGTTCGTCGGAAGCGCCACACTCGGCTCCCGTCACCGCCGTCGACTGTGTCGAGTTGTTTCAACCCGGTCTTGATGCAGTCCCACCAGCCCGCCTCCGAGTCGTAGCCCGCCGGGAACTCCTCGTACAGCGCCCCCACGAAGTCCGACCGTTTCGCCCGGTCGACGTCCTTCAAGTAGGCGACGGCCGCGCCGACCGCCTCGCGTCGCGGCTCGCACTTCTCGGGGGACCTGCCGGGAACATCGATGGCGTCGAGGTCGGCGAGATCCTCGCCCGGCCGAACGTCGTTGTCGGAGCGGGCGATGCTCGTCTGCGAGCTGTAGCTGAGTCCCGTCGTCGGGTCACGCCCGAGCTGTTTACGGGTCTTCGCCACGGCGCGACGGGCGAACTCGTCGAGCCGCTCGCCCTCGACGCCCGCCAGGACCCCGGCGTGCTGGTCGAGGTCCTCGTCGGTGAACCGCTCGACCCGTTCGGGTCGGAAGTTACCGCCGAGTCCTTCGTGGTCGGTGTCGGCGGTCGCAGGCACGAACGTCTCACCGGTACCGCCGGTCTCTATCGGAACGGTCTGCGCCCGTCCGTCGGCCTGGTTGTCCCCTGTAGCGTCGGAACCGTCGGCAGACGCCGACAGCTGTTCCTCTAGCTCGTCGACCCGGGCGGCGTATTCGGTGAGCAGCTGGTCGCGTTCGGTGCCGCCCTCGATGGCGGCACGGTTGCCGATTATCCACGCCAGATACGTCTGGACGTCGTCGAACCCGAGGAGGTCGGTCTCCATGTCGAGCTTCTGTATCAGCGCCTCTGGGAGGTCCAGACGGAGGGTCGGCATCTGTCGACGGCTACGACAGACTGTTTTAAAAAAGATTGCATGGCCGGATGGTGCCCGATGCCGCACGAGGAGGGTCCACACGAGCGGCAACGCTTAAATCGAGAACTCACATACACCTGTGCATGCACAAGGACGAGCTTCTCGAACTCCACGAAGAGATGGTCACCATCATGGAGTACTTCGAGGAACGTGACGACATCCCCGACGAACTGTTCGAGCAGTACCACGAACTCGACGTGGACCCGTCCGACGTCCACAAGTCGAAGAGCGAACACAAACACGCCGTGTTCGTGCTCGGGAACGCACTCGCGAGCGCCATGAGCGAGGACGAGTTCTCCAGTGCTGGCCGCATCCAGAAGCGGATGGAAGAGCTCGCCGACGACGCCGAGTCGAAGATATAGACGAACGTTTAGATTTCCAACAGGACGGGCGGCCGGTGGTGGAAATCCCCGGAAACTATTTGTCCCACTTCCGGTTTTAGCAATTATATGGATGCGCACACGTTAGAGCACGTCGAAAGCTGGGACTCCCAGCCGTACGGCGACGGGTTCGAGGGGCTTCGTGCCCTCGCGGACGCGTCGTTCTCGGGCTGTGTGGTCTCCGGCCCGACGCACCTGTTCATGCTGAACGGGCGCGTCGTCGGCGTCTTCGACGGCTCTATCGACGACTACGACGGTGCGTCTGGGACGGCGTACGAGGCACCCCATCCGTCGCTTCCCCTCCTGTTCACGATGCGAGAGACGGGAGGCGAAGAGCGGGCGAAATACTACACGAACGATACGTCCATCAGCGAGGCTGACTCGACGCTCTCGTCGGCGAACTTCACCGGCTACGTGGAACTGTCGGAGAACGTCCTCAGCGGCGACTACTACGTCGTCTATCACGGCGGGCGCTCGATGAGCTGTGCCTTCGTCGGCAACCAGGAACGGCTGCTCACCGAGGACGAGGCGTTCGAGCGGGCCGACGACGAGGTCGGCATATACACCGTCTGGGACGTCGACGTCGACATCATCGACATCCCGGGCGGAGAGCCCGAACCTGAGCCAGAGCCGGAACCCACACCGGCACCGGCGGCAGACGCGGAACCGGAACCGGAGCCGGAATCGACCGTCGCGACCGAGGCAGAGCCGATGCCCGCGGCAGACGCCGATGAGACGGGGAGACCGGACGAGCCGGCGGCCGAACCGATGCGCGGAACGTCGGAACCGGAGAGACGACAGCCCGGCACGGCCGGGACCGCGGACCCGACGACTTCGTCGGAGACGGGAGACCGTCTCTCCGAGGCCGACCCCGCCCAGCGCGGACGTTCCGAGACGAGCGAGAAGGCTGCACGACCCGGTGACCACTCGGCGGGACGGGCCGACACCGGACGAACCCGTGCTGGGACGGCCGCGAGCGCTGGACCCGAGGCGACTGAACCGACGGACGCACCCCGGGAGCCAGCAGAACAGCACCCGCCGTCGGACCCGGCGACCGACGTTTCACAGCCCAGCAGTGAGGAACAGTGGGAGGAGGTCTCGGCAGAGGTCTCGGCCGAACCAGTCGAGATTCCCGACGACGTCCTCGAAGCCGTCGAGCAGGAAGCGGAATCTGACTCCGATCCAGTCCTGCAAGAGGAGGCACAGTGGCGCGAGACACGGTCGATTCCGTCTATCAACCCCGACAACTCGGCATCGTCCGGGCAGTCGACCAGTGCCCCCGCGAAGGCTGCGAAATCCCGAACCCAGCGACCAGCTCGCTCGCCATCGGCGAGTGAGGCGTCGGAGCGACCGACCCGTTCGGGCGGGGGCGCGAACGGGCGGCAGCCGAAGCCCCGTCGGCGTGAGGGTCCCGGAAACGAGCCGCTCGAACGGGACATGCTGGAGCGTGAGGACAAGATCGATCAGCTCCAGCAGCGACTCTCGAAGGTCGAGGAGGTCCGCGACGAACTCGCCGCCGAGCGAGACCGCCTCGACGAGGAGAACGAGGAACTCCGCGATACGGTCAGCGACCTCGAGACGCAGGTCGCAGATCTCGAAGCGCAGATAGCCGACCTGGAGTCCCGACTCGCCCAGCAGGCCGGTCCAGGCGCATCGGCGAGTCTCTCGCTCAGCCCTGCGGAGGCGCTGGCTGGCACGAACCTGTTCGTGCGGTACGACTCGAAGAGCGCGGCGACCCTCGAGACGGCGCGCGACGGAGACGCGGACGCGGCAGAGGTGAACGGGAACCTCCGACTCGAACACCACACGCAGTTCGAAGCCGGCGACGCGGCCGTCGACGGCGTCGCGTTCGAACAGTTCCTCCACGGGACCATCGAGTACCAGTTCGTCGAGTGGTTCGTCCGTGACCTCCTGTACGAGATCCGCGAGACCGGCAACGCGAACGCGATGGCGGACCTGTACGACGCCATCCCTGAAGCCGACCGGGCCGAACTCGGTGGGTCGGTCTCGCTGGTCTACCAGCAGGACGGCGAGGAGCACAGAGAACAGACCAGGTTCGACGTGGTCGTCCGTGACCGCATGGGCAACCCGCTCGCGGTCGCCAACCTCAACGATTCGCGCGACCCGGCGACCGAGGACATGATGGTCGACCTGGAGGACCGGGCCTCTCGCGTCAAGGAGACGAGCGACGAGCTCTCCAGTGCGTTCCTCGTGACCTCCAGTTTCTTCGACCCGGGCGCACTCGAGACCGCGGCCGAGGCGACGAGCGGCAGTTTCCTCAGCCGCGATTCGAAGAAAAGCTACGTGAAACTCTCACGAAAGTCGGGCTACCACCTGTGTCTGGTGGAGTCGCGTGGCGGGGAGTTCCACATAAACGTCCCGGAACTCTAGAGCGGGACGAAACGAATCCTCAGTTCTCGACTTCTGCCGCGCCTTCGATCTTCATGCCATCCATCTTCTCGACGATCTCGTCGATCTTGCCGTCGAGCTCGTCGACGAACTCGCTGGTGCGCTCGGTCGTGATCGCACCCTGGCTGGAGGGCTCGATGAGGTTCTCCTCTTCGAGGACGCGGAGGGAGTAGCGAACTTTGTGGTGGGGGTAGCCCGTCTCGTTCGACATCTTGACGATGCCGATGGGTTCGTTCTCGATCACCATCTTCAGAACCTGCAGATGGCGTTCCAGCATATCGACTTCCTTCTCCAGTCGGTCTATCATGGCATTTGTTAACTTGTCTTTGTAGGTTTTAAACCTTGTTGTACAGATGGCATACGAGAAGGGGGAGTCCGAGGGTAAGAAGAGGTCAGGTATAGGTCTTCTGTTCAGTGAGACCATTTCACATCATCGTTCCAGCGGAACCGAAGAGAACGGACCCTGCGAGGAATGGGACAACGCTGTGCGTACCGAAACCGGTTTACCGGGAGCTACAGAATCGGGCCGTGTAAATGACCGTAACCATAGTCGGGTCGCAGCTGGGCGACGAGGGCAAAGGTCGTGTCGTCGACCTGTTCGGCGGTGACGTCGACGTTGTCGTCCGTTATCAGGGCGGTGACAACGCCGGCCACACCGTCGTCCACGGCGGCACCGAATACAAGCTCTCGCTCGTCCCGAGCGGCGTCGTCCGCGGCAAGGTCGGCGTCCTCGGCAACGGCTGCGTCGTGAACCCGGCGACGCTGTTCGAGGAGATAGACAAGCTTCGTGACCGCGGACTCGACCCCGACGTACGGGTCGCAGAACGCGCGCACGTCATCCTACCGTACCACCGCGTTCTCGACGGCATCGAAGAGGACGTGAAGTCCGAAGGGGACCTCGCCGCCGGGACGACCGGCCGCGGCATCGGCCCGACCTACGAGGACAAGGCCGGACGCCGCGGTGTCCGTATCGGCGACCTGCTCGACCCCGAGATACTGCGCGAGCGACTGGAGTACGTCGTCCCGCAGAAGAAGGCACTCGCCGAGGACGTCTTCGGCATCGAGACCGACGAGGCGTTCGACGTGGACGCCCTGTTCGAGCAGTACCGCGAGTTCGGCGAGCGCATCGCCGACGAGAACATGGCCGTCGACTGCGGCACCTTCCTGGCAGAGCGCGTCGCTGAGGGCGACGAGTTGATGATGGAGGGCGCACAGGGCACCAGCATCGACATCGACCACGGCATCTACCCGTACGTCACGTCGTCCAATCCGACGACCGGCGGTGCCTGTACGGGAACCGGCCTCCCGCCGACGACCGTCGGACAGGGCGAGGTCATCGGCATCGTGAAGGCGTACACGTCCCGTGTCGGAACGGGCCCGCTCCCGACCGAACTCGGCGGCGTCGAGGGCCAGACACCCGACTACGAGGGTGACCAGCCCGCGGACGAGGAGGAACTCGCGACGTTCATCCGCGACGAAGGTGGCGAGTACGGTACCGTCACAGGCCGCCCCCGCCGCGTCGGCTGGCTCGACATGCCGATGCTCCGCCACGCCGCTCGCGTCAACGGCTTCACGGCCATCGCGGTGAACCACGTCGACGTCCTCGCCGGACTCGACGAGGTGAAGGTCGGGCACTCCTACACGCTGAACGGCGAGGAGATCATGACGATGCCGGCGACGACCGAGAAATGGGGCGAGTGCGAGGCGAACTTCCGCTCGTTCGACGGCTGGGAGGACGTCGACTGGACCGACGTCGAGACGTGGGAGGACATCCCGGAGAACGCCCGGACCTACCTCGACTACGTCTCCGAGCAGCTCGACGCGCCCGTGATGACCGTCGGCTGTGGACCGGACCGGAACGACACGGTCGTCCTCGACGACCCGTTCTGAACCCTCGTTCGGAATCATTCTGAACCCGCGTTCGGAACCGTTCCGAACCAGCGTTCGGAATCGTTTTCTGACCGCATCCGGTCGGGTATCGGACACGCCCGACCAGTCAGCTTCCCGCTCCCGTAGTCACCACCAGGGGGCCACCGGACCGTGGTCACCGTCCTATCGGCATCCCCGACGTCACCGCCCGAGCGTGTGGAACTCCGCGTTCGGGCGCATATCCGCCAGGTGGGCCATCCGGTTCGAGAGGTTGAAGAACGAGGTGACGCTGCCGACGTCCCAGATGGCCCTCTCCGAGAAGCCGTGGCCCCGGAGCGTCTCGAAGTCCGATTCGTCCACCTTCGCCGGCTCCTCCGTCAGCTTCACCGCGAAGTCGAGCATGGCGAGGTGGGCGTCGTTCAGGTCGGCGGTCCGGTGGTTAGAGACGAGCTGGTCGGCCAGCAACGGGTCGTCGGCGTAGATGCGCACCAGGGCCCCGTGGGCCACGTTGCAGTAGTAGCAGTCGTTGACGCCGGAGACGGCGACGATGATCATCTCTATCTCCTCGCGTTCCAGCTCGGTGTGTTCGACGAGCGCGTCGTAGTACTGGAAGAACGCCCGGAAGTGCGAGGGCCGGTAGCCGTACGCGAGAAAGACGTTCGGCACGAAGCCGGCGCGCTCTTCCTCCTCGTCGATCCGCTCCCGGAGGTCCTCGGGGAGTTCGCTGCGGTCCGGAACCTCGAACCGCGTCATCGCCGGGACCTCGTCGTGCGCCGAGTCGTCGATGGGTTCGTCGTCGCTCATGGCCGACCGGACGTCCCCGTGGGCTATCAATCGTAGTGCTGTTCGGCGGAGCCGCGAGCCGGCTCGAACGCGTGCGGAACCGCAGTGAGCGGCCACGACGTACGTCCGACCCGCCACCGGCAAGCGAGACGATTATACCCTGGTTCGCCGTTAGATTGCGTCGTGGAGAACGTTACCGACAGGGTGTCGAACCCGTTCGACTTCCGCCCGCCCGAGAAGTACCTCCCCACAGACGGTGGCCCCGTCGCCGTCCCGGGCTACGGCGACGCCAACGCCGACTTCCACGTCATCGGCGACCACAGTGGCGTCCACGGCGGCGACCGGACCGGCGTCCCGTTCACCGAGACGGTCGGGAGCGAGCGCCTCCAGCGCGTGCTTCACGCGGTCGGCTTCCTCGCCGACGAGTACGCCGACGAACCACGTGCGGACAACCTGTTCCTGAACTACCTGTTCTTCCCCCGCGTCTCGAACGGGCAGCCGCCGAGCGAGGACGCCTACTGGGAGCTCGAGCGCTACTTCGACTCGGAACTGCGAGCGATCAACGCCCACATCCTGCTCCCCGTCGGCTCGCGCGCCATCGATCACGTCCTTCGCGAGTACTCGACGCTCAGGCACCGGTTCCCGGAGCAGCTGGACGAAGACGCCATCCACGCGACCGAAATCCGCGGCCGCGGGTTCATGGTCGTCCCGGTGAAGGACCCGGGTTCGTGGGCCGACGGGGACGCTGAGGCGCTCGAAAAGAGGCTCACGGCTATCCTGAACTCCGATTACAGACAGACGAAGGGCGTCGCGACGTTGGTCGGTTAGTCGAACAGGGAAGCGATTCTCGGCCGCACGAACGCCGACAGCAGCAACACGACGACCGTCAGGACCGGCAGCACGAGGGCCGCGAGGTCGACGTACAGCATCGGCGCGACGCCCGCGTAATCGAGCGCGAGGCCGACCAGCGGTGTGGACACCCCCACGATGTAGAGGTACGACGGCCGGAACTGCTGGGACTTGTGCGTGTGCTTGATGATGACGAGGAAGACGAACGGCATCACCAGCACGCCCGCGAGGAAGGCCCCGCCGACGGCCGCGGCCGCGAGCCCCATCGTGAGCGAGATACCGACGAGCTCGTTGATGCTCACCCACTTGTACGGTCTGGTCGCTCGCCAGCCCCGGTTGACCGCGAAACCGAGAATCGGCAGGAGGACGACGGCTGCCAGGGCGCCGTACCACTGCCGTGTGGGCAGCGGCGGTTCCGAGACGAGTGCGGCGCTCCCGAGGACGAAGTCGACCGGCTGTGGGATGCCGTATCTGGAGCCCGATACGGCCGCGAACAGGGCGTCCGGGTCAGCTCCCGCTGCAGTGAGCGCGGCGACCAGCTCTCTGACCCCGCCGAGGGAGGCGAGCGAGTATTGTGCGAGTCCACCGACGTAGAGCAGGGTTGCGGTGAGCATCAGCGGCCAGCCCAGCCGGAGACCGTTCCACCAGTTGAACAGGGCGTTGTCCGTCCACGAACTCGTTCGTCCACCGGTTCCGGTGCCGATGGAGCTGTCAGTGGACGCGGTCTCGCGTCCGTCGCTCGTCCGTGTCCGCTGTTTCGCCGCTGCCGAGGTGGAGCCAGTAGACGCCGAGTTCGACGACCGGCCGGAACTCGTCGACCGTGCGGAAGAGCCGGTCGAACCGGTACTCGAAGCACGCGAGGTCGACCCGGACGTTCGAGAACCCGACGAGGACGTTCTGGAGCGCGACGACGACGTTCCCGAGCGGGACGACCGGCTACTCGACCGCGTGGAACTCGTGCTCGTCTTCCCGTCGCTTCGTGAGGTGGTCCGAGAGCCCGACGTAGAACGGGACGTCGACGAGCTCCCGCTCGAGGAGCCCTTCTTCCCCCGGTTCCAGATGTCACCAGAGGGGAAGCTCATCTTCCGTTTGTGGACGTAGTCCTTGTGACCGAGCCGGTCGTACGCGTTTCGTTCGGCCGGGTCACTCAGGGTGTTGTACGCCTTCTTGAGAGCGTTGAACTGTGCCGGTGCGTCAGGGTGGTCGTTGAGGTCTGGATGATACTGGCGGACCTGTGTCCTGAACGCCTTCTTCACCTCCTCCTGCGACGCGTCCTCGTCCAGCTTGAGGAGGTCGTAGAAGGTCATCTCATCGTCTGACATGCGTGTGCGCTCTCGTCAATCACGGAAGAGGAGACGGGGGCTTATAGTTGCAATGGCATCCGTGCTACGAGGAATCACAGCCGGCGTCGAGACGATACCTTCAGAAGTCGGTCAGCGACGACTGACCGTCGGGAGACGTACCGACCGTCCTCCTTCCATCTTCTCCCGTCTCTTCGCCGGTCCCATCGTCGCCGGTCTCGTCGTCGCCGTCGTCACGACGAGCCGCAGGCGGGCGGTACGGCGACGTGTCGGCCGTCCCTGGCCAGGCGTCGAGACTCGCTTGCTCACGCTCGGTGAAGACGAGGTTGGAGACGCGAACGCCCACTTTCCTGACTGGGACGTCCGCGAACTCGCGGAGCAGGTCCAGCGCCGTCGATTCTAGCAGTTCGGCGTCCTCGACGGGCCCGGAGAGGGAGCGCTCGCGGGTGTTGACCTCGAACGGCGGTTCGACCGCCTTGATGCCGATGGTCCGGTAGAGCGCTCCCTCGCGCTGGGCCCGGTCGGCGACGGCCTGTGCGAGCGTCCGAACCTGTTCTCGCTTGGGCTCGGCGTCGGTGACGGGGTCGCCGAAGGCGGACTCTCGCGAGAAGCTCTTCGGGAGTCCGCGCGGCGTCACCTCCCGGTCGTCCACGCCGCGTGCCCGGTCGTGGAGTTCGCCGCCGCGTTCGCCGAACCGGTCGACGAGCTCGGTCCGGCTGGCCGTCGCGAGGTCCCCTGCGGTCTCGATTCCCGCGTCCCGGAGTGTCCGGGCCGTGACCGGGCCGATGCCGTGTATCTCCTCGACGGGTAGTGGCGCGAGGAACTCGCGGAGGTCCTCGGGTCGCACGACGACCAGGCCGTCCGGCTTGTCGTGGTCGCTCGCTACCTTGGCGGCGCTCATGTTCGGGGCGACGCCGATACTGGCGACCACGCCGACCTCGCGCTCGATGCGCTGTTTGATGTGTCGAGCCAGTCCGTCTGCGACCTCCCAGGCGGTCCGGTCGGTCACGTCGAGATACGCTTCGTCGATGCTCACCTCGCGGACGACGTCCGCACAGTCGTGGAGGATGTCCTTGACCTCGCTCGCGACCTCGCTGTAGAAGTCGAGGTCGACGGGTCGGTAGAACGCTGTGTCTCCGGAACCGCCGGTGTCGCCCTCGTCGTCCGACGACTCCCGACGCGGGAGCCGTTCGAGAGCGGTCGTTATCGCCTGTGCGCTCTCGACGCCGAACTCGCGCGCCTCGTAGCTGGCGGTCGCGACCGCGCCCGTCGAATCGCCAGGTTCGTAGCCCATCCCGACGACGACGGGTTCGCCCCGGAGCCTGGGCTCTCGGAGGCGTTCGCAGGCCGCGTAGAAGCAGTCCATGTCGACGTGACAGACGATGCGCTCTTCGTCCCCGGGCTCGGGGTCGATGCCGGGGAGTCGCTCGCCGGTCGGTGTTCGGTCACCAGGACCTGCCATCGAAGCGTCTCGGTCGCGGGTACGGTCGGGGTGTGGATTAGCGTTGTGTCCGTCGTCTTCAGAGGCCGAGGGTCGCCTTGGCGAACGTCAGTCCGTTCTTCACGGGCGACGGTCGTGCGATCCTATCCAGCTCGTCGCGGGTCATCTTGAAGTCGAAGATGTCGATGTTCTCCTCGATGTGCGCCCGGCTCGTCGCCTTGGGGATGGCCGAGACGTGCTCGTGCTGGGTCGCCCACCGGAGCGCGACCTGTGCGGGCGTCTTGTCGTACTTCCGCCCGAGGATTCGGAGGACGTCGTCGTCGAGCAGGCCTCCGGTCCCGAGCGGGGAGTACGCCGTGAGCAGGATGTCGGCATCCTGGCAGTAGCGGAGGAGTTCGCGCTGTGGTTTGAACGGGTGGAACTTCACCTGGTTCGTGAAGATGGGTTCCGGAGAGACGCGCTGCGCGCGCATGAGTCGCTTCTTCGAGAAGTTCGAGACGCCGACGTGCCGAACCGACCCCTCTTCGACGAGGTCGGCCATCGCCTGCATCGTGTCCCGAAGGTCGACGAGCGGGTTGGGCCAGTGGAGCAGCAGCAGGTCGACGTACTCGGTATCGAGTTTACGGAGGCTGTCTTCGACGGAGCGCTTCAGTTTGTCCGGTGCGAAGCGGTCTGGTCGGACCTTCGTCGTGAGGAAGACGTCCTCGCGCTCGACGGGAGAGTCGTGGAGGGCGTTCCCGACGAACTGTTCGTTGTCGTACGCCTGTGCCGTGTCGATGTGGCGGTAGCCGACCGAGAGCGCCGTCTTCACCGCGCCGTAACAGGTCTGCCCTGAGAGCTGCCACGTTCCGAGACCGATTCGAGGGACTCGTGTGTCACGGACGGTAGTGTATTCCATAGGCCCTCTTCGGCACGCGCGAGTAAATGCCTTGACGTAACGGCGTTCGTTCGCAGGCGGGTCCTGCGGACGAGGAACCAAACATTAAGGACCTTATATGCTAATGAATCTTATAATGATTTGCCAGAAAAGCTTATCTACCGGCATCGTGCTATGAAGCAACACACATGAAACGCGACAAGCGCACCATGAAAGACGTCAGTCACACTCCACCGAACGGCGACTCAGTCACCAACGTCTGGAATCGAGGAGACGAGCGACGAGAGCGAGAAGAGGACCGGTAACCCGGAAATTGCCATCGGCCCTGACCACGCAGGGCGCGTCTATATATACAGCACCCATTTTACGGAATTCGGCAGAGATTGTCGTAATACAGGAACGTTTTAGGGAGCAGAACGCAGATATAGAGACGTGCCTCACACTAGCCAACATTCGACCGACGAACGAACCGCAGAACTGTGGGTCCGGTCGCATTCACCCTTCGGCGCGTCGCGCGAGCGCGCGACGGTGCTCGACTCCCTCGAATCGCTGGAATCGGAGGGCTACTTCGACGACGTGACCGCGCGCCTGTGGGGAAAGCGCGTCGGGTTCTCGACGATGGCGGCCCGCACGGAAGAGGGGTCGGAGATACTCGACACCGTGGAGGAGTTCCGCTCGTGGGCCGACAGAAACGGAGCCAACGTCGACCAGTTCTTCCCGAAACGAGTCCTCGAATCGCAGCTCGTCGAACAACAGTACATGGTGCAGGAGCTGCCGACCCTGGCGCTCGCCGAGTACGAGAACGGCGAGCTCGTCAACGTCACACCCTGTATCAACGACGGGACAGTCGAGACGGTCGAAGACAGGATCTCGACCATCGAATCGGACGCGGAAGCCGAGGCGAGAGAGGCAGCTGACCGTAAGGCGGCACCCGCGAGGGTCCAGTAGATGGCAGTGTTCGTCGGTTCGGACGGGAACTACTACACGGCGTCCGAGGTCGTCGAACATATCGAAGCCGACGAGTGGACGCCACAGCTCTGGGACGAGGAGACCGGTCGAGAACTCGTCGAGACCCAGCAGGGTGAGGTGTTGCTGCTGATTCCGGCCAAGCAGGCGGATTTCGAGACATCGGTGCAGCCAGAGCCGAGCGTCTGACTGGGGACAGAACGTTAACCAACCGGCGTATCCGGTTTCTTTCTGCCTTCTGACGGTGACTGAACACACGACTTCCCCTTTTGGTCACGTTCGATTGGACCACACCTGGGAGCGCGTCTCTTCAGCCCTGAATGTCGGGACTGACGCCGTCCGCAGGCTTCACCGCGTAGCCGGCACGACCAGGCATCGGATAGTCCCGCTTCGGGTTGTAGTGCCAGGTGACGAGCCCGCAGTCGTCAGTCCGGTCGCCAGTGAAGATCTCGAATGCGTCGTTCCACCCGACGTGGTTTGAAAAGAGTATTCCACCGGGAGCCAGGTGCGTCCACGCGTGCTCGAACTCGAACAGCATGGTCGATTTCGAGTGATCCGAGTCGTGGAAGAAGAGATCGATTTCCCCGACGTCGTCGAGGAGCGATGGCAATTTACGTCGGCTCCAGCCGGACGACTGCTTCCAGTACTGCCGCAGGTCGTCCGGGACAAGCCACCCGGTCTGTTTGGACGACGGGCACCGGGCGCTCCCGGCTTCAGAGCAGGAGGGCCGAGACCGACGCCACGAACGAAAGGCCGGGTCTTCGTCGTCGATGCCCCGGAGATAGGTGGAGGGGTCGAGGGAGTAGAGCGTCCCGTGGCCGTTCCGGTGTAGTGCGTAAAGCAACGAGGCAGTCGAGACGCCGTTGTACACGCCGGTTTCAACGAGGACCTCCGGCTCGTACTTTCGGATGTACGCATAGATTTTCTGGCACTCTTCGAGGTGGGAGTCGAACAACCGTTTGCGATCCTCTTTCTGGAACTCCTGCATCGAATCAGTGATAACGGCAGGGACTTTGCCCGCGTTGAACTCGTCCCGGTAGTGCAAATACTCCGATCTATCGTCGAAGAACCGCCCGAGGAACGCTTCCTCTGTCTCCCGCTTTCGCTTCCGGTCTCTCCAGGAAAGCCAGGGATTGACACGGTAGTACCACTTCTTGACGACAGGCTGTACACGATCGGGTATCCGATTGTATAGTGCGGTTACATCGAGATTATCGGTGATCGCTGAGAGAGTCATAGGTGGGAGCTCGGCGTGTACTGTCGGGAATTCCGCCTCGGACGTACATTGTTAAACGTGTCTTACAGGGAGAGGGTTGTAATTTGAAGCTGTTTTCGGGTCGAGAAATCTGTTGAAGTCCCTTCAGGGGGAGTTGGAAGGAAGATATCGTTATTAGCCGAGTAGGAACTTCAGGGAACCAATCAAAGATATATCGAATCGACCTACAGACTGTAGACGTCGGGGATTTCAAGGTGACCCCCAGCTGCGGTAAGGTCCGCATACTGTCTCCCAAACACCCGGAGACGAAGTTGCTAAGTCGCCACCGTCCTGACCACCGACCATGCAGGCGCTGGTCATCGTGGCACACGGGTCGCACCTGAACCCGGCGTCCAGTACGCCGACGTTCGAGCACGCAGAGACCATCCGGAACGCGGGTGGGTTCAACGAGGTTCGCGAGGCGTTCTGGAAGGAGGAACCGAGCGTCCGGGAGGTACTCCGGACGGTGGAGTCCGACGAGGTGTACGTCGTTCCGCTGTTCATCAGCGAGGGCTACTTCACCGAGGAGGTCATCCCCCGCGAACTCAGACTCGACGGCTGGGAGACCGAACTGTGGGACTCCGACGGGACGAGCGCGTCACAGGCGACGCTCCGGGCGACGGACGTCGACAAGACGGTCCACTACTGCGGGCCGGTCGGGACCCACGACGCGATGTCGGACGTCATCGTTAAGCGAGCCGAGACGGTGACGGGCGACCCCGACGTCGGTCCCGGCTTCGGTATCGCCGTGGTCGGCCACGGCACCGAGCGAAACGAGAACTCCGCAAAGGCCATCGAGTACCACGCCGACCGCATCCGCGAGATGGCCCGGTTCGACGAGGTGCAGGCGCTCTACATGGACGAGGAACCGGAGGTCGACGACGTGACCGACTACTTCGAGTCGGAGGACGTCGTCGTCGTTCCACTGTTCGTCGCGGACGGCTACCACACCCAGGAGGACATCCCCGAGGACATGGGCCTGACGGACGACTACCGCGAGGGCTGGGAGACCCCTGCCGAGGTCGACGGCCACCGCATCTGGTACGCCGGTGCGGTCGGGACGGAACCGCTCATGGCGGACGTCATCCTCGAGCGGACGCTGGAGGCCGGCGCCGACGTCGAGACGGCCATCGAACGGGTTCGTGACGCGACCGGTGGGGTCTCCGCCACGGGTGACTGACGATGGCGGCCACCGAATCGGACTCCGTCGAACCGGACCAGTTCGACGCGCTCGTCGAGGCGGTCCGCAGCGGTCCCATCGACTTCGATGGGCTGTGGGTCGGCTACGAGGACGACGGCTACGTGTTCGAGGTCCCCGACCTCACCCGGAAGCACCTCTCCGAATCCGAGCTGGAGCGGGTCTGCCGGGCGAACGCCGACTGGGTCACGAACTGGTACTTCTGGGAGGAGGTCGTCGCCGGCCACGGCACAGCACGTCGGGCGTTCCTCCGGAAGCTAGAAGCGGGCGACAGTCTTCCGGTCGCCGAACGGTACGACGCCCTCCAGTCGGGTGAGCTCGTCACCGAATGGGGCGAACTCCGACTCACTGTCGACCTCGGAACCGTTGGCTACCGTCGGTACGAGATACGTCACCGGGAGGACGTCGACGTCGACCGCGACGAACTCGAGACGTACGAGGAGCCCCGGTCGGCGATACAGCTCGCGAAGTACGACGAACGCGGCCGGTACCGGCCGCTGAAGACTGCGCCCACTCTTCCCGGTGGCTTCGTCTTCCCCGACCTGACGAGTCGCGAACTGCTCTCGACGCTCGACTTCCTCTACCCCGCGACGGTCGCCAACTGGCACCTCGAGCAGCAGGGGACGCTCGACGTGAGTCACTGGCGCGAGACCGCCGAGCGGCAGACTGGTATCTACGATATCATCGACGAGCTCCCACGCGAGGCCGTCGAGTGGGTCGCGGAATCGTGCTGCGTCGACTCCCAGTGTCTCAAACGGCGCGAGTGGCAGTACGACGAGGACGACCAGCTCGCGGTACCCGGCGGTGACGGCGCGTTCCCCTGCCGTGAACCCTGTTCGCTGGTCGTCGCGGCGGCTCGCAAGTGGACGAAGCTCGAGCAGGAGGACGAGAGAACCTACGAGCTCACGCTGACCGAGAGCGAGATGGACCAGCTCGAGGCGATCATCGACGCGGTCGCCGACGGTACGGTCGACGAGATCCGCGAGGCCGACGTGTACAAGGGTGCGAACCGCTACCGGACGCGCTACCTTCGAGCGAAGCACTTCGACGAAGAGGGTCACATCGGCAGAGAGCGCGAGGAGTGACTCGGCGACGGTCGAGGAGCGACTCACGACGGCCGGGGAGCGACTCACGACGGCCGGGGAGCGACTCACGACGGCCGGGGAGCGCCCGGGAACAGCCACCGTGAGGCTACCCGCGGTTCGTTACCGGTACAACAGCACGAGCGCCGCCACGATTCCGCCGAGCACGACGAGGACGCCGAGCATCACGGCGAGGCTGTTCGCGAAAACGAACGCGAGTACGGCGAGGAGCAGCGCGACGCCAGCGAGCGCGACGATGGGCAACGAGCCATCGAGGTCGATGGGTCGCTCGACCGACGATGACCGTGACGGTTCGGTCGATGCCGCCTCGGGCACCGTTCGCGATTCGACGCCCCGGGAGTCGACGAGCTTCACCGGCACGAACTTCTCTTCCGCACCGTAGCCGGTGACGAGTTTCAGTCGCCCGCTCACCGGACGGGGCGCATCGGGTGCGACCTCCACCCTCACACCGGTGGTCGAGTCCGTCTCGACGAAGTGATTCGTCTCCTCGATGCTCGCGACGCTCGCCAGGTCGTCGTCCAGGTTGCAGTGGACGTGGACCGAGCGGCCGTGGTTCCGGAGCAAGACGGTGAACGACCCGTCGGTCTCGAACGCTTCGACAGCGGGTTCGATGCTGTGAAGGGCCGACTTGCTGATGTCGAGCTGTAGTGAGTTGTCCGGCATACGTTACTCGTGGGAGCGTCAGCTGGCGGTTCAGGCCGGGACGTCGTCGCGCATGTCCGGGGGCAGGAGATTCGGGATTCCGTCCTCGATGGGGTAGGATTCGCCACAGTCCGCACAGACGAGCGACCCGGCGACGACCTCGTCGCCGTCTCGTTTCTCGTCTTCGAGCGTCAGTTCGCCCTTGTCCAGCGGACAGCAGAGGATGTCCATCAGAGAGTCCTTCATACCAGCGTGGTAGACGGTGGAAAGCAAAAGGTTTCGGGATATGCCTCCACTGGTGGCCGGAGACGTCGGGCCAGTTCTCGCTGTCGCACCCAAACGTTTCTATGGTACGGAGTCGCATAACGACCTATGACGACGCGAATCCGCGTCACCGACATGACCTACCGTACGCACGAGGAAGTGGTCCAAACGGCCATCGAGATGGCGGCGAACGTCGAGCGGGTCGAGTTCGCCGACGACTCGAACGAGGTGACCGCCGTCGGCGAGGTGGACCCCGACGAGGTCCTCGAGAAGATCAGGATGGCAGGGTACGACGCCGAGATAATCACGTAACGTCGCGAGCGCCGCCGACGCTGGTCACTCCGCTTCGCCGGAGTTCGCCCACTGCAAGCCGTCGGCCCGGTAGCCGGTCCCGTTCCCCGCGGCTATCTCCGCCTCTATCTCGACCCGCGTGTCTTCGTCGATACGGACGAGGTGACAGAGCGGATGCCCTGGCTGGGCGAGCGGGTTCTCGAGGACGCCGACGATGAGCCCGGTGAACGGCGCGGTGATGATCCGCTCTTCTGTCTGGAAGTGATCCGAGATGGTACAGATGGTTTCACCCTCGTGGACCAGCGGGTACGGTCCCCACTCCATCTCGACGAGCCCGCCGGTATCTGCGCGGAGCCAGGTCTTCTCCTTCGCCCCGTCGATGACCTTGCGCCAACCCGGCCAGACGACCGGCTCCGTCGGCAGGACGCCGTACTCCGCGAGGACGCTGTCGACGCCCTCGACGGCCCGGTCGATGAGGGCGGGCTGGAACCGGTGTGCCTTGCCCATCTCGACCGTGATGGTCGGAATCCCGTCGTTGGTCGCGACCGTCCGGAGCATCCCCGGTTCGGACTCGCCCGAGAGGATGACGTTCGCGCCGAAAGCGTGCGCCAGTCGAGCGACCACTGGGTTGTTCATGTCCGCTCGAACGTGGTACATCGTCGTCCGGTTCCGCGTCGAGGTGTGGAAGTCGATGCCCACGTCGCACTGGCTGATGAACGTCCGGTAGATGGCGTTCGCCATGCGCTCGGCCGTGTTCGAGTGGCTCTTACCGGGGAACGACCGATTGAGGTCCTGGTCGTAGATGGGGATGTACCGCTGCTGGGCGAGATAACCGGGGACGTTGAGGACGTGGAGACATATCAGCGTGCCGTGGAGGTCAGCCGGGTCCCAGCGGGCGGAGACCTCCTGTATCACCTTCACGCCGTTGAGCTCGTCGCCGTGGATCGCCGCCGAGCAGAACACCCGCGGCCCGTCCTGTTCCCCGTTGATGATTGTGACCGGAATCTCGACCGAGTCACCGAGATACGTCTCGCCTATCTCGTACTTGAAGTGGCGTTTCTCCCCGGGGTCGACCTCCGCGTCGAACCGAAACGACCGGGCACGATTGTTCGGCATGCAGGACGATTATCCCGCGGTGTGAAGTAGTTTCGCCGCCGAGGTGCCGGCGACTCGCGGCGTCGGTTCTCATCCGCCGGGAACGACAGACGGGCTTTTACCGGTCGCATCACTATCTCCGGTGATGACAGAACGACGGTCACGTCGGGCGTTCCTTCGTGTCGCCGGCCTCTCGCTCCCGGTCGCACTCGCAGGTTGTCTCGGCGGCGGTGAGGACGAGGGCTACGACGCACCGAAGAACACGGTCCTGGTCGGACCCGAGGGCGAGTACCTGTTCGCTCCCGCCGAAATCACGGTGTCGGCGGGGACGACCGTGACGTGGGACTGGAAGTCGCTTCAACACAACGTGTTCGTCCGGAGTCAGCCGGCCGATGCAGAGTGGCAGGGAACCGGCGACCAGACGAAGACGTACGACCCGCCCCACACTTACGAGTTCGAGTTCACCGTGCCCGGAACCTACGAGTACGTCTGTACGCCACACGAGAATCTGGGGATGACGGGCACAGTCGTCGTCAAGGAGTGAGCCGCTACAGCCGGATCTGGTTCAGGTAGACGAGGATCGCGTAGAAGACGATACCGAGCGCGAACAACGTCGCGGGTATCACGAACGGGCCGAACGTCTGGTAGAGGTCGCCGACCAGCGAGAGCATACACGAACTGACGGCCCGACGGTACTTCGGTCTATCTTTCGGCGTCGTCGACCGGCCGCTCGGCTATCGCCCCCGGTCGTGCCCCGAGTCGCTCCGAGCCGGCTTCACCCGCGACCGAGACCGAGACGTCGCGCTTGGGGAACGGTATCTCGATGCCTGCGTCGTTCAGCTCCGAGTGGAGCGTCCGGTTTATCGAGTGACGAGCGCGTTGCTCGCGATTGGGGTTGTTCACCCACGCGAGCAGCTCGTACTCCAGCGCGGAGTCGCCGAACCGGCGGAACCGGGGCCGCGGCTTCGGGGAGTCGAGCGTGAGATCCTCTTCCTCGAGGACGGTCATCGCGACCTCCTCGAACTCGTCGAGGTCGGTCCCGTAGGCGACGCCGATGGGGATGCGGATGCGCTTCCTTCGTTGGGGTGCGGACTCGTTGATGATGCGCGCGGAGTTGAGGACGGAGTTCGGAACGGTCACCATCACCTCGTCTCGCGTCAGCAGGGTCGTCGACCTGATGCCGACACGGACGACGGTTCCGGCGTCGCCGGTGTCGAGAACGATGTAGTCGCCGATCTTGTACGTGTCGTCGAAGTAGAGCGCGAGTCCGCCGAAGAAGTTCGCGACGGTGTCCTTCGCGGCGAAACCGATAGCGATGCCGGCGATACCGGCTGCCCCGAGCAGCGGCGTGATGTCGATGTGGAGGATGGCGAGCGTCGCGGCCGACGCCCCGACGAGGACCACCAGCGTCCAGACGTTCGAGAAAACCGGTGCGAAGTCGTACCGGCCGCCGTGGTCCTTGACTTCGTCGACGAACCGGTTGACGATGTTGTTGAGCGCTCGCGCCCAGACGAGGACGATGACGACCAGCGAGGGGTTCCCGAAGAACTGTCGCAGCTCCGTCTGGAAGGCGACGTCCGCCCCGATGGCGTCGGGCGTCGTCAGCAGCCAGACGCCACCGAGCGCCGCCGAGACGACCAGTGGCCAGCGGAGCTCCTCGATGAGGATGTTATCGAAGACGCTCTCGGTGCGTGAGACGAATCGCCGGGCGGCCCGGAGGACGACGACCTCGAGCACCACGGCAGCGGCCAGGGAGATGCCGAGGACGATGACAGTCCGCTCCCAGAGCGAGAACCCCGCGAGGAACGCCGTGAGTTCGGTGACCATGGTCTCCCTATTCCTCCCGGGTCTCTTAAGAGCAGTCGCCGGCCGGCCGTCCCGTTCCTGTAACCGACCTACGGCCCGGCGTTCGGCTGGACGGCTCGCCGTCGAAACGTTCGAGAGGGCCCGCCTCGAAACTTCCTCCGTGTATCGAACCGGCCACTACGGCGTCTCGCTGCTCGTCTACGCCCCGGTCGGCGCCGCGTTGCTTCGGGCCGACGCGCCACTACTCGCGGTCCTCGGCGGAACCGTGATGGTCGCCCTCGCGTCGTTTCCCGACGTCGACCTCCGGATTCCGTTCGTTCCCCACCGCGGTCCCACTCACACGCTCTGGTTCGCGCTCGTGGTCGGGGCCGGGACAGGAGCCGTCGGGTACTACTCGGCGGGCCTGTTCGAACTCGCGCCGATGACGCTCGCCCGATTCGGATTCGCCGTCGGGACGTTCGCCATCGTCGCCCACCTCCTCGGTGACGTCCTCACGCCCATGGGAATCGAACCGCTCCGGCCGCTGTCCTCGCGGAACTACTCGCTGCGGTTGACGCGGGCCGACAACACGGTCGCGAACTGGCTGCTGCTCGCGCTGGGCGTGTTCGCCACCGTCGTCGTGCTCGGACTCGCAGGGCGGGTCGCCTGACGGCCCCCCACGCCGAGCACGGCCTGTCATCCCGTACCATGGTTTTTTCGGTACCGGCCGTCGACGGGGCAGTATGGACCCCATCGACTACGGTCGGTTCGAGTCGGGACGACACTGCAACTACTTCGAACTCGACCGGACCCTCCAGCGCGAGGTCTCGCGCGTTACGTCCGAGCCCGACTACGAGTGGGCACACGAGCGCCTCGCCGACTTCGGGTCGGTCGTCGGCAACACCATCGCGGACAACGCCGACACCGTCGACAGCCACGGTCCGATTCTCCACACCTACGACGCACACGGCGATGTTTGGAATCACGTCGAGTACCACCCGAAACAGCACGAGAACGAACGGCTGGCCTACGGAGCAGGTATCGTCTCCGACGTTTTCGAGGCACCGCCCGGCCGTGACGAACCGATGCCGTTCACCCACCACCTCGCGATGGAGTACCTGCTCTCCTACGCCGACCCGGGCTTCACCTGTCCGGTCGCGATGACGGCGGGCGTCGCCCTCGTGCTGGACAAGTACGCCGACGGCGACCCCGTCCTCGAGTCGTACTACGAGAGACTCGTCACGCGTGACGGCGACGAGAACGTCGAGGGGGCGATGTTCCTGACCGAGCGGCAGGGTGGCAGCGACGTGGGTGCGAACGAGACGCTCGCCGAGCACGTCGAGGGACGGGAGTACCGCCTCACCGGCGAGAAGTGGTTCTGCTCGAACGTCGACGCCGAGGGGACGCTCGTCCTGGGACGCACACCGGACGCACCCGACGGGACGAGGGGGCTCTCGCTCTTTCTCGTCCCGCACACCGTCGACGGCGAGCTGAACGACCAGCTGTATCGCCGGCTGAAGGACAAACTCGGCACGATATCGGTGCCGACCGGAGAGGTCGAACTACACGGGGCGACCGGCTACCTCGTCGGGGAGGAGGGCTGCGGCTTCCGGTACATGACCGACATGCTCAACCTCGAGCGGCTGTCGAACGCCGCCGCCTCGGTCGCCCTGATGGGTCGGTGTCTCCTCGAGTCGAAGGTGCAGGCGGCGACCCGCGAGGCGTTCGGCTCGTCCATCCAGGAGTATCCGCTGATGAAGCGCGACCTCGTCGACATGGCAATCGACCACGAGGCGGCAACGGCGTTCACCTTCGAGGCGGGACGGGTGTTCGACCGGCGAGAGCGTGGTGGTGACGACAGCGACGACGCCCATCGCCTCATGCGACTTCTCGTCCCCATCGCGAAGTCCCGGACCGCTCGCATGGCCGTCGACACGGCCTCCTACGCGATGGAGATACAGGGGGGCAACGGCTACGTGAACGAATTCGTGACCCACCGGTTGCTTCGGGACGCACAGGTGCTCCCCATCTGGGAGGGAACCTCGAACGTCCTCGCCCTCGACGTACTCCGGGCGCTCGACCGGGAGAACGCCCACGAACCGTTACTCGAGGCTATCCAGTCGAATCTCGACGACGTCGACCATCCCGTCCTTTCGGAGACGAGAGAGGCCGTCGCCGTCGGGCTAAAGGAACTGAGCGACGCCCTCACGACGCTCGCCACCGAGGATACCGAGTACGCCCAGCTGCGGGCGAAAGAACTCGCAGACCTTATCTTCGACGCGTTCACCGCCTCGCTGTTACTGGCCGAGGCGCAGACGGATATCGCCGAGCTGGATGACGCCAGAACCGCCCTCGTCGCCGAGCGGTTCGTCGACCGGACCCTCCGGAACCACGAGGCCCGGGGCATCACCTCGGGCGACCGATTCGCACTGGAGCACTTCGACGCCGTGGTCAGGTTCGAGTCCGTGGCACCCTCGGAGCTGGCGACCGCCGAACCCGCCGACGACTGAAAGGGTTGGGGGCGAAACCCGGCCGTCTCCGACACCTCGGACTGAAAGTGGAATCGGTCAGTAGAGGGCTCGGAATATTCGAGTTGACCGGTTCAGAATTCTGGAACTCACCTGACCCCGATGACGTCCTTGCACCCGGCACAGAGGAACACGTCGGTCGCGTCCGGGCCCATCGCGAAGGTCTCCGGGTCTATCTGCGGGACGTTCTCGATGGTCTCTATCTCGTCGTGGGTGAGTTCACCGCAGTTCTCGCAGTCGAGTGGGTCGTCTTCGAGTCTCATCGTCGTCCGAGAACTGTCGTGGCGGGTAGTAAGCGCACCTCGGTCGTGTGGGCCCGATACACAGTAGCGGGACTTTTCCCCGCCGCTCCCTGTCGATCTCACCCACAGCTCCTACCGCGGCGTCTCACTCCCCCACGTGTCGAGTGCTGCCTGTAACTCGTCGTGTCCATCTGCGGCGTACTCCGAAAGCGAGACGTCCTGCATACTGGCCTCGACCGCCTGGCGAAGGGCACGTGCGCCGGCTTCCGTGCCACCAGGGTGGCCGTGGATACCCCCGCCGACCTGGATGCCGATCTCGGGGCCGAGCACGTCGATGAGTTCGCCGACGACGCCCGGGTGCAGCCCACCGGAAGCGACCGGCAGCACGTCGTTCATGCCGAACAGGTCGGACTTGAGCCAGGCGTTGATTCCCGGCGTGTCCTCGTTCTCCAGTTTCCCCAGTCCGGCAGTGCCGGTGTGGATGTGGTCGACGCCACAGAGGCGAGAGACCTGCGCGATAACCTTCATCGAGACGCCGTGGGTCGGCACGCGGTCGAAGGCGGCATGCATCGCCCGGTGAGCGTGGATGGCGAGGTCCAGGTCCTCGCAGTGCTCGCGGACGGTCTGGACGGCGGCCCAGCCGGCGGTGACCACGTCGACCATGACGAAACCGCCGCCGTGGTCGGCGACGAACTCGGCCCGGCGGAGCATCTCCTCGGTCTCTGCGGTGATGTTCACCAGGTAGTCCTTCCTCTCGCCGGTCTCCTCGGTCAGCTCGTGCGCCTTCGCGAGGGAGCGTTCGACCCGTTCTTCGAAGGGGTTGAACGGCTGGTCGGTCAGGTTCTCGTCGTCCTTCAGGAGGTCGACGCCGCCGCGCCAGGCCTGTTCCCCGATGGCGACGTGGGCGTCGGTCGAGAGGCCCACCTTTGGCTTCGGCACGGTCGCGAGGACGGGTCGACCCACGGCGTCGAGTTTCTCGGTCATCACCGCAGAGCCATACAGCGGGCCGGGAAAGCTGGAGACGAGCTGTTCGGGCCACTCGCAGTCGTTCAGGCGGATGCTGTCGACCGCCTTCATGCCCATGATGTTGCCGGCGATACAGGAGAGTATCTGCGGCATCGAGCCCGCCTCGAACAGGTCCGACGGGTACGCGACCAGCACGGTACCCGACTCCTCGTCGATGTCGTAGGCGACCGCCGAGAGGTCGGTCAGTTCGGCCTCGTCGACGGTGAGCGCGGCCCACGTCCCGTTCGAGGATTCGCTCGCGACCCGCGATGCCGCGGCACCCCAGGACATCCCCTCGGCGGGGGCGACCCTGAACTCACAGAGCAGGTCGGTACCGGTCGGTTCGTAGTCCAGGTCCAGGAAGTCGTCGTACTCGATGCCGGTCATGGTATCCCGTATACTAGTCGTCGAACCGAGAAAAGCGATTCCGCCGGACTCTAGTGAGAATACAGGCGTTCACGACAGAACGCAGAGAACGACCACCGGGACGGACCGGGTCCTGTCAAGTCAGAGCAGGTCGACCACCTCATCGAGCGAGTCGACGACGTGGTCCGGGAGACCAGCGTGGGGGTCACGTACGTCACTCGCGAGGTCGCGGGTGGTGGTGACGCCCGAGAGGGTCAACGCGCTCTCCATCGCGGTCCACTCGGCCATCGCGATGTCCGTATCGAGGCGGTCTCCGACGACGAGACACCGTTCCGGCGGGACGTCGAGCACGGCGAGTGCCGCGTCGCGCGCACCCTCGTGCGGCTTGCCGAGGATGGCCTCTGGCCTCCGCCCTGCGACGTCCGCGACAGCGTTGACGATGGCACCCGAGCCGGGCGCGTCGCCCTCGGCGGTCGGGATGATTCGGTCAGGGTCGGTGCCGACGAAGCCGACCGCGTCGTCTGTGAGCGCCCACAGCGACCGCTTCAGGTCGTCGTACGTGAACGCTCTATCGATGGAGGCGACGACCGTGTCGGCGGCCGCGTGGTCGCCGGTCAGTTCGAGGCCACGCGTGCGTAGCTGCTCGCAGAAGCCGTCCTCTCCGACGACGAACAGCCGGTCGTCTGGCCGGTCAGCCGCGAGGAACTCGGCCGTCACCGACCCGGAGGTGAGGACCTCCGCAGGCGCGGTTTCGACACCCGCCCGCGTCAGTCTCGCGGCGAGTGCCTCGGGAGAGATCGTCGGGTTGTTCGAGAAGAAACAGACAGAACAGCCGGCTTCGCGCAGGGCTGTGACTGCGGCTGGCGCACCCGGGAGCGCCTCGTCGCCCCGGAGGACGGTCCCGTCCACGTCGAGGATCACACCGTCGAATCGGCTCATGGTTCGTCTGGGGCCGCGACGGTCTTGAGAGATGCGCCGTCGAGGAAGAATGCAGTCAGCAGTCGTCGGGAAGTCCCACGTTCAATCCAGCCGAACCGTCTTCCCGGAATCTGCGCTCTCGTAGAGTGCATCGATGACGCGCATGTTGGCCTCCGCCTCGTCGGCGTCGGTTCGCGGACTCTCGCCACGCTCGACGCACTCGGCGAAGTGCTCGACCTGCAGCCGGTACTGGTCGACCTCGTCGAAGGTCTCGGTGACCGTCCGGCCGTCGACAGAGTACTCGAGAGTCACGTCGTCGGGGTTCGCGGGATTGAACGCGTCGTGAACCTCGAGCCACCCGTCCTCGGCTTCGATGCGGTATCGCTGAACGGTCTGGGTGTCGAAGCTGCACGACACCTGTGCCGTCGCGTTCCGGTACTCGAGGGTGCCCGCGAGATGCGTGTCGACGCCGCAGTCCCGCGTGTCGAGGGTCCGGGCGTAGATGCGTTCTGGCTCTCCGAGCAGTGTCCGTATCGCACTGACCGCGTAACAGCCGACGTCCATCAGGCTGCCACCCGCGAGGTCGGGGTCGAGACGTATGTCGTCGGGACGGCCTCGCAGGGGGAACTGGAACGTCGCGCTCGCACCGCGAACGACGTCGAGTTCCTCCCGGACGACCTCGACCGCCCGTTCGGTCCGTGGGTGGAAGCGGTACATGAACGCCTCCATCAGCGTCACGTCGGCGTCGTCGCAGTACTCGCCGAGTTCACGCGCCTCCGCTGCGTCGACTGCGAGGGGTTTCTCACAGAGGACGTGCAGCCCCTCGTCGGCGGCCCGCTTCGTCCACTCGGCGTGGAGGGCGTTGGGAAGCGGAATGTATACCGCGTCGATGGACGCCTCGGCAAGCAGGTTCTCGTAGGACCCGTACGCCTGCGGGATGTCGTACGCCTCTGCGACCTCGCTAGCTCGGTCTCCGTTCCGGGATGCGATGGCTACCAGGTCGTGTTCTGACCCACGGATTGCAGGGAGGACCGACTTCAGTCCGATGTTCGCTGTCGAGAGGACGCCGAATCTCATATGACAACCATCGTGACCGTCTCGTAAAATACCCAGTGTGGCAGTCCCACCCGGCCCAGAGTTTCTCGACGGTGTTCTCCGATGGTGCGATAGCAACAACTAACCGTCTGTGGGACCAACTCACGCGGTAACTGCCCGATGACCGACAGTAAGCCGGACGCAGACCCAACAGGGTTCGGCGGCGAGTCGGCGGACGAACTCGACCTCGACGCCCTCTTCGCCGATGCAGAAGCCCCGCCGACGGAGTTAAAGACAGAGCCGTCGGTCGCGGTAGACCCGTCAGAAGAAGACATCGAAGACGTGACAGCAGGCGAACTTTTCCAGCAGCTCAGCGCGGATCACTCAGCCACCGACGACCCCGAGCTGTACGACGAGCTCTCTGACGAATCGCCCGAGGAGATAATCGCCTCCGCCGACGAGGAGCCGGAGGAGGTAGAGGCCGTAGACGACGCGATCGCGGCCGACGACGAACTCCTCGACGACCTGCTTCTCGAAGGTCGAACCGAGGAGGACGGCTTCCTCTGGGTCGACGATGGTACCGACGGTGACGCAGGTTCCGACCCGGCCGACAGTACAGACACCGCGACCGGTACAGACACCGATTCCAGGGACCGGACCGGAGACGAGGCCGTCCCCACCTCTGAGGACATCGACCTCGGTGACGCGAGCGACATCCCCAGTCCAGCAGAGGTGACGACCGGCGTCCCCGACGAGAAGCCCGAATCCATCTTCGCCGGCGTGCCCCAAGCGGAGGAAGATGAAGTACCGTCCGACATCCCCCTCACCGCTGAGTTGCGCGAGGAGAAGGAGGCCGAGACCCTCTCAGGGGAGAGCGAGACGGCTGAAAGCAAGGAGCCGGGCGACGAGTCAGAAGTCGGTCCCGGGCCATCGGCGGGTGAGAGCGCACCGGAACCGGCAGATGCCGACGAGAACGACGATGTCACCGACGAAACGGCCGATGACGATGTCACCGGGAACGCCGATGACGACGACGATGTCACCGACGAAGCGTCCGATGACGATGACGACAGCAGCGGCGGTGGCATCGCAAGCAAGATTCGGTCCATCCTCACGGGCTGACCATCTCCGGCTTGCCGGTGGACGACGGTTCGAGTCGGTTTTCGAACCAGTATTCATCAACGACATGCTTGAGCGGAGGACTCGTGTCGCCCCTGAATCCACCCGATGCCGGTCGGTTCGAGGGTTCCGAAACGGCCAATACGCCTAAGCATCCGACCCCGGTGTCATGTCGTATGGTCGAAACCGAGAATCTCCTCTCCCATCACATCACCATCTTGCGACGCTGCGGACTGTCCGACCCGGAGATCTGTGAGGTGTACGGCGTCACCGACCCACCAGACGACGTGACACCCGAGGTCGTCGTACAACGGTCGTTCGACGGGGACGTCACTCCACGCAACCTCTACGACCAGACGCACCGGGTGCTCGCGACGTCGAGTCGAGGTATCGACGTCCCACGCGAGTACCCCGACAGTGCGGTCCCGCAGCAGCTGGATACCGTCTTCGGACGGTTCGGGTTCTCGATACACTTCCTCGACGGGTCCGGCGACCCGATCGGACCCGGTGCAGACCCCGTCCAGCCCTTCCGCATCGCGCTGGAGGACCCGAACGGCAACCAGCGGACCACCACCTTCGAATATCCCGAGAGCTCGTTGGGGTCGAACAACTATCCTGCACTGATCGCCGCCGTCCAGAACGACCTGCTCGACGGCGTTCCGCTCACCTTCGCGATGCTCTCCAACTGGGAAGCGGACCGTTGGCGGTTCGTCCTCTTCGAATCAGACCGGCTCGACGCCCTGGAAAAGCACTACGGAACGGGCATCCAGTGTTTCGGCGAGCCGCTCTTGCACGACGAACGACCAGCAGACCTGGCGACCGCCGTCGGCGCTGGAGGAGATGCTGCGGGGGCGAGTTCGGCCTCGACAAGTGCATCGAATGCGACCGCGTCGGACTCGTCGAGGGGGGACATCGGCGTCGATGGCTCGACCGAGGGCTGGCTGGGCGACGGCGTCGCAGACCTGAGCGACGTGGACCTCGACGGGAGCGACGACGATGCGGTCGCCGCCGAGGCCGAATCGTCGGCGAAGACGGAAGCTGAGACCGCACTCGACGACATCTTCGAGTCCATCGAGGCGTCGGCCGGGGCCGGTGGCGATACGGGCGTGGAACTCCAGTCGAGCGGCCGGTCGCTCGAGGAACTGCTCGGCGGTACGGGGGCTGACGAGCAAAGCCCAGCCTCACCGGAGGCCGAGCCAGCCGACGGATTCGTCTCGGCAGAGCCGGTCACCACCGGTGCAGCATCCGAACCGGCGTCCGATTCGGCCTCAGTCGATACCGAGCCTGCTGTCGACGACGTGGCCAAATCGGGTTCGGATTCGACTTCCGGTCGAACTGCCCCCCCATCCGAACCGGCGCCGGCGCCCGCGCGACAGCCGGAGTCGGCCGGCAGTCCATCGGAACCGGCACCAGACACCCCAGAACCGGCGCAAGAGCCTTCCGCCGCGGCCGAGACCACTTCGGACGAGCCGGTTGCAGTCGAGCCGACGGCGGAACCAGCCGACTCGTCGGCCGAATCGATGCCGGCACCGGAGGTGCGGGAGGTCGAATCTGCACCGGTCGCAGAAGAACCGGAGCCGGAGCCGGAGTCAGAACCGGAGCCGGAGCCGGAGCTGGAACCGGAATCCGAGCCGGAGACGCAGTCGACGGCCGACGACTCTGAACCCATCGCGGCTGAAGGGGCGGTGACGAACACCGCCGCGACGACCGGCCCCTCGTCGACGGAATCCGCCGGCGCTGACGGTGCTTCGGAAGACGGCGCGCGAGCGACGGAGTCGGCCGCTGTCGCCAACGACGAGCCGACTGTGGCCGATGGTTCGAGCACCCGCGCTGCCGAACCGACCACTGCCGACGGGTCGAGCGATACCGACGAACCGGGACGCGCCGACGAGTCCGGTGGGTCGACAGGGTTCGTCGGAAAGCTCCTCGGTGCGATTCGCGGTCTGTTCTGACCGGTCGGTCCGTTCTGGTCACAATTCTCTCATCGCGGAACCCACGTACTTCGTGACAGCAGACCGGACAGCGACTCGGTGATTCGAACGCGTTCTGCAGACCTGACAGCGACCGGCGGCGTCGCTGTCGGTGCGGTGGAGAGAAGAAAGTAGCGTCCTCGTTAGAGGAAGCTCTCGATGTGGTCTGCGACCTCTTCGGGGGTGTCGCCGACCGGAACGCCCGCGTCGTTCAGTGCATCGATCTTCGACTCGGCGGTACCGGTACCGGAGCCGGAGACGATGGCGCCCGCGTGGCCCATGCGCTTGCCCGGCGGCGCCGTGCGGCCGGCGATGAAGCCGGCGACCGGCGTGTCGACGTTCTCTGCGATGTAGGCTGCGGCCTCCTCCTCGTCCTCGCCACCGATCTCACCGCACATGACGATGGCGTCGGTGTCGGGGTCGTTCTCGAACAGCTCGAGGGCGTCGATGAAGTCCGTCCCGATGATGGGGTCGCCGCCGATACCGATGGCGGTGGACTGGCCGATGCCGCGCTCGGTCAGGTTGGAGACGACCTGGTACGTGAGGGTCCCGGAACGGGAGACGAGACCGACGTTGCCGGCCTCGAAGATGTTGCCCGGCAGGATGCCGAGCTTCGCTTCGCCCGGCGTGATGATGCCCGGACAGTTCGGCCCGATGAGGCGCGTGTCGACCTCGGATAGGCGCTTGTAGACCTTCGCCATGTCCTGCGTCGGGACGCCCTCCGTGATGGCGACCGCGAGGTCGATGGGCGCGTCGAGCGCCTCGAAGATGGCGTCTGCCGCGAACGCCGGCGGCACGAAGATGACGGAGGCGTCGGCGTCGTGCTCCTCGGCTGCCTTCTGGACGGTGTCGTAGACGGGGACGCCGTGGACCTCCTGGCCGCCCTTGCCCGGCACCGCACCGGCGACGACGTTCGTGCCGTATTCGATCATCTGGCCGGCGTGGAACTTGCCTTCGCCGCCGGTGATACCCTGTACGATTACCTTGCTGTCGTCGTCGACGAGTACACTCATTCGTCACTCACCTCCTTGGAGAACTCGACCGCACGCTGGACCGCGTCTTCCAGCGTCTTCTCGACGGTGACGAGGTCCTTGTTCAGGATCTCCATGCCCTCTTCCCAGTTCGTGCCCGCGAGGCGGACGACGACCGGCTTCGGGATCTCGTCGAACTGCTCCAGCGCCTCGTTGATACCCTTGGCGACCTCGTCGCCGCGTGTGATACCACCGAAGATGTTGAACACGACGGAGTCGACGTTGTCGTCGGAGAACACCATGTCCAGCGCGTTCGCGACGCGGTCTGCCTTCGCGCCGCCCCCGATGTCGAGGAAGTTGGCGGGCTTGCCGCCGTAGTAATCGACGAGGTCGAGCGTCGTCATGACGAGGCCCGCACCGTTGCCGATGATGCCGACGTTGCCGTCGAGACGAACGTAGTCGAAGCCGTACTCGTCGGCCTTCTGCTCGAGCTCGTCGCCGCCGGCTGCGTCATCCTCCATCTCGGCGAGTTCGGGCTGGCGGAACAGCGCGTCCTCGTCGATGTTCATGACTGCGTCAGCCGCGATGACCTCGCGGTCCGACGTGACCATGAGCGGGTTGATCTCGGCGTCGGCGCCGTCCTTGTCGTCCCAGAGCTGGTAGAGCGTCTGGAGGACGGAGGCGACGTCACGGGCGACGTCGCGGTCGACACCTGCTTCGTAGACGGCCTTGCGGGCCTGGTAGGGGTGCATCCCGAACGCGGGGTCGACGTGCTCTCGAACGATGGCGTCGGGCGTCTCCTCCGCCACCTCTTCGATGTCGACGCCGCCTTTCGTCGAGACCATGGCCACGGGCTTGCCCTCGCCGCGGTCCATCGTCACGCCGACGTAGAGCTCGTCGACGAAGTCGACGGCTTCTTCGACGAGGACGCTGTCCACGTGGAAGCCCTTGAGGTCCATCCCGAGGATGGACTCGGCTGCCTCGCGTGCCTCGGCTTCGTCCTCGGCGAGCTTGATGCCGCCCGCCTTGCCGCGGCCACCGACCTGTACCTGCGCCTTAACGGCGACCGGATACCCGATCTCCTCGGCCGCCGCGACGACGTCCTCGACGCTGTCGGCGAGCGACGAGTCCGGCGTCGGAATACCGGCGTCAGCGAAGACTTGCTTCGCCTGGTATTCGTGTAGTTTCATTGCGTTTGGACCGCCGCCCTGTGGCCGCTTAAATCCCGCCGATTCGGTTCTTTCTGCCCCGACGAAACGATACGTCGACCACGGCACAAGTCCGGGTTCCGTGAACTACCTCCGACACAGAAGTAACCCCCGGGTGCGGTCTGGTCTTCGTCTCAGAGGATGCTGACGACGACTCCGGCCACGTACACTGAAACGACCAGGTAGACCACGAGCAGCAGGACGTTGCGTTTCGGGGAGTTCGCCCGGAACCCGAGCACGTGAACGACCCGATAGCTCGACCGCCGGAGTACCGAAACGGTGCGTCCGAAACTGAGAGATGAGCCGACGAGACTGAGGAGAGTCCTGATAGCCGACCCGCGTCGACCAGCCCCCGACTCCGACTGTCTAGCCATCGGTCACGGGATCTGAACCGGTGAGCGCGGCAGGATTGTCGATTACCGAGACGGTCCCATCCTCACGAGTGGACACACCGTCGTCGGTGGTATCGGTCACCGTGGCAGAGCTGGTTTCCGGCGGTTCGGACTCGCCGACCGGACTCGTCCCGTCGTCGGTCACGTTTCCGGCCCCGGAATCAGAGGCGCTCTCGTTCCCGGCTTCGGAGCCAGAGTCGGTCCCGTTTTCCGAGTCAGCGGACTCGTTTTCCGAGCCAGCAGGCTCGGTATCTGCGCTGGCAGTCTCGTTGTCCGTTGCGGTAGATTCGTTGTCCGCGCCAGCGGTCTCGTTGTCTATTCCGACAGTACCGTTGTCCATCTCTGCAGACTCGTTGCCCGTTCCGGTACTCACGTTGTCCGGGTCGGTACTCTCGTTCCCGACACCTGCCGCACCTTCGGACGACGTGTCGTCTGATGCCGGCTCGGGCTCGACCACGAACATCACCGTGCGGACCGAGAAGTGGTCGATGACGAACGTCAGATAGGTGTACCCGTCGTCGGCCGTGACCAGTTCGTAAGCCAGCGGAACGCCGTCCAGTTCGAGCGACGCAGACGCGAGGTCACGTTCCGAGACGCCGAGTGCAGTAGCGAGCTTGCCGGTCTCGAAGTAGACTCGGACCGAATCTGGAATCTCCCGAGAGACGCGCAGCTCGAGCTGCCCCTGGCCGCCGGAGACGATTTCGATGGTGAGCGGTTCGCCGCGTTCGTCGGTGACGCGAATCGAGTCGTTCCAGTCGCTGGTGACGACGCCGTCCTCGAGGACGACGAAGCCGGCCAGGGTTCGCGTGTCCGACTCCCAGGTACCCGCGCTGAACGTCCCGGCGAGCCGTTCGCCGTCGCGGAGCGAGGAGACAGTCGAGCCGTCGCCGACCGTCCCGGCGGTCAGCAGTGTGAGAACGACGAGGACGACGCCGACAAGTCGAAGGTTACTCATCGCCGTCGCCTCCGAGGTCCGCTGCCGAGTCAGTCAGGTCGACGTCCCGGCCACCGTCGGTGGCCGACGACCGACCCTCGTCGGGCTCGTCGGCTGGAACGGGACCGTCGACGGGAACGGGACCGTCGAACCGGTCGCCTCCTTCCGAGAGCGTCGTGTACGCCCGCAGCAGGACGAGCAGCAGGCCGACCGACGCGACGAACGCTATCATGGTCAGCGTCACGAACTGCTGGAACGCGAGCGCCCGCGAGTAGGCTATCCAGAGGACCGCCCCACTGTACAGCGTCAACAGCCCCGCGACGCCGGCGCCGAAGGCGACGCCGTCTCGCGTGAGGGTGAGCAACGAGTCGTCGGTTGGTCGACCGCCCGCCGCGGTAGTGACTGCCGGCCGCACCGTCTCGATCGGGGTCGCTTCCGCCACCCCCACCGCAGCCGCCCCCGCCTCGGCTGCTTCCGTCTCGCCTGAATCTATCGTAGCTGCATCCACCTCGGCCGTCGCGCCGGCATCAGTCTCGACAGCTGCGGTCTCCCCTCCGTCGCCTCGCCAGATACGGAACATGCTCCAGAGCTCGTTCAGGATGAGCAGGGCGAACGGCAGGAGCACGAGCGCGATGAACCCGGTGGTCGAGTTCGCGAACTCGACCACGTACCCGACGTACGGCAGGGTCATCGATATCTTCCCGATGAACGCCGCGGGCGTCACGACTCCAGAGTCGGCGTCCTCGTTCGCGTCACCCTTGGTCCGGAAGCCACGCTCACCTGACTGCGTCTCGACGATCTCGATGACGCGGTGCGTGGTCGGAACCGACCGTCCCTCGCGGTTGAAGATGATGACGTCCCCGACCTCGACGGCAGCGGGACTCACCTTCGCCACGACGACGACGTCGCCGGGCGATATCGCGGGCTCCATGCTGCCGGTCAGTACGACGTAGCTCTGGTCGGCGCCCACCACCTGTGGGACCGAGTAGATGACGAATGGAACGACGAGCGCAACCAGCAGTAGTAGCGCGACCGCGCTCAACGCGGCCCTGTGCGGTGTCCCTCCGTGCCATCGCCGGGTAGATGTAGGTTTCTTCGACATGGTATCTCCCCTCGTTCGGGCCACACGGCCCGACTCTCACTCTCCCCGAAGGGACGCCCGTCGGTGGGGTCGAACCACCCGGACGAATCACTGCGACTCGCCCTTCACCGGAGACGGGAACCGTTCACGTTGCGATCTACAGGACGACGGTGCTGCTCGCGACAGGACTGTATCTCCTCGGTCCACCCGCGTCCAACTCCCATAGGTTGTTTGATAGGTTAGGTATGGTCGGTCTATCGACCGGTATCGGCTCGTGTCGGTCCCCCGAACGAGACGTGCGAGCTGGCCGAGCAGGTCGAACGACCCGTTCGAGGCGTCGCGGGCGTTCGATTCTCGTGAGGTCGAGTTTCGGGATACGCTGGCTCGCTGCGCCCGTTGCTAGCACGGCGCGCCGGGGGCTCGTCACGGCGCACCGTACGCTCCGTGGGCGTGGTGGACCGCGCCGTCGACGGTTACGCCGACCGTCACCTCCCGTTCTGACCCGTCCGGCCCCTCGTTCGGCGAGACGTACCAGAGTACATACTCGGCCCGCGTCCCGAGCTCGACCGCCGCGTTGATCGCGGACCAGTCGCCGTCGTCGATGTGTATCCACGGGCCACCCGTCGCGGCGGCGAGTGACTTCGGCTGGTGCCGCCCGTCGAGGTTGCTGGAGACGGCGACGTAGGTGTAGTCCGCCAGGACCGACTCCGCATCGGCTCTGCTCTCGCCGGGCCCGTCCTCCTCGTTCGGCGAGTTGGTCACCTGTACGATGACGCGCTGGGCGCCCTCTCGGTACGACAGGCTATCGGCCGCGAGTATCGCCTCGTAGCCGTCCTGTGACCCGTCGGACCCGCCGAACCCGACGTCGTCCCCCGGTCTGGTCCCCTCCAGCGCAGCGAGGAACGTGCCGGCGTTAACGAACGGCGAGGCCGCATCGTCCAAGTCGGTGTGGACGTGGACCGCGGCGCGGGTCGCGTCGTCCCACGACACACGGTCGTCGTCCGCGTAGACCACGTAGGCGTAGCGGGCGTCGTATCCGTCGGCCTCGATTCCGTCGACGACGGACGTGAGCCGGGCTTTCACGTCGCCGAGCGGGTCGACCATGTTCGTCGACACGTCGACCAGGAAGACGACGTCGACCTGGTCGCCTGCGTCGCGCTGTTCGAGCGTCGCTTGCCGTCCACAGCCGTCCTCACAGACGGCCCCCGTCTCCAGGTCAACCGCCCGAAATGGCGGGGTCTGGAGCCGGACTCCCACGGACGGGAACCGTTCGGTATCGAACGACGTAATGACGAGCTCGTCTGATGGGTCGGAGTCCAGCGGAAGCGTACACTCGAGACAGCCGAATTCGCCGCCGGTACCCGTCGCCGAGACGCGCGGCAGGAACTGGACCGGCTGCCCTCGGCCGTTCTTCGGCCCGGTGGCCGGTTGCGTACCCTCCTCCGAGGGTGCTCTGTCGGTAGTCGTGGTACCAGCATCGCTCGTGGTGGTCGTGGTGCCGGGACCGTTCGTGGTGGGCCCGGGTCCGGTCGAGGTCGTGCCAGCGTCGTCAGTGGTCGTGCCGGTGTCTGCAGTGGTCGTGCCGGTGTCTGCAGTGGTCTTGCCGGTGTCTGCAGTGGTCGTGCCGGTGTCGTCAGCAGTCGTCCCGACCGTCGTCGCTGCCTCTGTAGCGGGCCGTGCGTTCTCCCCGGACGGCGTTACCGGTCGGCGACCGATGTCGGCGTTGTGCCGACACTGGACGGCGCGGAAGCCCAGTCCGAAGTGGACCCCGTCGGTCTGGGTGACGTTACTGTTCGCGGTCCGGATGGTGCCCGTGGCGTCGGTAACGACGTAGCCGCGCTCGCGGAGCTCGTCGTTGAACGTGAACGAGTCGTCTCCGTCGACGTTCTCGAACCCGAAGATGGCGTCAGCGTGCGACGGCAGCTCGCGGAAGTCGGCCTCATCACAGGGGAGCACCCACCGAAGCACGAAACAGTGCGCCCCGGGCGTGAAACAGCCCGTCAGCGCCGTGCTGTCGCCCGGCAGTGCGACCGCTCCCTGGTCGTCGAGCAGGTCGAGCCAGCCGCGGAGTGACCCGGCGTAGAGTACCAGGTCCGCTCCCTGCTCCTCGCGGTTGTCGCAGTCGCCATCGACGAAGATGGTGACGTGCATGTAGTCGGCCAGCTCGCCGTCGCCCATCGCGTTGTCGCCGTTTTCCGTCGCGCTATCGTCGCCGGCTTCTCGCTCCGGTTCCGTCGTCTCCGACTCCGGGAACCGCGGGAGCGGGTTCCCGTTCCCGTCCTCGGCGAGCGACCTCACCAGCAGATAGGCGGGGTTGCCACAGAGATGTAGCGAGAACGTCGTCTCCCCCTCGTCCTTCGGTTTGAGGTCGTCGAGGTCGACGAACATTCCCGCCTCGCCGTCGACGAGCTGTGCGTCGAGTTCGCGGTCGTATCCCGGTTCCCCCTCGCAGACGACCATCTCCCGAACCAGCCGGCCCCACTCCTCGTGGGTCAGCGGCGGCTCGTTCTCGCCGTTGAACCGGGGCACAGCGGCGAGTTCGTACGTCATCCCGCCCGTCCCAGGGATGACCGGTGGTCGTTGGTCCCCGGGAACCTGCTGGAGGTCGTAGCGCTCCCACGGGCGGTACGTCGTCCGGTAGTCGAGTTTGAGGTCGACGAGGCCGGCGTCGTACCAGCCCGCGAGTCGTTCGTCGTCCCTGAAGAACGCGGTCGTACCGAGCCCGGCACCCGCGGTCGCGACGCCGAGCGTCCCGAGTCCCGCCAGTACCTGACGGCGTGATAGTCCGATGGAAGTCTGTTTCGTCATGGTAGTGGTCGAGCCGTGTCTCACCCGTCCCGGGATGGCCCCTCGTCACGGGTCAGAACCCACCGGCGGAATCGAACCGCCCTGACGCGATTTATCGCGTCTCCAGTGTGGGTCGAAGATAGGCACTCTCAGCGGCCCGCCCCGTCTCTCCAGAGACGAGACGGAGGTCGTCGGTCTGTCTCCGAACCGACGTGTGGTTTCCGCTCAGTTCGTCGATATCGGCTCCTGTGGCTCCTCCTCCTCCTTCTCGACCGTGTTGTGGCGGCACTGTTCGGCCGTGAATATCAGCTCGAAGTGCACCGTGTCGGTCTGTGCGACGTTGACGAGCCCTTCGATCTCACTGCGGTCGTTCAGTTCGAACCGCTCCAGGAGGTAGTGGGCCATGTTCTCGTACCCACAGACGTTCAGGTCGGCGAAGCCGGGTTCCTCCGGCGTACCGAACAGCTTGCACGGGATGTACCACTCCAGCGCGTAGCAGTGGACACCCTCCTTGAAGCAGTTGTCCGCGGTGTTGGTCGCCTCACCGAGCGTGCATGACGCCCCCTCGCCGGTCGCCGGCGGAAGGATGACGTCGCCGTCGTCGATGACGTCGAGGAGCTGTGCGAGGGTGCCCTCGAACACGCAGACCTCTTCACCGGCGACGACCTGTGCGGCGACGACTTGCTGGACGATGCTGAGCCAGGCGTCTTCCATGTCCTCGGGCGTATCGACCTCGAAGACCTGTCCATCGAAGTCGGCGAACTCGGCCACGGTGGCGTCGCCGGGCTGGATGAGTACCATGATGACCTCGTCGATGCCGTCCCTGCCGAGCGCCTCGTCGGCGGCGTCACGAGCGTCCACGATGTTCTCGACACCGTTCGAGACGACGACGACGATGTTGTAGTCTGCGCAGTCCTCGACGCGGTCTGCCGCATCGGTGATGCCTGCTGCGACGCTACCGTCGGCGTCTGCCTGGTCACCGTTGTACTCGTCGTTGATGAGCGTCCGCAGGGTCGCCGCGTCCGCCGTCGGGTCGATACTGTCGGCGTTGATGACCGGGTTCTCGTCGCCGTCACCGTTGAACAGGGTGACGCCGACCTTCTTCGGCGTGAGGTCATCGTCGTCGGGGTCGACCTCGTCCTCGAGCGCATCGATGAGTGCGAGCGCACCGGCTTTCACGGTCGATAGCTTGGTCGGGTCTGCTTCTCCACCCGGGACGTACTCCGCATCCATCGAGTCGCTGTTGTCCAGCGCGAGCTGGACGCAGACGGTCTGCTGCTCGGTGTCTCGCAGGTTGTTACAGTTCGGGTCGTACCAGAGGCAGACGTGCATGAACTCCTGTAGCTCACCGACTTCGTCGTCGTCGCCGTGCTCGCGCTCGGGCTCGGTCGGCGTGCTGACTCCCTCGCGATAGTCCTCGGCGTACTCGATGTCGGCCGCTCGGATCTTCAGGTACGATGGGTTGCCACAGAGGTGCAGCGAGAAGGTGGTCTCACCGCGGTCGAGCGGCTTGATGTCGTCGAGGTCGATGAACATCCCCGCTTCGCCGTCGATGAGCTGGGCCGAGAACTCGTCCTTCGGGTCCGCACACGCGTCGAGCTCGATGACGCGGCGGCCCCACTCGTCGTGGGTCAGGACCTCACCGAAGTCCGGGACGGAGTCGAGTTGGTAGGTCATCCCGCCGGTCTCGGGGACCACGGGTGGGCGCTGGTCCTCGGGGACCATCTGCAGGTCGTAGCGCTCCCACGGCATGTACGTGGTCCGGTAGTCGAGTAACAGGTCGACGCGGCCCGCCTCGTACCAGCCGGAGAGTCGTTCCGTGTCGCTGAAGAACGCGGTCGTGCCGAGTCCGGCACCCGCGCTCGCGACCCCGATGGTTCCGAGCCCCGCCAGTACCTGGCGGCGAGACAGCGATATCTTGTTGTCTTGTGTCATGGTTGGTTTCGTGTGTTGTTCGGGTACCCCGCCCCCTGGTTCTCCCCCGGGGAGTCCTCGACGGCTGTGGGTTGGCTCTCTCTCGGTCGTATGTGGGTTTACTTATGACCGACTTCGAGAACTTCGAGGCTGCTCCTAGGTGTTCTGAAGTGTTACCTAGACCGATTGAACGGGCGAATAGGACGAACGAACGGCCGGTTCGAGGCGGTCTCACGGGGAGTTCGTCCACCCTGAACCGTTGCATACCGTGGCCCAGTCTTTCGGTTTCACCTGAAACAGTGAGCTGGGACCATACCATCAGGTAAGCGACGAATACATAACCCCCGAACAGTCGTACACCCGTCTTGGACACGCTACGAGCTGCCACCGCGGCCAGCGTGCGGGGGAAGTGATGTTACCGACACTTACACGAAAGAACCAGCTACAGGAATGTGATATCCACCAGATTCTGAGCAATCCACGGCGTCGCGAGACGCTCAGAGCGCTGAACCGGATGACAGACACGGTGAGCCTGCGTGAGCTCTCGGAGCTCATCGCATCCATCGAGTCGGGCGAGACTCCGGCACCGCGCAACGTTCGCGACGCGGTCTACGTCTCGTTGCACCAGACGCACCTGCCGAAGCTCGACGAGCTCGGCGTGCTCGAGTACGACGCCGACCGGAAGTCGGTCGCGCTGCTGGAGGGCGTTCGCGACGTCAACATCTACATGGAGGTCGTGACCGCACACGGAATCACCTGGGCGGAGTACTACCGGGGGATGGGCGTCCTCGGCCTGTTCACCGTCGTCAGCTCGCTGGCCGGCGTCCCCGGCCTCGCGCTGGTCGACCCGCTCCTGTGGGCGAGCGGCTTCCTGGCAATCTTCGCCGGGTCGACCACGTATCAGCTCTGGAAGTCCCGGTTCGCACTGCTGCGGAACCTGAAACGCTGAGTCGCGCTTTTCTCGCTGTTTGAGCCCCTGACTACTGGTCCACTGTCTTCGACGTGTAACCGCGAATCCCTCGGTCTCGAGGGTGCCAGCGTACGGTATCTCCGAGGCTACCAGCGTACGAATCTACGCCCACCGACGGAAGATCAAGAGTCGCAAAAAGAGAGCCGCTTACGCCGAAGACCGCTGCAGCGTATCGAGGTCGACCTGGCTCTCGAACAGTCGCGAGCCACAGTCCTGGCACGATGCTGCAACGACGTCGTACGACCGGCAGCAAGACTGGACGACCTCCTGACCGAAGGCGACCTGGCCACCGCAGCCCGGGCAGTGTTCGACGAACAGGCGAAGACCGCCGAGGAGCTCCGACCGGACGACCATCGGGAGGTCGGCCCAGCGGTCAACTCTCCGTTCCAGTTCCTTCGTCGCCGCGACGTCTGCGACGAAGGCCGCCCTGGATTCCCACTGGCCGAGCCAGTCGCCGTCGACCCACGCGGTGAAGGCGTCGCCGTCCTGTTCGGTCAGGGCGAGTCGGTCTTGCTCGACGTCGAGCATGCGAGCCAGTTCGTGGACGTCCGCGTCGCGCATCGCGACGAGTTCCATCCTCTCTTCCCAGGCGGCCGCGAACCCCCTGGTCAGCTGCAGGTCCGTCCCCGTCACGTCCTCTTCGAGCGCACCGGCGTCGACCAGCGCGGTCTCGATATCGAATCCCGTGGGGTCGAACTGCGTCGGTCCCCTGTCGAACTTCCGGAGCAGCCAGTCCGGGAAGTACCGTTTGGTCAGTTCCGGCGTCCCCGGAATCAGGTAGCCCCGGAAGTAGATCATCGCGATCGACGTCACCGCCACCGGCACCGACGCGATGGGTGCGACGACGAATGCGCCAGCCGTGAGCCCCGCCCCGATGACCAGGTTCGTTGCAGTACACGGGATGCAACGGTTCTCCCCGGTGTACTCCGGGCGCCGTATCCGTTCCACTATCGAGTCAACCCCCGACGAAATCCCTGTCTGTTGCATGTGTTTCCCCGGACGGCCGACGAACGTGCGACCATCCATGTCGCTACGTACACGTGATACGTGGATAGGTATGACAGGGCTACCCGCCGCGGTCCCGGGCCGCTCTACGGGTACAGCCGCCATACTTCTCCGACGGAACACACCTATTTATTCTGAGGGTCGTGAGACTGTTTCGGACGGTTTCAGACGACTCGTTAGCTCAGGGGAAAGGTTAAGATTCCTCCATCTCCTGTAAACTACTAGTGAACCACATGTCTCCACTGTCCGATATCACCCCACGACCGGGAGGAGACGGTGGGTCGCAGTCGTTACCAGTGCCACGACCACCCGTCGAGGAGGACGCACTCGTTCCCGTGTTCTCGAAGGACACCGTCTTCCAGACGTTGAGCAATCAACGTCGGCGACTCGTGCTCCAGGCGCTCGCCGACCACGACCAGCTCACCGTCCGCCAGCTCACCGCATACGTGGCCGCCGCCGAATGTGGCGTCGCCGCCGAAGCGCTCGATTACAAGCAACGGAAACGGGTGTACACCTCTCTCGTCCAGACGCATCTGCCGACGATGGACAAATCCGGTATCATCCACTACGACAAATCGCGCGGCACGGTCGCGGCCACGGACAACCTCTCCGAGTTCGAGATCTACCTCGAGGTCGTGCCGAAAGAAGAGCTCCTCTGGAGCGAGTTCTATCTCGGTCTCGCCATCGTATTCGGGCTCCTCACCGGGCTGGCCTGGCTCGACGTCGCGCCGTTCGGGATGCTACCTGACCTGACGTATGCGGGGCTGTTCGTCTGGACGCTCGCGACCGTGGCGATCGTCCACCTTCGGTCAGCCGGAGAGAAACGGTTCGGCTCGCAGTCGCGGCCTCGAATCGTCGAACGGATCGACGGAGACACAAACGACGGAGTCGCAAACGACGAGTCTACGCGATGAGCTGTTCTTCGCCGCGTTCGACGACGATGCGGCACGGCGGCGACACCTTGTTGTACGCGCGGCGGAGCGCGTCCTTGACGACCGGTGCCTGCTCGACCGTACACCAGCACGTGAACAGTCGGTCGCCCTTCTGACAGCGTGCGGCCGTGCCGACGATCTTCCCGAACGCCAGACGCATCCCGTCGGAGACACGGTCCGCACCCGCACCCGTCGCCTGCTTGTTCTCGCGCAGGACCTGGTGGGGGAACTTCCGCAGGATCATGTAGTACGTGCCCTCGCCGAGCTCCTTGATGAGGTGGCGGTTCGCAGACAGCCGCGACGCCTCCATCGAGCCGTGGCGGATCTGACACTCCTCTTCGAGCACCAGCGAAATCTGAACCGGCCAGTCGTCGGGCTCCGAACTCGTGTCGCCCATCTTGTGCTGGGCGATCTTCGAACCGGGAATCCCCGTGATGTACTCGCGGCGAGTGTACGCGGGCTTGTCGATTTCCCGGTACATCGAGGCAGGTTTATCGGACATAGTCAGTACGGAAAACTCACTGCCACGGCGCTAATTAACCTGTTCATTCGAAGTCGAAGCGCGTCGTCACTCGAAATCTGCCCGCGGGTCGAACCAGGCGTAGGCCACGTCCTGCAGGAAGTTGACGCCGATGCCCGCGTACGCGATGACCATCGTGGTCCCGAGGATGACGGGCATGTTCCGGGCGCTAGCTGCCTGTAGCGCGAGGAAGCCGAGTCCGGGCAGACTGAACACGTACTCGATGACGAACAGCTGGACGACCATCGTCGACACGAGGTCGGCGAAGAACAGCGAGACCAGGGGGAGGGCGGCGTTCGAGAGGACGTGGCGGAGCACCCGGAGGTCGGTCGCACCCTTGGCGCGGACCACCTTCACGAACTCGGCACCGAGTATCTCCGAGGACTCGGCCCGGACGTAGCGCAACTGGCCCGCCGCGAGCGTCGTCCCGACGACGGTCGCTGGTACGAGGTACGGCCACAGCGACACCGGGTCGGTGAGGTCGACGACGCGCGGGAACTCGAGCGTTAACCAGTCGACCTCGTTGTAGGCCGCGAAGAGGACCAGTTCGGCGACGAAGAAGCTCGGGAGACCGAGACCGAGATAGCTGACGTACGAGAGGCCGCGGGCTACCCGGGACGTCGGCCGTAGGGCGACGTACGAGCCGATCACGAGCGCGAGAACGGTCGAGATGACGAGGGCCGGCACGAGGTAGGCGAGCGTGACGGGGAGCGACTGCTCGAGGAGGAGCGTGACCGGCGCGCCGGGCTCGCCGAACATTCCGATGGACCGGCCCCAGTCGAACGTCGCGATGTCGACAACCCAGTCGAGATACCGGTCGAGCAGGGGTTCGTCCAGGTTCTTCGCCTGTCTGACCGCATTCGCCGCGGCGTCGCTATCGCCCTTCGCGAGCCAGGCGGCGAACCCGACGTTCGGGTCGGGGACGACGGCGACGGTGACGAACGATATCGTCATGACAACGTACGCGGCGAAGACCGAGAAGCCGAGTCGGCGGGCGAGGTACGTGAGACGGCTCACGCGACCCACCCCTGTCCATCGACTGTCAGAACGTCCATCGTCCGGCGACGACGCCTGCCGTGCGCAAAAGTATCTCGGTGACGACAGTGATTGTTTCACATACTGTTGCGTATTTACACTACGTCTCCGTCTAGCGACGCAGAATGACGTCACGACCCGTTCGAGTCCCCGTTCGGAGGAGGGTGCGAGGATGACCGACACGTTCGAGACGGTCGACTGGGACGAGCTCGATGGTGGGACCAGACTCCCGAGTCGGCGCGTTGCTACGTATCTGATTGGTCTGTTCGGACTCGCCACCCTCTTCTTCTACGATTCCTTCGTTCTCCCGGCGTCGAGACCGACTCTGGCCGCTCTCGGCCCGCGCGTCGATCTCGGGTTCTTCCTCGTCACCCCGCTGACCTGGAACTTCGTACAGGTCGACTGGCTGTACGTCGGCTCGGCCTGGACCGTGCTGGTGTTCGTCTGCTGGCCGCTCGCGACCTCGTCGCGCGTCCGCGGGACCTACTGGCCGGTCATCCGACGGCGGCCCGTTGCGCTGGTGAGTCTCGCGTACCTGTTACTCGTCGTCTTCGTCGGATTCGTCGGCTCCTCGCTCTGGCGACCCGACCTCAACATGGCACACGCGTTCCAGCCGCCCGCGTTCCTCTGGGGGCCTGCGCGGCTCGCCGATCCCTGTCTCGGCGTCGAGACCGCGGACCGATGTTACGGGACGCTCCGGTACCCACTCGGGACGAGTCCGTACGGAAAGAACATCGTCCCGGTGCTGTTCTCCGGTGCGCACGTCGCCGTGAAGGTCGCGCTCGTCACCGGGACCATCATCGTCCCCGTCGCGACGCTGGTCGGCTCCGTCGCGGGGTACTACGGCGGCAAGGTGGACAACCTCCTGATGAGCTACGTCGACGTCCAGCAGACCATCCCCGCGTTCGTCGCCTACCTCGTGCTCACGTACTGGGGACGGTCTCTGTTCCTGTTCGTCGTCGTGTTCGGCCTCCTCTCGTGGGGTGGCATCGCCCGGCTCGTCCGGTCGGAGGCGATTCAGCGGAGCGAGGACGCCTACGTGCTCGCGGCGAAGAGCGCCGGGGCGTCGGAGCGTTCCATCCTCATCAGACACGTCGTGCCGAACGTCTCCAACGCCGCGATAATCGGACTGACGCGCCAGATTCCGGTCATAATCGTCATCGAGGCGGCAATCTCGTACATGAACATGAACGACATCATGGTCCCATCGTGGGGCGAACTCGCCGCCCAGGGGATGTCGACGTTCAGCGCCTCCTTCCCCTACGTCTACTGGATCGCCCTGTGGCCGGTCCTCGCGCTCGCGTTCACGGTGGTCGCCGCCTCGATTCTGGGCGACGCCATCCGCGATGCGCTCGACCCGCGAGGGTCGAGGTGAGAACGGTTCCCGCTACTCCCAGACCGGTTCGAAGTCGTCGTCGTCCTCTGCGATCTCCTGCCACGCCGTCACGCCGCGCTCCTCCTCGGTGCCCGGAATCGTGTTGTCGAGCACGAGTGCGACGAGCCCACCGACGGCCATCCCGGTACCACCGATGACGAAGATGATGTTGGCGACGCCCTCCAGTCCGAGGACCGCCCCGAGCACGGGAATCTCCGAGAGCGCCGTGAGCACCGGCCCGACGAGGACGACCTCGGCGAGACTGGACTGGAGCGCGGACACGCCGCCGACGTTGCTCATGTAGCTCGGAATCGACAGCCCCGTGAACAGCGAGATGCCGATGACGAAGACGTTCCGCGAGGAGTCGAGGTCGACGTACTTCAGGTTCGAGAGGCCGACCGCGACGATCTGGCCGAACATGGCGACGAACAGCCCGCCGACGATGGGGTTGGGAATCGTCGCGATGAGCTTCCCGAACGGCCCGAAGAAGCCGACGACGAGCATGACGGCCGCACCGACCTGGACGACGCGACGGGAGGCCACGCCGGTCAGGCCGATGGCGCCGATGTTCTCCGAGTACGAGGTCGAGCCCCCGGCGCCCATGATACCCGCGAACACGTTCATCAGGCCCTCCATCCCGATGCCGTGGTTGATACGGGACTCGCTCGGCGCGCCGTTACCGGTCAGCCGGGCGACCGCGTGGTAGTCACCGAAGCTCTCGATGATGGACGCGAGCACGCCGGCGAACATGCCGACCGCGAACGCGACCTCGAACTGCGGCATCCCCCACTGCAGCGGGTAGATGGCGAAGACGAGGCTCACGTCGGTGACGGATGCGAGGTCGACGTAACCGGGCGTTCCCTTCGTGTAGACGCCCGCGACGCTCAGAAGCGCCGCGACCAGCCACGCGATGACGATGGCAAGCAGGACGGGGAACAGGTCGAACACCCTGTGCCTGTCACCCCAGTACTGCGAGAAGAGGACCACGAGCCCGACCGTCAGGCCGAGCAACCACCAGTTCTGCGTCGCCGAGGTTATCTGCGGGACGCCGAACAGCGACAGCCCGATGAGGGCGATGGTCGGCGCGACGACGACCGGTGAGAGGAGCCGACGAAGCCGCCCGACGATGCCGAGGTAGCCGATGAACACCTCGGTCGTCGCTGCCGCGATGATGGCCCCCTGCAGGAACAGGAGTTTGCTCTCCCACCCTGCACTTCCCGGGAGCACTGGCGCCGTCGCCACGATGGCCAGCGCCGGTGCGAGCATCGAGAACGGTGCACCCTGGACGATGGGGTAGCGGTTCCCGATGGTCGTCTGCGCCAGCGTCGCGACACCCGAGACGACGAAGAACGTTCCCACGAACTTCGCCGTCACGTCACCCGGCATCCCCAGTGCCCCCGCGAGGATGAGTGGGACCGCGATGTTCGCGCCGACCATCGTCAGATAGTGCTGGACGCCCAGGAACAGCGACGTCAGCAGCGGTGGTTCGTCTTCGATGCCATACTCGACGAAGCTCGTCCCTCCGTCGGTCTCGACCTCCTTCTTCGTGTCACCCTGTGATGTCATGGTCTGCGCCGTTGGTGCTCACTCCACATCGTCCACAATAGGGTTACTGGTTCGTCGCGAGCGGCGAACACGCGGTACGGAGGGAGGACGAGGCCGTGTAACGTCTGCCGACCGAGGCACCAGCGGAACCGCCAGCGGCTCAGAGCGAGAACGTGCCGACCGACTCCATCGCCGCGAGCACGTCGTCGAGCGACGGACTCTCGAGTGCGTCTTCGGTCATCCACCGGTAGCGAACCGTGTTCTCCTCGTCGACGACGAAGAGCGCACGCTTCGAGACGCTCTCGTGTTCCTCCCAGCTGTCGTACTGGATGCCGTAGTCGGCACAGACCTGCCCGCTACTGTCGCTGAGCAGGGGGAACGTCAGACCGTACTCCTCGATGAACGCTCGATGGGCGTACGCGCTGTCGGTCGAGATACCGAACAGCGAGACGTCCTCGGTGAAGTTCAGCCACTCCACGTCGTTGAACTCACACAGCTCGTCCGTACAGACCGGGCTGAAGTCGAACGGATAGAACGCCAGGACGGCTATTCCGTCCTCGGTGTAATCAGCGAGGGAGTACGTGGTTATCTCTGAACCGTCCGTTCCTGGGAGTGTGAACTGGGGGGCAGCGTCGCCGACGTCGACCATGTCAATGGTTCTATCGTTCTACCGTATAACTTCTTGTGCCCAATATCCAGGGGTGTCACGGCCTGGTTCTGTCGAGTACCGAGTTTCCGGTCTGGGATTTGAACTCATTTCCTCCGTTCGCCGCCTGGTTCAAATCCCACTCCCTGTGCGCTTCTATTCTCGCAAGCACCTCGCTATCGCTCGGTGACTTGCTTCGTGAGAAGTGCTCGGTCGGGGATTTGAACCCCGGTCATCGGCTCGAAAGGCCGAAATGATTGGCCGGACTACACCAACCGAGCGCATTCGATAATTTCCGTCGTTCGATTTTAAACCTGTCGTTACGTGCTGCGTCTGGGAGTGGTAGTCACGGAGGCTCGCCGGTGCCTCAATCCTTATCCTGCCCCGCGGAGAGGCCTCTTGCATGAAACGAGTTCGGTTTCGCGACCCCGCGGGGGCGACGCGTACGGGCGAGTGGGACGACGGCACGATTCACGCGGCAGGCCGACGGTACGACGAGCAGGAGGTCACGGTCCTCCCGCCGTGCGAGCCGAGCAAGGTCGTCTGCGTGGGCCGGAACTACGCCGACCACGCCGCGGAGATGGACTCGGACGTTCCGGACCGTCCGCTTCTGTTCCTGAAGCCGCCGAACACGCTTGCAGCGCACGGAAGCAGGGTCACGCTGCCGGCGGGCAAAGACAGACTCGACTTCGAGGCAGAGCTCGGCGTCGTCATCGGCGAACAGGCCAGGGACGTCGCCGAGGAGGATGCGATGGACTACGTCGCCGGCTTCACCTGCGTCAACGACCTCTCGAACCGCGACGACCAGCGTCAGGAGACGAACTGGGTCCGCGGGAAAGCGTTCGACGGAGCGGCCCCGGTCGGCCCTGTCCTCGCGACGCCCGACGAGGTCCCCGAGGACGCCTACGTCCGGTCGTACTGCAACGGCGAGCTCCGGCAGGACGGGAGCAGGGACCAGATGATCTTCTCCGTCCCGGAGCTCATCGCGGAGATTACGTCGTACATGACGCTCGAACCCGGCGACGTGGTCGCGACAGGGACGCCCGAGGGCGTCGGCCGACTCGAAGACGGCGACGAGGTCGTCGTCGAGGTCGAGGGCGTCGGGAGACTGGTGCACACCGTCGAGATTCCCAGCGCTTAAGGTTCGTATCGGCCTAATCCAGCCGACATGGAACTGACGCGACGCGATGCGCTGGCGGCGCTCACCTCGGCGGGCATCGTCGTCGGAAGCGGTGCGGCCGCACTATCGCAATCCGCCCTCCGCGATGCGGAAGACGAGGTCGCGCGTTCCGTCGACATCGAGACGCTCGTCGCGGTCGCAGAAGCGGTCTATCCTTCGGAGGTCTCGAACGTCGAGTCGTTCGTCCGGACGTACGTCGCCGGTCGAACCGCCGACCGCCCCGACTACCGTGCCGGGATGGCAGAGGCGCTCGCGGTGGTCGACGACCGGGCACAGACGTGGGAGGACGCCAGTTTCGGCACACTCGACCGGACCGCCCGGAGCGACCTCCTGCGGTCGATGGGCGTCGACGGGGTCGGGCCCGACCCGGAGGGGACGTCCGCAGAACAGGTCCGCTACTACCTCGTCAACGAGCTGCTGTACGCCTTCTACACCTCGCCCACGGGTGGCGAACTGGTGGGTATCGAGAACCCCATCGGTCACCCCGGTGGAACGCAGAGCTACCAGCGGGGGCCGACCGATGAGTGACGTGTCTCGCGGAGACCGGGCCCCCGTTCCCGGGGCCGACGTCTGCGTCGTCGGTGCCGGCCCGGCCGGGGCGCTCGTCGCGGCGCAGCTCGCCGAGGCGGGACGCGAGGTCGTCGTCCTCGAAGCCGGGCCTCGGTTCGACCGGTCGGACCGGGTGGAACGCATGGAACGACACGTTCGCCCATCTCACGGTCCGGAATCGGTCTGGGACGTGGGCGGCGACCGGGACGCCTTCACCAACGAAGGCGAGCACCACTATCCCCTCAACCTGTCTCGGGTGAAGGGCGTCGGCGGCACCACGCTGCACTGGCAGGGGATGGTCTACCGGCTCCACGAGGCGGACTTCGAGCGCCAGAGCCGCGACGGCGTCGCGACGGACTGGCCGATAGGGTACGAGGACCTCCAGCCGTACTACGCCGAGGCGGAGTCCGAACTCGGCGTCGCGGGAGCCGACGACAACCCCTTCGCGCCCGCACGCGAGGAACCGTATCCGATGCCGGCATTCCCGCCGTCGCACTCGGACAGCATCTTCGCCGAGGCGTGCGAGTCGCTCGAGATAACGACCCACTCGTCGCCGAACGCCCGGAACAGCGAGGCGTTCGACGGCAGGGTCCCCTGCCAGGGCTACGGCACCTGCAAGCCGGTCTGTCCCTCCGGTGCGAAGTACGACGCGACGGTCCACGTCACCCGCGCCGAGGCCGCCGGTGCGACGGTTCTCGACCGGGTCCCGGTGCAGCGGCTCGAACACGACAGCGCCGGCGGAACCGTCACGGCGGCAGTCTATGCCACTCCGGATGGCGAGACACGTCGACAGGAGGCAGACCAGTTCGTCCTCGCCGCCGGCGGCGTCGAGACACCGAGACTCCTCCTCCTCTCGGCGTCCGACCAGTACCCGGACGGTCTGGCGAACTCGTCCGGACTCGTCGGCCGGTACTTCATGGACCACCTCGGGGCCCGCGTCGGGGGCCGTCTCGACCGGGAGACCCGACAGAAGCACGTCGGTTTCATCACGAGCGAGAGCCACCAGTTCTACGAGTCGACGGACGACCACGGGCCGTTCAAACTGGAGTTCTCGAACTACGCGGGCCCGTCGCCCGCTCGCCTCGCACTCTCCGGCGAGACCGAGGAGGCCTGGGGCGACGGGCTGCTGTCCGAGCTTCAGGACGCCTACGGGAACTACCTCGAAGTCACTGGACTCTGCGAGCAAGAGCCCCGGAAGGAGAACCGAATCACCCTGAACCCGGACGTGACCGACGACCACGGCAACCCGGTCCCTGAGATACACTGGTCGCTGAGCGACCGTGACCGTCGAACGGTCGCGGCCGCCGTCGAGAAACAGCGAGCCATCATGGAGGAACTCGGCGCGGAGATAGAGTGGGTCGTCGGTCCGGACAACACCGGCCCCGCGTTCCACCACATGGGGACGACGCGGATGGGCGAGGACCCCGCAGAGAGCGTCGTCGACGGGAACTGCCGGGCCCACGACCTCGACAACCTGTGGATTCCATCGTCGTCGGTGTTCGTGACGGGTGGGGGACTCAACCCGACACTCACGATTGCGGCGCTCGCGCTCCGGGTGGCGGACCGACTCGGCGCCGAACTCTGAACTTCGCGTTCAGTGGTTCCCCGTCAACTGCAGCCCGACGACACCGACGACGATACAGCCGATGAACAGCAACCGCTGGAGTCCGCGCGGTTCGCCGAACAGATAGATACCGAGAACCGCGGTCCCCACCGCGCCGATGCCGGTCCAGACCGCGTAGGCAGTCCCGATTGGGAGCGTCTTCACCGCCTGCGCGAGCAGGCCCATGCTCACCACCATCGACAGGACGGTCAGCACGCTCGGGACGGGCCGGGTGAAGCCCTCGGTGTACTCGAGGCCGACGGCCCAGCCGACCTCGAACAGGGCGGCGACGAACAGGATAGGCCAGGACATGGTCGGATTTTCTGTGCAGGTGGGGAATGCAGTTGCGGTTCGCGTGTCGAGTCATCAGGTCACTGCTGTCCGAGTCGCTTCGTCCGGTCACCCTTCTCGGGTCGACATCGACGACGAACTGGGACCGCTGCCGCCCTGAAACGGCTGTTCGCTGGAACGCATACCAGTGGTAGACCGAAGGCAATTTCGTATAGCGAAATATGGTGTATATGGCTCGCAACAGACAGCCATAATTCGGCAGAATAGTTGGAAAATCGTCACCACTGGTTCGATTTCGGGCGGGTTGGCTCCGACTCCGTCTCGATTCCCCCAGGGATGTCTCGGGGCTCGATCGACACCCGCGACCGCACCGAGCCCGACGAGCCACCATGCCACCACCCCACACTCCGCGCGAAACTTTATGTCGCGCCATCGACGACTTATTGACAGGTCGAATGGAGACCCTATCCACTTTCTGACGAGGTCCGCACGCGACGAGCGACGCCGCTCGCAGAGACGATGGCGTCGCCGCTCCGACCCTCGTTCCTCGTCACCCCATGAGCGGCGACATTCGTCCGCGTGTCGGACGAGTGTATCAGGCCGTGCAGTCGGCACAGCTACGTTCGATATCGCGCCCCGCCGTTCATCGCCCAGTTCACCGATCGCCCAGTTACCAGACCCCAGATGTCACGACAGACAGTACTCGCCGCACGCACAGCACAGGAACAGCCCGACACGACCGAGATTCAGGCCCTCGCCGAGGCAGCCGGATTCGAGGTGACCCGAATCCTGACACAGACGCGCCCGGAGGACGCGACCTACAACCTCGGGCCGGGAAAGGTCGACGAGGTCGCCGATGCAGTCCGGGAGACCGGCGCGTCGACCGTCATCGTCGACAACCGGCTCACGCCAGCCCAGCTGTTCGAACTCACCGACAGGCTCCCCGACGGGACCGAGGTCCGGGACCGGTACCGGCTAATCCTCGACATCTTCGAGGCGGGTGCGCAGACGAAACGAGCCCAGCTACAGGTCGAACTCGCCAGACTCCGTCACGAACTACATCACCGTCGCGAGGAGCAACGCCGAAACGAGGAGTGGCAGGGACTCCAGACCATCCGCGACCCGGAGGGAGAGTGGATTCGAGAGGTCAAACAGCGGATCGACCGGGCGCAGAACCGGTTGAACGACCTGCCGGACGACCCGACCGCTCCGCGGGACCGGAAACGGGAGGACGGGTTCGACTTCGTCGCCCTCGCTGGCTACACGAACGCCGGGAAGTCGACGCTCCTGCACCGACTCGCGGACGACCTCTCGATCGACGAAACCCCGGCCCACGCTGACCTCGGCGACGGCACCGCCGCCGTCGAGGACCGGCTGTTCAAAACGCTCGACACGACGACCCGCCGGGCGACCATCGAGGGTCGCCGCGTACTCGTCAGCGACACGGTCGGCTTCGTCAGGGACCTGCCTCACGACCTCGTCGAAGCGTTCCGCTCGACGCTGACCGAGGTTCGAAACGCGGACGTGGTCGTCCTCGCGGTCGACGCGAGCGACGGCGTACGGGAGATGCGCGAGCGAATCGAGACCTGCCGCGCCGAACTCGACACCGACGCGACGGTCGTCACGGCGTTCACCAAGGCCGACCTCACCCCGGAGGAGGAGATTCGACGCAAGGCCGCCGAACTGGCCGACGTCGCACCAGACCCCGTCCCCGTGAGCGCCGTCGAAGATGCCGGACTGGAGACGCTTCGCGAGCGAGTGGTCGAGCCACTTCCGACCGAATCGGCCACGTTCGAGATACCGAACAGTGACGAGTCGATGCGGTTCGTCTCGTGGTGTTACGAGCACGCGACCGTTGGGTCCATCGAGTACGGCGAGCGTGTTCGACTCACCCTCAGCGGCCGGCCACCAGTCGTCGCGAAGGCGCGGTCCCGCGCCGATGACCGCCGCCGAGAGCGACGCACCGCCTGCTGCGGGACGGACCGGGCCGATTAAGGCCCCGCGGTCCGGTTCCTCGCACATGCAACCACGCGACCTCTCGGCCCACGTCGCCTACCAGGCCGGGCGCGGCATCGAGGAGGTCGCCCGGGACCTCGGGGTGGACCCGGCGACCCTCACGAAGCTCGCGTCGAACGAGAACCCGCACGGCCCCTCGCCGGCGGCCATCGAGGCAATCCAGGAGACCGCACCGGGAATTTCCTCGTACCCGAAGGCGGCCCACGCCGACCTGACCGCGGCCATCGCCGACCGCTGGGACTGCGACCCGGCGCAGGTCTGGCTGGCCAACGGCGGCGACGGCGCACTCGACTACCTCGCTCGTGCGACCCTCGAGCCGGGCGACACCGTCCTCGTCCCCGACCCGGGATTCGCCTACTACGGCATGAGCGCCCGGTTCCACCACGGTGACGTCTCGACCTACGGCCTCTCGCGGCCCGAGTTCAGGCTCGACGCGGAGACGGTCCTCGCGGACTACGACGGTGAGCGCGTCGTCTACCTCACCAGCCCCCACAACCCGACCGGCGGGACGTTCTCGCTCGGCTCGATAGAGACCATCGCCGCCGAGACGGACGAGGAGACGCTCGTCGTCGTGGACGAGGCGTACGGCGAGTACGCCGAGACCGAGAGCGCCCGCTCTCTGCTCGACGAGCGAGACGACGTCGCCATCCTCCGGACGTTCTCGAAGGCGTACGGCCTGGCGGGCGTCCGACTCGGCTACGCACTCGTCCCCGAAGAGTGGTCCGACGCCTACGCCCGGGTCAACACGCCGTTCGCGGCCAGCGAGCTCGCCTGCCGGGCCGGGCTCGCCGCCCTGGAGGACGACGAGCACGTGGAGACGTCTGTCGAGACGGCTCGCTGGGCACGCGAGTACATGCGCGACGAACTCGACGCACCGGTCTGGGAATCAGAGGGCAACTTCGTCCTCGTGGACGTTTCCGAGGCCCGTGGCCCCGAATCAGGTGCCTCCGTCGCCGACGAGAGCCAGCGGGCGGGCGTCATCGTCCGCGACTGTACGAGCTTCGGCCTGCCCGGCTGTGTCCGCGTCACCTGCGGGACCGAGGCGGAGACGCGCGAGGCGGTCGAGGTCCTCAACGAGGTGCTCGCCCGGTGAGGGTGGTCGTCACGGGGACCCCCGGAACCGGGAAGACGACGGCGACCGATATCCTCGCTGGAAACGAGGAGTTCAGCATCGGTCTCGACGTGGTCCACCTGAACGAGGTCATCGAACGTGAAGAGCTGTATTCCGAGGTCGACGAGGAGCGAGACAGCGTCGTCGTCGACCTCGACGCACTCGCTGACTGGGTCGGCGACCGGGACGACGTGCTGCTCGACTCCCACCTCGCGCACTACCTGGAAGCGGACCGCGTCGTCGTGCTTCGCTGTGCACCCGAGGAACTGGAAGCACGGCTGCTCGGCCGCGGCGAGACGGAATCGAAGGCGAGCGAGAACGCCGAGAGCGAGGCACTCGACGTCGTCCTCTCCGAGGCAGTCGACCGTCACGGGCTGGAGAACGTCTACGAGATAGACACGACCGGCCGGTCCCCGGAAGAGGTGGCGGCCAACATCGCGGCCGTCGTCGAAGGCGAGCGCGACCCGAGTGCCGGCGACGTGGACTTCATCGACTACCTATGACGCTCGACCAGCTCCGCCCCCGGATCAGCTCGCTGCTGGACCCGTGGGTCAGACTGGCCGACTCGGTCGGGCTCTCGCCGAACGGCGTCAGCGTCATCGCCTTCGCACTGGCCGTCGGCGCCGGGCTCGCGTTCGGCTTCGCCGGCCCGGAGTTCGCGTCGGTCGGCGGTGGCGACCCCATCTGGTACGCCGTCGGCGGCCTGTGTGTGGCCCTCAACGGCTGGCTCGACGTCATCGACGGCGAACTCGCCCGGGCGCAGAACGTCGCCAGCGATGCGGGCGACATGCTCGACCACGTCCTCGACCGGTACGCCGACCTCGTCATCATCGCGGGGTTCGCTGCCGGGCTTGGGCGGTACGACCTCGGACTGGCCGCGGTCACGGGCGTCCTGATGACCTCCTACCTCGGAACGCAGGCGCAGGCCGTCGGCGTCGGCCGTGTCTACGCGGGCTACCTGGGCCGGGCCGACCGACTCGCACTCTCCGGTGCGGTCGGCTTCCTCGCCGCTTTCGTCACCGGGTCGGCGTTCGGACTCACGGTCGTCGGCTGGCTGCTCGTCGTCTTCGCGGTCGTCGGCCACGTCACCGCACTCCAGCGATTCTGGGGTGCCTGGAAGGCGCTCAACTGACCGCGCGGGACGGTTCCGGTCCGGAGACCGACCGCTCGAGATGTTTTTCCCCTATTACTCGACCCCGACGGCGACGCGGCGTACCTTTTATCATCGCTGGCACGCAACTGTCGAGCATGGTTCAGTGTGAGATGTGTGGTGCCGACACGTCGCAACCGAAGACGGTGAAAGTCGAGGGCGCAGAGCTCGACGTCTGTGACAACTGCGCCGGCTTCGGGACCGAGGTCCGGACCCAGCAGTCCTCGAGTTCCTCTACCAAGTACTCTACCAGCTCCTCGAGTTCTTCTTCTTCGAAGGCGAGCCGAGCGTCCACCTCGTCGGGTTCGTCGAGCTCCGGCGGCTCTCGCCGCCGCTCGGACATGTTCGACGATATGGAGGAGATCGCCCAGGACTACGACTCGCGGATCCGGAACGCCAGGGAGAAGAAGGGGATCAGCCAGGAGGACCTCGCAAGAGAGCTGAACGAGAAGGCCAGTCTTGTCCGTAAGCTCGAACGCGGCGACACGCTTCCCTCCGACCGGATGCAGAAGAAGCTGGAGAAGCACCTCGGAATCAGCCTGAGTGCCGGCTCCAGCGGGGAAGACGACAAGGAGTGGAGCAGCGACTCCGCCGGGACCACCCAGACACTCGGGGACGTCGTGAAGCGCAAGGACTGACGCGTCAGACGGGCGTCTGACGCGCACCCCCCGGGAGACGTATTCTTCGATTGAAATGTGTACCAAACAGTCTTGAGAGATGACCCTGTAATGAGGGACAATGTCAGACGAGGAAACAGGAGCGTCGGCGGGTCGCTCCGAGGGTGGGCCCCCGGTCAATCCGCTGTACGACCTCTACGAACGATACATCGGTGAACCGGACGAGGAGACGGACGTCTATCTCGGCTTCGGTCTGTTCTTCGGTGGAATCGCGCTCGCGATCGTCGCGCTCGGACTGTTCGTCTGGGGCGGGACGTACGAGGCGCGGACGCCGGCGTACTTCATCAGGATGGGACCGGCCTACGGCTTCGGGATGCTCTCGCTTCCGACGCTCATCATGGGCATCGTGGTACTGCTACCGGTCGAACAACGCGCAGTCTACGCCTCGGTGACGGGGGCCGTCATCGACCTGGCCGCGGTCGGGTTCTTCTGGGTTGCCGCGTATCCGGGTAACTGGAACGGCTACGGCGCAGACTACACCATCCCCATCGTCGCGGTCTACGCCATCGGGCTGGTGCTCGTCGTCGGTTCGACCGGCGCAGCGCTGGTCGCCGCACAGCTCGAACGCCAGCGGATGCCCGGTCCCGCGGACATCGAGCCGATGGAAGATGACGACGAGGACGAGGAGGAGTCGTGGTCCGACGCGGACATCCAGGCCGACATCGACAGCGCGATGGAAGGTGTCAATCTATCGTGGGGAGGCGTCGAGAAGAGCGACAATCGTCGTCTTCAGTTCGACATCGACGACGCTGAGATAGATGCCTCGGGCTTCAGTCAAAAGACCGCGACGGTCACCCGGTCGCAGGGAGTCGACTCACAGATCGCGAATCTCAAGGCGATGAAAGGTGGGGAGAAGAAGACGGCCACCTCCAAGTCGACCGTCGACGACCAGACGCAGAAGCTCAAGGAACTCAGAGAGCGACGAGAACGAGAGAAAGAACGCAAGGAGGCTGCGTCGGCGTCGGCCCAGAACGAGCGTTCCGTCGGCGGGCTCGTGGCGAGAGTGAAGCGCGCGCTCGGTCGCTGACAGGCCGGCCACAACACATTTGTTTTAGTTCTTGATAATTCCGATACCGATAATGAAAGACTAATCTCACATAGTTTTATCAATCGGTGGGTTGGACTTGCCTGATATGGCGAAAGGCCTTGACGTTGGCACGATGAACATCCTGTCGGCGCAACAGGATGGGAACGACACGGTGTTCGTACAGCAGCGAAATTCGTTCGTCGAGATCGAGTACTCCGATATGGCGGAGCAGATGCTCTCGCGCTCTGAGGTCCTCCACATCCGGAAGGACGACAAGGTGTACGTCGTGGGTGACGACGCACTGAACTTCGCGAACATCTTCAACAAGGAGACCCGCCGTCCGATGAAGCACGGCATCCTCTCCAGCCAGGAGAAGTCGGCCATCCCGATGATGAAGCTCATCATCGAGCAGGTCGTCGGCGAACCCAACTACCCGGACGAGAAGCTCTACTTCTCTGTCCCGGCAGACCCGAGCGACTCCAGCCTGAGCACGCTCTACCACCAGAAGACCATCGAGTCGTTCCTCTCGAACATGGGCTACGACGCGGAGCCCATCAACGAGGGGATGGCGGTCATCTACTCCGAGCTGGCGGACAACAACTTCACGGGACTGGGCATCTCCTTCGGGGCGGGGATGACGAACGTCTGTCTCGCGTACTACGCGGTCCCGGTCATGAAGTTCTCGGTCGCCCGGGGTGGCGACTGGGTCGACGAGCAGGCCGCGCAGGCGACGGGTACACCGGTCGACAAGGTCACGTCCATCAAGGAGAACGACTTCGAGCTGGACTTCACGACCGACGTCGGTGGTGTCGAGGGCGCGCTGTCTATCTACTACGAGAACCTGCTGGACTACGTCATCGAGAACGTGGTCCGCGAGGTCGACGAGGAGGACATCGAGGAGGGCCTCGACGTCCCCGTCGTCGTCACCGGCGGCACCTCCAGCCCGAGCGGCTTCGAGGCGCTGTTCCGTGACCATCTCGAGGACGCGAACATCCCGTTCTCCATCAGCGGCGTCTCGCACGCGACCGAACCCCTCTACTCGGTCGCCCGTGGCTCCCTGGTCGCCGCTCGCTCCGACGAGGACGTCGACGAGCGCGAACAGGAAGCCGAAGCGCCGACGGCGGACGAGTAAACGCGGCTCGACCGTATCCTCAATTTTTGGCGATTGCCGAGCACGCAGAGTTACGACGCTACACTTCGAGCGTGATCTACTCCGTGAGAAGAGGACTCAGAACTACTTCGCCGTGAGAAGAGGACTCAGAACTACTTCGCTTGCGATGCGGCCGGCTCCCGGTCGCCCGCGGTGTCGTCGCTGGAATCGTTCACTGTTTCGTCGTCCGTGTCGCTGGATGCGTCAGCAGCGGCGTCTGACGCATCGTCTGTCGAGTCAGCTGCGTCGTCCGTGTTGTCAGCTGCATTGCTCGTGTCGCCGGCTCCGTCGTCCATCTCGTCGCCTGCGACGTCGGTCCCGTCGGCGTCCGCGCTCTCTCCAGTTTCGTCGCCCGCCTCCTGGCCGTGGTCCGTGTCGTCTGCCTCTTCGCCGTCGCCCGCGACGTCTCTCGACGATTCGCTATCAGTCGACGGCTCGCTATCAGTCGACGGCTCGTCCGCACTGGAGTCCTCTGACTCCGACCCGGACTCCGCGGCGGAATCGTCTGCGTCCTCACCTGCTGCCGCCACGTCGTCCGCATCGACGACCGCCCGCCGCTCAGCCTCGACCCGCTCCAGGTTCGCCGCGTGTTCCGGCAGGTCGTCGTACCGGAACTGCTGGTAGAAGCGCTGCATGGCGTCCTGCCACGATTCGAGTCGGACCGGCTCCGACCGGTGTTCGACGTCCACCCCGACCCACCCGCAGCCGTCGCACCCGTACGCCTCCACGTCGCTCAGCGCGTAGTGGCTGAGCGACGAACTACACCGCGGGCACTCTTTCATACGCGCTTCTATTTTGCCGGAATAATAAGCGTGTTCCATTCTCTCACGGTGGGCAGTGATGTATCGTAGTCGAAGGGTCCCGAATCCGGAAATGGATTACTACTATGCATACACCAACCTTTTTGTATTCCTACGATGTATGCGTTAGCAGCATGAGCGCGACCCCCTCTCCCGACGTCCAGCGGACCATCGAACGGTGTCAGCCCGAAGACGCGCAGCCCGTCCGGCTCGACGCCGCGACGCTCGAATCGACCGCGCCGGAGTACCTGCGCGACCTCAAACACGAACTCGCCGTCGAGGGCTATGTCCCGTCGGTGCTCGAGGTAAGGGCGCGGTTCGACGACGACTGCTCCCTCGCGACCCAGCGCGTCGCGGACGAGGTCCGTGACCACGTGCGCGCTGCGGCGTTTCTCGGCGTGGGTACCGTCGTCGTCACCTGTACCGACGTCGCGAACCCCGAGAAGGTCCGCCCGGCGCTGGAGGCCTGTGCCGAGCGCGCACGTCGCGACGGCGTCGCCCTCGAACTCGACGGACCCATCAGTCTCGGCCGCTGATCCTCACAGATGAGCACACGTCGCGCCCTCGCCCAGCAACTCGGCGTGGTCGCAGGCTTCGATTCGCCCAGCGTCGAACTCGAACAGTACCCGACACCACCCGAGGTAGCGGCATCGCTGATTCACGTCGCGGACATGGCGGACGACGTGGCCGACCGGACCGTCGTCGACCTCGGTACCGGAACGGGGATGCTCGCGCTCGGCGCGGCGCTCCGCGGTGCCCGCGAGGTCGTCGGCGTCGACGTCGATCGGGACGCACTCGACACCGCGCGCGAGAACGAAGGTCGCGTCGGCGCGGCCGCCACCGTCCACTGGGTCTGCGGTGACGCGACTCGTCCGCCGCTTTGCCCGTCGGACGGCGGCGACGTGACGGTCGTGATGAACCCGCCGTTCGGGGCCCAGCGCGGTCACGAGCACGCAGACAGGGCCTTCCTCGAGTCGGCTGCCGCGCTCTCGGACGTCTCCTACTCCATCCACAACGCCGGAAGCCACGAGTTCATCGAGGCGTTCGCCGCGGACGAGGGGGGCGAGGTCACCCACGCCTACGCCGCGGAGTTCACCCTCGACAGGCAGTTCGACTTCCACGAGGAGGCCTCGAAGGACATCGAGACCGAGGTCTTCAGAATCGAGTGGAACGACGAGTGATTCGCTGGCGCGTTCGAACGGTTCCCTCGGTCAGCGTTCGTACGTCTCCTTGACGAACACCCGAACTCGGGTATCACCCATCACGGCGTAGATGCGGTCTCCCCCCTTCTGCCTCGGCTCGCGGACGAAGTCGATTCCGCCGACGGTGACGGTCCCGTTTCCGCTCGGGATGGTAGTCCGGTCGAAGACGGTTTCGTTCGCGTGGACGAGCAGCGTGTAGCCGTCCTCGGTCGCGGTGAGCGAGACGTTCTTCCCCTCGATGGTCGCCTCGGCGGTCGCGTTACCGGACGCGTGTACCTGTCGCCAGTCGCCGTCAGGTGGTTTCATGAACACGCGGTAGGTCGTCCCCCCGCCGACGGCGGACCAGCCGTCGCGGCCGACCTGGACGGTCTCGTGCCAGCCGACTCCACCCAGCTTCACACGCGAGCCACCGCTGTAGGCGAGCCGGCCCTTTGAGACGGCCTCGTACCAGATGTTTCGGTCGTCGCTCACGACGATGACGCCCGAGGAGGTTATGTTCGTGCTCTGGCCGAACGCCTCCACGTCGATGACCGAGACCATCTCGTTCCGGACGTTCTCGGCGTAGGTGACCTCGTAGTCGCCGACGGTCACCGACTCGCCCGGGACGGTGTCGTCGCTCACCGTGAGGAGATTGACGGGAACCGCCGGACCCACGATGAGCGCGGTCACGACCACGAGGACGAGCAACGAACCGGAGCGAAGGCCGAAGGAATCGAAGTCTCGCTCGCGAAGGTGCAAGGCGGTCGCGACGACGACGGAGAGCGTGACGACGAGGACGAGTCCGGGGCCGCGGAACAGTTGGAACGTCTGGTCGCCCTGGTACCAGTAGATGGCCCAGAGGTTCTTCGAGACCGCGAAGAAGAGCACAGCGAGCCAGAGCCGGAGCGCACTCGGCCGGTCGTCTCGGCCGATGAAGACGTACAGTCCGAGGAGAATGCCGAGGAACAGCCCCAGCGCGTGCCCCTGGATGGCGATACCGGCCCACCACGGCGGCGACGGGGGTGACGGCTGGGCGGTCGCGGTGACGATGGGCTCTCGGAACGAACTGTAGAGCAACGAGAGGAGCCGCTGGCCGCCGAGGACCGCGACGACTGTCGTCATCGGGTAGCGGACGAGCGCGAACCCGGCGAACGCGAACACGACGCCGGAGAATCCGATGACCGGGCCGATGGCGAACACCGAGGTGAGTAGCCCCACGGCGAGGGCCGCCCCCGGGAACACGACGAGCGCCCGGACCCAGGGATTGTGAGACAGCGACGAGAACGTCGACGACCCTCGTTCGTCCGGGAAGTGTCCGTAGGCGTACTCGGCGATGGGTGCGAGGACGAGCGTCGCGAGCATGTTCCCCGTCAAGTGACCCGCGTCGGCGTGGGAGAACGGTGCGAGAACCATCCCGGTCGGGTAGAGGTACGACCAGGCGCGGAACGGGATGGTGGTGGGCGCGTGCCAGTGGGACCAGCCGTCCTGGACGACGAGGTACATCGTGACGACGAACACGACCAGGACGAACGTCCCCCAGGGAACGCCCATGACGAGGCGTGAACGAAGGTGGCGGCCCCACGTCCCCCTGGGCCGATCGAGGTGGACGACCACCGCCAGCGACCCCGCGAGTGCGAGAAGGACGAGGAGAACGATGCCGAGCGACAGCAGACTCATGTACGGCTGGTGGGCTTCACCGTACAAATGGCTTCGTGCTCTTCGGAGGTGTTGACGACGGACGAGCGGAGAATCAGTCGTTCTGGTGTGCCGGCGGGAGAAGCTCAGGCGTCGACGGGCAGGCTCAGACGTCGACGCGGTCGCCGATTTCCACGATGTCGAGCCGTTCGGGGTACTCGAAGCTCTTCGTGTGGTGGTGGAGCACCTTCGGGTCGCTCGTCAATCCCTTCCACATGTCCCAGTGGCTCGGAAGCAGGCGGTCGAGCTGGAGGTCGCTCGCGGCCTCGACGATCTGGTTCTCGTCGTTGTACCAGCGGGTTCGCTTCGGTTCTCGCGTCTGTTTGTCCGGGATGTTCCCGACGGTCCCGAACGCGAGGATGCCGAGGTCGATATCGTAGGACTCGCCGATGTCGGCGAACTGCTCGCTCGGCTTGGTGTCGCCGCCGTGGAAGACGGTCCGGCCCTCGTGTTCGAACACGTAGCTCACGGGGTGAGTGGCGTCGGGGTCGTATGCGGGTTCGACGTGCACGGTGAAGCCGCCGACCTCGACGGTGTCACCCTCGCCGACCTCGGTGAACTGCTCGTCGGTCACGTCGTACTCCTCGGGCCACGCCTCGTCCTCGAAGGCGACGGCGAGGCTGTCGTCGGGTGCGTAGAACTCCGCACCGGTCCGTTCGAGGATGGGTGCCTGGCTGGGGCCGTGGACGTGGTCGGTGTGCTCGTGGGTGGCGAAGACCGCGTCCGCCTCCTCGACGTCCGTCGGGTCGAACGGGACCGGTATCATCCGGACGGTCCGTGGCGGGTCGCCGAGGCCGACGTATGGGTCGACGAACAGGGTGGTACCGTCGCTCGCTTTCAGGACGAAGCCGTTGCAGCCGAGGTACCAGACCGCGATACCGTCGGGTGTCGCCGATTCGACCGCGCGTGGGAGCCAGTCTCCCCAGTCGCTTCGCGTCATGCGCGACAGTGCGGGAGGGACGCCCGTAAGCGTTGTCGTGTTCCAAGGGACCTCGCCTCGTCGGCGGAGAAACCGGGTGTCTACCCGCCCATTCCCTTTATGATGGTGGTGGGGATACGTGTGGGTATGAGTTCAGAGGTCGACCTAGAGCGGACCATCGAAGTCGAGGCCAACGGCGTCTCTGTCGAGAAGTCGTTCGCCGCCGACGAGTTTCCGGTCCCCGCGATCCGGTTCGTCATCAGCTCGAGCCGCGACGAGTCGGTGACGGTCCGACTCAGAGAAGACATCCCCGAATCGTTCCCGATGGATGGCGTCGGGTTCCACCCCGACTACTACAGCGACGACTGGACCGCCTTCCAGGACCACCACGTCGAGTTCCGCCGGACGCTGGAGCCGGGCGAGGATCTGACGACGGTCTACGGAATCAGAATCGATGGGGAGTCCGAGGTCCCGAAGTTCCTCACCGAACCGAGTATCGCAGACGTCGCCGTCGAAGGCGAGGAAGACGAGAGCGAGTCAGACGGCGAGGTCGACGCCGAGACCACCATCGACGACATCGTCGGAAACGACTCCAATCAGGTCGTGAAGGACATGCTCGCCGGAGACGACGAGATTCCCGGTCTCGAAAAGAAGGGAGACGCGCCTGAAGGGAACGAGGACATCGACAATTCGAGCGGGGAAGAGGACGAAGAGAGCGAGGACGGCGGCATCGAGCTCGACCTCGAAGCGGCCGAGGCCCAGGTTCGGCAGGACGAGCCCGAAGCGCAGGAAGACGCCGAAGCGGTCGCTGCAGACGCCGCCGACCCCGAGCTGGACGCCGACGAGGCGGAATCCGATACCGAGGTTGACGAGTCCGGAGCCGATGACGCGACCGACGAACCTGAAGCCGACATCGCGACCGACGAACCTGAAGCCGACATCGCGGCCGACGACTCGTCGGACGACATAGACGTGGAACTCGATGACGAGGACTCACCCGAGGATGGAGCAGAGTCCGAAGAGCGGGAGGTCTCTGCGAACGAGGACGACGAACCCGAGCTCGCCGTCGAGAGCGTGGTCGACGCACTCGTGGCAGAACTCAGAGACGGCTCCGTTTCCGAGGCGGAACGCGACGTCCTGCGCTCGGAACTCGCGCTCGAACCGTCCGGGAGCGAGACGGCGAAGATAGCACACCTCCAGTCCAGAATCGAGGAGGTCGCCGCCTACACCGGCGCGCTCGAGGAGTTCCTCGACGACGAGGGGACCGCCCAGCAGCTGCTCGAAGAGTACAAGGCGGAGGTCGCCTCCCTTCGTGAGGACGTCGTCGAACTCCGTGAGGCGGTCACGACCAACGACGAGGCCATCGAATCCGTTCTCGAGGACCTCTCGGGTGTCCGTTCCGACGTAGAGGCCGTCGACGAACGGGTCGCCGCGGTCGACGACGACCTTGCCGCGCTCGACGACGAACTGGAGGACCTTCGCTCGCAGACCGAGGCGACGGCCGAGGACCTGGAGACCGGACTCGAATCCGTCCGGGAGGAGACCGCAGACAACGCCGACGCCGTGAGCGATACGCGCGAGGAGCTCGACGAGCTCAGAGACGACCTCGACGAACTGGAGCAGACCGTCGAGGAACTCGACGAGGAGGTCACCGAGATAACCGAGTGGCGCAACCAGCTCGGCGAGATGTTCTCCTGAAGCGAACCTGTTTTTAGCGCCCGTCCCGTTCTCCCGCAAAATGGCCGATTCGATAGCTGTCGCGGTGCCGCGCAAGGGGCGGCCGCTCGAAGCCGTCCTCGAGCGCATCGCGAACCGTGCAGGAGCCACCGAGGTGGCCGACGAGATCATCTCGACCCTGCGCTACGAGAAGGCGATCACGAAAGGTTCGCAGGTCGACGAGCGCGACGTCTACGACCGACTCGCGTCGTACAGCGACCTGTCGGACCATCGCCTGCCGGAGTTCACCCTGCTCCGGGACGACCGCGAGGGGATGCCTCGCCGGATCGTCTTCGACAGCGTCACCATCCCGGTCGACGGCTACGACGTCCAGCTGGTCGGCCGCGAGGAGCCGTTCCGCGCCCTGCGCACGCACTCGTTCGCGCTCGGATTCGACAGCGCGGACCTCGTCCTCGAGGAGGTCGTCGGCCTTCGCCCCGAGCCGCTCTCGGACATTGCGGACGTCAACGCCCGGATCGACCCGCACGACACCGACGTCAGAGTCGTCACCGGTCTCGGCGACACGGTCTACCACACGCTGATGGCCACGCCCGAACTCCTCGACGGCTACGCCGACGGGGCGTCGCGGGAGTTCATCGACGACTACACCGGGCCGCTGTGCATCTCTCCCCGGTACGAGCGACTCGTCGAGGCGGTCCTCGGGACCGACGCCATCGAGGGGATCGAGTTCTGCTATCCGCCGGAAGGCGTCGAGGAGGAGGCCGCCATCGCCGAGGTCGGCGCAGGCGTCTACCTCACGATGACGGGGTCAACCGCCCGCGACCACGGCCTCGAACTCGGGACGCGACTGTTCCCGAGCGAGACGGTCCTGATGGAGAACGAAGCCGAGTCGGGCGAGGCCGCAACGGTGGTCAAACAGCTGTTCAGCGAGGCAGACCTCGATACGGAACTCGCCGTCAACTGACCGCTCAGGCTACCGTTCGACGGTCCGGCTCTCACTTCCGTCCATCGGGACTGGGAGTGGTGAAACGATATAGCGACATGAAGTTCATCAGTTCGCTCGCGGCCGTCCGGTCCTTTCACTCGGATAACCGGCGGGCTGCGAGAAGCGTCTGAGGCCGCCGCTGAGGTGTTTCACCACTCGAAAACGTCTTCGTCCATCTCGTGGACAACGTGGCGCTCCTGGACCGTTTCTCAACCGTTGAAGCAGCACAGGCTGTTCGGCGGTCCTCTGTGTGCTGTAGGGTGAGGGGTGGATGCATCCGGAGCTGAAGCCTCCAGGTCGAACGTCACACTCACACCTCCCAGGGTGCGACCAGGCGACGAGACAGGCGGGAACCAGAACTGAAACAGCAGTACGTTCAGACCGAACTTTCTCGGTAGTGAGTACAACCCCTTGCGTCGACTCCGAGAGGTCCTCGACCGGACGACCAGAGATCGACGAGACCCCTCGTCGAACGACCTCCCCAGCAAGGCCCGTTTTCTGTACCACGACGACTGCCGGCTTCCTCCCGTTAGGCGACGACACCACACCGATGACAGGCAAAAATAACAGAAATACGAACAAGATTTCGAATCCGTTTCGATACGATTCTCACGAGCGAGCTGCTGCGAATCCAGAAACGTGTTGACTGTCGTGGGACAGAGTTCGCAGATAATATCTCGAACTGTGGTACAATAGTGCTGGAATCGTAGTACTACTATTCAAGATAAGCTGGGTTGCTGCGCCGATTGAGTGGTCTGCTGTTGAAGATAAGGTCTCTTATCCCGAACTGGGGGACAAGTTGAAGTATCGGCACTGAGTTGGTCGAACCAGACCGACCGTGCAGACGAACGTTCCAGAATCTGATATAGTTGTGCCGGGCCGCTCTCCGCGACGTCGACGACGCTCGGGAACGACGTCGAACCACCAGAACAGGCAACTTTTGCCGAAAATGCGGCGTTTCCTGCGACCCTCTTTCGAGCACGCAACCCCTGGGGTTCGACCCTCCAAAACACCGTTCCAGACACACCCCCCTGAGCATGAATATGCATGGTGTGTGGGGTGTCAGCAATGAGCGAGGATACCGACGAGCGAGTCGTCGTGAAGACGACCGTGCCGGCGTTCCAGAAATCGGCGTGGGTCGACCACGCCGACGAACTCGAGATGAGTCAGAGCGAGTTCGTCCGGACGATGGTCCAGGCGGGTCGCAAGAAGTTCGGCGTCCCCGAGTCACCCGATGGCGGGTCGGCCAGTCCGGCGAACGGCCCCGTATCGGGTGAGTCGGGAACGCCGGCCGATTCGGGCCTCGAACCCCGCGTTCTCGACATCCTCCGGGACGCAGAGGGAGCGAAGTCGTGGGACGACCTGCTCGCCGACGTGAGCGACGACGTCGAGAGCCGCCTCGACGACGCCTTGCAGTCGCTCCAGGGGGAAGGACGCGTCCGATACAGTGGTAGAGACGGCGGCTACGTCGTCACGGAGGGCTGAGATGGCGGCAACCGACGCCGTCGCGTACTTCCTCGAGGACCAGACCTACCACGGGAAGGCCGAACGGACGCAGGAGGCCTACGAACGGGTCCTGCGCCGGTTCGAGTCGTTCCTCGACGACCCTGCCTGCGGTCCGGCGGGCGAGTCGCTCACGCCCGCGGATGCCGGTAGGCGGGAGTGCATGGCGTGGGTACACTCCCTACGGGGTGAGCTCGCGCCGAGCACGGTCGCCTCGTACGCCTCCTACGTCCACCGATTCTACGCGTACATGACCCAGGTCGGCGAGTTCGAGGCAAACCCGATGGCGCTCGTCGTGGAAGAGATGGACGAATCCATCGACAAAGACCCGACGAGACGGGAGCTCTCGGTACCGCAGATGCGGGAGTTCGTCGCCGGTATCGGCCACCCACTGGAGCGAGCTCTGGTCGTGACACTGCTGAAGACGGGGATGCGTGTCGGGGAGCTCTGCAACCTCGACGTCCGGGATCTGTCGCTCGATTCGCCCGAGGTACGGCAGGAGTACGACCTCGGGGACCGGGTTCAGCTGGAAGGACGTCCCGATTCGTTGTTCGTCGCCGCCGAACCAGCCCGGGGAACGGAGTACAACGGCGAGGTCCGCGTCGACTCCAACAAGCGGAAGCGTTCGACCGTCGTCCCGGTCGACGACGAACTGAAGCGGGTGCTCGTGGCCTGGCTGGCCCTCCGGCCGGACGGTCCGTCCCCGGCTCTCTTCACTGGAACCGGTGGTGACTGGGGCGAGCGCGTCACCGCCCAGTCCGTCCGCCACGTCGTCAGAAAGCACGCGAAAGCGTGGGGCTGGTACCGGACCGGCGGTGGTGCGACCGAGAACGTCACGCCGCACTACTTCAGGCACTTCTTCACCACGCATCTGCGGGACCGAACCGGGGATAGAGGCATCGTGAAGTACCTCCGCGGGGACGTCGCCAGCGACATCGTCGACACCTACACCCACAACTGGGGTGGCCGCGTCCGCGAGGTCTACGAAGCGAACGTCTACTCCCTGCTCTGAGGCCGATTTTCGCGATGAATGGTCTCTCGGTTCATCGAAACCGGGGTCGGCGTGCGGCCGAGACCGCACAAATGAATCGTATGTCGCTATATCGAATGTGGTGGCAGAACAACCGCTCTCGTTTCGACCGAATGTGCGGAAAATCGCATCGAGAAGCGCCAGTGTCCAGTTGTAACCAGTTCCTCGTCGACGGCTCGCGATGGTTCGCTCACCCGCTGGTCTGAGAATCGGGCGTGGCCCTGCCCGGTCGCTCCACCGTCGTCGTGCCGACCCCACGGTAGACCAGCAGTCGCGTGACGGTTCGGCGCTCCCCGTCGCGGACGACGACGTACTCGAAGCGGAGCTCGCGGACGAACCCTCGCTGGGTGACGATGGCTTCGAGCGTCGCGTTCTCGACCGCTCCGCCGACCTGGCCTTCCAGCAGCGTTCTGTTTGCAATGCGGTCGGAGCGAACGCTGAACAGCGGTTCGTCGGCGTCGCTGGGTGCTCTGGCGAGCTGGTCCACGTCGGTCACGGCCATGGTCTCGAATGCGAGGGTGACGACCGACGCCTGTTCGCCCCGGAACACACCCATCTCGGTCGGTGAGAAGGGCGCGCCGCCGTCGTCTCGCAGAACGGTGATTCGCGTCTCGTTCCCGACGGACTGCCGGCGGAACACCCTGTCACCGTCGGCGAACAGGGTGGTCTCGCCCGTCTCTTCGACCGCCGTGCCGGTTGCCTCCTCGGTGTAGACGTATCGCGAGCGGTTCCGGGCGTAGGAGCCGTCCCTGACGAGTTCGCGGACCACGGTCCCATTCTGGGCGACCACGCGTGAAACGGCAGTGACCCGGTAACTCGTCCCGTCCAGGAAGCGCTCCTGCTGGCCGGCCAGGATCTCGAGGTTCTCTATCCGGTTCTCGCCGGTGTCGAAGGAGACCACGACCGGTCCCCGTGCGTCAGGCGCATCGGTCGAGGTCGCCGTCGCCGTCGCCGTGTCGTCGACTCTGAACGGTTCTCGGGTGGTCTTGCCGTCGGCGAATCCGCCACAGCCGGCGAGCACGACGAGGAGAACCAGGAGAGCGGCGTGGCGGATGCGCATCGACTGATGTTCGGGGGGAGACGGCTTCAACGCTGGGCGTGGGCGTGTCGTCGACCAACAGGCTGGTTGCGCAGCCGTCTTTCCCGTTAGCGAACTGCGGGGGTCGAGGTGGTCGTCTCGTTCGTCCCGTTCAGGTACGACTCGACTTCGGGCGGCGTCTGGACGGTCGTCTCGCCGATGTCCTCGTAGTAGAGCGACCGTTCGACGTGGACGACTCCGTCCTCGGTATGGACGTCGTAGCTCACGTGGAACTCCACGACGAAGCCACGCGAGTCGACCAGGGCCGTGAGCGACAGGTTGGTCGCGTTCCCCGCCACGTTCGGGACAGGATTGACGACGAGGTCCTCGGCCGTACCAGTCCCGCGAATCGCGTACAGAGGGCCGTCGAGTCCCGGACGGTCCTCGAAGCGTTTGTCGACGCTCGTGACGTTCACCGCGTCGAAGAAGGTGTAGAGGAACTGCGTCTCCTGTCCACGCCCGGTGACTTTGACCGTCGCCTGGGAGGGGTCGATGGGGTCGCCGTCGGGCCCTCGTTCTAGCCGAACCTGCGACGAGCCGTTCCTGCGCTCCTTCGTGTAGACCCTCTCGCCGTCGGCGAACACCGCAACGAACTGTTCCCGAGGTGGTATCGACCCGCCCGTCTGGATGGACGAGACGAACCGGGTCCGGTTCGCTGCGAACGAGCCGCCCCCCGTCGAGCGGTACAGGAGGCTGCCGTTGCCCGCGTGGACACTGTAGCTACTCCCGACGGTGTAGCTGGTTCCGTTCAGCGCCCTGGCCTGCGAGGTGAGGAACACTCTCGGGTCGCCGATGGTGTCGTTCTCCGGGTCGGGGTGGAACTGGCCGGACGAGCCGCCAGCGGTCGTCGGCGTGTCGGTTCCAGCCGGGGTCGCCGTCTCGTCGACGGTGAACGGGTCCCGTGTCTGTTGGCTACCGGCAAAGCCACCGCAGCCGGCGAGGACGACGAGGAGGGCACAGCAGATGGCGGGTCGGGGACGCATCGCTCCCGACTACATATCGAACCACCATCAACTCTCGGCTCAGTCCGAGGCAGGTTCTTTACGCGTTCGCGCGGAGACGACGGCGCCGAGCACCGTCTCCGGCTCGGCGACGACGGCCCGGTCCCGGATACGCTGATAGGTTGTATGATAGTCGCTCGCCACGCGGGACCGCCAGGGGCCGTCTTCCACGAAGACGAGTGAGTCCGAATCGGCTACTGCATCGAGCACGGCCCGGTTGCCGTCCGTCACGTGGAGGTCGGCGAGGACGACGACGTCACTCTCGGCGGCCCGCATTTCGAGTTCCGCGACTGCCTCCCCAGATAGCGGCGAATACGGGTCGCTCAGCGTCGTGTCGACGTCCAGGAGCCGGGCGGTCTCGACGACGGCGTCGCCCGGGGGCGATGGCCCGACGCTGACTGTCGCGTCCGCGGTGACGAGCCGTTCGACGACCCTCGCGGCGGGCGAGCCGGTGCCGACGACGTGGACGGTGCAGTCGAGTTCGTCGGGAGCGCGAGCGAGCGGCGTGACGGTCACGCTCTCCGTGACGGGGTTGCGGGTGAGGACGGTCTCCGCATCGAACGAGTCTCGCAGGCGCGGGCGCGTGAGTACCTCATCCGGTTCCCCGGTCGCGACGATGTCGCCGTCGGCGAGGAGCACGAGTTCGTCGCAGTAGCGGGCCGCGAGCGTCAGGTCGTGGATGGCCGCGACGACGGTCTTCCCGTCGGCGACCAGTTCCCGGACGAGTTCGAGCGTCTCGACCTGGTGGTTGATGTCGAGGCTGGCGGTCGGTTCGTCTAGCAGCAGGACGGGCGTCTCCTGCGCGAGCGCACGCGCGATGACGACCTTCTGGCGTTCGCCGCCGCTCAGTTGGTCGACCGGTCGGCTCGCCAGTTCCTCGATACCGACCCGGGCGAGCGCGTCGTCGACGGCTCGTTCGTCCTCGGCCGTGGCCCGCGAGAAACGCGACCGGTGTGGCGTCCGGCCCATCGCGACGAAGTCACGGACGGGGAACGAGAACGAGATGGTCGTGTCCTGCGGGACGACGGCGACCCGCCTGCTCGCGGCCTTCGAGCCGAGCACCTGCATCGAGTCGCCGCCGACCCGGACGGTTCCGGAACCGGGGGCGAGCGCCGCGCTGACGGTGCGGAGGAGCGTCGTCTTTCCGGCCCCGTTCGGGCCGACCAGCCCGACGAACGACCCGTCGTCGACCGAGAGCGAGACTCCGTCCAGGATGGTCGCGTCACCGAACGACACGGAGACGTCGTCGAGTCGGATCACAGAGCGTGCACCTCCCGCCGCTGGAGCAAGAAGAGGAAGAACGGTGCACCGATGGCTGCCGTGACGATGCCGACGGGCAGGACCTCCGCCGTCGACCGCGCGATCGTGTCCGTCGCGACGAGGAACGACGCCCCGGCGAGCGCACTGGTCGGGAGCAGGATACGGTGGTCCGGACCGACGAGTAGGCGCATCATGTGCGGGACGACGAGTCCGACGAAGCCGATGACTCCGGCCTGTGCGACGCCGGCGGCGGTAACGAGGCTGGCGATGGCGAGGAGCAGGAACTTCGTCTTCTCGACGGAGATACCGAGGTGATGAGCGTCCTCCTCGCCGAGCAGGAGGACGTTCATGTCGCGCGTGAACAGCAACAGGAGCGGGAAACAGGCCAGGGTGAACGCCAGGACGAACCCGACGTCGCCCCACGAGGCCGCGCTCAGGTCCCCCATCAGCCAGTAGAGCGCACTCCGGAGGCTCTCGCCGCTGATGACGAGCAGGAACGAGACCACCGCACCGAGGAAGGTCTGGACCGCGACGCCCGCGAGCAACAGCGTCGCGACCGGCGTCCGACCGCCCTCCGTGGCGATCGCGTAGACGACGAACGCCGTGACGAGCGCCCCCACGAACGCAGCGCCCTCTATCCCGTACGGCACCGAGAGCGGCAGGACGATGGCGGCGACCGCACCCACCGACGCGCCGGACGAGACGCCGACGATGGACGGGTCGGCCATCGGATTCCGGAAGAATCCCTGCATGACGGTGCCAGCCGCGGCGAGCGAGAAGCCGACCGCCGCCGCCAGTGCGATGCGTGGCATCCTCACGTCGACGACGATGAGGCGGGCGGTCTTCGGCACCGCGAAGTCGACGACGGCGAGCTGGGAGAGAAGCGACTTCGCGACGATAGCGTAGGGTATCGAGACGGGACCGACCGCCGCACACGCGACCACAGTCACGGCTAACAGGAGCGTGAGCGCCGCTGACCAGCCGACAGTCCGCGAGGCGGTGTGCATCGTGCCGTGTATCTATCGCAAATGCACTTGCTTTAGGTAAATACTTATTGCATACGTGTCGAGGTGGATGTGATGACACGAATACGCGAACTGCTCGTTGCATTGCTCGTCGTGGTCGCCGCGTTTGGCGCCGTCGCGGCGCCTGTTTCCGGGGCACCCGCACCCGAGATGAGCCAGCAGACGACCGCGGACTGTTCGTTCCCGTTCAGTGCCGAAGACGCGACGGGAACCGAAGTGACCCTCGACGAGGCCCCCGAGAAGGTCGTGACGCTCGGCCCCGCATCCGCCCAGACGATGTGGGAGATCGGCGCGAAGTCCAAGGTCGTCGCGACCACCCAGTACGCGAGCTACCTGGACGGCGCCGACTCGCGCGCGAACGTCTCCGGGTCCGGCTTCGCGTTCGTCTCGGTCGAAGCGGTCATCGCACAGGAGCCGGACCTCGTCCTCGCCGAGAACATCGTGCAGGACAAGACCGTCGAGAAGCTCCGACAGGCCGGTATCACGGTCTACAAGTTCGACTCCGCCTCCTCGCTCGAGGACGTCTACCAGAAGGTCGAACGGACCGGCGAACTTGTCGGCGCCTGTGAGGGCGCGACCGAATCGGTCGACGAGATGAAGACCGAGGTCGAAGTCGTCCAGAAGGCGTCCGCGAACGCCGAATCACCGAAGGCGCTCTACGTCTTCGGCGGCTACACGCCCGGACCGAACACCTACATCCACGACCTCATCACCACCGCCGGTGCGACCAACCTCGCTGCCGACGCCGACCTCGAGTACTCCGCGGCCGGGTACGCCCAGATCAACCCGGAAGTCGTCGCGGACATGGAGGTCGAGTGGCTCCTGCTCAACTCCGACGCGCCCGAGCCGCGCGTCCCAGACTCGCCCGCGTACCAGAACACGGTCGCGGTGAAGCAGAACCAGACCGTCGTCCTCGACGCGAACCTCGTCAGCCAGCCCGCTCCGCGTAGCATCGAGGTGATGCGCCAGCTCGCGAAGACCTGGTACCCCGAGGCGTACGCCGAGGCGAACGCGAGCGTCCGCGGTGACGTCAGCGCCGGTACGAACACCACGACGGCGACGACGAGTGCCACCGAGACCGCGACTGCGACCGCCACCACCTCCAAGGATTCCACCGCGGGTGAGAACGGCGGTTCGCCCGGCTTCACGGCCGTCGGTGCACTCGCCGCACTGGTCTCGCTCACGGCGCTCGCACGGCGGGACTGAGCAGCGACGCTATCCTCTTCTCTATGCCGACCGTCGGCCGGCCGACTCGGAAAGGTTGTTAACGGCCGACCCCACTATTCTCGCACATATGGTCGAGAACGTCATCTGGCCCGCCTACCTCGACGCCGAGCTCACCCGGAAGAAAGGGCGACGCGTCCCGGAGGCCCTCGCCGTCGAAGAGCCGACCGTCGAGGAGATCGCCAAGGCAGTACAGCAGGTCGGCTACGACACCGTCATCGAGCGTGACGTCGCGTACTCCCGTGAAGGACACCGAACCCGTGGTCGTGTCCTCGTGAAGAACCCGACCGACGACTCGAAGAACGACATCGTTCAGGCGGCTGCCGCCTACGTCAACGCCCTCCGCGAATGAAGCGCGTTGGGCAGGTCGTCCGCGTCGCACAGGGACTCGCCATCGCCCGCACCGACGACGAGGAGAAGCCACGGATGGGACAGTCGGTCGTGGACGAGAACCTCGACGACGTGGGGCGCATCGTCGACGTCTTCGGGCCAGTCTCGCGGCCGTACGTGGCCGTCTCGGGCGACGGCGACCCGGCGCTCTTGCTCGGACAGACGCTCTACGCTCGCTGAGTCGGGGTTTCCCGAACGGAACACCGAAATAGCGCGGGCCAGAACTCCCGAATATGAACGACCGAATCCGGGTACTCGGGGCCGTCGGCCTCGCGGTCACCATCTTCTTGCTGGTGCAACTCGGCGCGCTCTCGTTGCTCGAACCGTTCAAGGAGGGCGGCCGGCAGGTCGTCGAGAACCCCCAGGACGCGACGAACAGCCTGGTCTACATCGTCGCCATCCTCGTCGCGACCGGCGGGATGTTGCTCGCGTTCAAGTACGACCTCCAGTGGGTCATCCGTGGGTTCATCGTCCTGACGAGCGGGATGCTCTCGTACTACGTCTTCGAGGTGTTCCTCTCGACACCGCTCGCGCTGGGGGCCGGCGGGGCGGTCGCACTCACCCTGCTGGTGTATCCCGAGTGGTACGTAATCGACATCGCCGGCGTCGTGATGGGCGCTGCAGCTGCCGGCCTGTTCGGCATCAGTTTCGGGCTGTTCCCCGCCATCGTCCTCCTCTCGCTGCTCGCAGTCTACGACGCCATCTCCGTCTACGGCACCGAGCACATGCTCACCCTCGCGGAGGGCGTGATGGACATGAAGGTGCCCGTCATCCTCGTCATCCCGACGACCCTCTCGTTCTCGTTCCTCGAACTGGGGAGCGCAAACGACGAGGAATCGGTCGAGGGAACCGACGTGGATGCCGTGGCGGCGGCCGACGGAAACGGTACTGACGACGTAGCCGCTCCCGCGGAGAGTGACCCCGAAACAGCCGACGATGGCGACGCCGCCCTCGACCGTGACGCGTTCTTCATCGGCCTCGGCGACGCCGTGATGCCGACCATCATCGTGGCCTCGGCGGCCTACTTCCACAGCGGAGCGGCGAACACGGTCGAACCGCTCCTCACCGACCCAGTGCTGCTCAACCTCCCCGCGCTGACCGCGATGATCGGGACAATCGCCGGTCTGCTCGTCCTTCTCTGGCTGGTGATGAAGGGACGGGCTCACGCCGGCCTCCCGCTCCTCAACGGCGGTGCGATCGGCGGCTACCTCGTCGGTGCGCTCGCGAGCGGAATTCCGCTGCTCGCTGCACTCGGCCTCTGAGACCGGTCGCCTTCCCGCGTCTACTTCCGCTTCCAGAACAGCCAAACCACCGTTCCTCGATTCTCGTCGCATGGACGATCAGCCAGTCGCAGTCGTGACGGCAGCGGGACGAGGAATCGGGGCCGCCTGTGCGCGGCGACTCGCCGGCGACGGGTACACGCCAGTTCTCCTCTCGAAATCGGGTGCCGCTGGCGAGGTCGCCGACGAACTCGGCGGCGTCGGTTTCGAGGGCTCCGTGACCGACCCGGCCGACCTCGAAGCGCTCGTGGACGAGGCGATGGACCGGTACGGCCGCATCGACGTCGTCGTGAACAACACCGGCCACCCCCCGAAGGGAGACCTGCTCGACATCGACGACGAGGAGTGGCACGACGGGCTCGACCTCGTGCTGTTGAACGTGGTCCGGATGGCCCGTCTCGTCACGCCCGTCTTCCGTGAACAGGGTGGTGGCAGCATCGTCAACGTCTCGACGTTCTCCGCGTACGAACCCTCGCTCGACTTCCCCGTCTCGTCGGCACTCCGGGCGGGGCTCGGCAGTTTCACCAAGCTCTACGCCGACCGGTACGCTGCGGATGGAATCCGGATGAACTGCGTCCTCCCCGGCTTCGCCGACAGCTACGATGTCGACGACGAGACGCTCGAGGAGATACCGATGGGGCGGGCCGCGAAGACCGACGAGATAGCCGACGCGGTCGGCTTCCTCGCCTCCGACGATTCGAGCTACGTGACGGGACAGAACCTCCGCGTCGACGGCGGTATCACGGACAGCGTCTGAGCGCGGCTGCTGCGGCACGACTCGCGGCCGTCGGTCGAGCGCGGCCAGCTACTCGTGGACCGGTTCGACGGTACGGATCTCGTTCGTGAGCCAGTTCCAGGACTCATCGTCGAGTGCGGGAACACCGCGGTCCAGCCCGTCGCAGATGGCGCGTTTTTCGGCCGTAGCCGGTTTCTGCAGCTTCACGCTGACGAGCCGTGGGAGCGAATGACAGTCCCAGACGCGACTCGTATACTGTATGTCGCTCTATAGAATACTCCGTCGACGACGGGGGCTCGTTCGTGCGGCATTCGCCGGAAACCGTGGGGACGGTGCACCGAGTGGCCCGTTTGGCCAGTTCAATCGCCTCCCAGCGCCCGCCGTGGCTCGATGTTCGGACCCTCTTCGCCCGGTTCGACCCGTGCGTCGACCTCGAACACTTCGGCGAGCAGGTCCTCGGTGACGACCTCCGTCGGCGGGCCCCAGTCGTACAGTACGCCGTCGCACATCGCGATGAGGTTGTCCGCGAACCGGGCCGCCTGGCCGATGTCGTGGAGGACGACGCCGACGGTGATGCCGGTCTCGCGGTTGAGCGTCCGGAGGACTTCTAACACGCGGAGCTGGTGGTGCAGGTCGAGGTAGGTCGTCGGCTCGTCGAGCAGGAGGACGTCCGTCTCCTGGGCGAGGACCATCCCGATCCAGGCGAGCTGTTTCTGACCGCCGCTGAGGTTCGCAAGCTGCTTGTCGCGGAGGTGGTCGACGCCGGCGAGGTCGAGTGCGCGCTCGACCGCCCGGTGGTCGTCTTCCGTGACGGACTCGAAGAAGCCACGGTGTGGGTACCGGCCGTGGTAGGCCAGGTCCTCGACGGTCAGGCTCCCCGGCGACGTGTTCTCCTGTGAGAGGAGGCCGACCGTCCGGGCGAGCTCTTTCGCACCGAGCGTCTGGACGTCCTCGCCGTCGAGCAGGACGCGACCCCGGGTCGGCGCGTGCTGGTCTGCCAGCGTCTTCAGGAGCGTCGACTTTCCGGAGCCGTTCGGGCCGACCAGCGCCGTGACTTCGCCTTCGGGGACGACGACGGTCTCGCACTCCACGACCGGTTCGTCCGACCCTGAGTAGCCGATGGCCAGGTTTCGGCCGGTGAGCTCCCGCGGCATCAGAGACCACCTACCTGCTGTTTCTTCCGCATCAGGTAGAGGAAGTAGGGGCCCCCGACGAGGCCGGTGACGACCCCGACCGGGAGCTGGGTCGGGCTGAGCGCGAGCCTGGCTCCCACGTCGGCCCCGACGAGGAGGGCCGGCCCGACGAACAGGCAGCCGACGAGCACCTGCCGGTAGTCGCTCCCGACGAGATTCCGGACGACGTGCGGGACGACCAGTCCGACGAAGCTGACGATACCGGCAGCCGCGATGCTCGCCGCGGCAGCGACGATGGCGATGCCCGAGAGTGCGAACCGGACCCGTTCCACGGACATGCCGAGCGCACTCGCGGTCCGCTCGCCGAGCAACAGGACGTTCAGCTGGCGGGCGGCGACGATGGCCGCGACGATGGAGACGACGGACCACGGCAGGAGCATCCGGACCTGTACCCAGTCGACGCCGGTCAACGAGCCGGTCGTCCAGGCGAGCGCGGACTGGACGACCGCGAGGTCCTCGGCGAAGAAGAACAGCCCGCGCTGCATGGAGTTGAACACCGTCGAGACGACGACGCCGGCGAGAACCAGTCGGACGGGACTCGTACCGTCGTTCCAGGCGATGGCGTAGACGAGCAGGAACGCGGCCGTTCCCCCGAGGGCCGCGACGATTGGAAGGATCGTCGTCAGGCCGCTGAAGACGACGAGCGTCGCCAGTATCGCGAGGCCAGCACCGGAGCTGACGCCGAGGACGAACGGCGAGGCGAGTTCGTTCCGGGTGACCGCCTGGAAGATCGCGCCCGAGATGGCGAGGTTCGCGCCGACGAAGACGGCCACGAGCACGCGCGGGAGCCGGATGTTCCAGACGATGAGCGTCTCGCGCGGGAGGTCGACCGCAGTCGGGGTCATACCGAACAGCCCGAGCAGCGAGGCGGTCAGGTCGTCGCCGAGGAAGAACCCGAGTAGAACTCCGGGATTCGTCCAGACGACCGGGTCGAAGACCGCCTGCCACGCCTCCTCGATGGACATCGAGTACGTCCCGAAGCTCACCTGCACGAGGCCGCCGAGGACGATTATCGTACTGCTCGCGACGGCGAGCGTGAACAGCGAGCCGTCGAGCCAGTCGAACCGGCTCGACCCGTGGTGGGCGGTCGTTCCGCCGTCGGTTCGCGCCTCGTCGTCTCCGGGTGATGTCCTGGGTTCCCGCGTCACGCCTGAGACACCTCCGATCCGGCTCCGCGTTCTCGCTCCTCGAGGTACGCGCGGATTACCTCGTCGTCGAGCGCGTCGAGAACGGCATCGGGGTCGAGCTGTCGGGCGATACGACGATGCCCTCGACTGGTGCGGCGCTCGATCTCCTCGTCCGTGAGATACGTGCCGAGCCGGTCGTCTATGACCGATTCCCGGACCCGTTCCGGGTCTGCGTCGGTTTTGACGTCACTGTCGCCCGGCGGGTCTCCGAAGTACTCTCGCCACCGTTCGCGGTCTCGCCACTCGTCGGTCAGTTCCGTCTCCCGCCGGAGCCAGTCGTAGTGGGTGACCATGTCTCCCCAGCAGCCGGCGGCGCGGCGACGGTCGCCCACGAGCGTCCGGGCGACCTGTGCGCCGTGGCCCGCCGCGATGATGGCTTGGTCGCCGCTCCCGCCGAGCGGCCCGGCGACGTAGAGTCCGTCGACGGGCGTCGATCCATCGCGCCCGACGTAACCCTCTGCGACGTGCTGGTACGTGTTCTCGCCGTGGCCGCGCGTCTCGAACAGTCGGTCGGGGTCGTCCAGCCCGCGGAGGTACGAACAGTCGTACTTCGTTGCGGCGACGACCGCGCGAGCCGTGAGGGCGTCACCGTCCTGTGTTTCGAGGCGGAAGCCGGTGGTCGCCCCTTCGTCCATCTCTCGAGAGAGCTGTTCGACCGATTCGACGAGCTCGGACACGATGGCCGCACCCGCCACCTCGACGTGGTCGTGGAACAGACCGAGAGCGGTGTCGATGTCGACGCCACCGGGGAAACCCAGGTAGTTCTCGAGGGATGCGCACCGCCGGAGCGACGAGTTACCGCGGTCGAAGACCACGGTGTCGAGGCCGTACCGCGCGGTGAAGACGGCCGCGGCGCAGCCGGCTGGCCCACCCCCGACGACCGCGACGTCGTGGTCGAACTGGGTTGGGTGGTCCATGCTCAGTTCGCTCCGGTGACGATGTCGCTGACTCGCTGCCGGTCGAACAGCGGCATGTCGGTGTTCGAGAGGGTGTCGAGCCCGTTCCACTCGCCGAACGTCTCCGGGTAGAACTGCTTCGCGGCGGCCTCCGTCTGGAACAGGTTGATGAGCGGTCCCTGGTAGGATGTCCCACCGCGGTAGAGCCGGTCGTTCTGCACCGCCGTGAGCTCCGAGCCGACCGGGTGGTCACGCATGGCGTCCAGACGGGACTGGAACGCCTCGGTGGAGACGTGCGAGAAGCCGTACTGGAAGACGAGCGCATCGGGGTCGACTTCGAGCAGCTGCTCGTAGTCCCACTCGGCGTAACTGCCTTCGATGTGGTCGTCGAACGCGCCTCGCATCCCGAGGTCGCGGTACTGCTTGTGGCCGTTGCCGCCGTGGACCGGGTAGGCGTAGAACGCACCCTTCTCGAAGTTCGAGTTGGCCGAGAGAAGCCCGACCGTCGGGCGGTCGGGCTCCGGGGGCAGCTGCTCCTGGACCGTCGAGATGGTCTCGTCGTGGATCTGCTTCAGTGCCTCGTACCGCTCTCGCTCACCGAAGGCCGTGGCGACCGTCTCGAACGCTTCGTAGAGCTCGTAGTACTCGTAATCGTGCCAGTCCTCGTTGCGGCGACGGATGGAGTTCCCGAGGATGGGGGCGACGTTGGTCGATATCTCCTCGAAATCTGCCTCCTTCCAGTTGTCGTCGAGTAGTCCGATGAAGTTCGGGTCGAACAGGTGGACGTCCGCGTCGAGTTCGTAGAACACCTCCTTGTCGATACCGTTGTCACCCATCAGCTGGGGAACGTCGTCGAACGCGACGTCGACACCCGGGAGGGCGTCGTAGAACGCCATCGGCCAGTTCTCGGTGAAGATGAGCCCCGCCAGGCCGTCGAGCTGGCCGAGGGCGATGGCCATGTCGCCGTAGGTGCTGAAGTAGGCCATCCACGTCTCCGGAGGCTGGTCGAAGGCGACCTCACCCATGGGTGCCATCTCGACCGTGACCTCTCCTGCCGTGTCCGTTCCGGCCGTCGAGTCGCTATCGGTAGCCTGTGAACCGTTCGTCGTCCCCGTCGGTGCCGAGTCGCTCGAGTCGCCACCGAGACAGCCGGCGAGCAGGCCGCCACCGACGGCGGCAGCCGTAGCCCGGAGGTAGTTGCGGCGACTCTGGGGCGCGGGCGCGGGGTCGTCTGTGCCGGAGTCTTCTCGCACGGTCACGCACCCTCGTTCACGATGTCTGCGACCTTCTTCCGGTCGAACAGTTCCTTCTCGACGCCGTAGAGGTCTGCCGCGAGTCGCTCGGTCAGCACGAGGTTCGTGATGGGGCCCTGGTACAGGCCGCCGGCGCGGTAGACCTCGCCGTTCTGTACGGCGGTGAGGTCCTTCCCGACTGGGTGGTCCTCCATCGACGCAACGACCGTGTTCTGGAACTCCTCGGCCGTCTTCGACTCCTGCCCGCGGAGCAACAGCACCTCGGGGTCGACCTCCAGTAGGGTCTCGTAGTCGATGGCGGCGCGGCTCCCGTGGAAGTCCTTCACGTCGGTGTTCGCCAGTGCGTCCGAGACGCCGAGGTCGCGGAGGTGCTTGAACCCGGTGCCGTCGCCGATGATGTACGGGTAGAACTTCTCGGGCGCGTCGCCGCTGCCCCAGACGACGGCGACGGACGGTCGCTCGCTCTCACTCGGAACGACGCTCGAGAGGTTCTGCTGGAAGGAGTCGTGGACGCCGACGAACGCTTCGTACCGGTCCGTCCGCTGGAACACCTGCGCCAGCTTCTCGAAGCCCTCCATGAGGGTGTAGTAGCGGTAGTCCTCGTGCCACGGGTAGTGGCTGGCGTAGATGGAGTTGCCGAACACCGGGCCGATCTGCGAGATCTCCTCGACGTCCGCCTCGCTCCAGTTCTTGAAGCGGTTCGTGAGGAAGTTCGGGTCCATGACGTGGACGTCGGCGTCGAGTTCGTAGAACAGCTCCTTGCTGACGCCGTCCTGGTAGAGCGAGACCATCTCCTCTTTGCTGACCGAGACGTCCGGTATCTCGTCGTAGTACTGGGTGTGGTAGCGACTCGTGAGCCAGACGCCCTTCGGCGGCTCGAGGCCGAGCGCGATACCCATGTCGGCCCAGCTCCCGTTGTTGGCGACCCATGTCTCCGGGACGCTCTCGAAGGTTACCTCGCCGACGGGTGCCATCGAGACGGTGTAGGGTCCACCGGTCTGCTCCTGTCCCCCGTCGGTGGACGTTCCGTCGGTCGCGGTCTGACCGTCCTCACTGGAACCCGGCTGTTCGGTCGAGCCGTCGTCCGACGAACCGCCCAGACAGCCGGCAACCAGCAGACTGCCGATTCCAGCGATTCCCCCCTGCAGGTACTCCCTCCGCGTCGAACTCGTCTCTTGCATACGTTTTAGGCTCGCCTAACAATTGAAAAGCCCGTCGATTTTTAGGCGGGCCGAAACCTATGTGTCACTGGCCGCGTGTGCGACGAGTACGGGTTCAAAAACGGCGTGCAGAGGGGTGGAGAACAGCTCGGACCGAGGGCGTCGGAGGCGTCAGTCCTGAACGATGAACTGACCGGCTATCTCCGTCACCTCCTCCATCGACTTCGCCTCGTCGAACGCGTTCGGGAACGGCGAGTGGCCTGCGACCCAGTTGAACGTCCCTGCGTGGCGGGCCTCGACGCTGTGGATGGAGAGCGCGGCCGCGAGGAGCTGGTCGTTCTGGATGGCCGGTGCCGCGCCCGCGTAGGCGGCGACGCCGGTGTTCTCGAGGTCCTTCGCGACCTGCAGGAACTGACTTGGAGAGTCGTAGCCGAAGTCGTAGGTGGCGGGTTCGACGGGGTCACCGCCGAGGTCCTCGATGACCGTCGTGAGCTGTTCAACGTGGGCTGCCTCGTGCTCGCCGACCATCTGGACGTACTCCGGAATCTTCTCGCGGGTCTCCATGCAGAGGCGGTCACAGACCGCATCTGCGGTCATCATCTCCTCGCCGGTGAAGTCCTCGAGGCCCTTCTCGTAGAACGTCGCCTCGAGGTGTTCGAGCGTCAGGGCGTAGTTGAGGATGTCGAGGTCGGTCTGTGCGTCCTCCTGGGACTGCAGCGACGCAGCTGCACTCGTACCGGAACTGCCGGCGGGCTGCCCTGCCGCAGAGCCGGTCAGGCCGACGGCGGCTGCGCCGGCCGCCGCTGCGCCGCCGAGGAAGCTCCGGCGCGAACGCAGTTGGTCACGGACGGATTCGGTGAGTGTCTCGATGCTGTCACGGTCTGGCTGGGTGGTGTCGTCGGACATCTGGGTACTACCGTGCCGGGTGGGCACGATCGAACCGACGGACGACCTATGAAAGAGGATTTTCCAGAAAGCCACCCAAATCTCACCCAGTTAGTGAATGAAAGTAACGGAATCGATAACGAACGTCCAGAAATTATGGGTTCCGGTACCGTCTCTCCGGGGGCGGACTACTCCCCCGTCAGCGCCTCGCTCGCGGGGGCGAACGAGACCGTCTGCCCCAGGCCGCGCTCGTTCGCCCGTTCGTAGAGCAGGTGCGCGGCGGCTGTCGTCTCGATACCCGTTCCGCCGGAGTCGAACACGGTGATATCCTCGTCGCTCTCTCGGCCGGGAGCAGCCCCCGCGACGACCTCGCCGAGTTCCGCGTGGACGTGGTCCTCGTTCACGACGCCCGCCTCCATCGCGCTGATGAACGAGCCGGCGTCCTGGGTCACGCGCTCGCGAAGGTCGGGGACGTAGGTCGAACGCTCGATGGTCGTGTGGTCGAGTTCCCGCTTCTTCGGATTGTACTGCCCCATCGCGGTGACGTGCGTCCCCGGGTCGAGCAGGTCGCCGTCGAACACGGGCTCCGAGGCGGTCGTGGCCGTGATGACCACGTCGGCCCCTTCGACGGCGGCCGACGAGGACGCGACTGCTGCGATAGTGGCGTCGTACCGTTCGTTCATCTCTGCGGCGAACGCTTCGCGGTTCTCCTTCGTGGGGGAGAAGACGTTGACCGTCTCGAAGTCGCGGACGGTCATCGTCGCCTTGAGCTGGCCGCGTGCCTGTGCACCGGTCCCGATGATGGCGAGGTTCGAGGCGTCGTCGCGAGCGAGCGCGTCGACGGCGACCGCGCCGGCCGCGCCGGTCTTGTACGGGTTCATGCTCGCGCCGTCGAGGAGAGCGAGCGGTGCGCCCGACTCGGCGTCGAACAGTGGCGTCATGAACCAGGCGTCGGTCCGAGCGAACCCGGCCGAGTACATGTAACCGCCCATCGCGCCCGTCTCCGGGAGGACGGCGGAGTAGCTGAACAGCATCCCCGGCGGGTCGTCGTTCCGGAGGGTGGTTCGGGGTTTCGCGGGCGCGCCCTCGCCACGTTGTCGGTAGCCGTCGCGGACGGCATCGACGTACTCTGCGGGTTCTGCGAGTCCGGCAACGTCGTCACTTGTCAGGAACAGCGCGTCCGTCATGGGCGAAGGTTCGAGAACCAGCGACTAAAATGATGTGCTGGGTACGAGTCGTCAGTCTGCGTGAGGCGGTTTGACGTTCGGTGCGGACGACTGGGAGGGCTCGGCCTCCGGGTGGTGGTCCGTCGGGCCGCGGACGAACATCGCGTGGCCGACGAGGAACGCGGCGAACAGTGCAGCGATTGGGACTGCGGTCGTGAGTTCGAGATCCGCGAGCATTGTGAGCGCACCGGTTCCACCGAGGAGCGATACTGGAATCAATCCTAGCACGACGTCGTAATACCCAGTCATAATCTATTAGAAAATAGGGGAATCTACATTATAAATCTTACGGCCATAGGTGCCCGATATTCCACCAGTGAATGATTCGTAAATGCGGCATCGCATTCTCATAACTTATGGATACGTTATCCAGTTCTGAAAGCCGCGCCGTCTTGCGATTTTCCCGAATTTACCAATGGTTCATCTGGATTCTGAGTTTCTGTTATATGCTTTCCCATTCCCGCATCTGCCGTAACCGATGCGTTGAAGCGACAGACAACCCACGCCTGTCTCGTGAACCGGAACGACCGCGCCATCGTCGGCCTCGTGATGCTCGGGCACGCGATGGTCCACACGTACGAGCTATCCATCCCCATCTTCGTCAGCGTCTGGCTCGCGCCCGAGGTGTTCGGCGTGAGCGAGGCGACGGTTGGCGTCGTGGTTGCGGTCGGCTACGGTCTGTTCGGACTCGGCGCACTCCCCGGTGGTGTCCTCGCGGACTCCATCGGCTCGAAACGCCTCATCGTCGGCTGTCTGCTCGGCATGGCGGGCTCGTTCGCCCTGCTCTCGGTGGCTCCGAGCATTCCCGTCGTCGCCGTCGCCCTGCTCCTCTGGGGTGCGGCGGCGAGCGTCTACCATCCCTCCGGCCTGTCGCTCATCAGTCGGGGCGTCGAGTCCCGCGGGAGTGCATTCGCCTACCACGGGATGGCGGGTAACCTCGGCATCGCACTCGGCCCCCTCGCGACGACCATGCTCTTGCTGTTCCTCGACTGGCGCGAGGTCGCACTCGTGCTCGCGGTCCCGGCGGTCCTCGGAGCCCTCGTCGCGGTGACCATCGACGTCGACGAGCGAGCCGCGGTCGCTGACGGCGGTGACGGTGACTCGAAAGCAGACGCTGTCTCCTCGCTCGGAGAGTTCGTCACCGGAAGCCGGCGGCTGTTCGCCGGCGGTTTCCTCGTCATCTTCGCCGTCGTGATGGCCTCGGGCCTCTACTACCGGGGCGTCCTGACGTTCCTGCCCGAGATACTCGGCGGGTTCCCGTCGCTCGCGCCCATCGAGTTCGCCGGGCAGGAGCTCCAGCCCGCCCGGTACGTCTACGCCGGACTGTTGATGGTCGGGATGGTCGGCCAGTACGTCGGCGGCCGGCTCACGGACCACGTCGAACCGAGCCGTGCACTCGTGGTGGTCTTCCCCGCCCTCGGCGTCATCGCCCTCGCGTTCCTGCCGGTGTCGTCGCTCGGACTCGTCCCGTTCCTCGCCCTGTGTGGGCTACTCGGCTTCGTCCTGTTCGTCCCCCAGCCGCTGTACCAGGCGGCCGTCGCCGAGCACACGCCCGCGGGCACGCGTGGACTCTCGTACGGCTACACCTACCTCGGCGTGTTCGGTATCGGTGCACTCGGCGGCGTGCTCGCGGGCGCGCTGCTCACCTACGCGGATACGGCGGCCCTCTTCTACGCCCTCGCGGGTATCGGGCTGTTCGGCGGCGTGGCGAGTTTCGTCCTTGCCCGGCGATGAATCCGTCCGTCAGTCTTTCAGCCAGCCGACGACCAGTGGGCGCACGCCACCGAGTACGACCGCACCGAGACCGCTCATGACGAGCGCGAACGTCCACGGCGAGTCGCCGGGGAGGTAGGGCGACCCACGAGCGATGAGTGCGAGGTTGACACCCCCGAGCCAGGCAGCGACCGTGATCCGAGCCGTCGAACGACCCCCAGCGAAGGCGGGCTCGCCGTAGGCACCGGCGAGCGTGGCGACCGCGTACCAGCCGAGGAGGAACGGGAGAACCGTCGCCGCGACGCGTGGTGCCTGTGCGATGGGGTCGACGCCGTGGCGGAGCTCGCCCGAGAGGATGAGTCCGACGATGACGAGCGTGTCCGCGAGTGCGAGCGCGCCGGCCGCCCCTGTCGTCGACTCGTCTCCACCGAACAGCTGCGTCACTGTGGCCATGGCCGAGCGTCCGTCTCCCAGGGTCATCGCTCTCACGGTTTCGGGCGTCGGCGCGAACGTTTTTGCCCCGGGCGGGCGACCACCGGAGCATGGATGCGACGTTCGCCGCCGGTATCACGCTCACTGCCCTCGGCGCGGTGAGCTATCTCGTGGGCATCGCGGTGCCGTACCCGGGGAGAGCGTTCTCGCTGACGGCCGTGATGGTGGGGCTGACGCTTCTGGCCGTCGGCTGGGAGGAACCGGCCGGTCTCCGGGGTGGTGGAGAATGACGATCCAGTCGCACGTCTTCTCGACGAACGGCGTCGACGATTACGACCGGCTGGACGTAGCCCGCGACGCCCCTGGCACCACGTGGATTCGCGTCTCCGACGCGGACGACCGCGAGATACAGCGCGTCGCGGAGGTGTTCGGCATCCATCAGCTGGAGATAGAGGACATCCGCAACGAGGTTCGGCCGAAGACCGAAATCTTCGACGAACACGTCTTCATCCTCATGAAGAGTGCAGCTCTGCGAGCCGGCGAAACGACGTTCGCCGAGGAGATCAAGTCCGAAACCGTCGGGATGTTCGTCGGCAAGGACTGGATCGTCACGCTCTCGCTGGGCACGCTCCGAGCCGTCAGTCGGGTCTGGGACAGCGTCACCCGTGCGGAACAGCGTATCGTCGGCCGAGGCCCGGACTTCACGGCCTACAAGATACTCGACAACGTGGTCGACGGGTACTTCGACGTCATCGACGAGATAGAGAACGACATCGAGGCCGTCGAGGAGGATGTCCTCGAGGCGACCGACCCGAACACGCTCTCCGACATCAACAGTCTCCGGCGCGAGCTGCTCTCGGTGCGACGCGTCCTCTGGCCGTCCCGCGACGCCGTCGCGATGCTCTCCAGGGGCGACTCCCAGTTCATCGAGGAGCGCCACGAGAAGTACTTCCGCGACGTCTACGACTCGCTGGTCCAGCTGGTCGAGCTCGCGGAGACGTACCGTGACCTCGTGACCGGCGCACGCGACATCTACCTCAACTCGCTGTCGATGCAGATGAACGAAGTGATGAAGACACTGACCGTCGTGGCGACCATCATCCTCCCGCTGACGTTCGTCGTCGGCGTCTACGGGATGAACTTCGAGACGATGCCGGAGCTACAGTGGCAGTACGCGTACCACGCCACGATGCTCGGGATGGTCGGCATCACCACCGTCCTCGTCGTCTACTTCCGGAGAGAAGGCTGGCTGTAAGGGGACGTCACCGCACCCAGACCGACTCACTCCGCGTTCTCGCGCTTGAGAGAGAGGACCGTCCGCTCGAACTCACAGACGAGGGTCTCGTCGCCGTCGTCCTCGAGCTTGAAAGCCTCCACCTTCATCGTCACGACGCCGCGCTGGCCGTCGCTCGTCTCGCGCTTGTCGGTCACCGTCGACTGGACGCGGATGGTGTCGCCGTGGAAGACCGGAGCGGGGTGGGAAACGTCGTCGTAGGAGAGGTTGGCGACGATCGTCCCGTCCGTCGTCTCCGGGATGGAGATGCCCACCGCGAGCGCCATCGTGTAGATGCCGTTGACGAGGCGTTCGCCGAACTGTGTCTCGCTCGCGAAGTCCTCGTCGAGATGGAGCGGTTGCTGGTTCATCGTCATGTCGCAGAAGCGCTGGTTGTCGCTCTCGGAGATGGTCCGTCGCCGTTCGTGTTCGATCGTCTCGTCGACCTCGAACTCCTCGTAGTACAGTCCGGGCATGACCGAGAGGTCTCGGCCCCGACTCAAAGCCGGTGCGGTTCGCGGGGAACGGGGGCAAGCGAGAAACCACGACATCACCGCCCACATTATCGAAACCACTAAAGTGCTGATTTCGGTTGTTTCAGGCACTTTCCTAGTCGATTTGGCCAGGGGGTTAGGTGGTGTGAGGCGCTCGGTTCAACTGCGAACCGACGCCGGACAGCAACCGGCGCAATCTACACAACATGACAGAAAGAAAGTCCGCAATCCTGAGTGTTCTCGCAGTTGGGCTGCTGGCGCTCGCCGCAGTCAGTGGTACAGCCGTCGCCGTGCAGGAGGAGACGACCAACGAGACGACGACCACCACGACGGCTACCGAGACGACAACAACCACGAACGAAACGACGACCACCGGTGAAGAGACCACGACCACCGGCGAGGAAGAGACCACGACCGGCGAGATGACCGCCACTGAGACCGCCACCGAGACCGCTGGCGAGACGACCACCGAGGAGGGTGAGTCGGGCGGCTCGCCTGGCTTCGGTCCGGTCGCCGTCGTCCTCGGCGTCTCCCTGGCTGCGCTCATCGGCCTGCACCGCGCGAACTAACGTCGCCGCTCGGCCCGTCGATTCCGCCTTTTTTGTGCCGTGCAACTACTGCACAAACCCGAAGTATTATACGAAGGGTTTTTGTGCGCGTCCACGGAAATTCGCCTAGATGCGCCAGCGACGCCCCACGAGTGGGACGCGACCGCTGGTGGCTTCTGGACTGGCCCCGTGTCATTGCGACGCACAACCACTCCATCACTGCACCCAGTAATCATGGCATCAGCGACATCTTCCGAGACCGACGAAGAACAGCACGAAGAGAGCGCAGTCGAGACTGCCCGACGACAGCTCGAGCGGGCAGCTGCGCATCTCGACGTCGACAGCGGTATCATCGAGCGGCTGAACTACCCGCACAAGGTCCACCAGGTCTCCGTCCCGCTGAAACGCGACGACGGCTCGACCGAGGTCTTCACCGGCTACCGCGCACAGCACGACAGCGTCCGCGGCCCGTTCAAGGGTGGCCTCCGCTTCCACCCGCACGTCAGCGCCGAGGAGTGCGTCGGCCTCTCGATGTGGATGACCTGGAAGTGTGCCGTGATGGACATCCCCTTCGGCGGCGGCAAGGGCGGCGTCGTCGTCGACCCGAAGCAGCTGAGCACCGAGGAGAAGGAGCGGCTGACCCGCCGCTTCGCCGAGGAGCTTCGTGACGTCATCGGGCCGAAACACGACATCCCGGCGCCCGACATGGGCACCGGGCCGCAGGAGATGGCGTGGTTCATGGACGCCTACTCGATGCAGGAAGGCGAGACGACGCCCGGCGTGGTCACCGGCAAACCGCCCGTCATCGGCGGCTCCTACGGTCGCGAGGAGTCCCCCGGTCGCTCGGTCGGCATCATCGCGGAGCAAGCCATCGAGTACTACGACTGGGACATGGAGGAGACGACCGTCGCCGTGCAGGGCTTCGGTTCGGTCGGCGCGAACGCGGCTCGCTACCTCGACGAAGCAGGCGCGAAGGTCGTCGCCGTCTCCGACGTGAAGGGTGCCATCTACGACCCCGACGGGCTCGACACCCAGGACGTCGAGGGCCACGACGAGCGCCCCGGCATGGTCTCGGGCTACGATGCCCCCCAGAAGCTTGAGAACGAGGAACTGCTCGAACTCGACGTCGACGTGCTCATCCCGGCCGCCATCGGCAACGTGCTGACGGCCGACAACGCGAACGACGTACAGGCGAACATGATCGTCGAGGGTGCGAACGGCCCGACGACCATCGCCGCCGACGAGATATTCGAGCGCCGCGACATCCCCGTCGTTCCGGACATCCTCGCGAACGCGGGCGGCGTCACCGTCTCGTACTTCGAGTGGCTCCAGGACATCAACCGCCGCCAGTGGTCGCTGGAGCGCGTCAACGAGGAGCTCTCCGAGGAGATGCTCAAGGCGTGGAACGCGGTCAAGGACGAGGTCGAGGAACGCGACGTCACCTGGCGTGACGCCGCGTACATCGTCGCCCTCTCCCGCGTCGCCGAGGCGCACGAGGCACGCGGACTCTGGCCCTGATTCGGCGATCTCGACGAACTTCGTCTCCGACACCTCAGCAGTTTTCTCGTCCCCGTGAGAAGCGTCACTGTGACCGACCCAGCCGCCTTCACCGACTTCGCCCGCTGGTGCGACGGCACGTCGCCACTGTACGCCCGACTCGCGAGGGGCGTGGCCGCGGACGACGACCTGCTCGCCATCGCCGGCGCGGTCCCCGCCGACCAGCCGGGCCCCAACAACCTCTTCGCGGCCGTTCACGCGCTCTTGCTCGACGGGGTCGACCACCCGGTTCGTCGGTTCTACCCGAGCGTCGTCGACGACCCTGTCTCTCCCGAAGACGTCGACCCTGTCCCGGCGTTCCGGGAGTTCGTCGTCGCGAACGAGGAACGGATTCGAGAGTTCGTCTCGACCCGCCGAACCCAGACGAACGCGGTCGGGCGGTGTGCCGCCCTCTACCCGGCGTTCGCCCACGTCGCGGAACGGGTCGGCGAACCGTTCGCGCTCGTCGAGGTCGGCTGCAGCGCCGGGCTCAACCTGCTGTTCGACCGGTACCGGTATCGCTACGAGACGGCTGCAGGCGAGCGGCGGGTCGGCCACGAGCACTCTTCCGTCTCGGTCGAGACCGTTCTGCGCGGCGGCGACCCGACGCTACCGCCAACCCCGCCGACGGTGGCCGAACGCGCCGGTATCGACGTCAACCCGCTCGACGTGACCGACGAGGCGGACGTGAACTGGCTCCGGGCGCTCGTCTGGCCGGAGCACACCGACAGACTGGAACGGCTGACCGCGGCCTGTGAGCTGGCCCGGCGCGACCCACCGCGGCTGGTGGCTGGTGACGCGCTCGACGTACTCCCCGAGGTCGTCGCGGCCCTGCCCGATGGCCTCCCGGTCGTCGGCTTCGACACGCAGGTCCGGTACCAGTTCACCGAGGCGGAACGCGAGCGGTTCGACGAGGTCCTGTCGGCCGTCGCGGCCGGGCGGGCGCTCCATTGGCTGTCCGGAGACGCGACCGTCGAGGACGACGGTGACCCGGGGATGACGCTGACCTGGACGGACTTCGGTGGCGACGGACGAAAGCGGGAGACAACGACACTGGCCCGGTACGAGGGGCACGGGCGGTGGCTCCGCTGGCTCCAGTAGCAGGGTTTGCGACGGCCGGGAACACGGACGGACGGCAGGATTCAACACCCCCGCCGCCGTCGCCTCCTTCATGGTTCGACGCAGTGTGCTGTTCTCTCCCGGCGACCGACCGGAACTGATGCGGAAAGCGCCAGGCACGGGTGCCGACACCATCATCTTCGACCTCGAGGACGCCGTGGCACCCTCGCGCAAGGACGAGGCCCGTTCTGCGGTCCGCGAGCTGCTCACCGAGGACGGGTTCGACCCCGAGTGTGAGGTCTGTGTCCGGGTCAATCCGGTCGACACGGGGATGGTGGACGATATCGCCGGGCTCGCCGGGGACGGCGACCTCGACGACCTCCGGCTCGACGCCCTGATGCTCCCGAAGGCGACGAGCGGCAAGGACGTCGATGCCCTCGACGAGGCCTACGTCGGTGAGACGCCGCCGGTCCTCGCCCTCGTCGAGTCCGCGGCGGGGGTACTCGGTGCAGCCGACATCGCGGCGGCCGAGTCGACCGATGCGCTCGTCTTCGGGGCGGAAGATCTCTCGGCGGACGTGGGGGCGACGCGCACCGAGGAGGGAACCGAGGTGCTCTACGCGCGCGAGAAGGTCGTCGTCGCGGCGGCGGCCCACGAGGTCGACGCCATCGACACTGTCTACACGGACTTCTCCGACTCGGAGGGGCTGGCTGAGGAGACCCGCTTCGCCATCCAGCTCGGTTACGACGGCAAGATGGCCATCCATCCGGTGCAGGTCGACGTCATCAACGACGCGTTCACCCCCGACGAGGGCCGTATCGAGTGGGCCCGGGCGGTCATGGAGGCGAAGGCGGAGGCGGACGAAGACGGTCGCGGCGTCTTCCAGGTCGACGGCGAGATGATAGACGCGCCGCTCATCACGCAGGCGGAGCGGGTGCTCGAGCGGGCTCGGGCCGCCGACAAGATATAAGGACCTTAGTTTGGATTTAATCGTAGACATCCATTATATTTTCGCCACGCTTAACCCGCCCGTCTGAGTGCTGTCACCTGATGACAGACGAGGCCAATCCGTTCGAGAGTCTCCAGGAGCAGATCGACGACGCGGCCGCCTACCTCGACGTGGGGGACGACGTCCTCGAACGCCTCAAGAATCCCGAGCGCGTGCTCGAGACGAACCTCTCCGTCGAACTCGACGACGGCTCCATCGGACTGTTCCGAGCCTACCGGTCGCAGTTCAACGGGGACCGAGGCCCGTACAAGGGCGGCATCCGGTACCACCCGGGCGTCACCCGCGACGAGGTCAAAGCCCTCTCCGGCTGGATGGTGTACAAGTGCGCGACCGTCGGCATCCCGTACGGGGGCGGCAAGGGTGGCATCGTCATCGACCCGGCTGAGTACTCGGCAGACGAACTCGAGCGGGTCACCCGGTCGTTCGCGACGGAGCTGCGCCCCATCATCGGCGAGGACAAAGACATCCCGGCGCCGGACGTGAACACGGGCCAGCGCGAGATGAACTGGATCAAGGACACGTACGAGACGCTCGAGGGAACGACCGCCCCCGGCGTCATCACCGGCAAGGCCATCGAGTCCGGTGGCAGTGAGGGCCGCGTCGAGGCAACGGGTCGCTCCACCATGCTCGCCGCCCGCGAGGTCTTCAACTATCTCGACCGCGACATCTCGCAGGCGAAGGTCGCCGTCCAGGGCTACGGGAACGCGGGCTGGATCGCCGCGAAGCTCATCGACGAGCTCGGCGCGGACATCGTCGCCGTCTCCGACTCCTCCGGCGCCATCCACGACCCCGACGGCTTCGACCCCGTCGACGTCAAGGACTTCAAGCGCGAGACCGGCTCCGTCACGGGCTACGAGGATGCGAAAGAGGAGTTCTCCAACGACGACCTGCTGACGATGGACGTCGACCTCCTCGTCCCCGCCGCACTCGAGAACGCCATCGACGGCGACCTCGCGAAGGAAGTGCAGGCCGACGTCATCGTCGAGGCCGCGAACGGACCGCTCACGCCCGAGGCCGACGACGTGCTCACCGAGCGCGACGTCTACGTCGTCCCGGACATCCTCGCGAACGCGGGCGGCGTCACCGTCTCGTACTTCGAGTGGGTCCAGAACCGACAGCGCTTCTACTGGTCGGAAGACCGCGTCAACGACGAACTGGAGACCATCATCGTCGACGCCTTCGACCGAATGACCGACGCCTACGAGAACAACGACGCGCCGAACTTCCGGACGGCCTGTTACGTCAACGCCATCCAGCGCGTCGTCGACGCCTACGAGGGCGCCGGCAACTGGCCGTAGACCGGAATCAGCGCATCAGCGACCGACTGCTCCGGTATTTTCTTGCCGCCAGGAACGGTAGCCTGCCGAACATGCAGGACTCGTCCCGTTCGCCGCTCACGCAGGCCACCGACTTCATCAAGAACCACTCCCGGCTCTACGCCGCCGTGTTGCTGTTCTACGGTCTCATCCTGTTCCCGTGGCTGCGCGCGCAGGGACACCAGTTACTCGGGTCGCTCATCGGGGTGGTCCTGCTCGCGGGGATGCTCGTGGTGTTCAGGGCGAACCTGGACAAGGCGAGGGAGACGCTTCGAGAGCGGAACGACGACGAGCGACGCGGATTCTGAGACCGAGAGAGGAGCGGCTGTTCGACCCGTTCTACAGCCCGAGTTCGCGGCCGATGACGAGATGCTGGATCTCGGACGTGCCCTCGCCTATCTCCATCAGCTTGGCGTCGCGGTAGAACCGCTGCGGGGAGAAGTCCTCGGTGTAGCCGTAGCCGCCGAGCACCTGCACCGACTCTTCGGCGACCTTCCGTGCGGCCTCGGAGGCGTCGAGCTTCGCGAGTGCGGAGGACTTGGTGACGCGCTGGCCCTGGTCGTACTCCCACGCGGACTTGTGGGTGAGCAGGCGGGCGCGCTCTATCTTGCGCTCCATGTCGACGATCTTGTCGCGGATGGCGTCGAACTTCGAGATGGGCTGGCCGAACTGCTCGCGCTCTTTCGAGTACGACTTGGCGGCCTCGTAGGCGCCCTGGGCCAGACCGGTCGAGATGGCGGCGATGGAGATGCGGCCGCCGTCGAGCGTCTTCTTCGTCTGTTTCCAGCCCTCGCCGCGCTCGCCGAGCATGCGGTCCTCGGGGAGGCGGACGTCGTCGAACTGTATCTCACACGTCGGCGAGGCGTTGAGGCCCATCTTGTCCCAGACGGTCGTGACCTCGAAGCCGTCGTCCTCCTCGGGGTCGACGATAAACGTCGAGATGCCGTCGTAGCCCTCGCCGGGGTCGGTGACTGCCTTCACGAGGATGCTGCCGGCGACGTTGGCGTTCGTGATGAACTGCTTCGTGCCGTTGAGCACCCACTCGTCGCCGTCCTTCTCGGCCGTCGTGTCCATGTCGGAGGCGTCGGAGCCCGAGCCCGGTTCCGTGAGGGCCCACGCACCCATGTACTCGCCCGAGGCGAGCGGTGTGAGCCAGCGTTCCTTCTGTTCCTCGGTTCCGAACAGTTCGAGCGGCTTCGAGGCCAGCGAGGTGTGCGCGACGTAGGAGAGGGCGACGGAGCCGGAGACGCGGCCGAGCTCCTCGGCGACGACTGCGTACATCAGCGTGTCACCGCCGAGTCCACCGTACTCCTCGGAGATGGGGACGCCCATCACGTCGAGCTTCCCGAGCTCGTCGAAGATCTCCTCCGGGAAGCGGTGCTCGTTCTCTATCTCCTGTGCGATGGGTTCTATCTCCTCGTCACAGAACTTGCGCACCTCCTCCTGGATCATCCGGTGCTCGTCCGGTAGAGCGAAGTCCATACGCAATGCTTGCCCAGAACGGAAATAAAGTCTTCTGTGAGCCGGCGCGGTCTCCCATCCAGACAAGAGTTTTCTCTCCCCGTCGCCTCGTCGTAACCAGTAGATGTCTCTGCGGAACTGGGTGCGCGGAAGCGTACCGTGGGAGGAGCTCGAACGGGTCGGGCAGGAGCTGGCCCGGCGGAGTCCCAACGACGCCGTTCGCATCGAGTTCCTTGACGCCGACAACTGGCTCTCGACGCCGATGGTGGTCGACGAGCGCTGGTTCGTCAAGGTCGTCTCGCCGCAGAACTCGTTCGTGCACGCCCTGTTCACCGCGGGACGGAACCTCGGCGCGTTCTCGTCGGGCACCGAGGGCTTCTTCGACCACTTCGCCAGTCCGCTCCACATGGCCGAACACGAGTTCGAGGCGACCGAACGGATGCGTGCCATCGGTCTGAACGCCCCGGAACCGGTCGAGACGTTCGCCGTCGACGACCTCGGCGTCCTCGTTCTGGAGTTCCTCCCGGACTTCCGGACGCTGGACGACGTCTCGACAGAGGAGACGCGCGAACTGGCGGAGCCGCTCTTTCGCGTCCTCCAGCAGCTCCACGAGAACGGGCTCGCCCACGGTGACGTCCGCGGAGAGAACGTACTCGTCGTCGACGGCGAGATATTCTTCATCGACGCGACGAGCGTGCGCGACGAGGGCATCGCGGGTGCTCGCGCGTACGACCTCGCCTGTGCGCTCGCCGTCCTCGCGCCGATGATCGGTGCCCGAGAGACCGTCGCCGTCGCCGCCGAGGTCTACCCGGTCGACGACCTGCTGGCGGCGCGTGAGTTCCTCGACTTCGTCAACATGCGCCCGGACCACGACTTCGACGCGGCACAGGTCAAGGGGGAGCTGGAGAAGGTCGCGAACCGTCGTCCGGACGACGGTTCGTCCGTCACATAGCAGGCTTTTTGACCCGGCCCAGAGAAATTTTCTCCTGTTATGAGCCAGCAGGCCACCGGAACCTACCAGCACTACATCGGCGGTGAGTGGACCGACGGTGAGGGTGACGAGACCTTCGAGAGCGTCAACCCCGCGACGGGCGAGACCCTCGGCGAGTTCCAGCGCGGGACAGAGAGCGACGTCGACGCCGCGATGGCGGCCGCGGAGGACGCCTTCGAGGAGTGGAAAGAGCTCTCGCACATCGACCGTGCCGAGTACCTCTGGGAGGTATACCACGAGCTCCGAGAGCGAACCGAGGAGCTCGCAGAGGTCGTGACGAAGGAGTGTGGCAAGGAGATCTCCGAGGGTCGCGCCGACGTAATCGAGGCGTACCACATGGTCGAGTGGGCGGCCGGCGACGCCCGCCACCCGAAGGGCGACGTCGTTCCCTCCGAGATTCCCGCGAAGGACGCCTACATGCGCCGCAAGCCGCGCGGCGTCATCGGCTGCATCACCCCGTGGAACTTCCCGGTCGCCATCCCGTACTGGCACATGGCGGTCGCACTGGTCGAGGGCAACACGGTCGTCTTCAAGCCCGCCGAACAGACGCCGTGGTGCGCACAGATCATCGCGGAGATGTTCGAAGACGCCGGTATCCCGGACGGCGTGTTCAACATGGTCCAGGGCTACGGTGACGTCGGCGCGGCGATCGTCGACGACGACCGCACCGACACCGTCCTGTTCACCGGCTCCGCCGAGGTCGGCCACGAGGTCGCCTCGAAGGTCGGCGGCACGCCCGGCAAGCTCGCGGCGTGTGAGATGGGCGGCAAGAACGGCATCGTCATCACCGAGGAGGCGGACCTCGACATCGCCGTCCACTCGGCCGTGATGTCGAGCTTCAAGACGACCGGCCAGCGCTGTGTCTCCTCCGAGCGCCTCATCGTCCACGAGGACGTCTACGACGAATTCAAAGAGCGCTACGTCGAGGTCGCGAAGAACGTCTCCGTCGGCGACCCGCTCTCCGAGGACACGTTCATGGGCCCGGCCATCGAGCCCGGCCACGTCGAGAAGATACAGAAGCACAACGAGCTCGCCCGCGAGGAGGGTGCCAACGTGCTTGTCGACCGCTTCGAACTCGACGACGACGAGATTCCGGACGGCCACGAGGAAGGCAACTGGGTCGGCCCGTTCGTCTACGAGGTCGACTACGACCCGGACCTCCGCTGCATCAAGGAGGAGTGCTTCGGCCCGCACGTCGCCCTGATGAAGTACTCGGGCGACATCGAGGACGCCGTCGAGATCCACAACGACACGCCGTACGGTCTCGCCGGCGCCATCATCTCCGAGGACTACCGCCAGATCAACTACTACCGCGACAACGCCGAGGTCGGCCTCGCCTACGGTAACCTGCCGTGCATCGGTGCCGAGGTCCAGCTGCCGTTCGGCGGTGTCAAGAAGTCCGGTAACGGCTACCCGTCCGCGCGTGAGGTCATCGAGGCCGTCACCGAGCGGACCGCCTGGACGCTCAACAACTCGAAGGACATCGAGATGGCCCAGGGTCTCTCTGCGGACATCAAGACGTCCGACGACTGAACCGGTCTGCGACTCACCCAACCGACGATTCTTTCGGTTCCTACCCGACCGAGCGACGCGTTCATCCGTCGACCCGCTGTTGGAACAGCCTACTCCTGGTCGAAACAGACGACACCCGGCAGACGGCGAACATTTAAGACTGAGACAATGCTACACAATGGCATGATTGGTCGCGTACGGTCCCGACTGTCCAGCGTCTTCCGCCGTGACCCGGAACGACCCAGGCCGACGATGGATGACCGGCAGAAAGCCCTCGATACGGTACAGAGACGTGCGATAGAGACCGAACGAGAGCTCTATCGACAGCGCCACTGAGGACGCGAACGCCGCCAGCCCGATTCTCCAGCCGACGTCCGATAGCTCGGCATAGCTGTCGCTCGGAAGTCCGGCAGCCGGCGTCGTGACTGAAGACGAGTCGGAGGTACTGAACGAATGAGGACGAGAGGCGAGATGTGGCCGTTCCGCGCTAGGCTCCTAGGTAGCCCCGCGGAGCGGCCTGTGGGCGCGGGCGTGGGTGCGACGGGCGTTGGATTGCCGGAATCGACGTGAAAAGCGCCTAACCGGCAACAGCACCTTCGCCGTCATCACGTATAAACCCCGTGACTTCGGCACGCATCACCGGCGCCTGTCGTCGAGCGCGGGGAAGTCCTCCCTGACGCGAGCGATCTCGTCGGGGTCGGCCTCGCCGAACACGATGTCTGGACGGTCGTCGGTCGTCGCCACGGGCGTGCCCCACGGGTCGTACAGCGTCGAGCGACCGACGAGGGTCGCGTCGTCGAACTCGGCGCTCGCGTTGATGGTGGCGACGTAGGAGAAGTTCTCGATGGCGCGGGCTCGCGGGAGCGTCTTCCAGTGTTCGACGCGGGGGTAGGGCCACGCAGAGGGGACGAGCACCAGGTCCGCACCAGTATCGACCAGGTCCCGGTACAGTTCGGGGAAGCGGAGGTCGTAGCAGGTCGTGACACCGACGGTGAATCCGCCGAGTTCCGCGACCGGGGTCGCTTCGCCCGGGGTCAGCAGTTCGGACTCGGCCGAGTCGTAGCCGAACAGGTGGTTCTTCCGGTAGACGAGCTGTCGTTCTCCGTTCGAATCGAAGAGGACGGCCGTGTTCGCGAGTCCCTCGTCGGCGGGCGTCTCGACGTCGGTCTCGGCCGCCGTTTCCGCGAGGTCCTCGACGATACTCCCCGCGAGGAGGGCGACGTCGTTCTCGGCGGCGGCCGTCGAGAGACGTTCGAGGCGTTCACCGCCGAGCCCCTGCGAGAACCGGTCGTACACGTCGAAGGCGAAGTAGCCGACGTCGAACAGTTCCGGCAGCGCGACGAGGTCCGCACCGGCCGTCGCGGCGTCCGCGATGGCGGTCTCGGCGCGGTCGAGGTTACCCTCCACGTCAGCGGCTTCCACCGCCAGCTGTGCGAGTGCGAGTTTCATCGTTCTGCAGCGAGGTAGTCCTCGATGGCTGCTTCGAGGTTGTCGAGTTCACCGTCGAGGTGACGTTTGAAGTACCGTTCGACGCCCGGGAGCTTCCCCTCGACGACGAACCGGTTCGTGAGCCGACAGCCGTCGTCGGTCGCCGTCAGTTCGTGTTCGCCGGTGACCTCCATCACGCGCGAGCGTCCGACGAACTTCACGAACTCGGGTTCGCGCCGCTCGACGTCGCGCGTCTTGACCGGGACGGTCTTGTTGAGGAGTGGAATCGGGAGTTCGACGTACCAGGTGGCTCGTCGGCCCTCGGCGTCGTCGAGTTCGAAGTCGGAGACGACGCTGATGGGCCGTGCCCGGCGTTCCGGGTCTGCGATGAACTCCCAGACGCGCTCGGGTCGAACTGGAAACGTGAACGTCCGCTCTACCCGGATTGTCATACGATTGCTGGTCGCTATACAGTAAAAAGCGTCGTGGAATCCCTTCAGCTGAGCGTTACCTTCCAGGTCGTCGAGCGAGAGCGGCCCCACTTCTCGATCTCGACGTCCTCCGACTTCTCGGCGAGCCGCGGAAGCCGCGAGCCGACCTGTTTGGATGAGAGGCCGAGGGCGTCCGCGATGTTCTTCGCGCGGAAGTACTGCTGGCCCCGGGACACGCTGTCGTGCAGGTACGCCAGAATCTTGGTCTCCTCTTCGGAGTAGTCGCTCATCGTCTAGCGGTGTCTACGTTACTCACGCTAATAACGATTGTCGCTTGGGCAGTTTCGTCTACGCCTCGTACCACTGGATAGCGACGATGGACAGCATGGCGAAGATGGTGGCGGCGGCGAAGGCGAACGCTCCTGCGTGCTGTGCGCCGTGGCCCTCCGCGGTCAGTGCTTCGACGCCGAAGGTAACCATCCCGGCGGCGCTCAGTATCGTCGCGGCTCCGAACAGCAGGCCCATGCCGAGTCCCTTGTCGGACGACTGGCTCGATGTCGCGGTCATAGCCGTCGTTTCCCGGGGCAGACCCTTAGTTCTCACTGTCCGCGGCGGCCGGGTCGACCCCCGACGCGGGGGTCGCCGCCGCCCTGCGTCGATCCGGCTCGGGTGCGTCACCTATTTCTAGCCCGTGGTGCGTGTTTCTGACCGAATGGCGACTGGTACCGACGGTTCGGGCGAATCGGACGGAGACGACGGCGGGTTCGGCGTGGTGTCGGCACTGTTCGGGAGCAAATTACGCATCGCCGGCATCGCGCTCCTCTCGCTCGTGCTCGCACTCGTCGTCGTCGCGGGCGTCCTCGGCGTCGGCTTGCCGACGCTCGACGGGGTCGACAACCGCTTCGGCGACGTCAACGAGTCGGAGACCGTCGTCGTCTCCGACCTGCACGTCTCGAATCCGAATCCCATCGGTTCGAAGTTCCTCGACGCCTCCGCAGAGTACACCGTCTCGATGAACGGCATCGAGATGGCGAGCGGGCACAAAGACGAGATATCGACGCCACCGGGGAACTCGACGGTGACGATGCGGACCGGACTCCAGAACGAGAAGATACCCGCATGGTGGGTCAGCCACCTCCAGAACGGCGAGCAGACGGACGTAGAGATCGAGGCGTCCATCGATTCTGGTCTCATCGGCCGGTCGTTCCCGGTGACGAACCAGCAGACGGTGCAGACCGACATCCTCTCGTCGTTCAACTCCACCGAGACCCGCGAGGTGAACGCGAACAGAGCGTTCGTCTCGGACCCGGTCCTCTACGTCAACGAGACGGCCGGGCAGTGGGGCAACGTCACCAGCGAGGAGACGCCCATCGTACTCGACTTCTACCTCTACAACCCGAAGCCGTACCCGATTCCGGTCTCGAAGATAGAGTACGACATCACGATGAACAACGTTTCCGTCGGTAACGGGACGAACACCCGTGAGTACGTCCTGCAGTCCGGTCAGGTGACGAAGGTGACGACGGTCACCCGCATCGACAACGACAAGCTCGACGAGTGGTGGGTGACCCACATCGAACGGAACCAGACGACCGACCTGAAGATAGACTTCGACGCGACGCTCGACGTGAGCGGGACCAGCGTCCGGGTGCCCATGGACAAGTTCACCTACGAGGAGACGATCGAGACCGACATCTTCGGGAACAAGGCCAACGCCACCGGTAACGGTTCTGCAGGAACCGGTGAGGGAACGACCACGACTGAGGAGGGCGCTGGGTCGACGGACGACGGGGGCGCTGGGTCGACGGACGACGGGGGCGCTGGGTCGACGACCGACGGTGACGACGGGACGTCGACCGACTCCTCGGACGGTTCGAGTGGGACGGACGGCGGAACGACCACGGCGGGGCAGTCCACGACCACGGGCTCGACAACCACGTCTGAGCCGACCACCACGGCTGGCGACGGAGGGGAGGGGTCGACGACCACCACCGACGACGGGCTCCTCGATAGCGGGCTACTGGCGATTCGTGCCACCGGCGATACGTTTAACTTCCGGGCTCTCACAGCTATGAGTACATGAACCGGAGTACCCAGTCTCCTGGTCGAGTTCTCCGACGGTAACGAGATTGCCGTCGAATCAGACTGTGAATCGGTCGTCGTTTCTATCGGTGAGACAGAGCGTACCTTGAGCAGACGCGAGGCCATCGCCCTCCAGGAACAGATCGGCGATGCCCTCGTCGAGCGCCGCGAGTTCTTCCGGACCGCGGGTGCCCACCGCGAGGACGGCTCCTACGAGGTGACGAGACGCGGTGCAGACTCCGCCGGCAACGCCAAGGTGTTCGCGAGCTTCACCGAACTGCGACGGCTCTACGACCGACTCCCCGACGAGTTCGGTGCAGAGGCGGTTGGACGGACGGGCATCACCGGCTCCCGCCGGCACATGCTGGTCCGCCACTTCGCCGAGCATCCCGAGTTCGACTGTTCGATAACGAGTCGGAGTCCGTTGCAGGTCGCGAAAGCCGAGCGGACCGAGTCGGACCAGCCCGAGACCGTCGCCGACGGGGTGACCGCCTCAGCCGACTGAGGCACCGTCGTCGACGTCGTCCTTTTGCGCAGAGAGACCATCTCGGATAGCGGTGGTGCCGTCTCTCGGACGTCTCAGGTAACCACTGCCGGTGAACAGCGGCCGCTGTCTCCGCGTGAGATTCGAAACGGATGTCCTCGGTGAAAACGGAGAGCCGACCGCACGAGCCGGTACCGACTCAGTTGATGGTCGTGTGCTCGGACTCCTCGTTGAGCGCCAGGTTGACGGCGATCTCCGCGTTCCGCATCGCGTACTGGGCCGTCTGCTGGAGGCTGACGAGGACCTCACGGACCTGCAAGAGGTCGCCGTTGTCCATCTCCGGGAGGTCGTTCAGTATCTCCCGTTCCCGGTCGCCGATCTCGTGGAACAGCTCGCGGGCCTCGATGGTCTTGTCGTAGTTCCGGGTCACCGCGGACTCGACGGCGAGTGCGGTCAGCTCGTCGACCTGCTCGGTGAACTCCCGGATGCGACGCATCGTCGCGGAATCGACGTTGAGCGAGTGACCCTCGGCCTCGAGGACGATGTCGGCGATGTCCTCCGCGTTGTCGGCGGTCAGCTCCAGGTTCTTCGCGATGGAGCGGTAGCCGATGAGCGGGAAGCCGGAGTCGAGACCGACCGCGCGCGCGAGGTTCGGGTTCTGGTACGCCGTGAAGATGAGGCGGAGCAGGAGGACGAAGATCTTGTTCGCCTGTCGCTCCCGGTTGAGGGCTCGCTGGGCGAGGTCCGGGTTGCCGTGGGCGAGGGACTTGATGGCCTCGCCTCGCATCGTGCTGCCGGTCGATTCGAGCCGTTCGAGCAGGTTGTCGAGCGTGAAGTCCTCGGGGTCGACGGAACAGCGGATGGAGATGCTCTCGGGCGTCTCCTCGATGACGCCGAGGCCCATCAGCTGTGTCTCCGCGCGATAGACCGCGTTGATGTGCGCCGACGGCAGCGTGCCGTCAGCGTGTTCGACGCGGATGACTCGACGCCCGAGGACGTACTGTGCCACGATGGCGCGCTCTACGGCGTCCGCGTCGAGGTTGTCGGCGTGGATGATGGCCTCCGACTCCTCGGTGCTCGCCGATTCGGACAGGACGGTCAGGGTGCCCTTCCCGCCCATGCGGAGGGACACCTCGTCGCCCTTGTCGACGTTGTGTTCTTTGGCCCACTCGGCCGGTAGCGTCATGGCGAGCGTGGACGGACCCAGCCGCTGCACCTTTCGCGTCTCCATGTCCACCCGTACCCCCAGCATAGCCTTATATCTGACTGTGTGTACCTTATATTCAGCAGCATAGACTAATACGTTGTACAAATATTCTTCGGTGGTGGCAACTCTGAAACTGTCGGTATGCCGTCAGTAACTGGCCGCTGGCGGGGGCGAGGGTTCAGACGACCTTCAACAACTGGTGCTCGTATCGGCCGACGCGGACCTTCTGCCAGCCGCGGAGCGATTCGTCGACCGCCTCGTCGTCGGTATCGACGCGCAGGACGCCGACGTCGTCGAGCTTCGACCGCGAGGCGACGACGGTCACCTCTGACCGTCTGATGACGTCGGGCGAGATCTGGTGATTCCCGCGCCCGAAGACGAAGCCCTGGCCACCGATGGGGGAGACGACGACCTCGTTGTGCTCGCCCAGTGCATCGAGAATCTGCGCCTCGGTCGCGTCGCGGACGAGTACCTCGCCGTCACGCCAGACGTCGACCCCCAGCGGAGACGGCTCGAACCCGAGCGCCCGCTTGATGGCGCCGACGGTGCTGCCCGGCCCGAGGACGTACGTGACGCCCGGACGGACGTCGTCTGCGAATCCCTCTGCGAGGGATTCGACCGTCCCGCCGCCGACCTGCTTCGACGACTGAACCTGCTCTGCGACGGGCACCCGAACGACGGCTTTCAGTTCGGTCTCGACCTCGCCGCCCCGGTAGGCGTCCTCGTCGATGTCGTTCACCTCCCGTTCCTCGACCCGGTCGAACGAGCCGGCGATACGGCCAGCGGCGCGGGGCGTGACCCCGAACACGGACGAGTATATCTTGACGCCCGCGGGCACACCGAGCATCGGGACGTCGCTTCCTGCGGCGGTGAGGGTCTCGGCAACGTCGACGGCGGTCCCGTCCCCGCCGACGAACAGCACCAGGTCGACGCCCTCATCGAGGAACGCCGAGACGGCGGCGCGAGTGTCGTCGGCGCTCGTCTCCGTTGGTTCCGCAGCCGAGCCGTCTCCACTCGCTTCCTCTCCGTAGACGACGACCGGCTCGATGCCGGCCTCCCGGGCCTCGTCGGCACCCATCTCGCCGGCTGCAGTGAACAGGGTCAGGTCGGGTGCGGTCTCGCGGAGCGTGGTCAGCGCGTCGACGGCCCGGTCCGGTGCCCTCGGTTCGGCGCCGCGCGCCCGTGCCTCGTCGACCTTCCCGTCGGTTCCCTTCAATCCGACACGGCCGCCCATCCCGGCGATGGGATTGACGACGAACCCGATTCGCATACCGTCGGCTTACGCACACGCGAGGAAAAAGCCCGCGTTTCCGGGAACCTCGCCGCGCAGTCGTACGGCCCACCGACGGGTACGGCGCGTCCGAGACCCCCGGACCGCTGTCTCGGATGTGAACGCTTAAGCCACCGCGCCCGGAACCGCCCCCACATGAACGTCCTACTCGCTGAGACCGGAAACGCCCTGCCATTCGCAGGAACGGGATGGGTCGTCCTCGTCGCCAGCCTGCTCATCACCGTCGGCTGGCTGTACCACATATACACGAACTGAAACGACGGAACCGCTATCCTCTCCCATCGCGTATCGAGGGCATGAGTACCGAGCTACGCGTGGGTGAGCGCTCCGGCGCCGTCGCGAACAGGATACTGGCCCGACGAGCACTCGACGAGCTGTTCTCACGTGGTGAGACCGACGTCGTCGACGAGCTGTTCACTCCCGACGCCGTGTTGCACCTCGCCCGCTGGGGGACCTCGGTCCGAGGCCAGCGTGCACTCCGCCGACACATCGACCGTCAACACGAGATATTCTCCGACTGCTCCATCGGCGTCGACGCCACCGTCACGGACGGCGACGAGCTCGTCGCGCACTGTACCGTCCGTGGCCGCCACACCGGTGACCTCCCCATCCCGGGCCGGGGAGTCTACCCGGCGACCGGGCGGCGGTTCCGCGTCCCGACCGTGTTCCGGTTCCGGTTCGAGAAGGGCCGCATCGCGGAGGTCTGGCGCTTCGAAGACGCCCTGGGCGTCGCCGAGCAGCTCGGCCTCGACGACCGGTCGCCCCGAGCGATGCTCCGGCGAGTCGCCGCGAAGATACGCGACGGGTTCCTGAAGAGCGGCGATTGACCGGCGAGACGAGTGACCGACTGGCGAGACGGGCGACAAACCGGCGAGACAGGTGACTGGTCTGCGACCGACCAGTGACGGCGCGGTGACCGACCGATTACACTCCTTCTGGGGACTCGACGCGCTCTCTGAGCCAGGCGGCCGCTTCCTCGACCTCGGATTCGTCCGGTCCCGACAGCTTGACACGGACGTGCTCACCGGGATAGCTCCCGACGGTCACGTCGAAGCGCTCTCTGAGCTCCTCCAGCCGACCGACGAGTGACGACTCCGGTTCCGCGGCCTCGACCGTCTCGACGTGGTCGACTGTCCCCGAGAACTCGTCGGCGACGCGCTCGAACATCGCCTTCATCTCCGCGGGTACGCCCGGGAGGACGTAGACCGACTCGACCACGCAGCCGGGGGCCACGCCGACCTCGTTGTGGAGGACGCGGGCCCCGGTCGGCAGGTGGGTCGTGCCCTCCGCGAGGTCCTCGGCCGAGTATCCACCGTGCTCCGTCAGCCAGTCCTCAGCCGCTTCGTTCCGCTCGAGGTCTCGCCCGAACGCGGCCGCGACGCCCGCCATCGTCATGTCGTCGTGGGTGGGCCCAAGCCCACCGGTGACGACCACGGCGTCGTAGGCGGCGTGGCTCTCGTTGACTATCTGTGCGATGTCACCGATGTCGTCTGGGATGGTGAACACCCGCTCGACGTCGACGCCGCGGCCGGTCAACTGCCGACAGAGCCACGTCGCGTTCGTGTTCTCCGTGTCGCCACTCAGCAGTTCGTCGCCGACCGTCACCACGGCTGCCTGCATGGCTCGTCGTTCGTGGTGGACGGTAAAGAATGCCAGCACCGCGGCGGATTCGTCGGTGTTCGAGTTGGCCTCGTGGGCGAGGGAGGTCCGACCCTCAGAAGCCGGGTGGGTCGTTCCCGTCGTCTTCGAACTCCATACTCATCCCGAGGTTCTCACGGAGCGCGGTCAGCTCCTTGATGCGGTACCAGTAGTAGGCCATCCCGATGATGGTCGCCAATCCGAGCACGCCGACCGCCCCCATGAAGATGTAGAAGTCACGCTGGAGGTAGTACTTGACCGAGATGGTCCGGTCGACGTTCTCCCAGCGGATGTGGAGGCGGCCGTCCTCGATGTTCGTCTCGTCCGGGCCGGGGACTATCTGACCGAACAGGAAGAACGAGGTGCGCATCCCCTTCGGGAGGACGACCTCGTACGAGCCCTCCATGTAGTTCGGCTGGTAGAAGCTCTTCGGCTCTGCCGAGGCACTGAACGCGATGGTCCCGTTCGTGCCGTTCGCGCTCTTCGGCAGCTCGACGTGGGTCCGGTAGTTCGTCTTGTAGACGTTCAGCTCCGACCCTTTGACGACGGTCCCGTTCGGGTAGCGGTACCGGAGCGCCCAGATGTCGATGGGGTCCTCGTTGCTGATGCCGCGGGTCCACATCTCGAAGTCCTCCTTCGAGTAGTTCTCGAGGTGGTAGACCGCGTGGTAGGACTCGCCCGTGACGTTGACGTAGGCGTCGGTCGTCTCGCTCGACTTCACCGGTCTGGCCGTTCCGTTCTCGTCGACGTCCCAACCGTGGACCTGGTCCCAGTCGTAGGTGGCGTTCTCGTCGAGTTTCTCGTCCGAGACACCGCCACCGAAGATAGAGGTACAGCCGGCGCTGGCGACGAGAACGAACAGCAGCCCGACGCCGAGGAGGAGTCGCCGGTTCATAATCCTACGGGACGACGCACTTCAGTTCGGCCGGGAGGTAGCCGCCGATGCTCGACAGCAGACCCGGCGGGTCCGTCCCCTCGGTGCAGACGATGGACTGCTCGAGCAGACCGAGCCGCTCGACCGTGACGATGTCCCGTGCGTGGCCGGCGCGGTTGACCGTCGCGCGGGTCTCGCCGCGGGTCGCGCTGTTGACGTTCACGCGGCCGTTCCCGCGTGTCCACTCGAACAGCCGGTCGCGCTCTTCGTCCGCCAGGCGGGGCGTGTCGCCGTAGACGAACCGCATCGGCAGGTGCTGGACCAGCCCGAAGCGGTCGCGAATCTGCTGTGGGGTGCCGGGGCCGAGGCCGAGTTCGTCGGCGGGGATGCGGACGTCCTGGCCGGCGTCGAGGACGAATCCCTCGTCGTCCCACGACTCGAGCGTGCCGACGTAGGTCTCCCCGTCTTCGAGCTGTGGGACGACCTCGCCCCACTCCTCGCGGAGGACGTTCCGGGCGACGACCTCGTCGTCGCCGGAGATGGTGACGCTCGGGAAGTCGTCACCACGCAGGCCGACGTCGTACTCGACGTCGAGGTCGCCGATCGAGTTGTCGACCAGCGAACGGAGGCCGTCCAGGGCCCGGTCGCGTGCGTCGCCGGAGACGTAGACTTTGGTCGCGAGTACGACCATTATGCGCTCGGCTCCACGTCTGCCTCGACGTTGAGTTCGTCTCGAAGCGCGTCGAGCCGGTCTTCCATCGCCTCGACGAGGCGCTGATTGTTCATCGACTCGAGCGGCGAGCCACACTCGGGACACTCGAAGCCGAAGTCCATCGCCTCGCCGAACTCGAAGCGGATGGAACAGACCTCACAGAGGTAGAACTCGTGGTCTCGCTCGTAGTCGTTACGCTCATCGAGCGCGTCGAGGAGACGGTACATCTCCTCTTCGAGGTTCTCCGGGATGTTCTCGTAGTGGAACGTCCACAGGTAGGTCAGCCAGCCGGAGTCCTCGTCACGGAGTCGACGGTACGTCGCCAGGTCGTTCTCGTAGAGGATGAACAGGGCGCGACGGACGTCGTTGAGTTCGAGGTCCAGTTCTTCGGCGAGCTCTTCGTCCGTAACCTCGCCGTCCGGCGGGGCTGCGGCGACGGGCATCCCCTTCGGACCGACGAGTTCGTGGAGATACTTTTGGATGACGGGGTCTTCCAGCAGTCCCTCAAAAGCCATTACGTCGAATTGGGGGCCGTATCGCCATTAAGTCTTGTCACTCGCCGTTCGATATTTTCCTGCCTCGAGGACGCCTGTGCAACCGGTTACTCTATCGCCACCGATGTGCTATCCCGCAGCCACGTCTCCCGGACAGTCTCACTCCTCGTCCGCGGGCACGACCCTCTTGCCCGTCTCCATCGGGACGACTCGACTCTCCGCGTCGGCCCACTCGCGGTCGAGCTCGCGGCCGTCGAACAGCCGGTCGAGGAAGACGGCCAGACCGGCGACCTCGGAGTGGGGCTGGTTCGTGACGGCGACGTTCCAGTCGGCAGTCTCGTAGATGTCGAACGAGACCTTCTCGGAGCCGACGACGACCAGGAGCGGGTCGCCCGCGTCGGCGTCGCCGTCCCCCGCTCGAACGGCGCGGATCTCCTCTTCGACGTCCTGTACGCGCTCGCCGTACATCGTCAGGTGGACGACCGAGCCGTCCCAGTTCCGAACGATGCGGCTCGTCGACTCGACGAGTTCGACCTCGAACGGGCCGCCGAACCGGCCGGTGATGTCCTCGACGGTTCGGCGCGACTGGTCGGCGTTGTCCGGGTAGATGACCCGGTCCGCGCCGAGGGCTCGCGCCGTGAGCCCGACGTGCGTCGTCATCCGGTCGTCTCGCCCCGGCCGGTGTGCCAGCCGACAGACGGCGACCTCGGGTTCGCCTTGCATGGGCGCTCCTTGCCTGCACAGGGGTTAGGGGGTTTCGCTTCCGGTGCAGGTGCGATGGCTCCAGGGGCAGCCGGCCCGGGGTCCTCTCCGGGACGCTTCCCTCCTACACCATTAGTGCCTGCCTCATCCCCTCCTGCACCAGCATCACTCCTTCCTGCACCAATTACTTCTCGCCCGCGCGACAACCGGGGACCATGCCACACGTTCCCGGGTTCCTGGAACGTCTCTACGTCCTCAGGGCGAACCGGGCACCCGGTTCGATCTACGACCTGCTCGGTGCCGGGACCCTGAAGTCGGTCGCGCTCGCCGCCGAGGTCGGGCTCTTCGACGCGCTCGCGGATGCGCCGGCGACACCCGACGAACTCGCGGACGCCCTCGACGCCCATCCTGATTCGCTCGTCCTCCTCTGTGATTTCCTCGTCAGGACCGGCTACCTGGACCGGGACGGCGGCGCGTTCTCGCTCTCTCCGCTGAGCGAGCGCTGGATGGTCGGTGAGGTCTCCCTCGTCGACTGGTTCGTCTTCTGGGACCGCGTCGTGTTTCCGTTCTGGGACGACACCGCGGCCGAAGTGGTTCGCACTGGCGAGCCCGACCGAACCGTCTACGAGTGGCTGGGCGACAACGAGAACCGCTGGCCCTCCGCCCAACGCGGGTTCGAAGCCACAGCCCGGCTCACCCTCCCCGCGGTCATCGACGCTATCGACCTGTCCGGCGTCGAACGAGTGCTCGATGCGGGCGGCGGGCACGGCCGATACACAATCGGGCTCTGCGAGTCGGCGCCCGGCGTCTCGGCGACCATCGCCGACGACCCGGCAGCCCTCGCTGTCGCCGACGAGAACGTCACGGCCGCGGGACTCGGCGACCGCATCGAGACGCGAGGCGTCGACCTCCTCACCGACGAACTCGGGACGGGGTACGACCTCGCACTCGTCTTCAACGTCGTCCACGGGTTCGACCCCACCGAGAACCGCCGCCTCTTCGACCGTCTGTTCGACGCGCTCGCCCCCGGTGGCCGAATCGTGGTGCTGGACCAGTTCGAGGGAAGCGGCCCCGTCGCCACCGCCCGAACGATGAACGCACTCGTCGGACTGAACTACCGTATCCTGCTCGGGGGGCGCGTCTACCCGTACGAGTCGATAGCGGGCTGGCTCGAATCGGCGGGATTCACGTCGCCGTCGCGGACCAATCTCCGGCGGGCACCCGGTGTCTCGCTCGCGACGGCGCGCCGCCCGACGACACCAGAACGCACTTAATCGCCGCCTGTGCACCCGAAAGCATGGAACTCACCGGAAAGCGAGTCCTCGTGACCGGCGGTGCCGGCCTCGTGGGTTCGCACCTCGCTGCGAAGCTCTCCGACGACAACGACGTCCTCGTCGCCGACGACCTCTCGAAGGGAACACGCGAGCGCGTCCCCGACGACGTCGAGTTCGACAAGGCGGACATGTGCGACCCGGACGACGTGGCTCGCGTCATCACCGAGGAGACTGACATCGTCTTCCACTTCGCGGCCTACACCGACACGAACTACGACGACGACCGGAAGCTGTTCGAGGAGAACGGCGTGATGACCTACAACGTGCTCGAGCGCATGGACGAGGTCGGCTGCGACAAGCTCGCCTTCACCTCCTCCTCGACCGTCTACGGCGAGGCCCCGATGCCGACGCCGGAGGACTACGCGCCGCTCGAACCCATCAGCATCTACGGCTCGTCGAAGCTCGCCGACGAGGCGATCATCTCGACGTACGCCCACTCCTACGGCGTCCAGGCGTGGGTCTACCGCTTCGCCAACATCGTCGGTCCGAACCAGCGGGGCAACGTCGTCCCGGACTTCATCGAGAAACTGCTCGAGAACCCGGAGACGCTGACCATCCTCGGCAACGGCCTGCAGGAGAAGTCCTACCTCCACGTCGAGGAGTGCATCGACGCGATGTGTCACGTCGTCGAGACCGCCCAGAAGGACTACAACGTCTACAACCTCGGGACGCGGACGACAACCTCGGTCAACACCATCGCCGACATCGTCGCCGACGAGATGGGACTCGACCCCGAGTACGAGTACACCGGCGGGGACCGCGGCTGGACCGGCGACGTCCCGAAGATGCGCCTGTCCATCGAGAAGCTCTCCGCGCTCGGCTGGGAGCCGAGCCAGTCGAGCGACGAGGCGGTCAGGCGGGCGGCCCGTCAGCTTCTCGAAGAGCTCCGCGCGGAGTACGAGGACTGAGATGCCCGGACCGGTGTTCGTCCGCGACGACCGGGTCGAACTGCGCCCCATCGAAGACGAGGACCGCCCTCACCTCCAGCGAGTCCGTAACGACCCCCAGACGCGAGTGAGCGCCGGCGGGCCACCGGAACCGTTCGACGAACACGAGATGGACGACTACATGGAGTGGCTCCGAGCCGACGACACGGTCGCCCTCGCGATCTGTCGCGACGGCGAGTACGTCGGGATGGTCACGCTCAAGCGCATCAGTCGCCCCGACGACACTGCCAACGCCGGCGTCCACGTCGTCCCGGACGAACGCGGGAATGGATACGCGACGGCGGCCTGCGAACTGCTGTTCGACTACGCCTTCGACGAACTCGGACTCCACAGAATCTGCGCGTACGCGTACGAGTTCAACGACCCCTCGCAGTCGCTGCTGGAGAAACTGGGGTTCACGCACGAAGGAGTCCGGCGCGAAGCCCGGTTCGCGCGCGGTTCGCGTCACGACGTCCACACCTACGGGCTGCTGGCGCGGGAGTGGCGCGAGCGCCGACAGGCCGGGTGACTCAGTTCAGGTCGTCCGACGAGTCAAGCCCGAGGGCTGCGGCGACGTCGAGCAATCCCGCACCCTGTTCGGTATCGGTCAGGCCGACGTTCTCGGCGCTCCCGGTCAACACGCCTTTCACGTCTATGGGGGCGATTCCAGCCGCCCGCAGCAGTGCCGCCGCACCGGAGACGTGCGGCGTCGCCATCGACGTCCCCGAGAACCAGTCGTAGCCGCCGTCTTTCACCGTCGAGTAGACGGACGTGCCGGGCGCGGCGATATCGACCTCAGGGCCGGTAGACGAGAAGTACGACAGGTCGTCGTCGCTCTCGGTCGAACTCACGGCGACGACCTCTGGGTACGCGGCGGGGTAGCCGACGCAGTCAGAACACGGGCCTGCGTTCCCTGCCGCGGCGACGAGGACGACGCCGTTGTCCACCGCGTACTTGCAGGCGTCCGCGACTGCCTGTGAACCCGACGAGCCGCCCAGGCTCAGACTTCCGACGTCCCAGCCCTGGTCGGCGACGTACTCGATGCCGGCCGCGATGACGCTCCAGCGCCCCGAGCCGTCCTTGTTCAGGACTTTGACGGCGTGCAAGGTCGCACCAGGTGCCACCCCGACGACGCCCAGGTCGTTGTGGACTCCACCAGCGATGCCTGCGCAGTGGGTGCCGTGGTCGTGATCGTCGTCCCACGTCTCGATGCAGCGAGTCTCTCTCGGCTTCTTCCCCTTGCCGCCGCCGCCCTGCTCCTGACAGCTGTAGAACGACTTGCCGGCACCGAGGTTTGCTTGCAGGTCGGGGTGGTCGGAGTCGATACCCGTGTCGAGGATGGCGATGTCCGCACCCGCGCCCGTGTTCCCGTTCGCGTGGGCGACCTCGGCGTCGACGCGGTCGATGCCCCACGGCAGCGTCTCGGCGGGTGCCGGTTCGTCCCCGCCGCCGTTCTTGCACTCCGGCCAGGGCGTGCAGCCGCCGGGTGGGGCTGCGGCTCCCGGCCACCGGGGAATCGCCTGCCACGTCCCGTCCTCCTCGACGTACCTGACGTTCGGATTACGTGCGAGCCCCTCGATGGCTGCCCGCGGGACCGTGAGGGTGAGGGCGTCGAAGGCGAACTCGTGATGTACGGTTATAGCTGCCCGGACAGCGGCCGCGCGTCCTCGTGGGCCGTCGAACCCGACGTTGACACGGACGCGCTCGGTTCCGGGTGTATCGCCGACTGCGACGCCGGCGAGGCCGGCGGTCGCGATGGCTCCGGTCGCGGCCCGAAGCAGTGCTCTACGTGAGAAACGTCGCTCCATGTAGTCAGTAGTCCTCAGGACGGTTAAGGATGCTGTACGGTGACAGCTCACAGGGGAAGAGAATCGTTCTCCCGTCGATTCCCGGCGGCGACGATGCAGCCGCCCTGACGGTGGAGGGGACCAGCGGAGTCCCCGGAGGCCGTCCGAGGGAAGCTCCGCTCAGTTGTTCGAAGAGTCGTGGTTCAGCGCCGCGGCCACGTCGAGGAGACCTGCTCCCTGCTCGTTCGACGGGAGGCCGAGGTCCTCGGCGGTACTCGTCAGGGTGTTCCGGACGTTCGAGGCGGAGGCCCCGCCGGCCATCAGCTGACCGGCGGCACCGGCGACGTGCGGGCAGGCCATCGAGGTCCCGGAGAACGTATCGTAGGAGCCGCCGGGAACGGTCGAGAACACGTCGGAGCCGGGAGCGGCGATCTCCACCTCGGGGCCGGTCGAGGAGAAGCTCGAGAGCCCGTCGGCGTCGTTCGTGGACGAGACGGCGACGACCTCGGGGTAGGCCGCCGGGTAGCCGACGCAGTCAGAACACGGCCCGGAGTTCCCGGCCGCGGCGACGAGGAAGACGCCACGCTGGTCGGCGTACTGGACCGCGTCGCGAATCGTCTGGGAACCAGAGGATGCCCCGAGGCTCATGCTGGCGACGTCCCAGCCCTGGTCGGCGACGTACTCGATGCCGGCCGCGATGTCGGAGAAGCTTCCGGAACCGCGGCTGTCGAGGACCTTGACCGCGTGCAGGGTCGCCTGCGTGGAGACGCCGACGACGCCCTGAGAGTTATCGGCTCCGCCGGCGGTCCCGGCGCAGTGGGTGCCGTGCTCGTTGTCGTCGTCCCAGTCGTAGTTGCAGCCCTTGCCCTTGCACTTCACGAACGAGGTGCCCGAGCCGAGGTTCGCTTGCAGGTCGGGATGGTCGGAGTCGATACCCGTGTCGAGGATGGCGATGTCCGCGCCCGCGCCCGTGTCCCCGTTCGCGTGGGCTACCTCGGCGTCGACGCGGTCGATGCCCCACGGCAGGGTCTGGCTGGTGTCGCCGCCGCCGCTGCCGCCGTCCTTGCAGTCGGGCCACGGACTACACTTGCCCGGGGGCTTGTGGGTGCTCGGCCGGTTCGGGATGGCGTGCATCCGTCCGTTCTCCTCGACGTACCGGACGTTCGGGTTCTTCCGGAGTCCTTTCAGCGCCTTCCGTGGCACTTCGATGGTCATCGCGTCGAACGAGAAGCGGCGCGAGACCGAACTCGCCGCCCGCTCGACGCGTGCGCGTCCCCGTGCGCCGTCGAATCCGACGTTCACTTCGACCTTCTCTCCCCGGCTGGCGCTCACGAGTCCGGCCACTCCGGCCGCGCTGAGCGTTCCACCAGTTGCCTGTAGCAGCCGTCGCCGCGACATTCGGTTGTTGCCCGATGGCATGACACTTGGTGACGACCATCGCGCCACGATTAAATCTATCGGTTGATGGCTGTGAATTAGAGTTTCTAACTACAAAATTAACAATCGGAATGAACGGAACTCTAGTGGAAACGCGTCGTCTTCGAATCTGCACTCCGGAGAGAACGGTCGTGCTACGACCGGACGGTCAGTCGTCGCTCGAGTTCAGTCCCAGACTCGCCGCCACGTCGAGCAGGCCGGCGCCGGACTCGTTCGCAGAGAGACCGATGTCCTCCGCACTGCTCTTCAACGTGCTCCGTGCCTCACTCGCGGTCTGGCCGTTCGCCATCAGCTGGGCAGCCGCCCCCGACACGTGGGGACAGGCCATGGAGGTCCCGGAGAGGGTGTTGTACGAGCCAGCCAGGTACGTCGAGTAGATGTCGGAACCGGGTGCGGCGATCTCGACCTCCGGTCCTTGCGAGGAGAAACTCGAGAGCTCGTCGTTCTGGTTCGTCGAGGAGACCGCAACGCACTCGGGGTAGGCTGCCGGGTAGCCGACGCAGTCGCTACACTCTCCGTCGTTGCCGGCAGCTGCCGAGAGGAACACGCCGTGGTCGGCGGCGTACGAGACCGCGTCCTTGAGGGTCTCCGACCCCGAGGAGGAACCGAGGCTGAGGCTTCCGACGTCGTAGCCCTGGTCGGCGGTCCACTCGATACCCTTCGCGATGTCGGAGGTCGAACCGGTCCCTGCCGCGTTCATAACTTTGACCGCGTGCAGTGTGGCGTTCGTCGAGACGCCGACGACCCCCTGGGAGTTGTCGACGGCGTCGGCGATACCCGCACAGTGGGTGCCGTGACCGTTGTCGTCGTTCCACTGGTTGGTCTGGATTCCGCCCTGGAACGAAACGCCCTCCCCGAGATTGTCGGCGAGGTCCGGATGGCCCCGGTCGATACCCGTGTCGATGATGGCGATGTCTGCGCCGTCGCCGGTCTCACCGTTCGCGTGGGCGACCTCGGCGTCGACGCGGTCGATACCCCACGGCTCGGTCTGCGCGAGGACCTCCATCTCCTCGTCCGGCTCGACGTACCGGATGCCCGCTGCTTCCTGCAGACCGTCGACCGCCGCCGTTGCGACCTCGATGGTCATCGCGTCGAACGCGAACTCCCAGACGATCGACTTGGCCGCGGCTTCGGCCGCCTGCTTCCCGCGGGTGTTGGAGAAGCCGACGTTCACCTGTACCGTTTCGTCTGTCGCGCCCGCCGACGCGAGCCCGGTGAGACCGCCGGCTGCGAGTGCACCGCCAGTCGCCTTCAGGAGCTGTCGACGCGAACCATCGATGTCGTGGTATGCCATTACGAATAGCCAATGGATACAGAAGTGATTAAAACCATGGGTTCGCTGGGAAAACGCAAAAAATCAATACGACAAAAATAACAGCGCCGAGAGTGATGGAGCCGCTCAGTTGTCGCTGGAGTCGAGTCCCAGAGCTGCGGCGACGTCGAGCAGGCCAGCACCGGACTCGTTCGACGCGAGACCGATGTCCTCGGCGGTCGACGTAAGCTGGTTCCGGGCTTCCGTGTTGGTGTAGCCGTTCGCCATCAGCTGGCCGGCCGCACCCGCGACGTGCGGGCAGGCCATCGAGGTTCCCGAGAAGGTGTCGTAGCCACCGTTCGTGGCGACAGACGAGTAGATGTCGGTGCCCGGTGCCGCGATCTCGACCTCCGGACCGGTCGAGGAGAACGACGAGAGCCCGTCCGACGAGTTCGTGGAAGAGACCGCGACGACTTCGGAGTATGCTGCCGGGTAGCCGACGCAGTCCGAACACGGGCCGTCGTTACCGGCAGCCGCGACCACGAACACACCTTTGTTCACCGCGTACTGGACCGCATCGTGCAGCGCCTGGGAGCCTGACGAGCCACCGAGGCTCATGCTGGCGACGTCCCAGCCCTGGTCGGCCGTGTACTCGACACCGGCGGCGATGTCGGAGAACGAACCCGACCCACACTTGTCGAGGACCTTGACCGCGTGGAGTGTCGCCTGCGTGGAGACGCCGACGACGCCCTCCGTATTGTCGACTGCGTTCGCGATTCCCGCGCAGTGCGTGCCGTGGTCGTTGTCGTCGTCCCAGGACTCGTAACAGGTGTTGTCCGCTGGCTTCGCGCCGAAGCGGCAGCCACCTTTCGTACTACACTGGACGAACGATTTCCCGGAGCCGAGGTTTGCCTGCAGGTCGGGGTGGTCTGAGTCGATACCCGTGTCGAGGATGGCGATGTCCGCGCCCGACCCCGTCTCTCCGTTCGCGTGTGCGACGTCTGCGTCGGTACGGTCGATACCCCAGCCCTGGGTCTGGGCGAGAGCGTACATCGTGCCGTTCTCCTCGACGTACCGAACGTTCGGGTTCCGGGCGAGTGCCTCTGCGCCCTTCTTCGGCAGCTGAATCGTCGCCGCGTCGAAGTTGAACTCGCGTACGACGTCGTCAGCTGCACTCAGCGTCGCGCGTCGTCCGCTCGCGCCGTCGAAGCCGACGTTTACCTCCACCTTGTCGGAAGGTGCCGCAGCACCGAGGCCGATGACGCCCATACCCGCAAGTGCGCCCGAGGTCGCCTTGAGAATGTTACGCCGTGACGGTTGTGTGTCTTTGTCAGACATCCGGGCCAACGGTAATCAGCATAGGATATTAGTAGCTTTCGGTTCATTTCCACCGCCCGGAGACACCGTGATTTGGGAGCAGTACCCACACAAGTGGCCCATCCAACGGCTCTTACCACACCTGATTCCGAATAACGAACGGGGAAAATATCTGTAATAATATGTTTGTTCCGTTGAAGTACCGGCAAAATTTTCTTGAGGCTCGTCGGTCCGTGGCCCACTTTCGCCGCTGTGGCCGTCGAGCGCAACTGGCGCGTCGATGGACTCGGCCCTCACAGAGACGATCGACGTTTCCCACCTCGGGCGGGTGTGACTCGGCGTGCTGTGCTGATTCGAGACGACCTCGTCGACGGTCTCGTGCATCAACTGTCGGTCGCCGATTCGAGAGACAATGCTGCCGTCGACGAGGGACCCGGATGCCGGTCTGAGTCCCTTCTCGTGACGCCGCAGGGACGTACCCGAATGGTGACGGTGACGTGGAACTCGTTGGGACGATTTGATGCTCTACGCGCACGCACACGAACATACTATTATATCGAATCCCGGACTTTCCGAACTTGAATCCGTATGGTGAATCTCCCTGCCATGCGTTGCCCTATTGTTATCGAACATTCATCGGTGAGATTGCCTGTCAGTGCGCCCCCGATTCGTAGGCCTTTTATATTGACCGGGCATTCGTACATAATGTGAAGGGCGCCCCGGGCGACGGGGTGCCCAGGACCCACCCTAGGACGGTGCGTCCACCCACGTATGAGGATTCAGCCCCTGCGGTCCGCCGTCAAGACTGAATCTGATATGAGCCTTGGTTGGTTCGGCGATATCCGATCGGATCTCGTCGAACACCATACACCTCGAATACGCAATTTCCGCCAACCCCCACACTTCCGTGTGGGAACATTCCGGTTGATCCTGCCGGAGGTCATTGCTATTGGAGTTCGATTTAGCCATGCTAGTTGTACGAATTCATATTCGTAGCAGATAGCTCAGTAACACGTGGCCAAACTACCCTATGG